>DYJT01000003.1:0-129329 GCA_020722965.1 Brachyspira murdochii | reverse complement strand
TATATAGATAAATCTTTAATCTTGCATCGGGGAGGTGGTCGGGGAAGAGGTTGGGACAGGAAAAAGAAAGAAAGAGAAAATAGAAAGAAGAAAAAACCTATGCAAATAGCTATGTTTAGCGCAATATTTATATTGGTTTACATTGTTTTGAATTTTTTATATTGGCTTGCTTTGGTTTGCATTGGTAAGAATTTTTATTATCTTAAAAGAAAATATTGATATCATAGAATCTGCGTATTTTTATTTGTTAACTATAAATTTGATTTTACCCAATTTTTAAAAAGTATTACAAAAATGTACAAAAATATTTGAAATTAATCTTATATAAGTTATTGTAAAAAAATAATATTTTGATATTAATTGCTTTAGGAGGAAAAATGTCAGGTCATAATAAGTGGTCAACCATCAAACATAAAAAAGGTGCAAATGACGCGAAAAGAGGTAAATTATTTACCAAATTAATAAGAGAAATAGAAGTTGCTGCGAGAATTGGTGGAGGGGATATTAATTCGAATCCAAGGCTTCGTGCTATAATTTCCAAAGCTAGAGCGGCAAATATGCCTAAGGATAATATAGATAAGGCGATAAAGAAAGGTACTGGCGAAATTCAAGGACAGGCTTACGAAGAGATATTTTACGAGGGTTACGGTCCGGCAGGGGTTGCTTTAATGATCAAGACTCTTACCGATAATAAAAATCGAACTGCTTCTGCCATTCGAGCCACCTTATCTAAATATGGTGGAAACCTTGGTGAAAATGGTTGTGTTAACTGGATGTTTAAATACAAAGGTATCATAACCATTGAACTATCAAAATATAATGAGGACCAAATAGCCAATCTTTCTTTAGAGATTAATGCGGATGATTATTCCTTAAAAGGTGATGTTTGGGAAATCTATATTGATCCAAATGAAACAGAGAATATTAAAGAATTACTTGATTCAAAAAAAATTGAATATTCTTCTGTTGAAGCCACAATGGTTCCAGATAATATTATTAAATTGGAAGAGAATGAAGCTATTAGAATGTTAAAGATGCTGGATGTGCTTGATGAAAATGAGGATGTCGTCGATGTTTACGCAAACTATGATATAGATGATTCCATAATCGAAAAATATGAACAAACTTCGGGTTAGAAGTGAGAATATTAAGCATTGATCCAGGTTATGCAATTTTAGGTTTTTCTATAATAGATGCCGATTTAAAAAACAATAGTGCAGAAATAGTTGTTTATGGAACGATTACCACCGAGATTGAAAGTTTTGAAAAAAGAATCAGTGAAATAGCAGATTCTTTTTTATCTATCTGCGATAAATATAATCCAGACGAAATAGCAATAGAGCAACTTTTTTTTATCAGAAATATTACCACTGCCATGCATGTGGCAGAAATTAGAGGTATAATTATTTATTTTAGTGAGAAAAGAAAAATACCTGTTTATCAATATACACCTTTGGAGATAAAACTATCGGTCACATCGTATGGCAGAGCTACAAAAAAGCAGGTTCAAAAAATGGTTAAACAATTTTTTAACCTTGAATATTCCCCAAAATCCGATGATGCAGCCGATGCAATAGCCTGTGGAATAACTCACTTAATTAAAAAATATGGTATAAATTTCCAATAGATTAAAATTAAAGGTAATTTATGTATTCTTATCTTTATGGTAAAATCGCAGAGTTGTCTATAAATAAATGTGTTATAGATGTAAATGGAGTAGGGTATTTATGCAATATCTCATTAAATACCTATAGCCAGTTGAAAAATCACCAGATTGGAACAGATGTTAAATTGTATCAATACCTGAATGTTAGAGAAGATGAACTCTCTTTGTTTGGATTCTATACTGTCGATGAAAAAAATCTTTTTATGAAATTTCTTCAAGTAGAAGGGATAGGGCCTAAGAAGGCAATAGAGATTTTCAATTTTGGAACACCCCAAGATTTTATAAATGCCATAGAAAATCAAGATTCAGGTTTTTTTGTCAAAGTTAAAGGTATTGGTCCTAAACAAGCGCAGAAAATTATTTTGGAGTTAACAGGGAAACTTACGGATATTATCAGTAAAAATCGCTCAAAGGCCGTTGAGTTGATTGAAGGTCTGCAAAGCTTAGGTTTTTCAAGAAAGGAGATCGAAAATACTATTGATAATTTAAAAAATAAATCCAATATCAATATAGATGGATTGGAATTTGAAGAGGCTTTTAAGTTAATCTTATCCAATTTGTCTAGATATAAGTAATTTTTTAAAAAAAAGAAAACTATAAATTAATTTTTTTAATAAAAGATGATTAATGAAGAAAAACCGCAAAAATTTTATCAATTAAATGAAAGGCAAAACATTATAGATAGACCTGATAAATTGGAATCATTTATCGGTCAAAATCATGTTAAAAAGCAACTAATAATCGCAATTTCTGCTGCAAAATCTCAAAATAAACAACTGGACCATATTCTTTTCTACGGTCCTGCTGGATTAGGTAAAACCACTTTAGCTCAAATTGTAGCAAACGAGATGGGTTCGAATATTAAAATTATTTCTGCCCCAACGATAGAGAAAACAGGTGATTTAGCAGCTATTCTTTCATCTATAAAAAAAAATGATTTTATCTTTATAGATGAGATTCACAGATTAAAAATAAATTTGGAAGAGGTTTTATTCCCGGCGATGGAAGATTACCATATAGATGTTCTTATTGGTAAAGGCCCCACAGCCAAAAGTATAAGAATTAATCTTCCCCAATTCACTCTTATAGGTGCAACTACACTTGCAGGAAATATTTCAAAACCTTTAAGAAGTAGATTTGGCTTGATTTTAAAACTTGATTACTATTCAGATGAATCTTTGAAAATAATTATAGAAAATACATTTAAAAAACTAAATTTCAAGGCAAGTGCTGATGCTTGCATTCATCTTGCTAAATGTAGTAGAGGAACACCAAGAATAGCGATACATCTGGTTAAAAGAGTTTGTGACTATGTTACCTTCAAAAATCAAAAAGAAATTGATGATGCTATCGTAAAAGAAACACTGAATGAATTAAGAATAACCGAAGAAGGATTAGATTCTAATGATATAAGATTATTAAAGACTCTTATAGAGGATTATAATGGAGGTCCTGTAGGCTTGAATGCCTTGGCAGTCTCTATCGGTGAAGACACTAAAACAATAGAAGATTTTTATGAACCATTTTTAATACAGACGGGTTACTTGAAGAGAACATCAAAGGGAAGAATAGCCAATCAAAAAGCCTATGAATTACTCGGTAAGGTTTTTGAGGGGAAAAATGAAACTCTTTTTTGAAGACAAACTTTAAATTCTTATAAAAATAGATTTTATGAGCTTTATTTTGGATAAGATCAAAATTAAAAAAATAAAAAATATCCACAAAGAGAAAATAATTGCTCTATATAAAGAAGCTGGATGGTGGAATATTGAAGATGATAAAAACCCAGGCAAAGTCAAAAATATTGTAAAAAATAGTTTTTTATTTGTAGGAGCCTTCAATAAAAAAAATCTGATAGGTATGGCTAGAGTTCTTTCAGATGTAGTATCTGATGCATATATTCAGGATGTAATAGTTAAAAAAGAATTTAAGAATAAAGGAATTGGTAAAAAGTTAATTAATTTTATACTAGAATATCTTGAAAAAAGAAAAATATCCTGGATTGGTTTAATTTCTGTTCAAGAATCTGAAGGATTTTATAAAAAACTTGGATTCGATAAACTTGAAAATGGATTTAAGGGAAACTTTTGTCTTTTCGAAAAAGATTATTTTGATAATAACGAACAATATTTAAATTATTTTAAATTGATAGAAGATAGAAATAATGCAAACTATATCTATACATCTGAAAAACTAGCTCAATTAAGTGGAAGAAAACTTCATGGGAAAAGAAACTTAATTTCTCAATTTATTAAGAATTATCCTGATTATAAAATAATTTACCAGGATAAAAAAAATTTAAATTGTGAGTCTTTCAGGAAATGCATAGAATTAGCAGATAAATGGATTTACCAAAAAGAATTGAGTTCAAAGTTCGATTCGAATCTAATTAATCTAATAAAAATGGAAGAAAAGGTATTAAAAAATTCATGTAATTATTTTAAAGAAACTTGTATTGGTCTTACGATAGTAGAAATCGATGAAAATATTATCGGTTTTTCGGTATTTAGTGAGCAGACAGAAGAGATGGCAACCATACATTTTGAAAAATACAATTCCGATTATATAGGGATTAGTCAGTTTATAAATAATGCTACTGCAAAATTTTTACAGAATAAATATAAATACATAAATAGAGAAGATGATCTTGGTGTAGAACAGTTAAGATTTGCCAAAAACTCATACCTCCCTGATAATCTTTTAATACCTTATCTATTGATAAGAAATTAATTATATTTTTCATAAACCTACTTGATTTTTTAATAATTGTTGTTATTTTTTTTTATGTCGTTTGGGGTGTAGTTCAAGTGGCAGAACATCGGATTTTGGTTCCGAGTGTTTGGGGTTCGAGTCCCTACACCCCAGATTTTATATTTCAAAAAACAAAATCTATGAAATTTAAAAATCAAAATTTTCTTATTAACTATAATTATTTCATATCTTTTCTTGAAATTTTTACATCTTTTTTTATAATTACTTAAGTTGTTTATTTATAACAAATAGGAGAAAAAGATGGTTAATAACATATTTAACAATAAATTTCCTGAAAAAACAATTGAAAAATCTATTCAAAAGAAGAAAAAATTAGAAAAAAAATTCAAGGTAATAAATGAGAAAATAGATTTAATGTCCACTAAATCAGATTCAGAAGTAATTAAACTTTTAGGAATAAATATTCTTGTAAATAAAAATGAAGAAAAAGATCTTAATAATTTAAAAAGTATTGATTTAAGTAATGCAGTTGTCATAGGAACGATAAGGATGGGATATGGTCATTATAGACTTTCATTAGCATTTGCATCGGCTGCCAGAGCTTTGGGTTTTACTCCATATTGGTTGGATTTCATGAATATCAAAGGCTCAACAGCAAGTAAAATTATTTCGCATTTAAACTCGCTTTATTCGTTAGGTTCAAGATTATCTCAACAATATAAGTTATTTGACAAACTTTATTGGGAACCTTTAAATTCTATTGGTTTTAAAAAATTGACATACAATCTTGATGATTTGAATATGACTTCTCTTTTCACACCTGTTTTAAGCTCACTTCCAAAAGATACTCCTTTTATAGCTTCACACGGATGGCCAGCTCAAACGGCCATACATAGTGGATTTACTAATGTCGTAAACGCAGTTGTAGACAACTGGCCAATGGCTTTGCATCTTGCTCCAGGATCAAAACATTGCATTCAGGGACCTTCAAGTTATTTTGGATATAGAATTTTGCGAGAAATGGGTGAAAAGAATCAGATACTTAATCCTATCCCAAAGGAAGATTTGGCTCTTGTTGGTCATTATGTGGATTTTGAAATACTTGAAAATATCGAAAAAGATTGCGAAAAAAGAATTAATAGAGTCAAAAATAAACTTCCCAAAAGAGTCTTAATTTCTATTGGAGGTGCAGGAGCTCAGCAAAAATTGATTAAAAAGATTGTTACAAATTCTATAAATAAGATAAAAGAAGATAAGATGACGCTTTTTATAAATTTTGGTGATCATTATAATAGATTAAAAGAGATTGAAACTTTATTATCAAATCTTGATATAAAATACAAAAAATTTGAAAAATTTACTGATTCAAAAAGCTTTTTCGAAGAAGAAATCGATAAATTAGATAAACCAGAAATAATATTATTTTACGATAGTGATATTTTCAATGCTGTTTACTATACAAATATTTTAATGAGATTTTCTGATATTCTTATAACAAAACCAAGCGAATTGAGTTATTATCCTATACCAAAATTATTTATTCATCGAGTTGGCGGGCATGAAGCATGGGGTGCAATAAGATCATCTGAAATAGGAGATGGAACTATTGAATGCCAGCAAGATGGTCAGGTTTTACAAGCCCTTTCGTTAATGATAGAAGATGATGATTTGATCCCGTTGTTTTGCAACAATATAGTTAAAAATAAGAGCATTGGTTTATATGATGGGGCATTAAATGTTGTTAAGATAGCTAAAGGTTTATTGTAGTAAAAAAGCTATAAATTTAAATTTATTCTACATTCTCAAATTCTTCATAATCTTCAGGGTAGCCTGAAGAAGAATCATCATCCACCTGTTGGCGGTGGTGGGGTTTTTTATAATATATAAAAGAAAAGATAGTTGTTTGCGAGGAAATATTTCTTAAAAAGTTAGAATATGCTTCATTGGATAGAAATTCTATATGAAAAGATTTGTAGGATTTGCCTTCTTTTATGTAATATCCATTGCCATCAGAGTTTAAAAATGGGGTCGGGATACTTTTATGAAACATGAAAATAGGTAAATTTATCTGAAGATGAAGATGAGGTCCACTTGCTCTTCCAGTATTTCCTGAATAACCTATAATCTGCCCGACTCTTACCTTTTCACCTATCTTAACTAAACTCCCTTTATATTTTAAATGTGCATAAATTGCATAGGTTCCATCAGGATGGTAGATAGATATAAAATTCGTAAACTTTGAATAATAGCTCGCAAGACCACTTTTATTGTGAGAATCTACAACATTGTAAACTATTCCTTCCCTAACGGCACAGATTGGGGTCCCAATAGGCATTGAAAAATCAAGGGAATAGGAAGCGGGTCCTTTATGTGTAAAATTAGAATTATATCCCTGATAGACATAATACTCTGAATTGTGTTGATAGGGAAGAGTATAGATATAATTATCGGCTGAAGAGGAAAACGGATCTCCTATGTTAATTTGAAGCCAGAATTTTGGTTCAACATTACTTTTAGATTCTATCGAAAAGAGGAATTTTTTCCCTTCTTTTGCCTTAGAAATATTATAATAAGGAAAAGAAGTCGAAGTGGCAAAGTATTTTATATTTGAAATATATAATTTGAATTGAAAAGGAATTTCAAATAGATTTACACAATAAAAAGAATAGATATTTTTATCTTCTTCAAAAAAAACCTTAAAAAAGAAATTTCCCTGAGCATTATCTGGAAATTTTATCGCTTTTGGAGCAATTTGAGAAAAAAGTAAGGTGGTAATAATTAAGATAAACAAAAGTTGAATTAGCCTTACAATTTTACTTTTCTTTTTTAATTCTATCACTTTTATGCCTTTTTTATATTATTTATTAATTATTGAAAAAATCAAATAACAATCTTTTAATATTTCTAATATTTGATATTTTTATTCGGTAATAAAAATAAAATCTATTAAATAAAAAATGGATTACAGGGAAATAATAGGTTATAGTGCATCATTTATAGTTGCAATCTCGTTAATGATGAGTTCGGTAATTAAATTAAGAGTTTTAAACCTTTTAGGTAGTTTTTTATTTACAATATATGGGTTCTTAATAAACTCATTACCTGTAGGTTTTCTTAACCTTTTTATCTGTTTTGTCAATATATATTATTTGATAAAAATGAGCAAAACATCTATATATTTTTCTATTTTAGAAGTTCCAGGAGATTCAAAATATCTTGATAGATTCTTCCTATTTTACCAGAAAGATATAAATAAATTCTTTCCTTACTTTGACTATAAAGATGATCAAAAATTTAAAAAATTACAAAATATTCATTATTACTTTATCTTAAGAGATCTTGTCCCTGCTGGAATCTTTATAATTGAAGAGAAAGATAATTTTCATTATATTCATCTTGACTATGTCATACCTGATTACAGAGATTTTAAGATCGCAAAATTTTTATTTATTGAAAATTTGAATTTTTTAAAAGAAAATGGATTTTCAATTTTGAGAACACATTCAGGGCATAATCTGCATGCAAATTATTTAAGAAAAATTGGATTTAATAAAATTGGTAGCGATGAATTTGGGCAAATTTATGAAAAGAACTTATTTGAGTAAAATTTAAAATATGTAAGAGAACTTAAATGGGTGAAAATATGAATTTTATGGATTTAGCATTAAAAAGATTTTCATGTAGAAAATATGTAAAAGGCAAGAAGATAGAAAGAGATTTAATATTAAAATGTCTTGAATCGGCGAGGTTGGCTCCATCAGCATCGAATTCTCAACCATGGAAATATATTGTCGTTGATGATGATGATTTGAAAGATAAAGTAGTAGAACTTTTAAGTGTGGGTCCTGTTAAATTTAATCAATTTGCTAAAGATTGTTCTGCTATAATAGTTGTGGTAGAGGAACATAAAAATTTTGAGTCTTCAATTGGTCAGATTGCCTTAGGAAGAAGCTTTACCAATTTTGATATTGGTTGTAGTGTCATGCAGTTTTGTCTTCAGGCTACTGAACTGGGTTTAGCAACATGTATTATGGGTATTTTTAATGAAAAAAAGATTAAAAAATTACTAAAAATTCCATCAAATAAAAGAATAGTTGTTCTTCTTGCAGTAGGTTATCCAGACGAGAATCCTTCAGGGAAGAAAAGAAAAAAGATAGATGAGATTTCTTCTTTTAATATTTATTAAGATTTAATTTAGGTTAAATAAATAATCACTGAAAAATCGAAAAGAGACTTCTTGAATTTTATTCACATTTTTAAATTTCATGATATATATTGCTATGCAAAAGTTAAAAGCAATTATTTTTGATAAAGACGATACTATAATGCAAGATCAGGTATACAATCCAGCATTTAGTATCGAATATTTCTTTGATGATATAATCCCATCATGTTTAAAGTTTAAAAATCTTGGATACAATCTCTTTATAATATCAAATCAATCTGGGATTTCTAGAGGAAATTTTGAAGAAAAAGTTTTAATAAGTAACTATATAAATTTAAACTTCCAATTACATAAAAAATATAGTTTTTCTTTTGATGGTTTTTTATATTGCACACATGTTGCATCTTATAATTGTATTTGTAGAAAGCCATTAAAAGGTCTTTATACTCGACTTAATAGCTATTTTCAAATAGATAATACAAAATCATTTTATATAGGAGATAGATTAACAGATATTCTATTTGCTCAGGCAAGCGGTATTTTCCCAATAATAATACATCGAGATGACTATTTATACAAAGATCCAACTGTTTATAAAGATCTTACTGAAATTGAAATACTTGAAGAAAATGGGAAAACTGCAATTTTTAGTTCATTGATAGAATTTGCAAATTTAATTGAATTTAATAATGAAAATAGAATAAAGGGTAGAGCATGACAAAATATATTTTTATAACTGGTGGCGTTTGTTCTTCATTAGGTAAAGGAATTGCGGCTTCATCTATCGGTGCTATAATGGAAGCTATGGGTTATAAAGTCGCGATGCAGAAAATTGACCCTTATTTAAATGTCGATGCCGGGACTATGTCACCTTACCAACATGGTGAAGTCTATGTAACAGATGATGGTGCTGAAACAGATTTAGATCTTGGTAATTATGCCAGATTTACAAACTCAGAGTTATCTAGATTAAATTCAATTACCACAGGTAAAGTTTATTTAAATGTAATTGAAAGAGAAAGGAAAGGAGATTATCTTGGTAAAACTGTTCAGGTAATCCCTCATATTACATCTGAGATACAAAAACAAATAAAAAATTTAACAGAAATAGTGAAGCCAGACATTCAAATTATCGAAATAGGTGGGACTGTTGGAGACATCGAATCTGTCCCTTTTTTAGAAGCAGCAAGAGAATTTAGGTTAAACAATAAAAACAATATGATTTTCATCCATCTTACTCTAATTCCAAAAATCGAGGTAGCGGGTGAATATAAAACAAAACCAACCCAACACAGCGTTGGTGTTTTGAGGCAGATTGGAATAGTTCCAGATATCATAATGACAAGGATTTCAGGATTACTTTCAAAAGATATGAGAAAAAAGATAGCAATGTTTTGTTCAATATCTGAAGATGATATATTCGAAGCACCCGATGTGGATTCCGTATATAGATTGCCTTTGATATATACAAAGCAAGGCTTAGGTAAAAAGTTAGCAGATAAACTTGGAATTAAATCATGTGATCCCGATTTAACAAAATGGGAAAATATAATAAATATAATAGATAACAAAAAGAAAAAGATAAATATCGCAGTTGTTGGGAAATATATCAAGCTTCAGGATGCATATAAATCGGTTTATGAGTCTTTAAAACATGCAGCTATTGCAAATAATGTAGAACTAAATATTTTAAAAGTAGATTCGGAAGATATTGAAAAAAATCCTGAGTATTTATCGAAATTGATTAAAGAGGTTGATGGCATTTTGGTTCCTGGAGGTTTTGGTAATAGGGGAATTGAAGGTAAAATAGCAATTATTCAAAATGCCAGAGAGAGAAAGATCCCATTTTTCGGTATTTGCCTTGGGATGCAATGCATGGTAATTGAATATGCTAGAAATGTGCTTAAAATAAAGGATGCGAATTCCAGTGAATTTGCCAAAACAGATAATCCAGTAATCCATCTTATGGAAGATCAATTTAATATTGATAAAAAAGGTGGAACAATGCGACTTGGTGCCTATGAATGCAGGATAAAAGAGGGGACATTAGCGCAAAAGATATATAATCAATCTGTGGTTAATGAAAGACATAGGCATAGATATGAATTTAATAATGAATATTTTGATAAATTCGTTCAAGCAGGTTTAATTATTTCAGGAATTAATCCTGCTAAAAATCTTGTTGAAATAGTAGAATATAAAGAACATCCATTTGGAGTTGGTGTGCAATTTCACCCAGAATTCAAATCAAAACCATTTAATTCTCATCCAATCTTTGCTAAATTTATTGAAAGTGCAGTAAATTATAAAAAGACAAAAGATCTATAAGTTAAATGGATTATCAGCAGATAAAGGACATTTTTTCCAAAAATATAGAATTTTTCTTTTCTGACTCATCATTAAAGGAATCATTATTAAAAGAAAAGATTTATAATGAGTTTTACGGATATTTCGAAATAGCAAAAGATGGTAATCCAAATTTTAAAATAAATGGTAGATATTTATATTCAAAATATCAGCCATGTGAAAAATTTAAAAAACTTGATATTCAAACTAAAGATAAGATTCTAATATTAGAAAGTGGGTTTGGCCTATCATTTTTCTATTATTCTAATAATAAAAAAGATTTAAAAAACGAAGATATTTTTTTAATTTATACATCCTTTTATTCCTTTTTATCCAGCCTTTTTATAATTGACTATTCAAGCCAGAATTTAAAAAAAGTTTTTATTTATAAATTAGATGAAGATGAAAAATATTTATTCCTTTTAAGATATCTTAAGGATGAATTAATTAATAACAGGATTATTATTTCTGTTAATTTAAATTTATTGAAGGACTTGATTTATTTATTTTTGTCTAATAATATCAAAGATTTACAGGATTTTAATAAATTTAAATTTCACTTTGAAAGTTTATCTATAAATTCCGAAAAGGAGATTAAAAAATCCAGACAGATTGTTGAAATTATAAATTCTGTAGTTCAAAGTTATTCAAAATCATTAATAACCGAGAAGTATTTTTCTAAACAATGGGAAAGAAATATAAAGAAAAACTTAAAAATTTATAAAGAGAAAAATTGGCTTAATAATAATAAAAAAGAAGGATTCTATTTAAGTGGAAAAAAAGGAATTATTTTTTGGGGAGCATCTTTTTCTACCGAAATATTTTTGACCAGGCTAAATTTAAAACAGATTTCAACGATAAATAGCTACTTTATCTCTATTTCTATCACTTCTTCTGTAAATCTATTAAAACAATATAAGATTAATATAGATTATCAGACTATCTTCGATGCTGGTATATTTGGATTTTATAATATAGAAGATTTTAATATTCCGTTAATATGTTCAGCAATTATACATCCTTCAATCACAAAAAATCTGAAGGTAGAACCTATTTTGATTAATCTTTTGACAGAAGAAGAAAAAAACTTTATCGATCTCGATAAACTGATTAAGTTCCCTTTTTATGGAGCAACTTTACCAACATTATATAAAGGGTTTAAAGAATTAACAAAAGATAGAGAAATTAAGCTATTTTTAGTTGGTTCGGATTTTAAATCAGATGAAAGGCAGACACATCATGGAAGTTATTCATTGTATAAATATTTAATCTCGAAGCAGACATATTTTAATACATCCTTAAATTGGGAAACAGATCAAAAGATTATGAACACAAAGAAATTTCCTGTTTATCAAGAGAGCATAAAAAGATTAAATATATTAAATGAATTAAAATTAGAAGAAGAAATTAAAAATTTAAACCCCTAGTTTCTGTAAATATTCCAAAGCCTTTTGATATCCAAGTTGATAAGCCTTTTGAAAGTATTGCCTGGATTTTTCAAAATTCTGTAAGTTATAATATGAATAACCAATTTGGAAATATGACTCTCCGTCAAGTGGGTAATATTCAATGGCTTTTAATAAATATAAAATCGCTTGTTCAAATAATCTTTTTTGATTGTATGAAATTCCAATTCTTTTATATATATAACTTATGAATTTGTAGTCAATGGATGGCTTTGAAAGATATAAATCAATACTATTTTTGTAAAAGGTAATAGCCGAATCATAATCTTTGTTCTTCTCGTATATTAGTCCTAGATAATAAGAGGAACTGTCTTTATTGTAATTATTTACTATGCAAATCCAGAACTGAGTAAATGATTTATCAGTTTCCCCATTATAATAGGATTTGACGGCATCCTTAAAAATACTTTCAAGCTCATTTTCAGAATATTGTTTATATATTTCGGGATAGTGAGGGATCTTAATTCCTTCTATACTTTCATCTTCCTTTTGGCTATCCTTTTTGTCTTTGTTTTCTTTGTTTTCATCGTTATCGCTTTTCTTGTTTTCACTTTTATTTATTTGATTATCTTTATTGGTACTGCTTTCATTATTTGCATTGGTGCTATTATTATCTTTATTCTCTTTATTATTTGTATTGGTATTTAAATTGTTATTGTTTTTGTTTTCTTCATTATTTGCATTGGTCTTATTATCTTTGTTCTCTTCATTATTTTTATTTGTCTCTGTTTTATTTTTATTATTTTCATTTTCATAAATTTCATTGATTTCTACTAAGGAGCCTGATTTATCATTTATCTCTGAATTTGCGTCTAGAAAATTGTTTATTAAATTTGATGGGAATAGCAATTTTAATTTTTCTATATCGAGATATTTTCTTAATATTTTATAAATCTTCAATTGTTTTTCATTATCAAGTTCGTAAATTTTTTGTGCTAATTCAAAAAATCTATTTTTATCTAAAATTACTAGATTAATAAACATAGAAATCTTGTTGTTCAGGGTTTCTTTTTGAGAATTTGTCAGATCATTTTTATATAAAGATAGTATATCGTTTATAAAATCATCTAAGTCGTATGCAATGCATTTCACAGAAAATATTGGTGTAATTAAGTAAAAGATAATGAATAATATTGTAAAAAGAAAAACAGCTTTATTATTCATTTATTTCCCCCCTTATTTAATTATCGAATTTCTATTCTTTACTTTACTTTAGTTTTTAATTAAAATCCGAAAACAATTAGTAAGAGGGTATTTATGGATAATTTTAGCATAAACAAATTTTCTGAAAGAACATATAAATTGTTAAAAAAAGGGATTAATGCAAATAATTTTAGATATGAGGTAATTGCTAATAATATTGCAAATGCAGATACTCCTGGATTTAAAAGAAGTAGTGTCACATTTGAAGCTCAACTAAAAAGAGCTTTTGAAGTTGAAAATGATAAGTCTTTAGAGGCAATAGTCACAGATGAAAGGCATATACCTTTTAAAGTTCCTGTTAACTGGGATGAGGTAAATCCTAAAAGAGTTCTTGATTATGCCTCTTCGATGAGAAATGATGGGAACAATGTCGATATTGATAGAGAAAGTACCGATCTGTCTAAGACAACACTCGTTTACTCGGCTTTACTTGATCTACTAAAGCATGATTATAATTTAATTAATCTTGTTTTGAAGTAATTATTTTCAATCATTCTTTATTGACATTTTTATTTGTATTTTTACTATTTGCATGTCCTTTAATATTTAAGGTTATATAAATGTATTATACATCTTATCAACATAATAAAAAAAGAAAATCAAATGTAATATTTATTATAATACTTTTAATATTTATTTTATCTGTTTTTTATTTTTTTCTTTTTAATAAAAAGATATTTTCAATAAATAAGGGTCTTTCTCATTCATATATAGATAAATTGATCGAACACAAAGAATATGATAAAGCATTGAAATTACTTTTGAATCATATTGCTAAAGGGGTAAATATAAATTGGTGGTATTTTTATAAGGCTGGAATTATTTATTATTATCAAAGTGATTACCTAACATCTCTTTTATATTTTAGAAGTGCGGCTTTTTATAGTGAATATGAAAGAATACCTTCTGATATAAATTTTTATATGGGGGATAATTATTATAAACTTGGAAAACCATATTATCCATATGCAATTAAATTTTTTGAAAAATATTTAAAGATAGTAAATACTTCCAGGTCTTTGATATCAGAAGCAGATTTTCTTTATAAATTAAGCATAATGTATGTTGAAGTTCAAAAGTACGATATAGCATATAAGACAATGCAAAAGATCCTCAATACCTTTGAAAATGACTATCGATTCCTTTACTATTATTCATTAACCCTTAAAAATTTACAAAAAATAGATGAAGCCCTGCAATACTTAAAAACAATAGAGAAAAATACGAATGATTTAGATATAAAAAAGGAAACTCTTTTCCTTTTAGGAAAAATTTATTGCGAAATTGAACAATATAAAAAAGCAATTGAATATTTTTTACTATGTGTTGATATTTATCCGAACTCAGATAATAGTTACTATTTTTTAGGTTATTGTTATAGTCAATTGCATGATTTAAAAACAGCAACTAATTATCTTACAAAAGCATTATTAATAAATAGTAATAATGAATTAGCAAGAAAATTGCTTAATGCGTTAAAATAAAGGAGTCACAAATGGGTATGGTTGATCTTTTTTCATGTGACGTAGGGATCGATCTTGGAACGGTAAATACCTTAATATATGTAAAAGGTAGAGGCATTGTCGTAAATGAACCGACAGTAGTGGCTATTGAAACAGGCACAAATCATATAATGGCTATTGGAAACGAAGCAAAACAGATGCTTGGAAGAACTCCAAAAGCTATACGAGCTATTAAGCCTATGCGAGATGGTGTTATTGCGGATTTTGATGTTGTAAATAAAATGATAAAAGATTTCATCCGTAAGGCTATCGGTAGATCAACTCTTGTAAAGCCTAGAGTAGTGGTAGGTATTCCAACATGTATAACCGAAGTAGAAAAAAAAGCAGTTAGAGAATCCATTGAACAAGCTGGGGCAAGGGATACACATCTTATACCAGAATCATTGGCAGCTGCAATAGGTTCAAACATACCCATAGACGAACCAGCGGGTCATATGATTGTCGATATTGGTGGTGGTACAACTGAAATTTCTGTTATATCATTGGGAGGCATGGTAGTTACAAATGCTATAAGAGTTGCAGGTGATGAATTTGATGAGGCTATAATCAACTATTTAAAGAAAAAACATAATCTGGTAGTAGGAGAAAACACCGCGGAAGACATAAAGATTAAAGTAGGATCTGCATTCCGTGGCGATGAAAAACTAACATACGAGATCAAGGGAAGAGATGCAATTAAAGGTTTACCTCAAACACTTATAATAGATTCCGATCAAATTAGAGAAGCTATAAAAGAACCTTTGAATCAGATAATAGAAGAAATTAAAAAGACTTTAGACCAAACTCCTCCTGAACTTGCAGGAGATATTGTAGATAGAGGGATAGTTTTAGCAGGGGGTGGTTCTCTTCTTAGAGGATTAGACAAGCTAGTATCAGAAGAAACTAAGGTTCCTGTATTCTTGGCAGAAAACCCACTAACTGCTGTTGTTATGGGAACTGCTAAATTTTTAGATGCTCTGGACAAGAATAAAATTTATAAAACAATTTAATATATAAATTTTGTTGAATAAAGATGAATCAATATCTAATTAAAAACAAATTTACTATAACATTCATTGTGTTTATAGTTATTTCTATTCTGAGTATGTTTTTTACAACCTCAAGTTTTGTTCTTACTCCAAAAATAATATTTGGAGCTATAGCCTATCCATTTTTAAAAGCATATAATTTTGTGTTTGAAAATATTATTCAGATATTTTCTTCTGTAAGTGAAATAAAAAGATTAAAGGATGAAAACAAAATACTTAAAAATGAAATAATGGCTTTAAAAGACGCCCAGTTCAAAGCTAATCTTATGGAAAGGGAAAATATAGAACTGAGAAAAATATTAAATTTACAAAAGGTTTCTGAGTTTAAAACTGTTGTTGCTGAAATTGTTTTTAAAGATCCATCAAATCTTTATTCTGTTATAACCATAAACAAAGGCTCTAATAGTGGTATTAATAAAGGGGATGCGGTATATACCACTTTAGATGGTGAAAAATTAGTCGTTGGTAAAATTATTGAAACCAGTTTTTTTTATTCAAAAGTGATGACTATATTTGATTCTCGTTCATTAATATCTGTTAAAGAAATTTATACAAATTACAGTGGTATTGCAAAAGGTGATGCTCCAGAAAGTAATCTTTTAGAGGTTAGTTATTTCCCGAATGAGGCAGACATATATTTCAATGATCTATTTTTAACTACTGGATATGGAGGTGTATTTCCTCCAGGATTTCTTATTGGTAGAGTCGTTGATATACAAAAACAAAATTTTTCAATCTATCAGAAGGTAAGGCTAAAACCGATCCTAAACCTTTCAAAAATATCTTATGTATTTGTAATTATTGACTATGTATCAATTGAAGACAGTAATTTTTAAAGGTTAGATAATGTTAATTAAAAGGATAATGTTCTTTCTTTTTATAGGTTCTTTTTTGCTGTTTATTCAATTATCTTCAATATCAAATCGAATTATATCGATAAAGAATGTTATGCCTGATCTAATTTTGATTTCGATAATTATCCTTTTTCAGTTGGGTGATGAATATGAAATTTTAATTTATTCTTTTATTAGTGGTTTTATTATTGATGTGTTTTCTGGAAACCTTGCGGGTTTAAATGCTTTGGCTTTTTGTTTAATAGTCGCTTTACTATATAGATTTAAATCATTACTATTGCTAAAAAATCTTCCTTTTTATCTATTGTTGACTCTATTAGCCTTATTTGTCAAGCTTTTTGTTTATTATCTATTTGGATATATTTTTAAAGAAATATTTATTTTATATACCCATACTTTGTTGTCTTATGGTATTCATATCCTTTATACTATACTAATCTTCCCTTTTATATATATGATACTATCTATTCCTCCGGTTATAGAACTATTGTCAAAAAGAATGTATGAAAAATAAGATAAATTTCCTTATTATTTTATCAATTTTGGTATTATCTTTTTTCACTTTAAAATTATTTAATCTTCAGGTAATTTCAAATTATAACTATATCTTAAGTTCTTTAAAAAATCTGGAAATGTACGAGTCCATTGAGCCACTTAGAGGTCTTATTATAGACAGAAATGAAATAACTCTAGCCATTAATAAACCCCTATGGAAAATATATTTAATTAAGAATAAAAAGGATTTTTTAAGTGTTCAACAGCAAATCGATTTCTTAAACGAAATAATTCCGATTGATATTAATTCTATTAAAGAAAAATATCAAAAAACTCCAATCGGAGACAAGATATTTATCAATCAGATTTTTGATGAAAAAGTATTGTCAAGATTGTTAGAAAATTCATTTAAATACCCTGATATTAGATGGGAAGATGGTTATTATAGATACTATCCTTTTGATCAGAAGATGTTTCATCTCATAGGTTATCTTGGATCTATAGATCAAAAAGAACTTATGTTTCTCTCAAAAAAAGGATATACCAGAAATGACTTAATAGGTAAATTAGGACTTGAAAAATTTTATGATGAATATTTGAAAGGAGAAAAAGGTAAAAAGGCAATAAAGACAAATGCTTTAGGTGAAATAATTAATTCAGATGTCTTGAAAGAACCAGAACATGGTTTTTCTCTTAAACTGGCAATTGATGCAAGGCTTCAAGAGGCTGCCTTCAATTTACTCCAGGGTTACAGAGGAAGCATTGTCGTATCCAATGCGAAAACAGGTGAGATTTTAGTCCTTGTTTCTTCACCTTCAATAGATCCTAATCTATTTATAAAAGGGATGTCGCTTGAGCAGTTCAATCAAATAAATAATGATCCTGAAAATCCTTTTCTCTTTAGACCAATTAGTGCAGAATATCCACCAGCATCTACTTTTAAAATATTTATGGCTTCACTCGGTCTGGATTCAAAGGCTATAGATACAAATACAAAATTTTTATGTAATCATATTTTTAAATTAGGAGATAGAGTGTTTAAATGTTTAGGCAATCATGGTTTATTAGATTTAGAAGAGGCAATAAGAGATTCTTGCAACATCTATTTTTACAATCTAGCTCTTAAGACTTCAATTACAACCATAAACCAATATGCAAGAATATTTGGTTTTGGTAAAGCTAGTGGAATAGATCTTCCGGGGGAATCGAATGGATTTATTCCTTCGGCACAATGGAAAATTGACAAATACTCAGAACCATGGTTTGATGGAGATACTTTAAATATCGCAATTGGGCAGGGCTTTTTATTGGTAACCCCACTTCAAATGAATCTAGCAACAGTTATGATAGCAAATGAAGGTTTTAACTATGTACCACATGTAGTCAATGAAATTATTGATTTAAATAGTAATAAGGTAATTCATAGCTATAAATCCAGGATCAATCAAAAATCAAATATTGAAAATTGGATCTGGAAGTTTATAAAACAGGCAATGAAAAAAGTAGTAGATGAAGGAACAGCCAGATATGGTGGAACCACATATGAAATTGAAATTGCAGGGAAAACAGGTACTGCCCAAAATATGGGTTTACCCCATTCATGGTTTACCGCATTTGGTCCATATGAAAACCCTGAGCTTGTAATAACGGTTATGGTGGAAAATTCTGGTTATGGAGCATCCATAGCAGCCCCAATAGCTTCTATTTTGTTTGATATGTATTATGGGAATAAAAGCATGGAGCAAGCCAAAATAGATATACAAAAAGCCTGGTATAAAAAATATCTTAAACTTTTATCCAGGGGGTTATCAACACATGATGAGGAATAGGAAAGCACTTGTATCGAACATTCAAAAGTCATGGGTATAAGATTTGACAACACATGATAAGTAGTAGACTTGGCAGAATAGGGTCGATGGTAAATGCGACTGAAAAGGTTTATCAAAAAATTATGAGGAATAGAAAGAGGATTTTAGTTTAAATGATCAATGAAAAAAAAATAAAAATTTCATATCTTGATTTTACTCTAATTATAATTTTAGCTCTATTCTTGATAATTTCTGTTTTATTTATTTACTCGGGTACAAAAAATATACCACTGCTGAAAAATAGATATTTAAATCAGATTATTTATGGTAGCATAGGTTTATTATTTGGAATATTTTTACTTTTTTTAGATTTAAAAAAAATAAGTGATCTATCAGAATTTATATACCTTTTTGGAATTTTATTGCTTATAGCTACATTGATAATTGGAACAAGGGTAAGAGGATCAAAAAGCTGGATAAGGTTTGGTCCATTTGGGATTCAACCTTCAGAATTTATGAAAATTTTTTATATCTTATTTCTAGCAAAAGTTATTTCACTATATCAGAATGATGAAAAATATAGAAAATCATTGAAATTCTTTTTTATCACCTTATTAATAACCGCAATACCAGTTTTGTTGATTTTGAAACAACCAGATTTTGGGTCAGCTTTCATATTTATTCTTATATTTATTACAATAGGTTTTATCGCTGATTTAAACTCAGAAATGTTGATTTTGCTTCTTATTATGGGAGTTTTTATTTTTTCACTTCCATTAATAAGAGTATATTTAAAGATTATAGATGTTTCTGTTTTTATTAAAAATATAATTTTTTCTAATAAATATTTTTTGCTTATCAGTCTCTTGATTATAATAACAGGTCTAATAAGCCTTATTGTTTCTATAAATTATGAATCTAAGCTACTATTCAGGATTTCAATTATTTTTTTAGGAATAGGTTTTTCATTAATTTTAAGTATAATAGCAGATAAAATTCTACAAGATTACCAGAAAAAAAGGCTATTGGTATTTTTAAATCCAGAATTGGATAAACTTGGGTCGGGTTACAATATTATTCAAAGTAAAATTGCTATAGGAGCCGGAGGATTAACAGGGAAAGGTCTTTTTAAGGGGACACAAAGTCAATTTGGATTTTTGCCAGAAAGAAGTACCGACTTTATCTTTTCAACAATTGGCGAAGAGGGAGGATTTCTATTGTCCTTTGCTATACTTGTAATGTGGGGGATCATCTTTTACAAGATTCTTTCTCTTATAAAAAAAACAAACTCATATTATTCTAAAATTGTTCTTGCTGGTATTTTTGGCTATTTTTTTAATCAGACAATTTTAAATATTGGGATGACCATTGGTTTGATGCCGATTACAGGAGTTCCCCTTCCTTTTATCTCATCAGGTGGTTCAAGTCTTATTACATCTATTTTTGCATATATGATTTTATTAAATATTTCTATGAAGAGATTTTCAATATCATAAATGAATAAATTAATACCAGATATTTTTTTTAATCAAAATTATTTTAAAAATCCTTTATATTGCAATGAATTTGAGTCTTTAATCAAAAAAGTTTTAAAACCTGCTAGATATATCGGGATTGAACCATATTCTTATCACAAGAATAAATCGAATCAAGATAGTTTATTGTATAAAGTAGCAATAACCTACCCTGATTTATATGAAATAGCTATGTCAAATCTCACATTGAAATATTTTTATGATTTTATAAATAAAAAAGATAATTTTGTATGTGAGAGGGTTTTTTTACCAGATAAAGATTTAGTTGAACTTCTGCTATTGAAAAATTTACCGCTGTTATCTCTAGAAAGTTGGACTCCTATAAAAAATTTTGATCTTTGGGCCTTTACCTTACAAACAGAGTTGGATTATACAAATATCCTATTTCTATTCAAACTGGCTCAATTAAACCCTTTTGTATTAAATAGAGCAGAAGAGGATCCAATAGTTATTGTTGGAGGTGTTTCTGTTTTTAATCCAATACCTTTAAGCCCTTTCATAGATCTTTTCTTTTTAGGTGAAGGTGAAGAAAAAATAATCGAAATTTTGGAATTAGATAATAAGAATAAAAAAAACAATCTATCAAGAGACCAAAGAATAAAAAGCCTGCTTCATATTGATGGAGTTTTTTCTTTTCACGAGAAAATCAAAAATTATTATCAAAATTTTATCGATAAACCTAAAAACAAGATAATCGATAGGCAATCTGATGATAATCTGACTTTAAAATTTATAAAATATCTTAAGGATGAAATAAAAATACCTGATTTTAGCGGGATAGAAGTTAAAAGGCAGATAATTAAAGATCTTAATAAAGTAAAATATCCATTACAAAATATCCTTCCATTAGTGCAAACAGTTCAGGATAGATTGTCTTGCGAGGTTGCAAGGGGTTGTTTGAATGGTTGCAGGTTTTGTCAGGCTTCCTTCGTATATAGACCATACAGGGAAAAAGATTCTATAGATATAGCTTTAAATCTTGCAAAATCATTGATGATAACGGGACATGAAGAATGTAATCTTTCCAGCCTTTCAATTTCGGATTATTCAAATATAGTCTCACTAATGAAGGCAATGGAGAAATATTTAAGTAAAAAGAATGTTTCTCTTTCGGTTCCATCCTTAAGAATAGCATCTTTTGATATAGAATTATTTAATTCATTAAGTTCTGTAAGGAAATCAGGATTAACTTTCGCGGTAGAAGCAGGTTCAGATTGTTTTAGAGATAAGATAAATAAACATTTCGATGAAGATAAGTTTATTTATATCATACAAAATCTTTACTTAAAGGGATGGAAAGTTGTTAAATTATATTTTATAATGGGTTTTCCCGATATGGAGGATGAAGAAGAAAAGATAATCGAATTTTTATCAAAGATTAAAAATAATTTCCCAAAATTAAATGTTAATGCAAGTATTGCCTTATTAATACCAAAACCATATACTCCTTTTTCTTTTGATGAACAAATCCCGGTATTAAATTTTATAGAAAAAGTGAACAAAATTAAAAATAAATTCAGATCAAGCAAAATTTCCATCAAATATCATGATCCTTATTCATCCTTCTTAGAATATTTCTTTGCAAATGGAGCATTTGATGCATCATATTTTTTAAATTTGGCTTATGATGAAAATGTTTGTTTTGATGCATGGGATGAGAAGAAGAACAATGAATTTTATCGCAAATTCGACATATACTCGCAAAAACCTATTTTGATAAAAGAGAAACTGGATTTAGCAAAAATTTTTGAAGGTGAAGGCTTTTCCAATTTTCTTATAAATGAAAGAGAAAAATATGATAGATCCGAAAGAACTGAAAATTGTATCTCCGCTGGCTGCAAATCTTGCTTTGTTTGTAATGATGATAAAAAGAATATTTTAAGTAAAAAATACGATGAAG
This sequence comes from Brachyspira murdochii, assembly GCA_020722965.1. Classification (GTDB taxonomy): domain Bacteria; phylum Spirochaetota; class JAAYUW01; order JAAYUW01; family JAAYUW01; genus Exilispira. The sequence continues at coordinate 106,628 of DYJT01000003.1, read as the reverse complement.
ATTCAATACTTAATGAATTATATAAAGTAGAAGAAATCTATCTTCAAGGTTCTAACATAATAAAAACAGATGATTATAAAACATACCTATTAAGATTTTCGAAATTTGGCTTATATCGATATGTGGGCCATTTAGATTTTTATAGAATATTTATTCGAATATTAAGGATTGGTGGGATTGATTTTGAATATTCTAATGGGTTTAATCCAATGCCAAGAGTTTTTTTCCCTTTTGCTACTTCTTTAGGAATGGAATCTTATGATGATATCTTAATCTTTAATTGTAAGAATAAGATTTTGAATTATTCACAATTCTGTGATATTTACAATCAATTTTTACCAGATGGATTCAGATTCGATAAAATAAATGAGATAGAATCAATCCCAAAATGGAGAAAGAGTGCAAAAGTTAAACAATATTTACAGATAAATTTTGCTTCAGATTTTGAATCTCTTAATATAAATGATTTGCGCAATCAGATTCAAAATATATTAAATGAAAAACAAATACAAACAAGCTCGATAGATATAAAGTTGGATTATGGTAATAAATCAAAAGGGACAATCTTATTGACGACATCATTAAATGAAAATCAAGTCAATATTATTAAATTGTTGAATGGTTTTGATAATAAAATATGCTTTGATATATTTTCAAAAAGAAAAATACATATAGAAGAATGATTAATAAACATAATTTTGAAAAGTTAAGTAAAAAAAACCAGATAAAGAAAATTTTATTTTTACTTGATAATTGTCTTTTAAATATAAAACTAGGTGAAAAAACTAAATTACCCTCTCAAATTCAAAATCTTTTTGATTACATGCAAATATATGGTAATCTTAATTCATATTTATCTTTGCTAAAAGTTTATCTAGATAAAATTCAAAATGGTTCATCTTTAAACTATCAAAATTTATTAGATTTTTTATTAAAATTACGTTATGAAATTTTTTTAAAAATAGATTCAAAAAATTATGAATCTGATTTTATAAACTATACGAGATATGGCTCATCAGAAGGTAAAATAAGTGAAGCTTCAGGAAAGGATTTAATAGTCTTATTAGATAATATCAGATCGCCTTTTAATGCTGGTTCAATTATTAGAAGTGCAGAAGCCTTTGGATTTAAAAGCGTATTCTTTTATGGAATAACGACAAATATCCCATTTGAAAAAATTTATAGAACCTCTATGAATGCCGAAAAATTAATTGAAGTTTGTCTTTTTAAAGAGGAAGAGAAGATATTTGAGTTTATTGAAAAAAATGGGTATGAAATTGCTATTTTAGAAAAAAACAATAATTCCAAAAAGATCTGGGATTTTTGTGATAAGAAAAAGTTGATAATTGTTTGTGGTAATGAAGAGTTTGGGGTTAGTGAAGTATTTTTACGAAAAGCAGATTATATTATAGAAATACCGCAATATGGAATAAAAAACTCGATAAATGTGGCTTCTGCTTTTTCTATTGCGGCATCATGGTTAGCTTACAAGGCACAAGATACCAAAGTTAAGAAATAATCATAGCAGATTGTGTAGAGAAGAAAAGCGAAACAAAAGATAAAAGACACAAAAGTAAAAATAAGAGAGTTGAATATTTTATGAAAGCAAGAAAATTTTTATTTGTTATTCTTTTTATTTTAATTTTCTGCTTTAGTATAGATGCTCAAGAAGAAAACAAATCAAGCTTTTTAAATAGATCTTTTCAAGGAATATCCTTAGGTATTGCAAAAGGCGAATTTGAAAAGATAATATCAGAAAAAAATATGACAATACAGGGTGAATTAGATGTTTACTTTAATGAACCAGATAAAAGTGTTGTTGCAGTTATATTTCCACCATATTTTAGGAAAATATTGTTTGTTTTTTATAAAGAAATTCTTTCAATGATAATATTCTTTTTCGATCCATCTTACATTTCTGTTTATGAGGAATATATAAGGCTTTATGAAAAATATGGAGAGCCAATAGTTAATCAGAAACAGTTTGTCTGGGAAGATTCTATAACACTTTTAATATTAGAAAAGGATCCATTCATTGTTAAATTAATAGATAAAGAATTTTTTAATCAAATCAGTAAAGACCAAGAGCAACTTGAAAAAGTAATACAGCAGTCTCTAGATTCTTCACTCGATAGTTTATAAAGTAGATAATTTTTCAAGAATCAGAAACTTTCGTTGGATTATATTTCAAATTTGTATCCAATTCTGAATACTGTTTTAATATATTTTGGATTAGCAGGATCTTCTTCAATTAATTTTCGTAAATTAACTATATGTGTATCTATATTTCGTGAAGAAATTGCACCTTCTGCTTTCCATACTGTTTCAATTATATCATTTCTTGTTACTGGCTTATTTTTATTTATTATCAGATATTTCAAAATTTCAAATTCATAAAAAGAAATATCGACTTTTTCGCCATCTTTATAAAATATCCCTTTTTCAAAATCTATTAGAAAGTTTTTAAAAGAGAAGTTCTGAATGGTTTCAGGAGTCTTATTGTATCTTCTGAATATTGCTTTGATTCTAGAAACCAACTCCCTAATTTGAAAAGGCTTAGTTATATAGTCATCTGCTCCAAGATCAAGCCCTTTGATTTTATCAATCTCTTCAGATTTTGCGGAAACAATGATAATTGGTATTGAAGTATGTGTCTTTTTTAGTTGTTTTATAAAATCATAACCATGCATCTGCGGTAGCATTAAATCTAAAATTATAAGATCCGGATTTTCATTTTTAGCAATTTCCAGTCCTTTTACTCCATCTTCGGCTTCAAGAATGCTGTATCCTTCATATTCCAGGTTATCTCTAAGGACATTTCTAATCCCTTTTTCATCTTCAACCAGTAAGATTTTCTTTTGGTTCATTCAAAAACCTCCTTTTAATATTTTTTTGCTTTTTAGGTAATATAATTGTAAATTCTGTCCCTATATTCAAAGTTGAATTTACATAAATTTTACCCTGATGCATTTCAATAATTGATTTTGTAAGACTTAAACCTAAACCTGTCCCTGGAATAAAATTTGTCTCATTCCCTCTATAAAATTTTTCAAAGATAAAAGGTAGCTCTTTGTTGCTAATACCTATACCATTATCCTTAAATTTGATTTTAACATTATTTTTTTCTTCTCTCACAGATATTTCAAGTTTTTTATCATTTTTTCCATATTTGTAAGCATTATCTATTAAATTATAAAAAACCTGTTTTAAAGAATGACCATCTGCATCAATAATTATATCATTTTCTGGAAAATCAATATAAATTTTCATATTCTTTTTATCAATTTTGAAAAATTCTACTACATCATTTAAAATATTTGAAAGATTAACCGAAGATATCAAAATTATCTGTCTATTTTTTTCATTTCTCGAATAGACGAGTAAGTTATTTATTAGAAATAATAATCTTTCGGTTTCCTTAAAAATATTTCCGAGGTAATCCAATTTCTTATCATCATTGAAAGATTCATACCTTTCTATTATTGTTTCCAACATCAATTGCATAGCTGTTATCGGGGTTTTTAATTCGTGTGAGATTATCGATATAAAATCAGATTTCAATTTATTGAGGGTAAATTCTTTTAAAGTAAATGAAAATAAGATTAAAATAGTAAAAAATATAAGAAATACCAGTATTAAAAAGGCAAGATTTGTTATCTTATACCTTTTTTGGCTTAAATAACCTAAAAGTTCACTTTTCCTTACATACATAGCAATGTATAATTTTCTATATGTTCCAATTGTAATATCTGAAACCTTAAAAAGAGTATATGCTTCATATTCTTTAACCAAATCATCTATGTCTATAGAATATTTAAACTCGTAAGTCTTTAGATTGTCTTCCATTATTCTGGATAGTTGAGAAATGTTAAAAGAATATATTATTGTATATACTTTGTTAGTTGTTGGTAAAAAATTTATGAATATAGAATTATCTTGATCTAGAAGACTAAAAAAATGAATACCAGTATTATTTACGGTCGACTTTAATGTTAAATATTCTTTGTAAAATGATTGAGAAGAAATATAGTCTAATATATACTTAGGGAAAATTTCGATTCTTTTAGTTAAATTATAAGTTTTGGGGATCGGGAGATTAAATGTTTTTGATAATAATATTGCCTGAATTAATATGCCCTTTTTTATATTTAAATTCTGGTTTAAATTGTAAAGGATTTCTAAGACCTCAAAGACAAATTGTGTTCTTATATTATTAAAAAGTATATAAGATAAAGCCCTATTGGAATATAACGATAATTGTGAAAAATTTTCGGTTTCAAGATAAATTTTTAACAGCAATTTAAAGGATTCTATTGCTGTATATATATAATTTCCCTTTGTTTGAATATTTTCAAGAAGATAAGATTCTGCCAATGCGAATTTATTATTTTTGTATGCTTGATAGGCGGATAAGTAACCTAAATAAGCTTCTTGTTTCTTTTCTTCTTCTATCTCATCTTCTGAAATATCGAGTATCAAAGATTGTGACGGTAAGATTATTGCGAAATTGATAAAAGAATTCTGTTCTACCTGATCTAAAATTGATGAATAAAAGGTAGTTCCAGGTTGATAATCCATTTTTAATATTGAAATTGATTTAAAAATAAAAGAAACCGTGCTGTCTATTTTAGTATTAAAATTTGCTATTATTCTGTTTTGAAAGAATTTCCTTTCTTCTTTAATAAGATCATTATAAAAAAATATTGTTAAAAGTAGAAATGATATTAATATAAAGGCTATAATTAAAAAAGATTTTCTTTCTTTAATTATAAATCTAATGATTTCATTATAACTTTTCTTTTCATTAATCATTCATTAAAAACCTTTAAAATACTTTTAGTTTTAATCCATCCACTTTTATCGTTTTGTAATTTAATCAAAGTAAATGATTCAAAATTTCCTATGACTTTTAATTTAACATGTTCCTGTATAGTAAATATTGGGGTAGCATCTTTTAATGGAAAATTAAAAACATCACAGTGTTCAATCGAAATTGCCTCGTTTCTATGTAAATAATAACCTGTTTTTAAAAAAAATAAACATAAAACAATCAAATTTAAAATCAAAATAATAAAAAAAATATTTTTAAGTTTTTTATCTTTTTTAATAGATAATAAGCTTATAAAAAAAATTAGAAGTGATATTAATTCAAAAAATATTATTATATAGATATTAATATAATCTATCAAGTTCGCTTTAATAATCCATTTGTAATCTTCTGATAATATTGAACAAAGATATTTTTTATATTCGGGATAGAAACCTTTATCTATAAAAGAAATGCGAATAAAGCGATATAACTTATCTGTTTGGTTTGTCATTTGATAAAGGTAAATACAATTCTTTATAACAGAAATTGTTTTAAAACCACTAAAGTATAATCCTTCAAAATACGACAATGCTTTTAAAAAATCCTGGTTTTCCATCAATCTATTTGCTTTTTCAAATACTTGATTATAATAGGCAATCTTATTATTAAGATAATGTTCTTTAACTAAATAAAAAGTAAAAATCAGTATCACTAAAAATAACATGGTAAGAAAGAAAAGAAATGAATTCTTTTTAATATTTATAATATTCATAAATCCTTATTTTTGATTATTTTTTGTTCTTTTTTAAAAATTTATAAAACTTTTGGGATAATTTAATTTTATCTTTTTGATTAATTGATTTATGGTTTTCACTAAAATTAGATTTATAGTAATTAAATGTCTCGATAATAAGTTGACCTGTTTTGTAATTTTGTTTATTGATGAAAATTTCTAATTCATTTTCATCCTTTATATTATTGATTTTTATAAATTGATCCCAAAGAGTAATAATATTTTTATCCTTATTTAATTCTGTTGTTGATTCAGCTTTGATATTTTGAAATAAATAAATAATAGCGATAAATAGCATAATAAATAGTATAAAAAATATTAAAAATATTTCTAATGGTAAAATTTCCAGGAAATCGAATAAATTTGAGATTTTTCTCTTTTCAATCAGGTAATTTGTCTTACTAAAATTAAAATTATTTAGTACTACTTCCAATAATTCATTTATGTAGACATATGATTTTGGTATTATAATGTTATCATAATCATTTTTTGATGGGTCAAATATTGAAATATTTATATGATTAAAGGAAATATATCCCGTTTGTTTCGGGTATAAAAAATAGGTTAACACCACTTTTGAATCGTCCTGTTCTATCTGTGGACCAATTACATTAAAATCCATTTGATTTATTTTCAATTTTTTAAAATCAACATATTTATGGTTTCCATTTCCATTTAAAACGATTTCAAGAATGTAAAATATTGAATTTTTACTTTCAATTCTATTATAGTTAAAACTGACAGAATACTCACCGATTAAGCCGAAGAAATTTGGATTGAAATATGGAAGTTCTTTAATAAAAACTTTTTTAGCCACAAATGTCTGTTTAATTTCTTTAAGTTCGTTATCTTCATAATATTTTATTTCTATATCAAATTTGTCAAAAAAAACAAATGATTCATTCTGAGGGAAAACAAGAAGTTTTAAAACAGTATATTTATTTATTTGTTCATCGAAAATTGAAAGAGTCTCTTTGTTGTTTTGTATAGCTATTTTCTGATAGACTGCCCCAATTATTTGGGGAATGTTTATCATGGTTATTTTTTCAATATCTTGCTTTGAAAATATAATCCATTCGCATTCAAAAGGTTGTCCTATAAATATCTCTTTAGGTTCATAGATAAAAGATAAAAGATAATTTTCTTTTAGGCTTAATAGGTTATTGGATCTAGAAATTATAGGTATTATAAAATCTTTTAATACATGATAATTGTTATTAATCTTAAATTTAAATGATGTTCCAAGGATATTCTCTTCTTCTTCTGCTAAAAGATAAAAGGTAATTGTTACTGTATATTTTTCAACAATTTTATAATTAAGAAATTGTACTTCATATTTTTGTTGAAATTCAGGTTCTTTAATTTGTTTTACAGCTTTAATCTTGGCAAATGAAGGATATTCTTCTATATTAATTGGGTGGTTTGATTCAATTGTGACAATTATCTTAAACTCTTCATCAACATAAATAGTAAGAGGATCTATTTTAGCATTTATTGTTATAATTTCATTTGAATAAGAGATAAATATAAAAAAAGTAAAAAATATAAATAAAAATAATAAAATAGAATTTTTATTTTTTTTCATCTATATATTCTACCAGTATCTATCATCTTTATTTTCTTTATTTTTTTCTATCTTTGATTTAATCATTTGATTCACAGCGTTTTGAATGTTGTTTGAATCTTGCAAATTTACTATATCGAATATCGATGATTCATTATTGGATTTCTCATCTTTTTGATTTTTCTGTTCTAATAGGTTTAAGATGAAATTCAAATTTAAAATTAGTACCCAGTTGTTTGGTTGAATCTTGCAAGCTTTAACAAGAGATTCTTTTGATTTTTCAAGCTCGTTTTTTTTATAAAAATAAAAACCCAGGTAGTTTAATAAAACAACCTTTTCATTTTTTTTAAGTTTATCTATTTCGATAGTTTTATTATAATCTTCAAATGAATCGAATAATTCATTTTTTAGTAAAAGATATATGATATCTATTTTTATTAAATCTTTTGGAATTAAATTTTTTTTTGAGTTTTCATGTAAGTAACTGAAGAATACATCATCGGTAGAAAAATATGATAGAAACAATATCTTGCCAATTGGTGTTATTGCGACAATTAGAATATAGACTAAGGTAGAAATTAGAAATATTTTTAATATGTTTTTTAGCATATTTATAAAAGTTTATTTTCCTTTCTAACCATTCTTTTGGGTTATCATGTTAAAGATTATAGTAAAAACATCTGAGAAAATTGCCAAATACAAAATCATCAATAAAAAGCCGATAAGACCAAATAGATAATTTAACTCCCTTGCGGCAAAGGTTTCATGTTTTTCCATTTTTGTAGCCAGATCCTTATTGATGTTTAATATCGAGGAAATACTGTTGTAATTTAAGTTGTCCCAATATAATATACTTGAATTTGGTAATTTTGAAATATCACTAAGAAATATTTTATTTGGAGCTGAAAAAACCTCATTCTGGAATTTATCGACAAGAAAAGTGTTTTTATTTGGTAGCCAGATATTAGACCCTTTTTCTGAAGATACAACAATGTTAAAAAGATAAGTAATTTGTTCGGTAATCTGATCTTTTACTTTAATTGGTAGTGTTTTATCAAAATCAAAATCTGAGAAAACAATTAAATTTTTATAAATGGCCGGGCTTCTTATTAAAAGATCGATAGCCGAAATAAGAGCCAGGGATATATTTGAAGATCTATATATTTCTTCATTGATTTGAATGCTTGATAATACATTTTTCAAAAATTCAATGTTATCTGTTAAAGGAACCTCCAGTAAAGGATCATCACCAAAAAGAATAAGTGCGAATCTTGAATTAATTAGATTATCTACAATATGCATGGAAAGATTTTTGCTTTGCTCAAACCTATTTGGTTTTATATCATTCGAAATCATTGAAGTAGAATAATCAATAATAATTATGTTATCTATTATCATAGAATAATTTGTAATCTTTTTAGTTCCACCTTTATAGTTTGAAAATGTCAAAGATATTAATAAAGATATTAAAAGAAGAAGAAAAATCCTGATAATAAATCTTCTTCTTAAAATTGGATTTCTTGATTTTTTAATTTTCCTGTTTTTTAAATATTGTTTAATAGTTATGGCAAAGATAAACAAGAGTAAAATTAGAAAAAAAGTTATAGAAGTAGTTGTCAACTAAAACTCCACTTCTGTAGTAATAAATTGGAACAATAAAAAAAGCAAAAAAAACAAAATTGAAATAAAATATAATGGTTTATCAAGGTTTTCATACTTAGTATAGGTTTTTATATTTGTAACTATTGGACGTTGATTATCTATTTTTTTAAATATATTTTGAAGATCTTTTGTTGTTTTCCCAACATAATTTTCACCATTACCTGTGATTTTAGAAATCTGCAATAAAATTTCATAATCTACTGAAATTTTTATTTTCCTTGTATATATCATCCCTCTTGAATCTTTAAAAGGGAAGGGGACAAGGTCCTCTGTACCAATAGCGATAGGATAAATAAATATGTTTTGTTTTTTTGCTTCTTTTGCAGCATTTATAGGATGAATATAACCTTCATTATTTATGCCATCTGTTATTAAAATTATATTTTTTGATTGGCCTTTATATCCTTTTAGTTGATTTACTCCGCTAATAATTGCATTACCTATTGCAGTTCCATCCTCAATCAAATCAAGATTAATCTCTTTTAATCTTTCAAGTACAAATTTATTGTCTGAAGTTAATGGCACATATGGAATTGAATATTTAGCAAATATAATGATGCCAAAAAAATCTGTTTTTCTAATCTTAATAAATGTTTCGATAATTTCTTTCGCTTTGTCTAATCTATTTTGTGGATTAAAGTCCAATGCCTTCATAGTAGATGATATATCAATGCAGAAAATAAATGCATGCCCTTTTTCTTCTATAGGTATTTTTGATGATGGGTAAAGAGGCGTCGATACACCAAGAACTAATAGGAGTGCCGAAAGAAAAAAGAACAGATATTTAAAAAACTTTATATAGTTTTTTTTGTTTGGTATTTTCCGTAAGGAACTTAGAGGGTATCCATCTATGATATTCCCCTTTATCAAGATATGATAACCCAAGATAATAGCAGGTATAAGAAAAAGCAGGTAAAATGGTCTTTCAAATTTTATTAAATCTATATTCATCTTCAATGATCTTTTTTATTTTATTTGCTATTGTTTCAATAATTTTATTTATTATACTATCTTTCATTTTATAAAGATTTTGAGGGTTTTCAAAAGAATAAAATGAAAGAGAAAAGTAATCTTTTTTTATTTCCGAAGTCAGCTCTGGATTTTCTTTTGAAAATAAATCTGAATTAAGTATTTTAAAAACAGTATTGTTAAATTTTATAAGATTTTCTTTGTATTTGATTATACCTATAAGGCTGTCTTTATTCAGATTTTCTAGTTGTAACAAAATTTTTAAATTTTTTCTTAGAAATATCGATTCCTTTCTTTTTTTAATATAATAATTTAAAGAATTTTTGAATTTTACAAAAATAATATATAAAAAAAAAGAGACTAATAAAAAAAATATATATAATAACAATATTCTTATAGTTAGATATTTATTGACATTCTTCGATACCGGTAAAATATAAATTTCATCTATTTTTAAATTCATTGGAATGACTATTGAATCAAAGTTATAATAAGAGATACCATCAAATAGTACTAAATCAGACATTCTTACTGTACCAGTTAGAAAAATCTGTAATTTAATTTTTAAATAGAATTTATCATTTTTACTTGAAAATTTATAAGAGATAATATTTATAGATGGATTTAATGATTTTAAAAAACTTTTAGATTTGTCTATATTAAATATCCCTAATTGATAAAGATTTATCGTTAATTTAATTATTTGACCGCTATAAGGTGACTTAGGATAAATTGTATAATAAAAAGATATAAACAGTAAAGAGATAGAAAATATGATAAATATTGTAAAATTTTTCTTTTTCATAGATAATAGCTACTGTTTAACAATTTTATTTTCGAAAAATTTCTGTAATGTAAAGATTGGATTCTCATCGGTCTTAATGAATAATATATCATTATTTGCTTTTTGTAATGATTTTATAGAATTTTCAAGTATTATATAATATGGTATTTGTTGAAAAATATCCGCATTTTCCAAAGAAGAAAAATGTTTTAAATTTTGAGATAACAACAATTCCTCATTATCTTCTATTATTATTGATGTTAGGTTATGTTTCTCACCAAGATAGCTTAATAAGCCATAATTTATTTCAAAGACAAAATCTGAAATTAAAAATATTTGAGTTCTTTTTTTTAAGATATTGTGTAAATTTTCAAAGAAAAGGTCAGGATAGCTGGCGCTATGTAGATCAATGCTTATTGATTTTAATGTATTAAGTATTGTAAAAAAATAGTTAAACTTTCTATTAAAAGGGAAAAAATATCTTATTTTGTCGTCAAATAAGACCAAAGAGGTATTATCATTCGATTTTAAGGATGAATATAATATTATAAGACTAACTTCCAATGCTTTTCTTATTTTGGTTTTATTATCAAAACTCTGAAACATAGATGGAGAAATATCGACTGCTATCAAATTAAATCTATTTCTGTCTTCGATATATTCTTTTACATATAATGTTCTAAATTTCGCGAACAGATTCCAGTTTATATTTTTTATTGAATCATTTTCTGTAAATAATCTATTTTGGTAAAAATCAAGACCTAGACCTTTAAAAGCGCTTTTAAATTCACCAATAAAGCTTTTATTAGATATTTTATAAAGCGATAATAAAACATTTTTAAAAAAAATATCATCCACTAATTTAACTTTCAAAATATTACACCTGTATATGTTCTAAAATATCAGATATTATAGAGTCAATAGTAATATTTTCAGCTATAGCCTCATAAGTTAAAATTATTCTATGTCTTAATACTTCATATACGATAAATTTAATATCTTCAGGAATCACAAAATTTCTACCTTCAAAGAAGGCTTTTACCTTAGATGCTTTAAAAAGGGCAATTGATGCTCTTGGAGAAGCTCCCCATTGTATATAATTAGATAAATGTGATAATGCATATGATGTTTGATTTCTAGTAGCTTGAACAATATTCGTTATATAAGACAAAATTCTATCGTCACAATAAACTTTACTTATAATATTTTGAATCTCATTAAAATTTAAATTATCAACAATTTGCTCTATTTCGTTGTTTTCAATATATTGAATGTTTTTTAAAATCTTAATTTCTTCTTCATTTGATGGGTAACTAATAAGTATTTTGAAAAGAAATCTATCTAGTTGAGCTTCTGGTAGTGGATATGTGCCTTCATGTTCAATAGGGTTTTGTGTAGCAACGACAAAGAATGGATCAGGAAGTTTGTAATTTTCTCCTCCAAGATTTACCTCGTATTCTTGCATTGCCTGAAGAAGAGCCGACTGAACCTTTGCAGGAGCTCTATTTACCTCATCTGCTAAAATTATTGAATTAAATATAGGCCCTTTAAATGGAGTAAAAGAAAGATTTTTAGGATCAAATACCATATTTCCAGTAATATCTGAGGGAAGTATATCTGGTGTAAATTGAATTCTTTTAAAAGTAAAATTAAAAATAGAAGAGATTGTCTTAAGAATTAAAGTCTTCGCTATCCCTGGAACACCTTCAAGCAGGACATGGCCATTTGCAAATAGGGCGATACATATTTTTTGAATTACTTCTTGTTGACCAACTATCTTTTTCTCAACTATATTGAAAATATCTGAAAGAATTTTTTTACCATCTTGCTGCATCTATAACCTCTATAAAGGATATTTGAGAAATAAAATTGTCGGGGAGGGGACTTGAACCCCTATGAGTTTCCTCACTAGATCCTGAATCTAGCGTGTCTGCCAGTTCCACCACTCCGACATTAAAATCAAATAATATATTGATCTGGTCTTCTATCTAATAAAAGATTATTATTGGGAGTAATAAATTTGTTATTTGAAATCAAAGGATCTATTTGAATTATTTTAACCATCTCTTTATTGGTGGAGAGTTTGAATAATCTTTTACCGAAAGGATCTACAATTTGAGATCTTCCTGTAAATTTTAGTGATTTATTTTTAATTTTTTCAATTCCAACTCTATTTGCTGTTGCAATAAATACCCTGTTTTCGATTGCTCTAGTAATCATTGCATCCTGACAATAGGGTAATACAAGATTTGAAGGATGTAAAATTATCTGGGCTCCTTTTAATGTCAAAGTTCTAGCTGCTTCAGGAAAAATCCAATCAAAACAGATCATTATACCAAATTTTATAGATTTATATTCAATAACTTTAAAACCATTAGAAGATTGAGTGAAAAATATTTTTTCTTCATCAAATAGATGTACTTTTCGATAATTTAATAAAAAATTTCCTTCACCTATTAGAAAGGCAGAATTAAAAAATCTACCGCTTTCATTCTCAATATAACCACCGCAGATTGCTATCTTTTTTTGTTTGGTGAAATTTAAAATTTTTTCAAAAAAGGGATCATCTTTAATAAGGGATAATTTCCTAACTTCAACAGAAGATTCAAAAAGATATCCACTTAGGAAAAGCTCAGGGAAAAGGTAAATATCGGCGCCATTATTTTTCTCGATTAATTCAAAAGCTTTATTAAGGTTAGTCTCTAAACTGGCTCTATTGGGTTGAAATTGAACAATTCCTATTTTAATCTTTTCCATTAATTAATTAATATAATAAAATCTATAATTGTAAAGAACCTTATTTTAAAAATAGACTAATTATAAAAAAAGATACGGTAAACAATTCAATATTAATTTTTACTTGAAAATAATTATTGTTTTAATATTTTGGTTCTATGGATACAGGTAAACAGGTATTAAAAATCGATTATTATGAATTAAAAAAAGAGATAGAAAAACTTAACGATCAATTTTTAGAAATTAAGAAATCGATATCTTTGACTAATTTAAATGAACAACTTGAAAATATTAATAAGATTATCTATTCTAATAATTTTTGGAATAATCAAAAAGAAGCACAAAAAATTTTAGATGAGCAAAGAATTCTTCAAAAAAAGGTTGAGCTAATAAAAAAACTTGAAATCGATTTTTCTGACCTTATTTCATTAATTGATAATACAAATTCTAATGATACAAACGAAATAAACGAAATTTATAAGATTTATCTCGATGTGTCAAAATATTTTATAAAATTCGTTTATCTTTCTATATTTAACGAGATTGATAAATCTAACGCTTACATTAATATAAAACCAGGAGCTGGAGGACTCGAATCTACAGATTGGGCTCAGATGCTATTGAAGCAATATATAAGATACTGTGAAAGAAATAATTTTAAAGTAGACATAATCGAATTGGTGCAGGCAGAGGGGGGTGGCATCAAAGCTGCCACATTAGAAGTAAAGGGTGAATATGCTTATGGGTTTTTAAAATATGAGACTGGTGTCCATAGGTTGGTAAGAATCTCACCATTTGACAGTAACGCAAGAAGACACACATCTTTTGCTTCGGTATATGTTTATCCACAGATTTCAGATGAAGTAGAAGTAGAAATAGATCCAGCCGATTTGAAAATTGAGACTTTCAGATCTTCTGGAGCAGGTGGACAACATGTAAATACGACAGATTCGGCTGTTAGAATTTACCATATCCCAACGAAAATAGTAGTCGTATGTCAAAACGAGAGATCCCAACATCAAAACAGAGAAAGGGCATTAAAAGTTTTAAAATCCAGGTTATATCAGTATTATTTAGAAGAGAAAAAGAAATCTGATGAAGAAAAATTTGCAGAAAAAAAAGAGATATCCTGGGGCAATCAGATACGATCTTATGTTCTTCAACCATATACCTTAATCAAAGATCATAGAACAAAATATGAAAGCACCCAATCAGATAAAGTTTTTGATGGGTTTATAGATGATTTTATTTTCGCGATGATTTCTCTTGACTTTAAGCAAAAATATAACATTCTTTCGTAAGGTTTAACAAAAAGTAATAAATAAAAATTGGTGGCATATTTTATGAAATCATCTGTTCTTATCGTAGATGATCTGGCTTTTGTTCGAATGATGATGAAAGATATTCTGGCAAAATATGGCTATAGTGTTTGTGGGGAAGCGTCTAATGGTGTTGAGGCAATTAAAAAATATAATGAATTAAAACCAGATATCGTCCTTCTAGATATTACAATGCCAGTGATGAATGGTTTAGAAGCCTTACAAAGGATAATGCTGATGGACAAAAATGCTAAAGTGATTATGTGTTCTGCTCTTGGGCAGCAAAAACTCATAATTTCCGCTATTCAGACAGGGGCAAAGGATTTTATTGTTAAACCTTTCAAAGAAGAAAGACTTATATCTGCTATAAAAAAAGCTCTTGAAAAGCATTAATATAAACTATAGATAATACTATAAATTTAAATTACAGTTTATATAAGAATAATGCTTTTATTTAATAATATTTTTAATACAAATTTTAATAGAAAAATAATTTGAATGAATTAATATTTTAATGAAAAGATATATATTTATTTTTATTTATATATTGGTTTCTCTTTTTTTATTTTCGATAAATATCTTATCTTTCCCTTCTGACATATCTATTTATCCCGAAAAAATTCCAGCTATAGAATTAAAGTTTCCCTATAGTCATATTTTTGATTATAAGATTTTATACAAATATAGTATTATCAATAAAGATAATGATGAAAGATCAAAATTCATTGGATCAGCAATATCTTCATTTCTTGAAGAATATTTTGTAGATAAGAAAATTAGATTTGACAATAAAGAAAAAAAACAGCTTATTACCTTTATTTTTGATAAGCTTGCCATCTTTTTTCAGAAACAAAGAAGCATCAATAACCAATTTACTATAAATCCTAAATTCCTTGAAGAGATTTACAATAAAGATTTCAATCTTATTGAAGATAAAGATGAAGATGAAGAAAATAAAAAGCAATATAATCTTATTAATTTTGAAATTTCATATCAGTATGATATTAAAAGTTCAAAAATAACAATATATTGTAAGAAGTATTATATTTTTAATCAACAGGTTTTTGAAGCTACTTTTGAATTTCATTATAATTATATTACCTTTTACGGCGATTTTAAAAAAATCTTCATAAATAAGATATTGTCCTTTTTATTGAATTTTAATTTTCATACCTTAGCGATTGAACTTTCATCATCTGCATTTGTCGAAATTGACGGAAAAGTATTGGGACATTTTGAAGATATTGATTATCCATCTACCTTTGAATTTGTTTTAGAAGAGGGTGAACATGAAATAAATTTGTTTGAGGATGGATATGATTCAATTAAGCAAAAGATAGATCTTGAAGATGATCAATTAATTTCGATAAAATTAAATAAAAAAATAAACCATTGCCTTTTAAAAATTAATACATTTCCAGCTGGTTCAAAAGTAATGCTAGGGAATATTTTTGTGGGCAATTCACCTGTCAGATTAGAATTACCCACCGGTAAGCATTTTCTACTTATAAGCAATTCTGGTTATGAATCAAAAGAAATTTTTATAGAAATATATGATAATGATTTTGAAAAAGAAATATATGTTTATTTGATGCCAGTAAATACAACACCATTTTATGCGGATTATTCGAAGAAAATTTTAAATCAGGTATATAGTTATTTCTGGTATGGATGTTATGGTATTGCAGCTTCTATAATCGGTTCAATTTTATATAATTATTTTGTTCAATTTGAATATTCTCCTTTTTATGGGTCTCAACAGATAGGTATTTATGGTTCGCTGATTATTATAGCTGGTGGATTGATTACCTTTGCTATCTTTGAAATAATGTCTTTAACAGAATTATGGAAATATTATCAATATATTACTTATTATACAATCTGAATATATTGCTATCCTTTTTATATTTAAAGCTTCTCTTTACATAAAAAGATAAACAAAATATATATTTAAATCTTGCAAATTCAATTTGGGTCTTTACCAAGAAAAGTTTGTAATCATAATTTTTTTGTTAAATAATTTTTAAAATTCAGCATTTTATATAGATTTATACATTAATAGATATAATAGATGAAGTCATGAATAGGACGAAAAGATACAACTTTATGAGCCGGCAGAATTAAAGATGGGCTGCAAATGAAAATGTGGAATTGTTAACGGTGAAAAAGTAGAAATTTATATTTATTTAGAAAATTTGCACCGCAGAAATAAGCATTATATTTCCTAAAGAATCTATAAATCTTTAAATCATCATCTAACATTTATTTGTAAGCTTTTAAAAAATGATGCAAAATTAAGATAGTTACATGCAGGAACTAAAAAAGTGAGGTAAAATTTTATGAAACTTAAAAGCTTTTTATTTCAATACAAAAATTACATTCTACTTTTATTTTTTTCTCTTTAATAGAAGTGTCATTATGATTTATCATTCCTTTCATTATTCGTTCAGTGCTCCAAAATGTTACCTTAATGAATCTTAAAAAATATGGAATTTCCATTATCCTAGCTTTAGTAGGGGTATATCTTTCTAATATTTTTATCAAATATTGCTTTTAAAATTTTCTTTAAAATTTAAATTCATTACACTTGGTAAACTTTTTAAAAATCGATGAATCTATAAAACAAATCACAAATCATCAACCTTTTTTGAAATTGCTTAATAGATATATCTTCAATTGGTAAAATAAAATATATGATGTAAACAAATATGGGATGTTTGTCTCAGTGGCAATAGATTTTTTAACTGAATGTATAAAAAACAGTGTGCTTTTTTTGACTGCCTATTACTTTTTAAGTAATAAAATGATTGTTGCCGACCTGGCTTTAATAAATCTTATTTATTCTATTTACTTTGGAGCAATTCATAACCTAAATAAATTGAATATTAATTTTAGAGATATAAATCCTGCATTAAATTTTATTAAAGATGAAATTGAATCATTAATGGAGGATCCCCAAAAAGGTGAAAAATTAGATAAAATCGAAACAATTTCATTTGATATAAAAAATTCTCATATTCACCCGAACGCGAGATTCTTAAAAATCTTAAATTTGAATTGAATCCAGGTGAAAAATTGGATTGGTGGGTGATATTGGCTCAGGGAAGAGTACTATTATTAAATTACTTTTGAGGTTCTATGATGAATTTGAAGATATAAAAATTAATAACAAGTTTTAAATCATTTCTCAAAAAGATACCCAAAGGATTAAACTCTTACAATTTTTGACGAGTATACTGCTTCTATGGATAGTAATATTGAGGAACAAATATTTTCTGATATATCACTTTTTCTTAAGGATAAAATTGTTATAAAAATATCACATCGCCTTTCTACCCTTAAAGATTGCAACAAAATGATAGTGCTTAAAAATGGACGGATAGATTCTATTGGTACACACGATGAACTTGTCAAAACTTCTGATGATTATCGTAAATTGTTTAGCAAACAATTGTAATCTTTTACGGGTGAATAGATTAGTTGTCTAATATAGTTTATTAGATAGCGAATTTATTAAAAATAAATTCAAAGATTATTTCCATTTTTTACCTCTATTTATAGCAAAATTAAGAATATTTTAAAATACTTGACTTAAAAACAAAATTAAGTTAACTAAAACGGATAAAAATTTTATTAAATTTTATTTATTTGGAGGAAATATGAGTCATTATGTTGACGAAGTAATTAGCTCTATAAAAGAAAGATTACCATGGGAAAAAGAGTTTATTCAATCTGTCGAAGAGGTATTAAATTCACTTAGAGTTGTTGTAGACAAAGATCCAAGATATAAAAAGCACAAAATCCTTGAAAGAATTGTTGAACCAGAAAGAGCTATTTCTTTCAGAGTTTGCTGGCAAGATGATAAAGGTGAAATTCAAATAAATAGGGGTTATAGAGTTCAATTCAATTCGGCTATCGGACCATACAAAGGTGGATTAAGATTTCATCCATCAGTAAATTTATCGATTTTAAAATTTTTAGGTTTTGAACAGATTTTTAAAAATAGTCTTACTACTTTACCTATGGGCGGTGGAAAAGGCGGTTCAGATTTTGATCCAAGAGGTAAATCAGACGCTGAAGTAATGAGATTCTGTCAGGCTTTCATGAATGAACTTTTCAGACATATTGGCCCAGATACAGATGTACCAGCTGGAGATATAGGTGTTGGTGCAAGAGAGATAGGTTACCTTTTTGGTCAATATAAGAAACTTGTTAATGAATTTACCGGTGTATTAACAGGAAAAGGACTTAATTGGGGTGGCTCTTTAGTTAGACCAGAAGCAACAGGTTATGGTGTAACATATTTTGCACAGGAGATGCTAAAAACCAAAGGAATGGATTTTAATGGTAAAAAAGTCGCTCTATCTGGTTTTGGTAATGTTGCCTGGGGTGCTGCTTTGAAGATAACTGAACTTGGTGGTAAGGTTGTTACAATTTCTGGACCAGATGGTTTTGTATACGATCCAGATGGAATTAAAGGCGAAAAAATAGATTATATGCTTGAAATGAGGGCTTCAGGTAGAGATAGAGTTCAAGATTATGCTGATAAATTTAAAGTAAAATTTGAAGCTGGTAAAAGACCATGGTCTACCCCAGTAGATGTCGCTATTCCATGTGCTACTCAGAATGAACTTAACATTGATGACGCTAAAGAACTTGTTAAAAATGGTGTAAAATGTGTGGTAGAAGCCGCAAATATGCCATGTACACTCGATGCAGCAAAATATTTTATAGATAACAATATTTTATTTGGACCTGCAAAAGCTGCTAATGCCGGTGGTGTTGCTACATCAGGTCTCGAAATGTCTCAAAACAGCATAAGAATGTCATGGTCAGCTCAAGAGGTTGATGAAAAATTACATAACATAATGATTAATATCCATAATTCATGTCAAAGCGCAGCTAAAGAATTTGGCACTCCTGGTAATCTTGTTAATGGTGCTAATATCGCTGGTTTCTTAAAAGTTGCTAATGCAATGATTGATCAGGGTTTAGTATAGTAAATTTTACTACAATAATTAAAATGGCTGGTGTATAACCAGCCATTTTTTTGCCCTTAATTTTTTTATTCTTAATTTTGTTAAAAATATCATTCAATATCTTTTACCCTCTATCTTTTATTCTATGATTATTATTTTACATTTTTTATCTTAAAATTATTGGAATATTTCTTATAGTATGGTTTTATTCTATGATTTTAATTTCAAATGGTTTTAATCTTTTTTTAAAAGCTTTTTTTATTTTTTTTGTGTTGTTTATAACTATTTTAAATTCTTTGTTTTCGTTATCAATATAGTCTATCGATTCAATTCCAAAGCCAAAAAATTTAGGTTTAAGTTTAGCTTTACTAAAAATATTATAATATAAAAATAAAAGCCCTAAACCAGATGGAGAAGTTCCAAAATAATAGACCTTACCTTTACCATACTCATTAACGGTTAATGCAGCTTGACCATAATATGGTTTTTTCTTATCACTATATTTAGCTAAAACCTTTGCTTTAACTGGTTTTATAATGTCTGCCCATGCTTCAACCTTAATCTTAAATAATCCTCTAGTAATATAAGTTTTTGTTTCATTTAAGGATTCAAAGGATTCAATTTCTATCCCTGCAAGTTTTGAAAATTTACCAGGTAATTTTTCAGAAGTAGCCATGTTCTCTTTAGTCCTAATCCCAGTTCTCCATGATAAAATTAATATTCCACCATTTTCTACCCATTTTTTAATCTTTTCAACAAATAGATCATCTACCATTAAATACAATGGCAAAGATATTATCTTATAGTTATCAAGATTCAGATTATTAGTCGACTTTACATCAACAGAGATATTAAAAAGTGAAAAAGGTGCGTACCATCTTGTAAATTCGAGTTCATATCCAACCTGCATATATTCTGTAGGTTTATTGTATAGACCTTTTGTCTGGTATTGATGTCTTAAAAGCCTGACACTATCTTTATCATAGACAAGGGAGGCTATAGAGTTTTTTTGCTTCGAGTTTGCTATTCTATCAAAAATTTCCCTATTTTCTTTGATATTATTCGTTAAGTTTTTAAATAATGCAGTTTCATTATTGTCGGGATTAATAAGTCCATAACAAAGTTGTTCTTGACCAGAACTTGCTGTTCTATATCTAAAATAAAAAAGTTTATCTGCGCCAAACGAAATTGCCTTATTAGTCCAGAGTCTAAGCTCTTCTATTGAAGGAAGATAACCTATACAACTGTGACCCTGGATTCCTGACATCTGTTCGAAAACGGTAAAATGTTTATTGTCTTTTAACCCTTTCAAATATGACAGATTGAGTGAAATAAAATAATATGGTAATGGTTCATTCTGTTCACCCCATACAGGATAATTGTTTAATCCAATAAAATCATGGTCTTTTGTAAGCTCTTGAAAATCAATTGAACATGATAAAGAAGGCATAAAAATATCTGTAGCAATCCATTGGTCTTTATTTATGTTATTTTTAAGTATGTTGTATTGTGCGTTCAAAAATTTAATATTACTATCAGACATAAACCTAGAGTAATCGATTAATAAAGATGGATTTTGAAGTGAACCAAAGGTATTTTTTGGAGTTGGAATTTGGAATTCGGAGTAACTTGTTCCCCAAAAATTAGTTCCCCATGCTTTATTTAAATTCTCGATATTTTCGTATTTTTCTTTTAACCAAAGATTCCATTTTTCAAAACATGAATCACAATAGCAAAAATCAGACCCTTCATGGCCAATTTCATTATCCAACTGCCAACCTATAACATTGCTATTTTTACCGTAGTGTTTAGAAATTTCATCTACAATAATATTAACATGATTTAAAAATATTGAATTATTTACGCATACCGATCTTCTTCCTCCAAATTCTTTTCTGTTGCCGTTATATGTTACCTGCATGATCTTGGGATTCTTCTGATATAACCAAAATGGAATAGTAGCGGTTGGAGTTCCGAGTACTACTTTAATATTGTAGTGAGAAAATAAATCTATCACTTCATCAAAAAGTGAAAAATCGAAGACCCCTTCCTTTTTTTCTATAATTGTCCAGGCGAATTCCATTATCCTTATTAAGTTTACACCACTAGATGACATCCTTTTCGCATCATCTTCCCATAAATTCTTATTCCATTGTTCTGGATAATAGTCTATTCCAAACAAAAAATTATTATTCTGGATAACACTCATATAAAAAATCCCCATTAATTATTATTTTCCGATACATGCTTCAATAAGTTCATCTAATATTTTATCTGCTTCATTGACGGGAACCTGGCATGTGCCGACTTTTGGATGGCCACCTCCGCCATATTTCAATAAAAGAGAACCAACATTGACATTTGATTTTCTATTTATTATAGAATGACCAACCGCAAAAACTATATTTTGATTCTGTTTCCCCCACATTACCCTGATAGATATGGTTGCTTTAGGGAAAATACAATATTCTATGAATCTATTTCCTGTATAAATAATTGGAGCATTTCTAAGATCTATTATAAGGACATTTTTTTTCAAATAGCTATATTTTAAAAGCATCTTTTTATATTCTTTTTCCTGCTCTTTATATCTTATTATTCTCTCTTTTATATCCTCGATTTTCAAAATTTTGCTTATAGGCATAGTTCTACAGTAATCTACAAGTTTTTCCATTAATTGATAATTTGAAATCCTGTAATCTTTGAATCTTCCAAGGCTTGTTCTCGGATCCATTATGAATGATAGTAAAATCCATCCCTTTGGATGTAAGATTTCTCCTTTTGTTAAATTACCTGAATCAGATTTATTGACGGCCTTCATAAGTCCTTTAAATTTGTTTTTAAACCTTGTATCACCATCATAATAGTCATAAATAACCTGGGCAGCTGATGGAGCTTCTTTACTCATCCCTTTATAATTATAAGGAAAAGCATTTCTTTCTTCCTCACTTAAATGATGATCAAACCATAACCCACAACCTTTTAAATAAGGTACGTTAGCAAGAACATCGTTTTCATTTACTTCAACAATGCCATCTTGAATATCTTTGGGATGAACAAACTTAAAATGATCGATTATACCTGCTTCTTTAAGTAATACAGCGCATGCTAATCCATCGAAATCTGATCTGGTGATCAAACGCATAGCCATAAAAACTCTCCTTTTATTAAAATATCTTTAAAAATAAAATTTAATATTTAGGATTGATTTTTTCTTAAAATTATAATATTATATAATTGATAAATTACAAGAATATTGTTAATGATGATAGAAAAATTTTATGAATAAATGATAAGGGGATATTCTTACAGTGGGAAATTTTAAGTTATATTTGATTGACATTATATTGACATTATTAAATATATAATTATATTTGCAGTAACACGCAATTGTGCAAATAACATCAATATTATTGATTTTTATTTGCAAATTGGGGAATCGGAAGAAACTTAAATTTAAGGATATTCAGATGGAGAATCAAAAAAACTACACATTATTACCTCATTGTGGAAAAGAAGCAGAAAATCTTGACATTGTACTTGCTTGTGATGGGGCTGCTTCAGTAGGCCAGGTAGGGCATGCGGTAGCAGTCAAATTAACTAATAAAGTCGAAAATACCAGAATGTGCTGCTTATCTGCAGTGGCAGCAAGGTCTCCAACACATGTTGGAATCGCTGAAAAAGCTAAGAAACTCATAGTTATCAATGGTTGTCCAAATGAGTGTGCTTCAAAAATATTAAGGCAACTGAATATTAAGCCTACCTATGAAATAATCATATCAAAAGAAAATGTAGAGAAAATTCCTACACTTGATTTTAATGATGATGATGTAAACAGAATAACTGAAAAAATTGTTTCAGAAGTTTCAAAGTTACCAGATAAAGGAAAGGATTAGAATGTCACAAAATTTCGTTTTTGAGATAAAGGATCTTCATTTCAATGTCGGTGAAAAAGATATATTAAAAGGTTTTAATCTTTCTATTGGTGAAAATGAAATACATTCGATACTTGGACTCAACGGAACAGGCAAAACGACTTTAGCAGCTATTATAATGGGACTTGAAGGTTATAAACCTTCTAAAGGTCAAATTTTATTTAATGGTGTGGATATTTCGAATTTTTCAATAACGCAAAGGGCGAAATTAGGAATTACCCTAGCCTGGCAATCTCCCGCTAGTTTCGAAGGGATTACTGTTTCACAATATTTAAGTATTGGTGGAAACAATAATCAAGAGAAACTTTTACATTTGGTAGGACTAAATCCAGAACTTTATCTCAATAGAATAGTAGATGAAAATTTGAGTGGGGGCGAACGAAAGAGGATAGAATTAGCCTCAGTATTGTCCATTAAACCTAAGATTGTAATTCTTGATGAGCCAGACTCTGGTATAGATATAGCTTCTATTCATATTATCAAAAATCTAATAAAGAGTTTCAAAAAGATAGGAGCATCAACTATATTGATAACTCATAATGAAGAGATGACGAAGGTTGGTGATAAAGCTCTTTTGATATGTAATGGGAAAGTCGTGAAAGATGGACCGACCAACGAGGTAACAGAATATTTTAAGAAGAACTGTAAAACTTGCGATCATATTGGTGAAATAAATGAGGTTATATAAAAATGAATAGTATAGATTATTCTAAAGAATTTGAAACGATAATTAAAACTTATGAGAAAATTGGTGAAGATGCTTCTGCTTTAATGGATAAAAAATTTGATAGTCTAGTTATAAATAATGATAAAGTTTTATTAAAAAATCAGACCGAAGGGATTGATATAAATACCAAAAAGATAAAAGATGGCATTTCGGTCAAGATTTACATAAAAGATGGTGTTGTTAAAAATTTACCTATTCATCTTTGCTTTGGAATGCTTCCAAAAGAAGGAAAGCAGATTATAAAATCAGAATTTCATATTGGGAAAAAATCAAAAGTAAAATTTATAGCTCATTGCTCTTTTCCTAATGCCGAAAATATAATTCATATTATGGATAGCAAGGTTTATCTAGATGAAGAAGCAGAAATGGAATATATAGAAACTCATTATCATTCTAATTCTGGCGGTGTTAAAGTTTTTCCTACATTAAGAGGCAAAATTGCAAAATCAAGTTATTTAAATGAAGAGTTTAAACTTGTCGTAGGAAGAGTTGGAATATTAAAAATAGACTATGAAATAGAGCAATTGGAAAAAAGTGTTTGCAAATTAGATACAAAAGTTTACGGGAAAGCAGATGACAGGATCGAGATTAGAGAATCTCTAATTTTGAATGGCGAATATGCAACTGGGATAGCAAAAAGCAGAGTTGTATTAAAAGATAAGGCTTATGGTAGTGTGTTGGGAGAGGTTCAGGGCAACAAAAGCTACACAAAAGGTCATACTGATTGCCAGGAGATAGTTTATGGTAAAGATGCTGTTGCATATTCCACTCCGATTATTAGTGTAAAAAATTCCCTCGCAGAGATTACTCATGAGGCTTCGATTGGAAGAATAGATAGGAAGAAGCTAGAAACTCTTATGGCAAGAGGATTAAACGAAGAAGAAGCGGTAAATATGATAGTTAATGGATTATTGAAATAAATTTGATAATATTTGTTTCTTTTAAATTAAATTTTTAAATTAAAATTTGAAAATTCATTAAAATATGGTATTTGTTTTTTGCCTGGGATAATCGGTTTCTGGACAAATATGTGAACCTACACATAGAGGGAAGGGAATCCCAATGGCAATTCAATTGGCGGCTTTTGTTATGCATTAGCTACCGGCGGTTGCATAAGGGAACCCTAGTTAACTTAAGGGTTAACATAACCTTCGGAGCCGATACCCCGGGTTTTTTATGAAAATAGTCGATTGTGAAGAAGGTTATAAATTATTTTCTCATTATTACTATAAATATTATCAACATCTAGATTCATTTGATTGGGAAATAACCAAGAATCTACTTTATTCAAAAATAGATTTCATCTATGGTAAGAATCAAAAGATCTTTTTAGCAGATTTAGGCTGTGGTGATGGAAGAGTGTTAAAAAGAGTTGAATCTTATTTGCTAAAGAAGGAGTATAAAAATAATAATCTTTTTGGATTAGATATTTCTCAAGATATGATGAAAATAGCAAAAAAGAAGATTAGAACAGATGTTAAGTTTATTAAAATTAATCTGGAAAAAGCAAAAATAGATTTTCTTTTCGATCTAATTTATTCGTTTTTTCTTTTGGTCCATATACAGGATATAGAAAGCTTTTTTTCAAATGTCAGTAATTCTTTAAACAGCGAAGGAATATTCATATTTAACAATATTGAACAAAAAAAGGGATTCCAACTTCCTTTTTTGAAGGAACAAACTTACATCAAGTTTTATAATCATCCTGAAAATAAGATAAACCTGGTTTTGCAAAAATATTTTGCAAAAATTGATAAAATAAAAACCGAATTTTCGACAATTTATATTTGTGAAATTTAAGCTATTTAGGGAAAATTACTTCAAATTTTCTACCACAATGAGGACAGATAACTCTTAATGTTTTTCCTTTAAGATATGGAACTCTAAGTTTTTTATTGCAATATTTGCAATTAATCGTTTTTTTCTTTTTAGTAAAAAAAATCATCAGTTTTCCTATAATACTAGCAAAATATTTAAAATTTAAATATACTAAAATTTTTTAAAAAAAGCAGCATGTTAGCTGCTTTTTTATTACTTATTCAAAATATTAAAAAATTAAAAAACCAATATTTTTATTCTTCTTCTTCTGAAGTAATGAATTTCTTCCTTTCCTCAATAACCTGTTCTGCAAGTTTTCCTGAAATTGGAGAGTAATGGGAAAATTCTAATTCAAAAGAAGCTGTTCCTTGAGTAATGGATTTTAAATCTGTTGCATATCTTAAAAGTTCAGCATGCGGAACTTCGGCTTTGATTAAAGTTAAGCCACCAGGAATAGGATCCATTCCCAATATCTTTCCCCTTTTCCCATTTAAGTCAGAAATTATATCTCCTGTATACTTGTCCATGGCATATACCGAAAGGGTCATGATTGGCTCTAGCAAAATCGGATCACCCTTTGTCATCCCCTCTTTTAATGCCTGCCTTGCAGCTATCTTGAATGACATTTCTGAAGAATCGACTTCATGATATGATCCATCATGCAATTCGACAATTATATCTATAATAGGGAATTTACCTAAAACTCCATTATTCAAACCTTCCAGTAAGCCTTTTTCAACACCAGGAATGTATTGTTTCGGAATAACTCCACCGACAATTGAATTTATAAATTTAAAACCTTCACCTCTTTTATTTGGGGAAACCTTTATAGCAACTTCACCATACTGTCCATGACCACCAGATTGTTTTTTATGCTTATATCTTGCATCGACTTGTTTTGTAATTGTTTCTTTGTAGTTAATTCTTGGAATAGAGGTTTCAAAATCTAATTTTAACTGTTTTCTTATCTTAGAAAAATATACTTCAAGATGAAGTTCACCCATTCCAGAAAGCACATTCTGTTTTGTTTCAGGATCATATTTGATGATTAAAGTTGAATCTTCTTCACTAAATTTATGAAGAGCTGAAATTAATTTGTCTTCTGTGTTTTTATCTTTTGCGTTTATTGCGACAGAATAAATAGGTTGAGGTAATTTGTCAAAATCATAAGTATAGGTAATATCTTTACTTCCAAGGGTAAAGGTTGTGTTAATATCATCTATTTTTTGAAGTATTATAATATCCCCTGTTACTCCTCTATCGATTTCTTCTATTTTATTGGCAAAAGGTTGCAAAATCTTTGTGATTTTAAATTTGTTATTTTTCTCTACAATCAATACTTCATCATCCTTTTTTAGTTCACCATTTAATACTCTAATGAATGATAATTTACCGTTGAATTGATCTATTACCGTTTTAAAGCAAAATCCAATAAAATTGCCTGTAGAAGATATATCTACTGTCACTTTTGATCTATCTGCTGTAGATAAAGCATTGAATGATTTTTTAGATATATAAGGTGGGAAAGCCTTATAAATGATGTTTAGCAAACTCTGAATTCCACCATTTTCAAAGGCAGATCCAGCGATTACAGGAATAAACTTACATTTGCTAACTGTTTTTGAAAATCCATCCATCATCTCATTATCTGTTAAACTTTCGCCAGAAAGAACTTTTTCAATATAGCAATCTTCACCTTCAGCTACAGCCTCCATTAATTTTTCATAAATTTTATTGACTTCATCTAATTTATTGTCTGGAATAGATGTTTCTTTATATGAATTATTATCTTTTAAATAGGCTTTTTTATGGATAATATCTATATATCCTATTGTCTTCTTATTTTCTATAATTGGAATAACTATAGGTATAATTGTCCTGGAAAAACTTTCTTGAAGATTTGCCAGAACTTTTTCGTAGTTGGCATTTTCTTTATCCATCTTATTTATAAAAAACATTCTTGGAATTTCTTTATCTTCGCAAAGTTTCCAATGTTTAACAGTTTCAATCTGAACACCTGATTCAGAATCTATAACAATTATTGCTCCATCAACAACTTGAATAGCTGATCTGACTTCACCAACAAAATCGGCAGAACCTGGTGCATCGATAAAATTGTATTTATAATCTTGAAATTTTACGGCAGCAATTGAGCTTTTTAAAGATATTTTTCTATTTTTTTCTTCTTCATCAAAATCTGAAACAGTTGTACCTTTATCAATGGAACCTTTTTCTTTAATCATCTTTAATTGAAAGAGAATGGATTCCAGGGCCATCGTTTTTCCAGAGCCAGTATGACCGAGAAAGATGATATTTCTAACATTAGAAGCAGATGAAACAATACTCATAATT
The DNA here is from genome assembly GCA_020722965.1 of Brachyspira murdochii. Taxonomy (GTDB): domain Bacteria; phylum Spirochaetota; class JAAYUW01; order JAAYUW01; family JAAYUW01; genus Exilispira. Next base: position 78,180 of record DYJT01000003.1, on the reverse strand, counting down.
CCTCCAAGTTATTTCAATGAAAAAATTTAAAAATTTCTAACTAACTTACTAAACAAATTTGCATAAAATATAAACAATGTCAATCATTTCAATTCTTGCTTTTTATCATTATACTGCTATTTATTAGATATATTAAAAAAATATATGTTTTAAGAGGTTTTGATGAAGTTAAAAAAAGTTAAATTCAGAAGGCTAATTTTTGTCTATATTTTCATGATTTTTTTTATTTTTAATTTTGTTTCATGTAAATCTAATGATCAAATTATTAAAACCTACAGTGTAAATCCAACTTCTTCAGAAATAGATGAAATATTTAAATTTAAAGATTTTGATAAAATAATGAGATATTATATTTTTTTCCAGAACTCTGATGATTCTATATTTATCAACAAACTGAACATGATGATGTTAGAATATTTAAAAGAAAGTTTAATCAAGAATTTAAATGAAAACACAACCATTTGGGAAATTACTAAATTTTTAAATAATTATTCTCTTTTTTATTTTTTTGTAATTAATAAAAATCAAAAAGATTATAAAGATTTAAAAGATCAATTAATTGAAGATTCTTTATCATATCTTATTGATAGATTAAACAAGATTGAGAACTATTATCTATTCAATTCATATTTAAATTATTTAATGAAAATTTTCCCATATTTTAAAGATGAACTCATTGTATTAAAAGAAAAAAAATTTAATGATAATCAATTTATCTCATCCTATGAAGATGTCTATAAAAATACCGCTATGATAATATCAGATAGAGGGGTAAAAATTGAAAATGGCCAATCTATTCCAGATATTTCAATAGGAACAGGTTTCTTTATAGATAGCGATAAGATTATTACCAACTATCATGTTGTAAACACCGAAGGGAAAAGGTATATTTTGTCTGTTAAGGTTAATTCAATGGCTTTCCCAGCATCAATAATGCTATTTGATGAGATAATGGATCTGGCAATTCTGGAAATTAAATTTAAAAATGAAGATTTTAAATATTTCAAACTTGCTGATTCATTAAAAATAGGTGATGAAATTGTCGCATCAGGTAATCCATATGGATTAAGTTTTTCTAATACAAAGGGGATTGTTTCCAATCTTGATAGACAATTTTTACAAATAGGTAAGGTGATTCAAGTAGATACGCCACTTAATCCTGGAAATTCTGGAGGTCCAGCATTTAAAACAAATTTTGAACTCGTTGGAATAGCCTTTGCTTCTATCTTAAATTCACAAAATTTAAATTTTATCTTACCATTGACTTTTTTCCTGGATGTTTTATCAAATTTATATTTAAATACCGAAGTTCAAAGAAGCTGGCTCGGATTTTATTTTTATGATAATAATTTATTATATCAGGTTAAAGGAAATTTAAATTATTCACTAATGTCTAAAATTCCTATTAATAATTTTCAAGATTTCAAATTTTATTATTCTGAAAATATCGATATAAAAACTAAAGACTATTACTTTTTAATTCAAGACTATATATCTTCTTTACCTGTTTCTTCGTTTGTACCAATAATTTATAAGGATAAAACAATTTTCCTGATTACAGGAAGAAGACCAAAATATCCAATGCATTTTTCCGTCACAAACGATGATTTGAATAATTGTTTGACCATTATATTTGATTCCAAACTAATTAAGGATGGAGAATTTTATAAAATAGAAAAGTTGTTTAACCCAGAAATTTCGCTTTTTTATGGGATATATCAAGGAGATTTAATAAAGATACTATCCTATTATATTAATTCACAAAAAAAAATTATGACGATATTTTTGACAATTAAACATCCTAGATTTGGTGGAGTATCTCAGCAAATTGCAATAACAATCAGTTTTAGTCAACCAGGTTTTTTTTAATTTAATTTTTTAATTTAAATTTTTTATTATTGTTAAACTATATGATATTGCAAAATTACTTTTTGTTGTTAATCTCTCTTATCATAACTTTTTTATAAAATATAAACAAGATGTAAACAAAATTAAAAGGAGATACAAATGATTTTAGCTAATGATTTAAGAAAGGGGCAGGTTATTAATTATAACGGAGATTACCATATCGTGGTTGATTATCATCATCATAAACCAGGTAAAGGGAATGCAATTGTAAGAGTTAAGCTTAAAAACCTAAAAAAGGGGAATATCTTTGAATATACCTTTAATCCAGAAGAAAAATTTGATGATGTTCCTGTTTTTAGGAGAAAAGCCGAATTTCTATATAAAGACAATGACTTTTATACTTTTATGGATAATGAAAACTATGAACAGGTACAAATACATGTAGAAGATTTAGAAGATAATGTCTACTATCTTAAAGAGGGATTTCAGGTTGAGATCGAATATATAGATGATAAACCTATTTTTGTCTACCCTCCAACATTTATAAACCTTAAAGTTGTTGAAACAGAACCAGGATTAAAAGGAGATACAGTTTCCGGTGGTTCCAAACCAGCTATTCTTGAGACTGGCTTAAAAGTAAGTGTTCCTCTTTTCATTAAAATAGGTGATATCCTTAAAATTGATACTCGAGATGGTACTTATGTTGAAAGGGCATCAATTTAAAGGAAAGGGATGGTTGAAAAGTCATCATTAAATTTAGCAATAAAATATCTGAGTCAAAAACAATTTCAAAAAGCCGAAAACATACTTTCTAATTTATTAAAAACATTTCCGTTTGATGAAAATATAGTTATTTATTATGGTTATTCTTTGATTGAGCAAAGAAAATATGAAGATGCACTAGTTGTTTATAGAAAGTATCTTTCAATAAATTCTGAAAAATATAGATTGCTTAGAGCATATTGTTATGCAAAGATGGGTTTTATAGAAAAGGCTCTTACAGATTGGCTTAAATTATCAAAAGAAGGGAATAAAATTGCTACATCGATCCTATCTGAATTAAAAAAAGCGAAAGACAATAAGACTTTTATAGCATTTTTGAAATATAACAAAGCCTGCGGGCCTTTGAAACTAAGCAATTTTAATTTAACCTTTAAAAGCTCTAACAAGATAACAAAAGTGGATTCTGTAAAAGAGATCTTTTCGGATTTTCAAAATAATATTAAAAATAATAACAGAAAAAAAATTTTTGTAATAATAAGTTTATTGATTGTTATTACGCTAATTTTTTCTTTATTTATAATTTTCAATCTTGAAAAATCTGATAAAGTATCTGAATTAAAGATTGATCAAAAAAATAATACAAATAAATCAAATATTGAGGTTACAACTTTATATTTATATGATAATAAAAAACAGATTGAAAAAGATATCAATCTGGCGAAAAAATATATTTCGCAGTTTGATTATAACAATTCAAGACTTTTGCTTAATAAGATTATCTATTCAAATGCTGAAGAAAAATATAAACAGAAGGCGGAAAATCTTGAATACCTTTTATCAGAACCCCTTATTAACAAATTAACATTTAACCCTCAATATAATGAAGTTATTCAAAATCCTTTACTTTATTTAAATCTTTTTGTCCAATGGAAAGCAATTGTTTATGAATTACTGGATGATTTAAACTTTTCAGTAATGGTTTATTCAAAAAATCCTATTTATATAGATGGGATAAGTCTCTGTGTCTTGCCAAAACCATTTCCTCTTTTTGTTAAACAGCAGGTAGAGATATTTGGTAAAATCTTAAAGGTTTTAGATAGTGATGAACCAAAAATTAAAATTGAAATAAAAAATATAAAGGTAATCTATGAATAAAAAAAAGAAATCTAATGTATATATCAAATATTTAATATATTTTTATATGTTAATTCTTTTTTTTAGCTTTCAAGATGCAACTGAAATTTCGGGGAACATTTTATTAAATCCTGGTTTTGAGGAATTAAATAAAGGTTTTCCAGTCGGATGGTTACAAAAAATTCCTGAAGGTACCAAGATCTACTATGTTAGAGCATCTGGTAAGACAGCTCATTCTGGTAAATATTCGATGGAAATTGGAAGGGTCTGGACTGAGCCATGGGAATTGACTGGCTTCAAAACGGCAAAACCTATTTCCATTAAGCCTGATAAGAAATACATTTTGTCTTTCTGGTATAAAATGAAAGATTTGCATGAATATCCAAAACCACTGATAATTCGATTTAAAATTTTCAGACAACATGACAAATCCCTTGTTTACAAAAAAATACTTTCGACAACTGATAAATGGACACATATATATTGGTTACTTGAGAGCATCCCCCCTGATGCCACAAGTGTAGATCTTGAATTTTGTTTATGGATGCGTACAGAAGGTTCTGTTTTTATAGATGATCTTAAGCTTAATGAGGCAAATCAAACAGAAATCGAAGAATATCAGAAATGGAGAAAGATGCCGTTAGCTCAACCTGTTGGTAATGCCTCTTTAAATTCTTTTAAGGGAACCGGTAATTTCCAGGTTTTGGAAGATGAAAAACGTTGGTGGCTTGTAGATCCAACGGGTAGAGCCACATGGGCTATAGCTACCGTGGGAGAAGTCCCGGGGAAAGGGAAAAATGGTAATATAAAACTAAAAGAATGGTTTGATAATGAATATGAAAAAGACCAAAAGGGATATGCACTAAATCAATATGAACTGCTTGAAAAATGGGGATTTAACTTTCTGGCAGGATGGACAGCAGAAATATATGCAAAAATTACAGATGAAAAATTTACTAAAGGGGCTAAATATATGCCCATGTTTCATGTCCTTGAATTATCAAATATGGGAGAAGATAAAAAATATTATGCAAAAGACAAAAGAGGAAAAGAGAAAAACAAATCTGGACATTATTTCCCCGATCCCTTTAATCCTTTATGGAGGCAGGATGCCTATAAAAAAGCTAGGGCAATTATCAACCAATACAGGGATAAACCATGGTTTGTTGGATGGTTTATAGATAATGAATTAGACTTAGGTTCGCTTTTCAGATATGTTTGGGGTAAATATTCTTCACAGGAATTTATTCGGTTTTTGAAAGATAAATATAAGGAGATAAATAACTTAAATAAATCATGGACCTCTTCTTTCGGTATTTATAATTATACTTCCTTTAATGATATTTTATTGGATAAACCAGAACCAGCAGAATGGGACGATCCATTGTTTGTTGATTTTATCGCTTTTGAGCGAATAATGACAAAGGAATATATTGATTATACTTACAACCTGGTAAAAAAACTGGATCCCAACCATTTAGTGATTTCTAATCGGTTCGATCTGGGTTATATGATCTGCCTTTATCGGACAATCGACTTATGGAGTAAGTATGATGTTATAGCTGTTAATATTTATCCAGAAAATCTTTATATCGGTTTTGATCAAGGGGAATTAGAAATCTTAGATTGGATATACAAACAAACTGGTAAGCCTATCATCATTGGAGAATGGAGTGTCCCTGCTCTGGATTCCAATTTATACGAATTCGGACCTGATCCTTACAATCGGCCTATGGATGGGAGTTGGTCTCAGGCTCTTATGACACAGAAAGAAAGAGGTGAAACTTACCATGCCTGCATGCTTACTCTTACATCAAAACCTTATATTATTGGAGCCGCATGGTATAAGATGCTGGATATAGACTCTCTCAGCCGAAGGGCAAATCGAGGATTGATTGATAGTAAAAATAATCCATATAAAGAAATGATCGAAATGGTTATAAAAACCAATTATGAGATTATTGAAAAAATGAAGCTTGTATGGTAAAGGAAATTATTTGAGAAATTGTAAATATCTGGGAAATTATAAATGTTTGGAAAATCGCAAATATTTGGAAAATTATAAATATTTGGGAAGTTGAAAAAACAATTTACTCGCTAAATTTAGTTGTATTTAAATTAAAGCTCGAATTTTATCATAGGAGGGAAAGATGGATATTTTAGAAATTAAGATTAAAAAGGATGAGAATGATAACATAATAATTGGGCAAACTCATTTCATCAAATCTGTAGAAGATATATATGAAGCCATAAAGAATGTTAGTCCTGAAGCAGAATTTGGAGTTGCTTTTAATGAAGCATCGACAGATAGGCTTATTCGATATACAGGTACTTCTCAAGAAGCGATTGATTATGCTATTGAAAATTGCAAAAATATTGGTGCAGGACATATTTTTTGTATTGTATTAAAAAACATTTACCCTATTCAGATTTTAAATGCAATAAAGGCAATACCAGAAGTTTGCACAATCTTTTGCGCAACTGCGAATAACCTTTCTGTTATTGTCGCTCAAAATCAAGAAGGAAGAGGTGTACTGGGTGTTATCGATGGCCAAACCCCAATAGGCTTAGAGGATACGAAAAAGAAAGAAGAAAGACATGCTATTTTACGAAAATTCGGATATAAACAGTAAATAGATATATTTTACTAAAAATTTTTGTTTTGTTTTATAATAGTCACTAGACTAAATCGAGTTATTTTCAAGGTACAATATTTAAATTAATTTAAAAGTTGAGGTTAGAATTAATGAGATGCCCCCTTTTTTAGGACCAAATTAAGTTTGTAGTTACAATATATTTTTATTTAAATTATTATGATTTTGGAAATCTAAATAATTTAAGGACTTTTTTTGAAATAAACTTTAAAAGGTGTTTTATTATTTAATGCTTGATGTGGTCTTTTATTATTATAGAACAAGACATAATTGTTTGCCAATTTTAGGAGTTCATTAAAATTTAGTATATATTCTACATGATAAAGTTCATATTTTAATGTTTTATTAAATCTCTCTGTGATTCCATTTAGATAAGGTGATCCTTTAGGTATTCTGTCATGATATATTCTAAAGTTTTTTGAGAAATGATGCAAAAAATTTTGATGTAAATTCTACTGGGTTGTCAGATCTTAAAATTTTAGGTTTTACATATTTATAAAATACTTTTTCAAGTTCATATGCGACTTCTGATGAAGTAATAGCAAATTAAGGATAAACAAGGATTGCCTTTCTTGAAAAAAGATCTTCAGTTGTTTTAATCTTTATTTTTTTATTATCCTCAATTTTTTTTAATTTTATTTATAAGTTCAAGATTTTCTTTTTTGTTTAAATACATAGACAGCCTGTTAAAAATAAATTAAAAAATATGATTTAAAGAATTATTGATTTTTTCTATTGATCTTTTCTTAGCTAAAGGGAAATCCTTAAAAGATTCATCTATAAATTTAACAATAAGGCTTTTAATCTTGGATAGATCTTTTGCGATGTTACTTTCTACCCTGTAAATTTTCACTAATTTATCTTTATTTAATTGTTTAAAATTATCTTGAAAATCTTCCTGTATTTCATTTATGAAGTAAAAGTGTTTGTCAGGAAAATATTTTTCAAAAATTTTAGCGTTTCTTTCTAATAATAACGAAGTTCTTTGACCAGAAAAATCAATGCGGGAAAGGGAATCCTTGATTAATCTCGACAATGCATTGGAAGAATAAGATTGGTTTTTTAATGAATAATCTATATCTATAGTTTCTTTACAATGATATATCAATGATGAAAAAGAATTATCGAATCCAGCTAATATTATTTTATTACTTATTTTGCTTGCAACTGAAATCGCAGCGAGTCCAACATTTCCGAACACTGGAATTTCTGTAAGAGAAAAAACCTTTGACATTAGTAAAGTCAATGGATTGACCGGTAAAAATTTGTTATTTTCATCATCTTCTGGTAAAAGTCCTGCAAAAAAAGAGAGTTTTTTATTATCTTGAAATTTTTGAGCAATTTTAAATGAGGAAGAGATTTCAATTGCTAAAATAGATTTATCTAAGTTTGAAATTCCAGCGAAATCGAGAAAATTCAGTACTTGAGGGTCCAATACTACTATTATATCAGGAACAATATTATTTTTTAATAAGAGCTTTAATGCGGTGTCGACCGCAATTATAAAGACCCTATCTTTTATCATTTTTATTTTTTCTATTGAACTATTGAGAGAAGGACCTGCACTTATAGCAATAACAAAGATATCTTCATTAAAATTAAACTGAATGGTGCTTTTAATATATTTAAAATTTTCAATTGCATTAACAATCTGTTTAGGCAGCATTATTTGATGTGTTGAGTAATCGATAAGAAGATCATTAAATTTTTCTGAAAAATAAGAAGATAATCTGCTATTTTCACAGAATATTTTATCATATTCAGAAATTTTAAAATTAATAGCTGGTTTTTGAAGAAATGATGGGTTTTTAGTCAAAAAATTGATTATATATTCAACATCTGTTTTAGAAAAAATAAAAAAAATATTATCTTTATTTTTAATTAACAGATTAAGATCTAATGAATAAAAGAGATTTCCAAGTTGATTTAATTTTTCCGTAAAAATTATCGATAAATCTGGCTTTTCTTTTAATTGATCGCTAAAAACTATATAGCTAAAAAATGAGCTAAAGACCGCTATTTGATAATCATCAATAGCAGTCAGCTCATATTTAAACTCTATTGTATTATAATCTTCTATAAGAAGAAGGCTTTTATTATTCTTTTTTTCTAGCGTTATCTTTTTATACTTATCTTTATCACTAATCAATTGATAAAAGATATTATAAGGCAATATCTCTTTGAGAAATCTTAAATTATTTATAAAGTTATTGCTTGGCATTTACCGGGCTATTTTTAGGATATACCACCTTTGATCTGTTTTGTAAAAAGACTTTAATATCATTTGAAAGTATATATTTAAATAATCCAATTACATCTCTAACTATATCTGATAGTTTTTGTTCAAATAGTTCTTTTGATGCAACATTTTTATTTAAAAGTTTTGCGATAACAAACCCTTTTTCCAGTTTGATCGGTTTTGAAATTTCACCAACTTTCATTAATGCGAGTTGATTATAAAGATCGTCTGCTCCGGAGAATTGTGAAATACTTGTATTATTTTGATCTATAATAGTTTGCCTATATGCAAATTCTCCAGTAGTTAAAGGCTTAATACCAAATTCTTTTTCTATCGATTTTAAATCACTTTTTAAGAAATAATCGTAAATTTTCTGAGATTTTATTTTAGCCTTGTCTATTAAAATTGCCTCATTTACCTGAGTATAATCTTGAAGAACTTTATCATAAGTTTTTTGATCAGAAAGTGTAGGAATGTAGGGAGGTTTTATACATTTGATTATATGATAACCATATTCAGATTTTACAGGATCTGAAATTTCTCCAGCATTTTTCATGCTAAAAGCTGCGTCAGAAAATTCTTTTACCATTGTTTTTCTGTCGAATATTCCAAGATCACCAGCTGTTGATTTTGAGCCTTCATCAATACTATACTTAATAACATATTCTATGAATTTTTCTGGATTTTGTTTTAGTTCAATAGCTATTTTTTGAGCAGTTTCAAGATCTTTTACGAGTATATGCGCGGCTTGCATTACTTCAAAATTCGATTTTACACCTGAATAATACTTTTCAAGTTCTTCTTTTGAAACATCATCAATTGGAATATAAAAATATTCAAATTGATATAAATCATGAGTGATATGAAAGTATTTATCAAGTTCAAAATCTGTTATAAATACCGAGCCAAATGAAAGATCATTTTCAAGAACTTCCTTTGTTAAATCCTTTTTGAATTGGTTGAAATAATATAGTTGTTGATCTTTTGATAATTTGCTGAATGCAAATTCTCCTTTTTCATCGTAAAACATACCACTATCTATTAATTTTTGGTTTATTTTTGTGTTGGAAACTCTAATTTTATAATTTATAGTAGCCTGTTGTATTATTTTATCCTCTACAACCTGTTGAATAAAACTATTAAAAATAAGTTGCTGATATTGTTCGTTTAAATCAGGAATTCTTTGTTTCCAGTATTCCAAAATTTGATTATAGCTGAAGCCAAGTTCTCTTGTCCAGTAAACTGGTTGACCATTAACTACGACAATAGCATTCGATGGGACTCCAGCATTAGGAGTAAAATATATCACTCCAAAAACTCCAAACCCAAGAATTACAACGACAGCGACAATGTAAAAAATAATTGTATTAAGCTTTTTTTTCATAGAGTATCCTTGTATTGTATAAGTCAACATTCAAAATAAGCAAGAGAACAAAAAAGTCAATAAAAACCTAAATTTGGTCTTTGGATGGTGGAATATAAGCAACGCGTAAGTATTTTTCAGATATCAAATAGTTAATAAAGATTATTGAAGAAGATGTTATAAAGGATGATAACCTGGAAAAAATAAATAATCCAGCAGCAAATAATGCCCGCATATCTAAAGGTAATGTTTCGGAAATAGATAGAAATAATACTACTGCAGGCAATTCAGGGTAAGCAAATCCATCCTTAACTATAAATAATAACAACATCCCAAGTAAAAGAGGGAGAATCTCAAGGAAAGAAAGTGAAACTTGCTGGATTTGTAGAATATAGAAAAATCCGATTATAGAAGTTATGGCAATTCCATCTATATTAAAAATTAAACCAAGTGTCGTATATATAGATGATATAGTTCTGTTTATCCCAAGATTTTTTTCGGAATGGAATAAGATATTTTGATAATTTGTGATTACCGAACTTGTTGCAAAACCAGATAATTGAGCACCCAAAACGCTTTTAAAATAGGTAATAGGGTTTTTTTTCAACCAGAAAAATATTAATATCATAGGAATTATATAGACCTGAAAAATAAGTGTGAAAATTATAACTATCATCGGTTTGACAAGAAAAATAAAATTTTGGGTCTGTTTGATTGAATTTGCAAGTCCATATCCTATAAAAAAAGTTGAAAATGTAAAAATTTCGATGATATATAAATTTATATAATCCATTATTTCTTCAACCGACTTTACAAAATTCAAAAATATTTCGCCTCTTTTTACTGAGTAATAGATAGCTATACCTATGAACATTGCGATTAGAAAGGATGGGATTATCTGATAAATATTATTTGAAAAAATATCTGAAAAGTTTTTGGGGATATAAGATAAAATTGTATTAAAGATGTTGTCAAATTCTATCAATATTGGAGTCTTGGCATCGAAAAGATCTATTTGAAAACCTGGTTTTATAAGTATTGAAAAACCAATTGACATAATTGTGGCAATAAGACCAGATAAAAATGTAAATAAAAAGAATAAGGGGAAAATCTTGCCTGTCTTCCCACTATCTTTTAAGTTCGAAAATGCGATAATTATAGAGAAAAAGATATATGGTTTTACTATAAATGTTAATAATTTCAAGAAGAACTGTTCGATTAACTGGCTTATTTTATGTAAAACAGGGACATAAGTAACAAAAAGACCTAACAAAAAACCAAATGTTAAAAACAAAATTATCTTTGTTGAAATTTTCATTAATCCCCCTAATTAATCCCCCTATATGTATCATGAACACGATAATAATTAATTGAATTTTTTTATTATAAATCAAGTAAAATTTTAATCGGATTATAACTTGACTTTTTAAATTTCTTTAGCAATATTTAATCAATTAAAAAAAAGGATAATACTTGTCATTTCAACAAGATAAAAGGATTAGGATAATCAGTGGACATTATGGAGTTGGGAAAAGCGAATTCGCTTCTAATTATGCAGTAAAACTTTTTAAGTCTAATAGTCACAGAGATAAAATAGCTATCGTAGATCTTGATATAGTAAATCCATATTTTACAACCAGAGGGATAAAAGATATATTACGAAAAAATGGTATCGAAATTATAGGTCCTTCCAGCGAGGCTACTAATGCGGATTTACCCGCAATACCAAGAGAAGTGGAATCGGTATTTTACGATGAAAGTTACGATGTAATAATAGACCTTGGGGGAGATGCAGCAGGTTCAAAGGTACTTGGAAGGTTTTCTCAGTCCTTAACGAATCAGGGATATGATTTTTATTATCTTGTCAATGTCAATAGACCTTTCTCTGAAGATTTCGATGGTGTTTACAGCTTTCTTATAGATATTCAGAATGCAACCAGATTAAAAGTCACACATATTGTTAATTCAACACACCTTCTTTATGAAACAACAATAGAACAGATAGAAAAAGGAGAGAAAATTTGTAGACAGCTGGCAGATAAACTTTCTTTAAATTACAAATATGTCGTTATTCCGAAATGGATAATAGATAAAAAGATAATCGATAAAAATATTAATAGTAATGATTATGATGCAAACCAAAGTAATATTAAATTAATTCAAAATAAATTTAGCGCCGAGGAGATTTTTGAATTAGATATAACCTTACGTCCAGTATGGTTAACAGATGAATTTACTAACTAAATTAGGAGGAATCATGCCAAAAGGTAAAGTTACCTTTAATACCGAATTATGTAAAGGCTGTGAGCTTTGTACTACCGTTTGTCCTGTCAAAATAGTAGTAATGGATTTTACTAAGATGAATACTAAAGGATATTATTTAGCTTCAGTGAAAGAAATGGATAAATGTATTGCCTGTGGAAATTGCGCAAGAATTTGTCCAGATTCTGTTATTACTGTTGAAAGAATTGATTAATATTAAAAAGACTTACAAGGAGAATTAAAAGATGGGAAAAAAGATTCTTATGAAAGGTAATGAGGCAGTCGCTGAAGCAGCTATTCGTGCTAACTGCAAGTACTTTTTTGGATATCCAATAACTCCTCAAAATGAAATACCAGAATATATGTCTCGTGAATTACCAAAAAGGGGAGGTGTATATTTACAAGCAGAAGCTGAATTTGCAGCCATAAACATGCTTTATGGAGCTGCAGGGGCAGGAGTAAGAGTAATGACATCATCTTCATCTCCTGGTATATCACTGATGTCAGAAGGAATTTCTTATATGATAGGTGCTCAGCTTCCTTGTGTAATAGTCAACATGGTTAGAGGTGGCCCAGGATTAGGAAATATTGCTCCAGCTCAATCAGACTATATGCAAGCAGTTAAAGGAATGTGCCATGGCGATGTTCATCTTATAGTCCTAGCTCCTTCATCTGTTCAAGAAGCTGTTGATTTGATGCATGATGCTTTCGATATTGCAGATACATATAGAAATCCAGTTCTTGTTCTTGGTGATGGTATGATAGGACAGATGATGGAACCAGTCGAATTTAAAGAATCAACAAATAAAAATTTACCACCTAAAAATTGGGCAACAACAGGAACAAGAAATTCACCTAATGGAAAACCAAGAATTATAAACTCTCTAGAAATTGAACCAGAAGACCTTGAGAAATTAAATAAAGAATTACAAGAAAAATATAAGATAATCGAAGAAAAAGAAGTCAGATATGAAGAATATAATATGCATAGTGATGTAGATCTAATTTTCGCTTCTTATGGTACAACATCAAGGATATCGAAATATGTAATAAAAAAACTTGAAGAAGAAGGAATTAAAGCAGGGTTAATTAGACCGATAAGCCTATGGCCTTTCCCTAGTAAAGTTTACGAAAAATGGGTGACAAACTCAAATGCAAAGTTTATTTTAACTCTTGAAATGTCAACCGGTCAAATGGTAGAAGATATAAAATTGAGCGTTAATGGAAAGGTGCCAGTGTATTTTTATGGAAGAACTGGTGGTGTGGTGCCTGAACCAAAAGATATCATTGAATATGTTAAACAACTTCTTAAAAAATAAAATTAAGGAACAAAAATGGGAAAAATAATATATGAAAAATCAAAAGGTCTAACAGATGTACCTATGCATTATTGTCCAGGTTGTTTACATGGTGTTGTTCATAAGCTTGTTGCAGAAATATTGGTTGAATTAAATGTTCTTGATAGAGCAATAGGTGTAGCACCTGTTGGTTGTTCTGTTTTTGCATATAAATACTTTAATTGTGATATGCATGAAGCAGCACATGGAAGAGCACCTGCAGTTGCCACCGGTATAAAAAGAGCTGTACCAGATGCTGTTGTTTTTACTTACCAGGGTGATGGAGATCTCGCTTCTATAGGTACGGGAGATATTGTCCATGTTGCCCATAGAGGGGAAAAAATAACAACAATATTTATAAACAATGCAATTTATGGTATGACTGGTGGGCAAATGGCACCAACTACTTTAACGGGGCAAAAAACAACTACCTCTCCTTATGGAAGAGATCCAGCTCTTTGTGGTTATCCATATAGAGTCTCAGAGATGCTAGCGACCATACCATCAACTGCCTATATTGCTAGAGTCTCTGTCTATGATATTCCTCACCTAAATAAGGCGAAAGCGGCAATTAAAAAAGCATTTCAAATGCAGATAGAGGGTAAAGGATTCACTCTTGTCGAAGTTTTATCTACCTGTCCTACAAACTGGGGATTGACTCCGGTTGAATCTGTTAAATGGCTTAAAGAAAATATGGAGCCATATTATCCTCTTGGTGTTTATAAAGATGTATCAGCCAATGAAGGAGGAAACTAATGCATGAAGAATTAATATTAGCAGGTTTTGGTGGTCAGGGAGTTATGCTCCTTGGTAAATTTCTGTCTGAAGCAGCAATGGAAGAGGGTAAAGAAGTTTCGTGGCTTCCTTCATACGGTCCTGAAATGAGAGGTGGAACTGCAAATTGTCATGTAATTATTTCAAGTGATCCAATCGCATCACCTGTAGTAACAGAGAGTTCTATTTTAGTTGCCATGAATAGACCTTCTTTAGAAAAATTCGAAAAAACATTGAAAAATGGTGGAATTCTCTTTATGAATTCATCAATAATCGATATTGAACCATCTAGAAAAGATATAAAAGTATTCAAAGTACCTTTGAATGAAATTGCAAATAGAATCGGAACACAGAAAGTTATCAATATGATAATGGCAGGAGCCATTATACAGGTAACCAAAATTGTCTCTGTTGAAACGATGAAAAATGTATTTGAAGAAAATCTATCTGGAACAAAGGCAAAATTCATAGATTTAAATTTAAAATCAATAAATGAAGGTATTGAGTACATAAAAAGTGAATATAAGATTTAAACACATAACTTCCTACGCTCCTTTTTAGTAAGAACTCTTGTATAAAGATTGAATATAAGCTTTAAAATACCTATTTTTATTATTTTTATGAAAGGCTAGTTCGAATGCTAGCCTTTTTTTATTCATATCCTAATTCAACTTCTTTCACCTATTTATAGCAATATAAAAAATTTATATCAATTTACTTGACAAATGATTAATAATGGGCTATTAATCTATTAAATGAAAAAAGAGTGAGCACTCACTATATTATTTATGATCAAATTGTTAAATTGGTTTTAGTAAAAAAGTATTTTTAAATTGGAGGTTTTATGGTATTAGTAACTGGTGGGGCTGGGTTTTTAGGATCTGTTTTAACTAAAAAATTATGTGAAAATGGGGAAAAGGTAAGGGTATTAGTATTACAAAACGAAGATATATCCTCTTTAAAAAATTTACCAGTAGATATAATTACAGGTGATATAAGAGATGAAAAGATATTATCATTAGCTTTTGAAAATGTAGATAAAGTATATCATCTGGCAAGTATGATTGCTATTACATCTAAAAACCCTTCATTACTTTATGATATTAATGTTATTGGAGCGATAAATATAGCAAAAAAAGCTCTTGAAAAAAATGTTAAATCAATGGTTTATGTTTCATCAATTCATTCCCTTGCCGATGTTTCTCATGGCATTACCATTGATGAAACAATTCCAGTATCTCCTGTTAATGCGATTGGTATATACGGAAAAACAAAGGCAATAGCAACACTGAAAATATTAGAATATGTAAAAGCAGGGTTGCATTGTAAGATAGTATGCCCTTCTGGAATAATAGGTCCTTTTGATTATAGACCTTCTAGAATGGGCAGATTGATTTTAAACTTTATGAAGAAAAAAGTTTGGTACACTTTGTCTGGCGGTTATAATTTTGTAGATGTAAGAGATGTTGCAGAAGGTTGTATTAAAGCTTCTGACAAAGGGGAGGACGGGCAAATTTATTTATTATCAGGCGAATATTTGACTTTTAAAAAGTTTTTTGAATTTCTGTCAGAAAAACTTAATATTAAAAAACCATTGATCTACTTACCTATAAGTCTTCTTCAGATTTTATCTTATTTTTTTGAAAAGGTTTCAAAAAAAAGTGGAATAGAACCACTAATTACCTCTGAATCTTTACAGATAATATTAAGTAATGCAAATATCAGTAGCAAAAAGGCAGAATTGCAACTTGGTTATAATCATAGACCTATCGAAGAAACATTAAATGATACAATCCAATGGTTTAAATTATACTTTACAGATAAATTAAGCCATCTTACAAGTAAGGAAAAGAAAAAACCGGTAATAGCAAATATAACTAAAATAAACATAAAAAAATTTTAATTTATTTACCTTTGTTTTTTATTTTATTTTGCTAAATTTTTTATGTGAAAAGCATATTACTGGTTATTAAAGAAAATAGATATTCTTTTTCTCCTATTATCACAATATCTGATTTTTATTCCTTTAATATCGAAATAATTGAGCTTAAAGAAGGGAATAGTAATATAAATTATTCAGATAATGATCTCTTATTATACAATTTTATAGAAAAACAGCTCGAAAAGTATAAAAATATTTTTGATGATAAAAAAGAGTTAAATGTCTTGTTTTTCTCTGTCCATAGTTGGTACAGGAAGTTTTTCTTATTAGTTTTTAGCATACTTAAAAAAAATTACCCTAATTGCCTATTTATAGCTGGCGGACCAGATGTTATAGCTAAACCTTACTTGTATGCAGATTATTTTGATTTAGTCTGTCGATCAGAAGGAGAACCTTTTTTAATTGATTTTTTCGATTCTATTACTAATAATAAAAAATTATCAAATATTGAAATTTATCCTGAGAATATCTCAAATTGTGTTTCAATCTATTCATCTTTAAGAATTTCGATTATAAACGATGAATTTTATCTTCAAAGGGGAAATAAAGATAAATTAAATTTTAATAAATTAAATTTAGCTAATAGTTCAGTTTCAATTAATAGATTAAATTTATATAAAGATTTCTTAATTGAATTTTACCATAAATTTTCAAGTAAATTGGAACTTACTGAAACCACATTAAATGATTTATCTATTAAAATTGATAGAATTAAAAGTAATAATTATATATTTAGTTATTTTCCATCATTCCCTTTAATAACTTCATTTTTTCATCCTATCGAGGTAATTAGAGGGTGTCCACAGGGTTGTAAATATTGTCAGGTATCAAATATATTTGGTAAAAAATACAGGAAAAAGAATATTGAAATTGTTAAAATATTCTTAAAATACCAGTTAAATAATAAAAAAAATCATATTAGGTTTATAAGTCCGGATTTTGCTCTTTTTTTTATGAATAATGAAAAAGATGATTCAAATTTATCTATAATTGAATTGATAGATTATATTAAAATCGAAGCCCATAAAAACTCTATTGAACCTTTTATATATCTTGGCTCTTTTCCATCAGAATTATCTTTAAGATTTTTGAAACCTGAGTTTTTGAATTTAATTTCAAAATTCAGTGTTACAAAAAAAATAACCATAGGAATACAAACAGCATCCTTAAGATTACAGAAGATAATTGGAAGAAATGATCCTCTAGACAAACTTGATGAGATATTGGATTATTGTCTAAGGATAAATTTGAATCCAATTATAGATATAATATTTGGTCTACCTTTTGAGAATGAAGATGACAGAGATTGCACATTTGAATTTTTAGAAAGAAGATGTTCAAGTAAAATCACCGCTAATCTTCATTATTTTTTACCTTTGCCAGGTAGTGAATTTGAAAATGAAACACCAGCAAAACTTAATAAAAATGAAATTTTAAGAATTCAGAAGATCATGGGAAGAGGCTTTGTCGCAGGCAACTTATTCAGGCAGATGAACGAATATTTTAAAAGAATAGAAATACCAATACAATATTTGCAAAATCTATAATTTATGCATTAATTCTATGACTATGAAAAACCTAAGAAATTTTTGTATTATTGCGCATATTGATCATGGTAAATCTACTTTAGCAGATAGGTTAATAGAAGAAACCGGATTACTCTCAAAAGAAGAAAAAGAAAAACACCAGCAAATTCTGGATAATCTTGAGATCGAAAGAGAAAGAGGGATAACCATAAAGTCTCAATCTGTAAGACTTGAGTATGAATTTAATAATGAAAAATATATTTTAAATTTAATAGATACACCTGGGCATGTGGATTTCTCTTATGAAGTCTCCAGAGCTCTGGCTTCAAGTGATGGAGCCTTACTTTTAGTAGATGCAACGCAAGGAGTGGAAGCACAAACATTGACTAATTTTCATCTTGCATTTGAATCTAATCTCGAAATTATTCCTGTTGTCAACAAAATAGATCTTTTAAATGCAGACATTGAAAAAGCTACTTCTGAGATTGAAGAAGAACTTGGTTTTATTAAAAGTGATATAATCTATATTTCGGCTAAGAAAGGTATAAATATTGATCTGCTTTGTAAAAAGATTATAGAAAAGATTCCACCTCCAAATGGTAAAGAGGATGCGTCATTAAAAGCTTTAATATTTGATGCCATATATGACAATTATAAAGGGGTAATTGTATATATTAGAATATTTGATGGACAAATAAAAACAGGGGATAAGATTTTATTTTTAAGTAATCAAAAATCCTTTACCGTAGATGAAGTCGGTTATTTAAAGTTAAAATATATTCCATGTGAATCACTGTCGACCGGTGAGGTAGGATATTTCACGGCGACGATAAAAGATATTTCAGATGCAAGAATAGGAGATACAGTAACTTTAAAGAATAATCCATGTGATTCTCCTTTATCTGGTTTTAAAGAGCCCAAACAATATGTTTTTTCTTCAATATATCCTCTCGATACCACACAATTTGAAAATCTTTCCATTGCATTAGAAAAATTAAAACTTATGGATCCTGCATTAAAATATGAAAAAGATAATTCTCAAGCACTTGGTTTTGGTTTTAGATGTGGTTTTTTAGGCATGTTACATCTTGAGGTTATTCAAGAAAGACTACTTTCGGAATTTGATATGGAGGTAATTCTAACATCACCATCTGTAAAGTATCGTTTTAAGTTAATAGGGATAAACGAATTAGTAGAAGTAGATAAACCAATTGATTTTCCAGAAATTTCTCAAATAGAAAAAAGCTATGAACCCTATATAATTTCTGAAGTCATAACTCCTGAGGAATTTGTGGGTAACTGCATAAAGTTATGCGAAGATAGTAGGGGAAAACAGTTAGAAATGAATTACCTTGGGTCAAAAAGGGTTTTATTAAGATACGAAATGCCGATGGCTGAAATTTTGTTTGATTTTTACAATAGGCTTAAATCTATTTCAAAAGGCTATGCAAGTTTGGATTATGAATTTGAAGAATATAAAGAAAGTAGTCTTGTAAAGCTTGATATACTTGTAGCTAAAGAAAAAGTGGATGCTTTTTCAATGATAGTATATGAACCAAAAGCAACTATTATTGGTAGAAGCATAGTAGAAAAGCTGAAAGATATTATACCAAGACAACAGTTTGCCGTCGCTTTACAAGCTACCGTTGGTGCCAAAGTTGTAGCAAGAGAAACTATATCACCATATAGAAAAGATGTCTTAGCAAAATGTTACGGGGGAGATATTACAAGGAAGAGGAAATTACTGGAAAAGCAGAAAGAAGGTAAAAAAAGAATGAAAAGATTTGGAGAGGTAGAAATACCTCAAGATGCTTTCATTAAAGTTTTGAAAACCGATGAGATTGAATAATTTATTCTCTAATTGACTTTTTAGTTTTTGTTTGCTATATCTTTTGAAGAGGGATGATTTTAATAAACTTTTTTTATTCTGTTTGGAGGAGATATGGTTTTAAAGCCAGATTTATTTATTGAAAATGCACCTAACATAACCGAAAAGAAAGTTCTTTTAAGAGTAGATTATAATGTTCCTACAGATGATGAAGGTAAGGTCGTTACAGATGATTCCAGAATAAGAATGAGTATCCCAACAATAAAATATCTACTTTCTAAAAATTGCAAGATAATCATAATTTCGCATAAAGGAAGACCAAAAGGTAAAAAAACAGAAAAAGAATCTTTAGAGTTAGTTAAACCAATTCTAGAGAATTTGCTTGTTAGTAAAGATATCCCTTATAATTCTGTCAAATTTGTTGATGACTGTATTGGCGAAAATGTAAAAAAAGCCATTGAAATAATGCGACCCAAGGATATTTTGATATGTGAAAACCTAAGATTTTACAAACAAGAAGAAGAAAACGATTCTCAATTTGCTCAAAAATTAGCCGAAAATGCAGACATTTTTGTTTCAGATGCCTTTGGTGCTGTACACAGAGCTCATGCTTCTGTCGATGCGATTGCAAAATATTTGCCCCATTATTATGGTTTTTTAATTAGAGAAGAAGTTCAAAACTTAAATTATGTTTTACATAAACAGAATCCACCATTAGTGGCAATAATTGGTGGTTCAAAAGTATCTTCAAAAATAGATGTACTTTTACAGCTTATTAAAAAAGCGGATTATATACTTATTGGTGGTGCTATGGCTTATACTTTTTTAAGGGCAAATGGTCTTGAAATTGGTAAATCTTTAGTTGAAACAGAATACATTCAAACTGCTTATAACATAATGAGTGAAGCATCTAAGGCTAAAGTACAATTTGTCTTGCCTCAGGATCATATCATGGCCTATGAAGCAAGCGAGAATTCAAAAAGATTTAAATCAAAGGGACCAGATATTGATATAGATAAAATGGGTGTTGATATAGGTCCTAAAACAATTAAATTATTCAAACAGTATATTTCAAAAGGCGCTACTATCTTTTGGAATGGACCTCTTGGAATATTCGAAATTCCACAATTTGCTAAAGGCACGATTAAAATAGCTCAGATAGTTGGTAAAACGAAGAGTTTCAAAGTCGTGGGTGGTGGCGATTCTGTCGCTGCAATTGCTCAGGCTAAACTTGAGTCTAAGTTTAATCATTTATCATCGGGTGGTGGTGCTTCATTAGAATATATTGAAGGTAAAAAATTACCTGGTCTGGTTATTTTTGAATAGTTTTTTAAGATTAAATCTTTGAAGAAGGTTTTATGAAGGCTTTGATAGCTGGCAACTGGAAAATGAATTTAACTTTTAATGAGGCTAAAGAACTTGCCAAAAACTTAGTTAATACTTTTACTCAAGCTAAAGATGAAATAGCTATTTTCCCGCCTTTTGTTTATTTATCTGAAATTATTAATATTTGCAAGGGATCAATGATAAAAGTTGGTGCGCAAAATTCATATTATAAAGATAAAGGCGCTTTTACAGGGGAAGTCTCTATTTCAATGCTTAAAGATTTGAATGTGGATTATGTAATATGTGGGCACTCGGAAAGAAGAACTCTTTTTAATGAAAGTGATGAAATAGTCTATTTAAAGACTAAAGCGGCAATAGATAATAATATTATCCCGATTGTATGTGTTGGTGAATCATTAGAAGAAAGAGAAAATGAAAAGCATATTGAAAAAGTATCGTCGCAGATTGAGTATCTTTTTTCAAAATTGAGTTTTAAAAATGAATCAGAAGATGCCAGTAGGATTGTAATAGCATATGAACCTATTTGGGCTATTGGAACAGGTAAAAATGCTACGGCCAAGGACGCTTATCAGATGCATAAGGCTATAAGAAAGGTTATAGAAAAACATGTGGGAGCTACATTTGCAAATTCTATTAAAATTTTGTATGGAGGTTCTGTAAATACTGAAAATATTGACGACTTAATGAATGTCTCTCAGGTTGATGGAGTTCTTGTCGGTGGTGCATCATTAAAATTTGAGTCTTTTAAAAGAATTGTTGAATACAAATATTCACAATGTTAATATTTAGGAGGAAAAACAATGATTACTTTTTTAACCGTACTTTTCTTTATCTTTTCGGTATTATTAATTTTTGTGGTAGTTTATCAGTATAGAATTAAAAATACTTTGAAAGGAAGACAAAGCCCTGAAAAAGAAAAATTATTAAACTGGCTTGTTACAGGTGTTGGTATTATTTTCTTTGTTGTCGTTTTCCTTTTAGCTTTTTCATACAATAGAATGGCAATGGAAAATAAAAAGGCATTAGAAGATATTAACCAGATAAATCAAAATACACAGCCAGTAGAAAATCAACAACAGGTTAATCCTGAACAGTCAAACCAGACTGATATCAGTACCGATAATAATACTAATACAGAAAACAACACAGAAACACCAACAAATAATTCTAATCCTTAAACTTGAAATTTCACCAAAAAGGAAGTATATTTTTAATAACTTCCCTTAAGAGGTAAAAAATGTCTGAGATATATTTAAATAGTTTAAATCAGATCAACGAAAAAGAATTGGATAGTGTTAAAGCCAAAAAAATAGATTCAGCTATTCAGATAATCAGATTTTACATAGACAATATCGAGTTTGCGTTGGATATAATGGATGTAAAAGAGATCAAGGAAATGGATCTAATCCGTAATCTTCCTAATTCGCAGCCTTTTGTAAAAGGACTTTTGAATTTAAGAGGTGATATTATACCTGTATTGGATTTAAAAAAAAAGTTAGAGCTTGAAAATCTTTCACTTGAGGATCTTGCTAAAATAGGCGATGGTTATAATACAGGTAAGGAATCAAAGATTGATTTAAAAGAACAAACTTCTGAAGATAATAGTGAAAAAGAACAATTACCAAGTATAATTATATGTAAAGTTGGATCTGAGTATTTCGGTATGGTAGTTGATAAAATACATAGAGTCCAATATCTATCTGTCGATCAGTTTGAAAAAGCTCCTGAACTATTTGAAAGTATAGGCAAAGATTTTATAAAAGGTTTTGCTAAGGTTGAAAAAAAGGTAATAGTAATATTATCACTTTATCATCTATTCTACTAGTTTTACAAGTAATTTTTATTTGGAGTTTAAATGGAAATACTTAAATTCAAAGACAAATCCCCTATTATTGCTAAGAATGTGTATGGTTTTAATTCTTCTGTTATAATAGGTGATGTAAAGATAGAGGAAAATGTCTTTTTACTTCCCAATATCGTCATTAGAGGCGATATGAACTATATTTTTATAGATTCCTTTTCAAATATCCAGGATGGAAGTGTTTTACATACAGATTACAATTATCCCACAATAGTTGGTAAAAGAGTAACCATTGGGCATAATGTTATCTTGCATGGATGCAAAATTGGTGATGATGTGCTTATTGGAATGGGTGCTATAATATTAAATGGAGCATATGTGCCTTCAAAGGTAATTATTGCAGCTGGTTCTTTGGTTGGACAAAACAAAGAGTTAGAATCTGGATATCTTTATGCTGGTGTTCCAGCAAAGAAATTAAGACAATTAACAGATGAAGATCTTTTATATATTGAAAATGCTTATAAAGTTTATGTTGATTTAATGAATGTATATAAAAACCAGTAAGTTATTCGAAAGACATTCTTTTTGCTTTATAAATCCACCAATTCTTGATTACGCTTTGTATGATCTTTTTTCAGTTCCTTTGGGTCTATTAAAAACTATAAAAATTTTAAAATATTTAAAAGCAGATGTTTTTTATATAGATGCATTAGATAAAAATTTCGATTCTTCTTTTTTTGAAAAAGGTACAATAAAACCTGTAATTAAGGGAAATGGAACGGGTAAATATTGGAAAAAAAGGATTGAACCATTAAAAGAATTAAAGTTTTTTGATAGGGAGTTTTATAGGTTTGGATTAGATTTTGATAAAATAATAGAAATATTGAAGAGTAAAAATAAATTTGAATTTATCATAACCTCTTGTGTCTTTACCTATCACTATGTTAGTTTGAAAATACTGGCTCAAAAGATTAAAGAAAACTTTCCAGACACAAAGATTGTTCTGGCAGGTATTTATCCAAAATTATTAAAGGATCATGCATCAACTCTTGGATTTGATTATGTTTTTGATGGTGATCCTATCGATTTTATAGCTTTTATAGCAAATTTACTCTCCATAAATATTGATATTACAAGTATATTAAAAGATTCTGATTTTATCTATCCAGGTAAAATAGATGAAGATAAAAGCAATTTCAAAGAGATAGTACCTGAATGGGGAATTGTTAATAATACTAAGTATGGGGTAATTAGAATAACATCTGGTTGTCCCTATTCCTGTCCATATTGCGCATCAAATATCCTATCTGGCAAATTTCGCAAACTTCCATTAGATTATGCATTAAATCAATTAAAATATTTTTCTAAAAATAAGGTTTATAACATAGCCTTCTATGATGATGCTTTGCTAATCGATTTAAATCATTTTTTTGACTTTATCGATAAAGCTTATAAAATTGATAGCTCATTTAATTTCTATTTGCCAAATGCAATTCATATCTCAAGGACAAACAGGGAAGTTTTAAATAAGCTGAAAAATTTTAAAATGATTAGATTTGGATTGGAATCTATAAGACCAGAAGATGAAAAATATGGTAATAAATTTACTATAGATCAACTTAAAGATTTAATAAAAAATTTAAATGAATCTGGAATACCAAAAAATTATATCTCGTTTTATACTTTAGCTGGGCTCCCAAACCAAACATTTGAGGAAGTTGAGCTAACAATAAAAACTGCATTAAAGTTAGGTATAAAGCCAAGGATAGCGGAATATTCACCTATTCCTGGAACTCCATTATTTGTAAAGGCAAAAGAAGAATTAATAAAAAATGGTAAAACTTATATTGATTTAAACGAGCCGCTGTTTCATAACCCCAGCGTATACCCATATATTGCTACCGAATTTACATATGAAAAGATGCAGAGATTAAGAAATTTAATATATAGTTAGAATCTAGTCAGCGGACTCATAGATCTTAATAATGCAATCTCTTTAACAAGAATATCAATAAGATTATCTATCTGTTCAATAGAATTTTCTCTTCCGAATGAAAATCTTATTGAACCATGAGCAATTTCTGGATTCCTATGCAAAGCCATTAATATATGACTTGGTTCAAGACTTCCTGTAGAACAAGCGCTTCCAGTTGAAACAGAGTAACCATGAAGATCTAATTTTAATAAAATAGACTCCCCTTCGACAAACTTAAAAGTTATATTAGATGTCCCGGGAACTCTTGAAGAATTTTTACCATTTATTATTATATCTTTTATTTTTTGTAAGACTTTTTCTTCGAAATAATTCCTTATCTTTTCTATCTTATCTATTTCATCTTCAAGTTCTTGCTCTAAAGCTTTACATGAAGCACCTAAAGCAATAATTCCTATAGTATTTTCAGTTCCTGCTCTAAAACCTTTTTCCTGATGACCACCATGAATCAGTGGAGTAAACAGCTTTCTTCTCTTGTCAAAATCTCTAATATAAAGTAATCCTATTCCCTTTGGTGCATAAAGTTTATGCCCTGAAATAGATGCGGCATCTATTGGTAAATCTTTTAGTTTTAACTTGATTTTACCTGCGGCTTGAACGGCATCTGTATGAAATATGGCATTTGGAGATTTAAATTTTATTATCTGTGATATCTTTTCTATAGGTTGAATGGTTCCGATCTCATTATTGGCGTACATAATAGAAACTAAGCCAGTATTTTCAGTAAGTGAATCTTCAAGTTTAGTCAAATTCAATAATCCATTGTTATCTACATCAATATAACTTACTTTTACTCCCTGTTTTTCTAGAAATTTGGCAGTTTCTAAAATTGCCGGATGCTCAATTGTCGAAGTTATTAGGTGTTGTTTTTCTTTTGGCCAATAAAGAATTGATTTAAGAATTGTATTATTAGATTCTGAACCAGATGAAGTAAAAATTATATCATCTTTAGGGGTTCCCAGGAACTTAACTATATCTTCCTTTGCCGTTTCTAACTTAGCTTTGACAATCCTTCCATCTTGATGCATTGAGCTAGGGTTACCATAGAAATCTAAAAATTCTATTATAGCTTTCTTTGCCATAGGATGCAAGGGAGTTGTTGCATTATTATCAAGATATACATTCATTTTTTTGACCTCTTTTATCAAATTTTCAATTTTTCTTTATTCATTTTCAGATTCATTGGGAATGTATACATTTTCTTTATAATATTGATTTACATATTTTCTTAAAACTTCTTTAGCCTTAGGGATGCATTTACCACAATTTGTCCCAATTTTTGTTCTTGCCTGTAAAGTTTCAAAATTGGTTGCCCCCTCCAAGACTTCCATCTTTATCTCTTCTTCTGTTATGTTAAAGCATTCACATACCACTGGCGAGTTTGTTTTTTCTCTATATGGATTTTCTATGTTTTTTCTTTTAAAATAGTCTTCTATGGCTGCTCGCAATGCTTTATCACCTAAAACAGAACAATGTATCTTATGGGAAGGTAACTGCTCTAATTCTTTAATTATATCTTCTGGTTTAATTTTATATGCATCTTTTAGTAACATCCCGCCATTTCGTGTTACCATTTCAGATAAAACAGAAGTAGATGCTATAGCAGAAGCGCATCCATATGTTTTCCATTTTAAATCATATATCCTGTCATCTTTTATTTTAATAAAAATCATCATCATATCTCCACATGCAGGAGAACCAACAACACCTACGCCATCAGGTTTATATTCTTGTTCAGAAACATTTAATATATTTTTTGGATTTAAAAAATGTTCTTTAACTTTTTCAGTATATACCCATCCACCATCATTACTCATAAGAACTCCTAATTATAATATATTGTAAATGATACCAAAAGAAAATATAAAAATTTGGAAAAATATAATTTAGTAAAAAAGTAAAGTAATTTAAAAGAATCATAATATAAAAATTTATTAAGAAAAAGTTAAAAAAAAAGAGCTAGATAAAAATATCCGGCCCTTTTTTTATTAAAAGTTTTTATTAAAAGGATTTGTTATCTATAAAGATTTTTAAAAGTCTCGGCTATGCTATCCAAAAATTCTTCAGAATTTAAAATTTTTGATGGTGCTGGTTCAGATAATCTAGCAAGATCGCCAGTCATTTTCCCATTCTCAATGGTTTGAATTACGGCATTTTCAAGTGTATTCGCAAAGTTTATTAATTCTTCGTTTCTGTCTAATTCACCTCTTTTTTTGAAGGCACCTGTCCATGCGAATATTAAAGCTACTGAATTTGTTGATGTTTTTTTACCTTCAAGATGCTGATAATAGTGTTTTTGAACGGTACCATGAGCTGCTTCGTATTCGAAGTAGCCATTTGGAGACACAAGTACAGATGTCATCATCGCTAATGAACCAAAAGCCGATGCAACCATATCGGACATAACATCGCCATCATAATTCTTACAAGCCCACAAATAGCCACCTTCAGATTTCATCACTCTGGCAACAGCATCATCAATCAGGGTATAAAAATAAGTTATTCCTGCTTGTTTAAATTTATCTTTGAATTCATTTTCATAGATTTTGTTAAAGATATCTTTAAAATTACCATCATATATTTTGCATATAGTGTCTTTTGTCGCAAACCAGAGATCGACTTTTTCACTTAATGCATAAATAAAACAAGCTCTCGCAAAACTTTCGATAGAAGAATCAAGGTTGTGAATTCCCTGAATAACTCCAGGACCTTTCATTTCCATTATTGTAACTCTAGTTTCTTTTCCGCTTTTTGAGGTAAAAACAAGTTCAGCCTTACCTGGTTCATTTACTTTGATTTCCTGATTTTTATAAACATCTCCATATGCATGACGGCCAATAATAATTGGTTTTTTCCATGATGCGACAGATGGTTTAATATTTTTTACCAAAATAGGTTTTCTAAATACCGTACCATCGAGTATTGCTCTAATAGTTCCGTTTGGACTGGGCCACATCTTTTTTAAATTATATTCTTTTACTCTTTCAGCATTTGGAGTTATAGTAGCACATTTCACACCAACACCATATTTTTTAATTGCTTCAGCTGCTTCAAAAGTTATCTTATCATCGGTGTCATCTCTTTTTTTTAATCCAAGATCATAGTATTCAACATTAAGATCGACATAAGGTATAATTAGTTTATCTTTAACTAATTTCCAGAGAATTCTGGTCATCTCGTCACCATCAATCTCTACAAGGGGGATTTGCATTTTAATCTTGAAAGACATTTATCCTCCATATAATATTTTCTAACTTTGTGTATCATATTATTTTTTATATTCAATATAAATCTTATAAAAATTTTTATTGAGTTTTGCTAGAAAAATCTTTTAATTTTTATGTTAAAGGGAGTGCAATGCTTCAATTTTTATTTTCTTTATTAGGTGGTCTTGCTATTTTTTTACTCGGAATAAATTACTTTTCGGAAAGTTTAAAAAAGATATCTTCTCATCAAATTAAAAAATTACTTGAAAAAATAACTTCTTCTCCACTATCAGGAACATTCATCGGTTTTGGAATAACAGCTTTAATACACTCTTCATCCGCGACAACTGTTTTGACAATTGGTTTCGTAAATGCAGGTTTGATGAATCTATCGCAGGCTATTGGGATAATTTACGGAGCAAATATAGGTACTACTGTTACTGCTCAGATAATGGCTTTTAAAATTGATGACTATGCGCTACCAATTTTAACTATTGGTATTTTTATCTTGATATTTTCGAAAAAAGAGATAATCAAGAATATTGCCACTTTTCTTGTTGGATTCGGGATGATTTTCTATGGCATTTTAGTAATGAAAGAGGCTATCTCTCCTTTTAAAATCTACCAATTTTATCTGAGATTTTTGTGAAATTTTCTATAAATCCAATTCTAGGGGTTTTAGTTGGAATGGCTATAACTATGATTATTCAATCGTCTTCTGCTACCGTAGGACTTACATTAACCTTGATTCAGGTTGTATTATTGAATATAGATTCAGCTATTCCTATATTGAATTCGTTTTTAGAGGGAAAGTCGATAAAAATGAATATTCTGCAATTTATCTAGATAAAAACCTTTTGGAATCACCATATGTGGCTATTGAATCTATTGTTAAAGAGATAAATAGGGGATTATTGATTTCATATGAAGGTTTGAATCAATTTAAAAATACATTGAATATTGTGAAAAAATCAAAACAAAATCTTGAAATATTGCTAAATAATGAAAAAACATTAGATATTATTCAATATGAAGTCACCAGTTACATAAAATTACTTGGAACTTCTGAAATCGATGAAAAAATATCTAAGGCAATACCAGAAATTTTACATGCCACAAATGATTTAGAGAGAATTGGTGATCATCAGCAAAACCTTTATAAAGCGTATAAAAGGTGTGGATCTTTATCTATTATTTTACCTGAGTCTATTTATAATAAATTGGTTTCTTCTTTAGAGATAAAATTGGAATTTATTAATTTCCTTTCAAATAATTTAGTAAATAATCTTGAAATTGATATTAATAAAGCTAATTATTATGAAAATCAGATTAATAATTTAAAAAATAGTTTTCAAGATGACTACTATTGCCTTATAAAGAAATTTAAAAATGAATGTTCTATTTCTACAATATTATATGACTATGTATTAAATATTGAGAAAATAAGGGATCATCTTTTAAATATGTGCAAACATCTTTCGACGGTTAGCAAATATTAATAATCCTCATCTTCATCCTCATCTTCATCTTCATCTTTGTCATCATCTTCATATTCATCATAGTCTTCATCGTAATCTTCATTTTCCTCATCTTCCTCAAATTCATCTTCTTCAAAATCTTCAAAACTTTCTTCTTCATCAAATTCGTCATTTTCGTTTTCAATATTATCAAATTGAATATTCTCTTTTTCAACAGTTTCCAATAATTCTGTTATGGAATATGCTATTTTAATCATATCTTCAAGATCAAGGTAATTCACCCTTTCATTTTGCCTGTTAAAATCATAATATCCAATCGAAAGGCTGATAAAAGGTATTCGGTATTGTTCAGATAAATAATCTAAATCAGGTATTTCCAGCATTTTTTCTTTTAATTTTAATTCTTTCATTATTGCTTTATATTTTGAAGGCAATTGGATTGTCGTAGTATAGTAATCTCTTCCTTCATTTAATAAGAATATTATTAGTTTTGTTTCTTCAAGATCAAAATCTGGATTATCTTCGATAAATATATCGAGTGCAGATTTAAGGTCATAAATATTGTTAACATTTTTTTTCAAGATCCCTTTTGGATTTGCATTTAGCAATAATAGAGGGAAACCCATTTGATACATAGTATAACCTGAATAAAGCGATGCTTTTAAGCCTATAGAAGTAACATTTTTTTCTATAAAAACTTCATCTTCTTTTCTTATTATATTTATATCTTTTACTTTTGTTCCATCAAAATAGGAAATGAAGAGTATATCTTGTTTTTCGTTGTCAAAAAACCAATAGTTTCTTTCATCTGAAATATCTGGACTCTGTTCAAAATATTCTAAAACTTCCTCAAAACTTGAATTAATAAAATTATCAAATTTTTCTTTTTCAAAAGAAATCATCATCTCCTCCATTCATTTATAGATAAATAGACTATATTTTTATCGTATATTAGTAAAAATCATTATCTTTTTTTAATTGCTTTTTATAATTTTTTTTTTACTTTATACATTGTAAAGGAGATAAATTTATGAATTTTAACGATTTCGAATATAACAAACCTGATTTTAATCAAGTCAAGGAAAAATTTGAAAATCTAATTACTTTACTCGAAAAATCATCTAATTTTAAAGACTTCGATGATACTTTGGTTAAAATTACAGAATTAAGAAAGAATTATGAAACAATGCAAACCTTAGCATCTATTCGAAATTCAATAAATACTCTTGATAAATTTTATGAAGAGCAACAAGAATATTTTGATAATATTTCTCCTAATTATGAATCAATCTTGATAAGAATTTCTAAGATAATTTTGAACTCCAAATTTAAAAAAGAGATAGAAGAAAAATATGGAAAACAGATTATTAATTTATTAGAATCGGCAATTAAAACATTTGACCAATCGGTCTTAGAGGATTTGCAAAAAGAAAATAATTTAAAAACAGAATATAGAAAAACTACTTCACAAGCAAGGATTAATTTTGAGGGGAAAGACTATACACTTTCTCAAATGGCTTATTTTATGCAGCATTCAGATAGAGAAATTCGAAAAAAAGCGTCAAAAGCATATTGGGATTTTTTTATAAAAAACAAAGATAAATTTAATGATAATTACAACAAATTAGTAGAAAAAAGAACAGAAATTGCAACAAAACTAAACTATAAAAATTTTATTAAGCTTGGATATTTTCGTTTAGCAAGATCAGATTATGATGATAATCAGGTTAGTAAATTTAGAGAATTAATTAAAAAATATATTGTTCCGCTAGCGCAAAAAATATATTCAAATCAAGCTAAAAGATTAGGATTAGACCATCTTTCATACTATGATGAATCGGTATTCTATAAAACTGGAAATCCTAAACCTAAAGGAACTCCAAAAGAGCTGCTTGAAAAAGCAAGAAAAATGTATGAACTTATTGATAGTAGTATTGGTTCATTTTTTAAGATGCTAACCGACGCTAATCTTTTAGATGTTGAAAGTAAAGAGGGCAAAGCCCCTATTGGATATTGTACATTTATTCAGAATTATAATGTTCCTTTTATTTTTGCCAACTTTAACGGTACAACACATGATGTTGAGGTTTTAACTCATGAAACTGGTCATGCTTATCAATCTTATATGTGCAAAGATTATCTTTTTGAGGAATATAGATTTCCAACTCTCGAGGCAGCAGAAATCTTTTCTATGGGAATGGAGTTTATTACTTATCCATTCATGGATTTATTTTTTGAAGGTGAAGATTTAAAATTTAAATATAAACATATTTGTGATGCAATCACATTTATCCCTTATGCTGCACTCGTAGATGAGTTTCAACATAGAGTTTTTGAGTTAAAAGAAATAGAATCAAGTAAAATTAATTCTATATGGGCTGATTTAACTAAACAATATTTACCTCAAAGAGATTATTCAGAAAATCCAGCATTACTCGAAGGAATTTCCTGGTTCAGGCAATCCCATATATTTGAAGTCCCTTTTTATTACATAGATTATGCATTGGCTCAGATAGTCGCTTTTCAATTCTGGATGAAAAATGAGAAGGACAGAAAAGCTGCTTGGGATGACTATAATCAACTTTGTAAAATAGGCGGAAGTAAATCTTTTTTAAATATAATTAAAAGTGGCAATTTACTTAATCCTTTTGAAGATTCAACAATTAAAAAGATTTCCGAATATTTATACGATTATATCTCATCTATTGATGACAGAAAATTAGATATAATATCTTAATTTTTAATATTTATTTTGTTTTCTTATTATTTTCTATTTATTTTCTATTATTCTCTATTATTCTCTATTTATTTTCAATTATACACAGTTTATTTTCTATTTATTTCCGTTTATTTGCTTTTCCTTTGTAGAAAATTAATAAATTATCTATTTTATTTTTTTTTATAAAAAATTTTCGTAATTTTAAATAAAATTTTAACTATTTAAATATTGAATTCTATATTTTTTGTTATACACTAACAATTGTAGAAATTTTGTTGAAAAAGTTTGGAGGATTTTATGAAGATCTTTAAGTATTTATATCTTTTTATTATTTTTGTTTTAATTATCTTACAAAGTTGCAGCGGAAGCGCAACATTGCTCTTAGAGGAAAATGCCTCAATAAATATAATTATAAACTGGCCAAAAAAACTTATACTCGAAGAAACTACAGACATCGCAATTTTTATTTCAAATAACAATATACAAAAATATAAAAAAGGTTTATTGTTTAATCGTGATCAAGGCAATCAAGTGATACAATGGAAATTATACCCAGGAGATTATACTGTTTCTGTGTTAGCACTTCAATTCACTTCCAATACGAGTTCAGGATTAAAAAATTTCATTATTTTAACTGGAAAGGTTGAATCATTATCACTAAATCCTAATGAAATTAAGGATTTTTCAATTGTTTTAGATTATATCAACATTGAAACAAGTCTAGCATTTGAAGATGGCGAAATTTTCTATTTATCGAGCCCAATTCCTATTGAATTTAATGTAGATAAATTTTGTTCCGTATTGAAATACTCGTCAGGGAAACTTTATTTTACATATAACAATGGTTTTACAAATGTTACAGAATATAAAACAATATATGTAAGTAATACAACAGAACTTGGTCAGGGATTGTTCTTATCTAAAGTATATCCCGATGAATCTGGTTATCCATCCGAAAGTTTTGATTTATCTTTGTATGCAAAATTCACTGTCTCATCAGATAAAATCCCCACTGATTTTATGTCAAATTATCAGATAAATGAGATAAAGATTGAAATCTCAAATTATCCTCTTGGCCATTTAGAGGATGGTACCCCTATATCATATTTAAATTTAACAATACAATAAAAATTTTTAAAATATTTTAGCCTTAATCTACGGTTATAGATTTAGAAACATTTTTTGGCGCATCTGGATGCACTCCATGATTATCTATTTTTAAATTATTTAAATATTTCATCTTTAAAACAGACATTTTAAAAGCTAAAGTTTGTAATATAATACTTGCTGGAAAGACAAATAGATTTTTATCCTCTGTTGGTGGTACAGTTATAAATTTATAAAAGTAATCATTAGCATTTTCTGGAGGATTAATTATGGATTTATTTAATTCTTCATCGTCTTCTGCAATTAAAATTATATTTGCCCCTCTAATCTTGTGAGTGTGAAT
Source organism: Brachyspira murdochii (assembly GCA_020722965.1). GTDB lineage: Bacteria > Spirochaetota > JAAYUW01 > JAAYUW01 > JAAYUW01 > Exilispira. The sequence goes on along the minus strand of DYJT01000003.1, from coordinate 44,556 downwards.
TTGGGCTATTGTAATTCTTTTATCTCGTTCATCTGGTGGGCATATGAATATTAATGGATAATTTGAGAAATATGACTCCAATGATACCTGTTTCATAAAATTTTGCATGAGTTTTATCGTCATATCTTCTTTTCCTATATATTTAGCATCCAAATTATCTATCTCTTTACCTAAACCAATTCTTAAAAGGTCCTTAAAGTGCTCTAATATTAGTGAATCTGAATACTTTTCTTTTTTCAAAATCGTAATTGTCTCTTTAAAATATTCGATTAAGTCCTGGAACAATCTTTGCATATCTGAAAGAGAAAAAATGGTATTTTTACCAAGAATTGTGTTAGGTCCGTGTTTGAATTCAACCGAATCGTATCCTTCGGTATGATTTAATACAACTTCTCGAATCTTTAATGCAGCTTCTTTTGAAATACCAGTAAGAGATGTGCCTAATATATGGATAGAAGGTTTTAAAAACAATTTCAAAGCTACTTCTGTTATATCCTGATCGCATTTGCTTAATGTTTCATCAATTAATTTTTGAATTTTAATAATATTATTCTTTAACTCCAGCTCATCTTTAACCAGCTTTTTAAGATGGATTTTATACGCCAGAATATAAAGAATTACTATCTGATTAATAAAAGATTTGGTAGCTGCAACTGCTATTTCTGGACCGCACAAAATAGGTAAAAAATAATCGGAAAGTTCTTGAGGAATTCTCGAATTTTCATTATTTACAATGGAAACGATAGAAATCTTATTATTTTTATCTTTTATATCCTGAATTATATCTATTAAATCTTTTGTTTCCCCAGATTGGCTAATTACTATGATTAAATCATCTTCTTTAATCGATGAAATGTATTGTGATCTAAAAGTGCCAGGGTTAACTGTAAATAATGGAATATCTGTTAGATTATTAAAAAAATAAGAACCAGTAAGGGCGGCATGATATGATGTACCACAGGCAATGATATATATTTTCCCATTTTTTTGATTTGAATCTATGATTGAATTTACTAGATTTTCTAAGTACATAACAATCTTTCTCTGTTTTTTCCATAGAACAACATGATCAAGAAAAACTAGTATATTTTCCCAATTTTTATCTATTTTATATAGATCCTGCAATAATTGTTTTTCATCACTTTTAAAACCTGTAAAAAGATGATTAGTGTTTTTTTCAATTTCTTCAATATATTCTTTATAAAACTTTGAGAAACTTTCATTTGATATTAAATTTTGAAATGACAACTTCATCGCTTCATCTGTTTTTTTTGTATTTATCTGGATAAGTTCATTGTATATACTCATCGCAAGATCTTCATCTTTTTCAAGTTTATCATAAATTGGTTTTCTAGATTGAGAAACAAAATAATATAACAGAATTTCATCTATATTTTTTGAACTAGAATAAATCTCTTGTTCCATGTAAAAGTGAAATCTTGGTGATAAAGCGGTATCTTTTACATTTAATTTTGAACGCTTTGGTTCGGGTTTTGAAAAATAAATCTCTCCTGAAAGAGGAAAGACAAAATAATCATTTTCGGTAAAATAGATTCCTTCACCTTCTTTTAAGGGAATTAGTAGTCGTGTTTTCGACAATACTGATGTTAAATCACTGGATACTACTAAAAAATCACCCTCATCGTCTTTACCAATACCAACATATAAAGAAGAACCAGATTTAATAGCAAAGACGCCATGTAATTGAGGATCGGTTATACATGCTGCATAAGAACCGTTGGCTTTATTTTCTGCTTTCCTTATCGCATCGATAAATGAAGCTAACAGATTCTTGTTATCACCTTCATATATTTGAGGAACTTTATTTAATATGTCTTTTTCTGATGCTTTCCCATCTTCAACATTTATATGGTAAAAATGTTCGATCAAATGCACGAGTATTTCGCCATCATTATCTGAAACGACATTATGCCCTTGCTCGATTAAATATTCTTTTAATGTGTCGGTATTTGCAATATTACCATTATGAGCACCTACTAACTTTTTAAAGCAATTAACAAGATGTGGTTGAGAATTCTTATCTGTTACAGCTCCAAAAGTGGCCCATCTAACCTGTCCTATAAACCTTTGCCCACTAAACTGATCTATTTGAAGTTCTTCTACAACCTTTGAAGGTGCTCCAACTTTCTTCCTTATTGTAATATTTTTAAAATTATCTATAAAAGAAGCCCCTGTTGAATCATAACCTCTATATTCCAACCTTTTTAAAAGATTAACTGCTTCTATTCCTATTTTTTTGTTTTCATCACCATATATTATTGATACAACACCACACATATTACTCTCCTAACATTATTCTTTTTCAAAAAGTTTTAAAATTAAAAAAGATCTTTAATCATTTTTTCTATTTTTCCCTTTTGTTCTACATCTTTCGTTTTACCAAGAAGAGTTAGCATATTTTTTTTATACAATTCTACTCCTGGCTGATCAAAAGGATTAATTTCGAGTAAATATCCAGAGATTGCACATGAATAAAAGAAGAAAAGGAATAGAATACATATTGATTCAATATTTAAATTTTCTAGATTTAAAATTATAATTGGAGAATCTCCTTCATAATGAGCAATTGTAGTAGCTTGAAAGGCTATTTTTTTTATATCATTTATCTCTTTTCCTGCGCAGATTTCAAACCCATCAAAATCGTTTTCAAAACCAGGAATCCTGGGCGAGGAAGGTTCACTTTTAAAAAAGAGAATTGTTTCAAAAAAATTTCTGGGACCTTCCTGCAGATATTGACCAAAAGAATGTAAATCTGTTGTAAAAATGGCACTTGCAGGGAATAGTCCTTTTTTCTCTTTACCTTCTGATTCGCCAAAGAGCTGTTTCCACCATTCTATAACATACCTTAACTGTTCTTCGTAGGAAATCAATGTCTCTATCTGGTAATTCTTTTTATTATATAGATAATATCTTATAGCAGCATATCTTATTGCAGGATTTTTATCATCGATTGAATGGAATTTTATTTCTGCTTCTTTTAGTTTTTGTGCCAATTTAAAAATATCATGACCTGCTGCAGCTAAAGGGTATAATCCAACAGGAGTAAATATAGAGTATCTTCCACCAATATCATCTGGAATTATAAAATGATCGCAACCATATTGTTTTTTAATATATTGCAATGCTCCTTTTTCTTTATCTGTAATTAACACAACTCTGTTTTTAATTTCATTTTCCCCATATTTCTCGATCAATTTTTTAAATAAAATTCGAAATATTAAAGATGGTTCAGTGGTTTTCCCGGATTTAGATATAACAATTAGTGAAAAGGATTTATTTTCAATTTTTTCAAGTATTTGATTTATATATATTGTCGAAAGATTATTTCCTGCAAATATTATTTTACCATTAGATGGGAAAGGACCCAGCAGTGCTTTTATTCCAAGAAATGAACCTCCAATTCCAATAGAAATTATATAATCAGAAATGGAAGATAGCCTTTTAGCGCTTTTATCTATCCGGTTTAAAAGTTCTTGATCAAATAAATTAGAGTAATTAACCCATCCAGTCATCTCATTTCCAGAGCCTTTCTTTTCTAGTAAAATTTTTAGTTTTTCTTTAGCTTTTTCAAGATAAACATTAAAATCATTATCTTTTTGAATAATTTTAATAAGAAATTTTTCATTTATTTCTATCATAAAGTCTCCTAACAAAATTATTTTCAATCAATTGTACAAAATTAATAAATTTAAAATAATAGATAAATCTAAAAATTCAGCAAAAATATATAATAAAATTAAAATTAGAAAAGAGTTTTTGTTTTATCCTTTACAACATAGCCATTTTATGGTATTTAAATTTCAATGAATAAAATAGATTATATTGGAGTATCGGCTTTAACCGCATCTATTATTGAACTAAAAAAAATCAGGACAGATGCAAACTCAAATCAAGCATATCTGATGATGGGAACCAATTGCAATAATAGTTGTTCTTTTTGTGCTCAAAGTAGATTAACGAACAAAGAATCAAATTTATTATCTCGAGTAAGCTGGCCAGAATATCCTACCCAGATTGTAATCGATAAGTTAAATAGCAACGATCAAATAAAAAAGATTTGCTTCCAGGTTGTTTCTACAAATAATTATTTTGAAAACTTCCTAAGAATTTTTGAAGAATTCAAATCGAAGTTAAGAATTCCCATAGGTGCTTCCATTAATGTCTATAATATTGAACAGGTGGATTATCTATTTAATCTTGGGCTTGCAAATTTAGGTATAGCTATAGATGCAGCATCAGATGAGATTTATAAAAAAATTAAAAAAAGAAAAAATGGATTTAATGAAAATTTAAATCTTGCTATAGAAGCTTCAAAAAAATATCCAAGCAAAATCGCCATTCATCTGATAATAGGTCTTGGTGAAACTGATACTGATATATTAAACCTTTTTCAAAAAATAGCGAAGGAGGATCTTACTATTGCGTTATTTTCCTTTACTCCTATAAAAGGAACAGAGATGGAAAATTATCCAGTCGTCCCCTTAAAAAGGTATAGATTTATTCAATTTATTAGGCAAATTTTAGTTGAATCAAAGTATAAGATAGAATTTAATGATTTATTAAAGTTTATAAATATCGATGACAATAATATGATTTCATCATTTGATAAAAGAATTTTTGAAATAGATTTTATTAAAAATATTATCCAAAAGGGAGAATATTTAAAAACTTCTGGATGCAATCTTTGTAATAGACCATTTTACAATGATAAACCAGATAGTAAAGATCTATATAATTTTCATTACAATCCTCCAAAAGATATTATTTTAAAGTGGGAAAATTTTTTGATGAATTCAAAATAATGATTTTTACTTTTACTTAATATTAAAAATTAAAAATTAGGAGTTTATTGATGAAACTAAATTTTGCTTTAATTGGTTGTGGAAGAATTTCACAAAAGCATGTTGATGCCTTGGTTCAAAATAGTGATGAAATTATTGCTGTAGCATTTGTTGATGTTTTAAAATCCAGGGCAAAAGAAAAGGTTTTAATTTATAAAGAGAAAATGAAAGAAAAAGGAATAAATATAGAGCCTGAAATTTTTGATGATTATACTATTATGCTTAATAAAATAAAACCTGATCTTGTATCTGTCGCTACTGAATCTGGTTATCATCCATTTATAGTGAAAGATTGTCTAGCAGCAGGATGTCATGTCATATGTGAGAAACCTATGGCTCTTTCAATAAAAGATGCCGATGAAATGATCGATTATTCAAAGAAATATGGTAGAAAACTTGCTGTTTCTTTTCAGAATAGGTTCAATTATACAGTTCAACTAGCAAGAAAGGCTTTTGAAGAGGGAAGATTTGGTAAGATCATTAATGTTACAGCCAATATTAGATGGAATAGAGACATGAATTATTATAAACAAGCAAAATGGCGTGGTACCTGGAAATTAGATGGTGGAACTTTAATGAATCAATGTACGCATAATATAGATCTTTTACAATGGTTTTTAGGAAGCGATGTAGAACAGGTATATGGAGTAACAGGAAGATTTTGTAAAGAAATAGAAGCCGAAGATTTTGGGACAGCAATATTAAAGACGAAAAATGGAGCTATTGGCGTAATTGAAGGAAGTGCTAATACATACCCAAAGAATCTAGAAGAAACCCTTTATATTTCTGGCACAACTGGTACTGTAAAATTGGGAGGGCTCGCTATCAATAAAATAGAAAATTGGAGATTCAGTGATGATAAAGAAAAAGGAGATATTGAAGAAAAGATGATCAATACATCTTATAATCTGGGAGAAGATTACCAAGCTGTTTATGGTTTTGGTCATACTCCATTATATAAAGATATGGTAGAAGCCATAAAGAACGATAAAGACCCTTATATTACAGCAGAAGAGGGGAAAAAAGCCTTGCAGATTATTTTGGCGATATACAAAAGCCAAAAAACTAATAGACCAGTAAAATTACCTTTGAAAAATTTTTCGACAGAATGGATGGATGACAATGATCTGATTCATTTTGAAAATTAAACTTCGAGGTTTATTTTGTTTAATAAATTTAAGTTAAAAATAAAATTTAAATATTTATTATCGCTAATCATAATTTTGTTTTTGTTGTTTATCATATTTATATATTTTTCATATAATTCTAAGGATAGATCCTCTTTTAATGAATTAAACAATATCGAAGATTTAAAATATAATGTTTATTATCCCGATGTAATTTTAATAAAAGGTAAGATTATAAGTAATTCTAAAGAGAATGAGAAAATTGAGATATATTATGATAAAATTTATCAATATAAAGATGCAAATTATATTAAGATTATTAACCCTCGAATTAATATATTTAGAAATAATAAAAAAACTTATTTTATAAGATCAAAAGAAGCTTACTCTAACAATATTGAAAATGTCAACATAGTAAATCTTAAAGGTGATTCCTTAATTACAGATTATAACAGTAATATAAATATAAGTAGCGATTATCTCGAATGTAATTTAGAAAAAAACCAAATAATAACAGATCAAATGGCAATTGTCAAAAAAGATGGTTTTATAATTTATTCAAAAGGTATTTTTATAAATGATACATATGCTAATTTCAAATCTGATGTAAAAATCGAAAATAAAACCGGTCTTTTTGAATCCAAAATAGTGGATGAATTTGTAAATTTAAATGGTTCCTGCGATAATTCCATTTTTTATCTCCAGAATAAAACCATAATAATGATGGGTAATTCTATTCTTTTTTCTAATATGTTGGATTTAAAAGGTGATAGGATAGATTTTTATCAGTTGGAATATTCAGATAATAATTCAGAAGATAATGTTAAATCATCCTTTTCAAAAAGAATAGTAATTAACAATGGTTACGCTAAATATGTCACCAAAGATAAAATCCAGTTTTACTCTATAGGTTCTTATATTGATTATAATGAGGGGAATAAGAAATTATATATCTTAAAAAAGGGAAAAGGTTATTACAAGGATTTAAATAGTGTTATAAATTTTGCAGGAGATCAGGTGACTTTCCAGCAAGATAATGATGATAAATCACACCTTATAATATTTAAAGGATATTTACATCAAAAAAAATATGATTATAAAAATAGATTAAATTCTCAATTTTATTCAAAAGGTGAGGAAATTAAATTATTAAAATCTAATGTTTACAGTTATAATTGTGTCAATGGATATGGCTATTTACAGGATATCTCTGCCAATAACGAGGTAGCTTTTAGCGGTTATAATATCAACTATTTAGAAAAAGACACAAGCAAGATAACAGGGAATGCTTATATATTTGATTTTATAGGTAAGATATTCGTTAAAGGTGAGCAGCTTTTTTATTTCGATTATAAAAAGATAGTCAAATCCGATAAACCCTTCTTTGTAAGACAATTTAAAGATAATTTTTTCTATTCTCCTGAAAATTTATTGAAGGGAGAAAAAATCGATTTTGAAGCCGATTTTATAAAGATTAATAAAGAAAGTTTTAATATAATAATCAATGATATCTTTGCTCTTAAAGGGATGATGAATACCGAAACATCTGAGAGTATTATAGAAGGTAATGTAGATATAATAGATTATCAAAATTTAATTCAAATAAGATCAGATACAGCAAAATATTCTGGAAAAGAAAGTCAGATTTATTATGCGCAGGGGAACTTAACTATTTATCAGTACCAGCAGATTGAAAATATTTTAAATAAAAAATACCTTTCAAATATTATACAATCTGAAAAAGCTACAATATATAAAAAAGATGATCTGGCTTATTTTGAGGGTGAACCCAAAATAAAGAACTTTAAAAACAATTTTTTTATAATATCAGATTTATTGGAGGCTCATTTAAATACAAAAATATATATTTTCAAAGACAATATTAAATTACTTATAAACAATGCAGAAAATAAAGAGATTGAAAATCAGGTTTATATTATTGGGCAATATGCTGTTTTTGAAAGCGAGAAAAAGATAATTGCATTTTCTGGAAATTCAATATTGGTCCAAAAAAATATAGAATTAAAAGTGTCTGAAATATATGTAGATTTCAACAAGAAAACGATTAATTTTAAAGGCGCTAAGGATTCAAAATTCAAAATAATAAAATATTAGAATTTTTTTGCTATTTTTAAACCAATATCGAAAGCCTGTAGATTTATATTTAAAATCTTGTCTGCAATAGTTTCTTTAATAATCTGTATCCAATCAATTTTTTCTATCTTAAGTAATCCAATTAATACTCCTAAAAGTATCATATTTTGAACCTTTGTATTTCCAAGTTCTATCGCTTTTTTGTTCGCATCTACAATTATAAGATTTTTTACCTTCTCTTTAATTTTGTTTAATATATCTTCTGGATATTTTTCCTTTCCAGTAAGAACAGAAGTTGGGTAAATTTCATAATCATTAACTATGAGGTACCCATCGGGGTTAAGAAAATCAAGCCATCTCGCTGCCTCAATTTTCTCAAAGGAAAGTATTATATCTGCTTGCCTTAATGAAATTAAAGGTGAGTGTACATTCTTACCAAATCTGATTTGAGTAGATACACTTCCACCTCTTTGAGCCATTCCATGTACCTCTGACATTTTAACATCATAGTCAGCCAATAGTAAACCCTTTGTCAAAATATTTGAAGCAAGAATAGTTCCCTGTCCACCGACACCAACAAAAAGTATATTTGTAATCCTATCCATTTTTCTACCTCTTATTTATTTTTCATCTTAATGGCACCAAATTGACAAGTTTGATAGCAAACGCCGCATGCAACACATGTATCGGGATCAATTTTAACTTCATTGTTTGAAAATGAAATTGATGGGCAACCAATCTTTAAACAAACTTTACATAGCTTACATGTCTGTGGATCGATAGAATAGTAAACTGGTTTTCTTGCCTTTACAACATCTTTTATTAAGGCACATGGCTGTTTGGATATAATTACAGATACTTCTTTTAAATCTAGAGTATACTTAATTGCCTGCCTTATTTCGGTAAGATTGTAAGAGTGAACTATTTTTATGTTTTCTTCTTTAACCCCAACTGCTTTTACAAGCTGAAACAAATCTATTTGATCGGTTTTTTCACCCATTAATGTTTTACCGGTACCTGGATTATCTTGATGTCCAGTCATTGCGGTAATTCTATTATCAAGTATTACAACAGTTATTGGGATTTTGTTATAAACGGCATCTATAAGACCTGTAATTCCAGAATGGAAAAATGTCGAATCCCCTATAAATGCGTAAACTTTTTGATCTCTTTTTTCAATTTCGATTGTTTTTTGAATTCCAAGTCCAGCAGAAATAGAAGCACCCATGCAAATACATGTATCCATGGCATTAAGAGGAGGCATCATTCCAAGAGTATAGCAACCTATATCACCGGTGATAATAGACTTTTTAATCTTAGAAATCTCATAAAAAATCCCTCTATGTGGACAACCGGAGCATAGAACAGGTGGTCTTGAAGGGACATCAAAAGCCAGACTATCTTTTTCTGCTTTTTCAAGGTTAAATGCCTTTCGAATGATATCTGGATTAAGCTCACCTATTGGTGTGATGATCTCTTTCCCTATACAACTGATGCCAGCTGCTTTGATCTGCATTTCTAAAAATGGATCATTTTCCTCGATAACATAAACTTGATCAACATTTTTAGCGAATTCTCTTATTAAGTCTAAACAAAGAGGATATGTTATTCCAAGCTTTAAATAACTCACATCATCACCAAAAACCTCTTTTGCGTATTGATAGGAAATTCCACTTGTTATTATTCCGACTTTTTTACCATTAAATCTATTATTTAAGTTGTATTCTATCTTATTTAAATTTGAGTTATAGCCATCTTTCGCTAATTTTCTTAGACTTTCTTCTACTATGGGGTGTCGTTTTCTTGCATTGGAAGGGATCATTATGAACTTATCTGTGCTTTTTTTATATTCTTTGCTGAACTTTTCTCTTTTATCTGAAACCTCGACTAATGATTTTGAATGTGAAATTCTTGTCGTGGTTCTAAGTATTACCACAAGATCATATTTTTCCGAAATTTCAAAGGCAGCTTTTGTGAAATTTAAGGCTTCTGAAGAATCTGAAGGCTCAATACACACAGCCTTGGCATGCATGGCATAGAATCTATTATCCTGCTCATTTTGAGAGGAATGCATCCCTGGATCATCAGCACTTATTACGACTAAACCGGCATTTACCCCTTCGTAGGTCATCGTAAAAAGAGGATCGGCTGCAACATTTAATCCAACATGTTTCATGGCAGTCATACTTCTTAAACCAGCTATTGCACCCCCTGCTGCAAATTCTAAAGCTACTTTTTCATTTGGTGCCCATTCTGCGTAGATATCTGGTAAGGTAGCGAAATATTCAAGTATTTCAGTACTTGGAGTGCCTGGATATGCACTTGCAATTTTGCATCCTGCTTCCCATGCTCCTTGAGCAATTGCTTCGTTTCCGGTTAGAAGCTTTTTCATCTATTTCCTGCCTTTATATCTTTAATTACTAAAAGTAAATCTTAAAAAGAAAAAAATGCAAATTGAAATTTTTTAATATTGCTATAAAGTCATTAAAAAAGAGGGAAAAAATGTCTGAAATAAAAGAATTTATTAATCCTGAAACTAACGAACATTATTTTGTTCATGAAAGTTCATATGTAGATGAAGGCGCCCAAATAGGCGAGGGTACAAAAATCTGGCATTTTTCTCATATAATGAAAGGTGCAAAGATTGGTAAAAAATGCTCGATAGGACAGAATGTAAATATAGGCTCAAAGGCAATCGTTGGAAATTCTGTAAAGATTCAAAATAATGTTTCTGTTTATGATGAAGTTTATATTGAAGATGAAGTATTTTGTGGACCTTCAATGGTTTTCACTAATGTAATAAATCCAAGGGCATTTATAGAAAGAAAACATGAATATAGAAAAACGATAGTAAGAAGAGGCGCTACTATTGGGGCTAATGCGACTATAGTATGTGGAGTTGAGATTGGGGAATATGCTCTTATCGGTTCTGGCGCAGTAGTAACAAAAGATGTCCAACCATATGCATTAATGGTAGGTGTTCCTTCAAAACAGATTGGATGGGTATGCCGTTGTGGAGTTACATTGAAAAAAAAGGATGATTATTTTTACTGTCCAGAGTGCAATAGCAAATATATTGTGGAAAACAACCAATTAAAGCCAATGGTTTAATAATTTTCTTAAAATATTTATCAATAGAATTAAAAAAAAGACATATTTATTAAATATTTATTAGTAGAATTAAAAAATGACAAAAGATGATTATTAATAAAAATTTTTATATTTTATATCTATGGATATTTTTTATATTTTTATCTATTTTCCCATTTAATCCATTCGCTCAAAATCTATCTGCCCAGAATATTGATTTTCCTGTTTTTTTCTCACTTTCGGATTATATAGAATTAATCTGCCCATATGCCTTTGTTTTCACTTCTCAGACAGGTTTTTATGGAATAGCGGATCAGTTATATTTTTCTTTTTTTGGTAATAATCATGAATATAATCAATTTTTTATTGATGGCTTTAAATTAAACTCTCATTTTTTCCCGGGAACTCCAATATGGGATTTCTATTTAAATATTATAAGAATTGATATTGATCCATTTCATTCTTCTATTAACGGGAAGCTGTCAATCCCTGCTGGATTAAGTATAAACACATATACATTTTTTAGCGGTATATGGGGTATTTTCCCTTTTACAGAGGAGCTAGTCTATTATTTAAGTGGTAGTTTAGCAGCTATTGCAAGAAATCCAATTTCCATTAATGATAGAAGAAAATTAAAATATCTTTTTGGTTTTAATCTATATTACAATAATGGTGAAGATGAAGGAGAAAATCTTCAATTTACTATTAATTTTAGTAATGGTGTTCGCACATTTCTTTCTTATGGGATAGATAGCGAAAAAAACACAATTTATTCTGTTTTTCAAGAGAATTTTACAAAATTACAATTTCTTTTATTTTATAGTTTGTCTCCTTATATGAATCTGTTTTCAAGCTTTTTTTATAATTTCAGGACAAACTATGGTTCTGAATTCTATTTTTCAAGCGATCAGACTAAAATCTTAAATTCATTCTCTTTGATTTTGGGAATAGGGCTAACAAATAACTCTTATATGAGTAATATATCCATTCAGCTTGAAAACAATAATATTGATAGTGAAAAGAGCAATTATGATTATGAATTGATAGACTTTGACGGTGAATCAATGGAATTTTTTCTTCCAGATGGAAATAATTTCGACCTATCATTAATTGTGAATTTTAAATATTTTAAATTCAACAACTTTATTATCAATTTCGATTCAGATACAAACATTTCTATTTATCAACCGAATGCAAATAAATTTACTATCAATTTGCTTTATTACAATGAACCATTTGGGAAAATAGTATTTGATACCTATTCTACATATTGGATTACATCTAATTCAGATCTTTGTGTTGAATATAAAATTAAAAATGAATTTATCGATTTTAGCTCTTCTGCAATTTTAGGCTTTTCATTTTTATATTTAAAAGATAGTAATTTCAATAATCTTCTATTTTTATCATTTGATTTTAATTCAACCATTATCTTTTTCCCCCAATCCATTTTTAATATAAGCTTAAATCTTGGTAAAAATACACCCTCAATTACCTCTACCTTGGCTAAAAATATTAATTCTAACTATTTATCTGGTTCATATTATAATTCAACAGATCAAATGTTATTTCATACAGATGGAATTATTAATTCAATAAGTGAAAATCTCAAGCAACCAACTTTTTATTACATCTCAATATCTTTTAGTTATAAAAATAAGAATAATTTTTATTTCAATCTGGATACTCAATTTAAATCTTTTCAAAATCTATTTTGGATTAGAGCAAATGATAGTGGATTTTTTTCATCATACACCTATAATAATCAAACTTTGTATTATATCACTGATTCTGATATCTCTTATGTTTTAACAAATTATTGGGATGCTATAAACTGGCTTATTGAAAACAATCTTTTAAATGAAAATTATTTTGATAGTATTCCAGATTTTTTAAAAAGCCCATTTTATCTTGGTCTTGTCTTGAGCATAGGCAAAAAAACCGAAAGTTTTTTTATAAATTTTAGTTTTTGGGCATATATGGTTGTTGGTATTGGCACTATAGGTAATAGTCTACTGGAAGATGAAATTGGTGTTATTTCCGAAACACAAGCAGACCCAAATAATTACATATATGGTATAGGAAGAATGATATCGGATAGATCATATGTTTTTAAATTTAATATAGGTTTTAAGTTATTGGAATCTATCTGGTTAAAATTAATTATAAGATATAAAGATGGGCAACCATTTACAGCTTTTTATGAAAGTGTAACCCCAAATAATTACCTTGTAATATATAATCAGTTGATGAGTGGGGATAATCCTTTTTCTGCTTCAATGGGTAGAAGAGAAGATTGTATATGGGAATTTAATTTTTATCTTTCAGGAAAGTTTTATCTTTTTGGTAAAGAATGGGAAATTTCCATAATTTTCTATAATTTTTTAGACCTTGCATTTGAACTTACCGAGAATGTTTTTAATATTAGTCACAGGCAACCACTCGAATTTCAGGTTCCAGGAACTATTAGTCTACAACTTTCCTTGTTTTTTTAATTTTAAAATTTAGAAGAAGCCTTTATTGTAAGGAAAATTCTGTGGATAAAAAAGTTATTGATAAAGATAATCTACGGTATAGTTAGATTAGGTTTGTTATTTTATACAAAATACAACTAAGATCTGCAATATCTTGAATTAAATCGGAAATTTGGTTTTTTGATATGAGGTTAAATTGAAAAATAAATTTTATTTGCTTTCCCTTTTACTTTTTTTCTCAATAAATCTATTATACTGTTCTATTTTTATAAGTTCAAATATTGGCAATCCAAACATATATTATATCATATCGCAAAACATGGAAATGATTCAAACCCTGGAACAGAGGATAAGCCATGGTTAACAATTCAAAAAGCAGCCAATACCCTTGTCGCAGGAGATACAGTCCTCATAAAATCAGGCATTTACAATGAACAAATAATTCCATTATATTCTGGTACTAAAGATAAATATATTACCTATTCTGCTCATAGGGGTGATAATGTAATAATTGATGGAAGCAATATAAAAATAAAATATAGTGGCATTTTTAATTTATCAAATCTCAGTTATATAAAAATATCTGGATTAAAATTACAAAATTCAAGTGATGATTCAAGTGATGTAGGTATTTTTGCAGAAGAATCAAACAATATAATTATTGAAAGAAATCTTATTTATAACACCTCATCTTCTGGAATAGGGATTTGGAATAGCAAAAATATTATAGTTGACAAAAATACAGTTGTGCTTACTTGTACTGGTGGATCACAAGAACATATATCGATCGCAGGGACAGGTTTTTTTGAAGTAAAAAATAATATTGAAGTATTTCAAAATATTGTTCATAGCAATCAAAATAATGGAATTACTCTTGTCTCAGAAATGAGGGGACTTCTTTTAAATATAAAGGTTTATAATAATAAAATTTACAATAATAAATATGTTGGGATATCCTTAGCAAGAAATGGACCAGTAGATGCGCAACCCATGAGAAACATTTTAATAATAAATAACACGGTATATAATAATGGATTTGGTGATTGGGGAGGGGGTATTGCAATAGGGAATCAAGATATTCAAAATTTATTAACAAGGAATAATATCGTAAATAATAACCTTTCTTTTCAAATAGCAGCAGAAGAAATTAAAATATCTGGATTTGAAATAGACCACAATCTCGTTTATCCCTTTAAATTTTACCCCGGTGAAATACATCGTTTAGTTGAAGCAGATCCAATGTTTTTAAATCCTGGGGGTAAGAATTTTCATCTTCAAAGTAATTCTCCAGCAATTGATAAAGGATTTATGCAAAATGCACCTGAATTTGATTTCGATGGAAATTTAAGACCTAAATGAGTAGTAATAGATATAGGTGTTTATGAATATATAGGTATGAATAAATAGGATAATTATTGGCATAAGGAGAAAAAATTGAGTAAAATGCTTATTATAATCCCAACCTATAATGAATCTGAAAATATTTATCAATTTTTACAATTTATTTATGATAGTTGTAAATCAATAGATTTTTCGGTTCTTGTAGTCGATGATAACTCTCCAGATGGAACTTCAGAAATTGTGGAAAAGTGGAGAAGTGAGTATTCAAACTGTTTTTTATTGAAAAGAAAAGAAAAAGAGGGTCTGGGTAAAGCATATGTAGCCGGTTTTGTTTGGGGACTTGCCAGAGACTTCGATTATTTTTTAGAAATAGATGCAGATTTTTCTCATAAACCAGAATATATACCTGAACTTTTAAAAAAATTAGATGATTATGATTTTGTTATTGGCTCAAGATATATTAAAGGTGGTGGTGTTTCTGGATGGAGTATATTTAGGCAAATTATATCTAGATTAGGCTCATTATATGCAAGACTTTTATTAAATGTAAATGTAAAAGATTTTACCGGTGGGTTTAACCTATGGAAAAGGAAGGTAATTGAAGGTATTGATTTAAATTCTCTTTATTCTTCTGGTTATTCATTTCAGATAGAGATGAAATACAGGGCTATTAAAAAAGGCTTTAAGTTTATAGAATATCCAATAATCTTTGTTGAAAGAGCAAATGGTAAATCCAAAATGTCGAAAAATATAATATTTGAAGCTATGATTAATGTTTTAAAACTTAGATTTAAGAAAATCGATTAAATATTTATCTTTTTCTATTTCTTTTTCCTTTTCGAATGCTTTAACTTTTACATCTTTACTACTTTCATTTGATTCATCATTTTTTTTAATTTTCTCTTCAAAATTTTTATCATATTCAACCATTTTCTGCCCACAACAAAAAGGAACTTCACCATTATTAATGATATAAATCTCTCTATTGCATTTCAAACATTTATACCTAACCCTGTCATTCATATCGAAACCTTTACCTTTTTATTTCTAATATTATAATATTTAAAAAAGAAAAAATAAAGAACAGGAGTTTATATGTTAGAAGGTAAAAATGCTTTAATTACAGGAGCAAGTAGTGGAATAGGGTTAGAAACAGCCAGATTATTTGCACAAAATAGAATTAATCTTATACTTTTATCAAGAAACATTGAAAATTTAAAAGAAGAATTTAAAGAATTAGAAAAATCTTATGGTATAAAAATTGGTATTTATCCAGCCGATGTTAGAAACATTGATGAAATTGATAAATTATTCGATAAAATACTCAAAGATTGGAGAAAAATAGATATTCTTGTAAATAACGCAGGACTTGCACTTGGATTTGAACCAATAGAAACACAGGAAATTAGCGATTGGGAAATCATGATAGATACAAATATTAAAGGCTTACTTTATATTACTAAAAAAGTTTTACCACTTATGAGAAAAAATAATACTGGTCATATAGTAAATATTGGTTCAATTGCAGGTGTATGGACTTATCCAAATGGAACGGTTTATTGTGCTACAAAGGCAGCGGTTAGAGCAATTTCCGATGGTTTAAGAATGGAACTTGTAGATACAAAGATAAAGGTTACAAATATACAACCGGGACTTGTTGAAACTAATTTTAGTGTCGTAAGGTTTAAAAAAGATTATCAACGTGCTAAAAAAGTATATGAAGGAATAGATCCATTAACTGGTAAGGATATAGCGGATGCTATCTTGTGGGTTTGCAGTACAAGAGAAAATGTTCAAATTTCTGAATTAACTATAATGCCTGTAAATCAAGCTTCATCAAGTATAGTGTATAGAAAAAATAATTAAAAGTCTTGATAAGTTTATTAAATTTTGCTTATCAAGACGCTATTCTTCGCTTATTAAAGGGACAAATCTAACTGGAATAATTTCTTGTTTTTCTAATATTCCATTTACTTTTTTAATCTTTACAAGATTTTGAATAAAATCGCCTTCTGGACCAACGATTATTCCGTTATCACCTATTTGGTTAAAAAAACTGGAAGGAATCTTTCTTGGGGCTGCTGTAAGGATAATTCTATCGTAAGGCGCATAAGATGGTAAACCAAAATAACCATTTGAATGAAAAAATCTGATATTTGTAAAACCTAATTTCCCCAGAGTAATTTTTGCATTATTTAATAGTTCAATTATTCTTTCAACAGTATATACTTCTTTTGCTATTTTTGCTAAAATAGCTGTCTGATAACCAGAGCCTGTTCCTATTTCCAATACTCTTTCATTTCCAGTTAACTCTAACAGTTCAGTCATTACGGCGACTATATATGGTTGTGAAATTGTCTGGCCAAAACCTATTGAAATAGGACCATCATCATAAGCATAATCACAATATTTTTTAGAAACAAATAACTTTCTGTCTATAGATTTCATCGCTTCGATAACTTTTGAATCCGTAATTCCTCTACTGCAAATTTGAGTATCAACCATAATGTTTAAAGCATTATTATCAAATTGCATAATATTTAAACCTGGTTAATTCTTTTTATTTATAATTTGCTCGATTTCTTCTGCCTCAATTGGGATGGATTGCATTAGGTTTATATTCCCTTCGTCAGTTATATAAATATCATCTTCAAGTCTAATCCCAATACCTTCTTCTTTAATGTATATCCCAGGTTCACATGTGAATACCATTCCTTTTTTTATCATAGGATTCAGTTCACCAACGTCATGAACATCAAGACCGAGTAAATGTGAAACCCCATGAGGAAAATACTTTTTTGTTATCTGTTTTTTTGTGTTTTTGTCTTTATATTCTTCGATAGTCATAAGTTTTAAATTTACTAGTTCTTCTGAAATTGCTTCCTCTGTAAATTCTTGAATTTCTTTTAATCTTCTACCTGGTTTAATTTCTTTAATTGATTTTTTTTGAACTCTTAAAACAGAGTTATAAACTTCTTTTTGCCTATTTGAATATTTACCATTAATGGGTATAGTTCTAGTCATATCAGAGTTATAGTATGCAAAACTAGCACCAACATCTAAAAGGAGTAAATCCCCGTCTTTACAGATTTCATCATTTTTTTCATAGTGCAAAACACAACTACCACTACCGCTTGCTACTATCGGATTATAAGCAAATCTCGCTCCATTCTTGACAAATTCATATGCGAATTCGGCTTCTACTTCATATTCAAATACACCTGGTTTTATAAAAGATAATACCCGTCTAAATCCTTTCTCAGTAATATCACAAGCTATTTTTATCTTGTTTATTTCTTCCTCTGATTTAATCATCCTTAAAACATAAAGAGCAGGAGCGAGTCTTTTATAATTATGAAGAGGATATTTAGCTTTTAAATTCATTAAAAACCTGTAATCTCTTGATTGTATTTCTATAGAAGCTCTAGAATGTTCGTTTAAGTTTATATAGATATTCTCTGCTTTTAAAATCAAGGAATTTAAGATTGGTTCCATCTCATTTGTCCAATAAACCGATTCAATTCCTGTAAGTTCTTTAGCTTCTTCCTTGCTTAATTTCCTTCCATGCCAGGTTTCTATTTGCGGATTAGTTTCAGTAATAAAAAGAATTTCTTTAAATTTATCATCTTGGTGATCAGGAAAAAGAACTAAAACAGTTTCTTCCTGATTAACACCAGATAGATAAAAAAGGTCTGTATTTTGAATAAAAGGGTATGAACCATCGGCATTTGTTGGCATTAAATCGTTGGCATTTATTATAGCAATTGAATTGGGAAGTAAAAGATCAGAAAGATTCTTCCTGTTTTGAATAAAAAATTCTTTTGGAAAACTCCATTTTTTCATTTTTTATCCTTTTATCTTTATTTATTAATTACCTAAATTTTTTATTTATAATCTTTCTCGCTTATAAATATTAAAATATCTATCTTTTTAAATTATTTTTAGCACCTATCTTTTTTTGTTAACTATTTTAATTATTTTCTTATTTATGAAAATGCCTATCTTTTTTTAGTTATTTATATTTTTTACATATATTTTTTTTACTTACTACTTTTTCTTTTTTTATATTTTATATATTTTGTATTTTCACTAATTTATAATTAGGTTTATTTTATTAAGGTGTTGAAGGGAATAAAACATAAAAGCAACTTCCCTCACTTTGCGTGCTTTTTACACCACAAAAGCCATTATGAAGTTCTACAAGTTGTTTTACTATAAACAAACCAAGTCCACTCGAAAATTCTCCTGCAGTAGGTTTGTTAGATAATTTTTCAAATTTCCTGAATAATTTTTTTTGCTCATCTTCAGAAATACCTGGACCATTATCTTTAACTGAAACTTTTATATATCTTTTGTTTTCTATAATCTCTTCTTCAACTAATATTTCAATGTATGAATAATATGGGGAATATTTAATTGCATTTGATATAAGATTCCCTAATATTCTTTTGAATTTATCGGGGTCAATTAATGCTTTTAAATCTTTTGTCTGTAATTTTATCTCTATTTTTTGATCTTTAGCGTTAGCAAGTAACTCGAATTGATCTACTATTGATTTTAAATATGGTAAAATATCATAAGTTTTAATAGATAAATTTAATTCTTTATTTTCCAGTTTTGTCGCTTCTAAAAGCATTTCTATCATATCAAACATCTGCTTTATAGCTATTTTTATGGAATTAATCATTTCAGATTCGGTTTTTTCGGTCAATCTTTCAGATAATAAAGAGGTATAACCAGATATTATTGTCAAAGGCATTTTTAAATCATGTGTAATCATCTGGATTAGATTATTTTTTAAAAGATTTAAATTTTCTAGTTCCTTATTTTGAGTTGATATTTTTTTATTTAATTCTAGAAGTTGCAGATTTCTATCGAATTCATTCATTGTTTTTTCATGAAGCTGTCGTAAATTGCTTGTAATTTCCTTAGAAAGATTGCTTTCAATTTCGGGAAATTGATCTAAAATTGAATAAAAGATATCTTTCGAAATGGGAATAATTTCAGAATCTTCTTTACATACAACATTGGCACTTCTTAAAGAACCATCTATTAATCGCATTTCTCCGACATATTCATTTTCTTTTCTTTCTGCAATTTCAACATATTGACCATTAGGTAGCATTTTTCTTATTGAAACGCTGCCTTTTATAATAAGGAATAATTCGGATGAAACACTATTCTCTTCGATTAAGACTTCATCCTTTTGGTATTTTTTTATATTTAAGTCAAATGATTTTAAAATATCGATTTTATCATCTGGAATCGAAGAAAATAGTTTATTTTTTTTTAAATATTCTATAACCGTATAGATTTCCATCCAATAAAATTATCTTTTACTTAATTTAAAATATTTTTAAAATTTATCAAACTTTTTATTTCTATTGTTTTTTTAAGGTTATATTGTATATTTTTTATGAAATAAAAATTAAAATTTTTAAAAAAATAGGTCGTCAATTATAGAATAAGATAATGGAAGATAAATATGTCGAAAAATTATAATAAAATAATATTTTTTATTTTTACCTTGTTTTCTATTTTAATTCTCGCTTTTCAAAATGGAACTAGTACTTTAATTGATAAGGGTCTTGAAGATGATCCATTTTTTAAAGGTATTGATATAAATGACACTTCATTAGAAGTTAATTCTTCATCTTCTGGAAATATTAGTTATGTCTTAACAACCTATTCCCAAATAAAAAACTATCTTTTTAAGTTTGAACTTATTCCTACTCAAGATTTATCTAAAGAATTTTTATACTTTATTTTAATTAATAACTCAAATGGTTCAATTATTTCTCGAACAGGTTATAGCACTTCTGATGAGATAGTTAAAAAGGCTAAAATAATTATTAATAATATTCTTTATTATATTTTCAGTTTAATTGAAAAAACTCAACCACAAAATGTTGTGGAATTCTCAAAAATATCTACATATGAAAAGGATATTTTTAAAAAAAATAGAGGTCAAAAAATACGAATAGTACTTGAGATCGAAAATTGGAATATAGAAATAAATGACATCGGTAATGATTTTATGATAGATTATATCTATTGTACATCTAAGACCCCATCTAAATTTAGAAAAGTTTTTATGATCTTAGAATTGATTCCTATTTCATATAATTTGTTTGGAGATGTAATTAGAGAATTTTTAATCAATAATACCTTAAAAAATGATTTATTGCATAATATGTATTAAATATCCTATCAATATATTAAATTATTTTTGGAGGATTAATGATAAAAGAAAAAGCCAATATCGACTGGGAAAATTTGAAATTTTCATATATAAAAACAGATTATAGATATATTTCCTTTAACAAAAATGGAAAATGGGATGAGGGAAAACTGATAGAATCAAACGAACTAAGAATAAATGAAGGCTCACCAATACTCCATTATGGGCAAGGTGCATTTGAAGGTTTAAAAGCTTTTACGCAAAAAAATGGAGATATAGCTATTTTTCGACCAGATATGAATGCAAAAAGATTAATTTTTAGCGCCAATAGACTTTTAATGCCGCAGGTACCGATCGAAAAATTTATAGATGCCTGCGTTAAAACCGTAAAATCAAACTTTAAATGGATACCTCCATATGGAGTAGATGCATCTTTTTATTTAAGACCTTATGAAATTGGTGTAGGTGAAAATTTAGGAGTAAAACCAGCAAACGAATATATATTTTCTGTCTTTGGAGTTCCTGTTGGACCATATTTTAAAGGTGGATTTAAACCTGTTGCGATGATGGTAGCTGATTATGACAGAGCTGCACCAAGAGGAACTGGTGATGTAAAAGTTGGCGGAAATTATGCAGCATCTTTACTTCCCCATGAAATTGCAATAAAAAATGGTTATACTGATTGTATCTATCTTGATCCAAAAGAAAATAAATATATCGAAGAGGTAGGAGCGGCTAATTTTTTTGGTATTACAAAGGATGGAAGACTTGTTACCCCAAAATCATCTTCAATACTTCAAAGTATTACAAGGCTTTCTTTAATGGTAATTGCAGAAGACGAGCTTGGATTAAAAATCGAAGAAAATAAAGTAGATATAGACTCTTTGGATCAATTTGTTGAAGTTGGAGCCTGTGGAACAGCAGCTGTTGTTACACCTATTGGTAGAATTAAATATAAAGACAGAGAATTTGTCTTTTATGATAACGGAAAATCAGCTGGACCTATTACAAATAAGCTGTATAATATCCTTCTATCTATTCAAAGAGGTGAAATAAAAGACAAATACAATTGGCAATACATAGTTTCTTAGTGTTTCTTTGTTTTAAAATGGAGAATTTTTAATGAATAACGAAATCATATACGATGCAATTATAATCGGTTCTGGTATAGCTGGTCTATCAACTGCTATCATGCTTAAAGAATCTGGTTTTGATCCTTTAGTCATTACCAAAGTAGAAAATATCAACGAGACAAATACAAATTACGCTCAAGGTGGTATTATAGCTTTCAACAAAGATGATGATCCAAGATCCCTAGAGGAAGATATATTAAAAGCTGGAAGTTATTATAATTCAAAAGAGATTGCCAAATTTGTAGCATATAATGGTCCTCAATTTGTATTTGAATTTTTAATAGATAAAATTGGAGTAAATTTCGATAAATCATCCTCAGGAGCCTATGATTATACCGAAGAAGCAGCTCATTCTCATAGAAGAATATTACACAATAAAGATCAAACTGGGAAAAGCATTCAGGAAGCCTTATCTAACTATGCCAGAAAGATTGGAGTCTCTATTTTGACTAACCATACTGCTATAGATATAATCACCAATAAACATCACTCAGAAGATAATCAAGAAATTTATAAAGATCCTGTGGCGATGGGTGTTTATGCATTTGATAACAAGAATCAAAAGATTCAAAAACTTCTGGCTCATAAAGTTATATTAGCAACAGGCGGACTTGGTAATCTTTATTTGCATTCCACAAATCCAGAAATAGCCATAGGTGATGGTTTAAGTATGGCTTATAGAGCAGGATCAGATATAGTAAATGCAGAATTTATTCAATTTCATCCAACTTCATTATATCATAGAGATATAAAAAGGTTTTTAATTACAGAAGCATTAAGGGGTGAAGGAGCCAAACTTTTAAATCCCAAGGGTGAATTTTTTATGAAAAGATATACCCCAAAAGAAGAACTAGACTCACGAGATATTGTTGCAAGAGCTATTTTTGAAGAGATGAGAAGAATTGGATCAGATTACATGCTATTGGATATAGCAAATTATTATAAAGGAAGTGTGCCACTCTCTGAAAGATTTTCTACAATTTATAAAACCTGTCTTGAAGGTGGTATTGATATAACTAAAGAACCTATACCTATCGTTCCAGCTGCTCATTATTTCTGTGGTGGTATCAGGGTTGATATAAATTCAAAAACAAATATTAAAAACCTATACGCTGTTGGAGAAAGTGCTTGTACCGGATTACATGGCGCTAATAGATTGGCTTCCACCTCTTTATTAGAAGCAGTAATTTTTAGCAAAAATATAAAAGAAGATTTTATTAAAAACTTTGAGAAAATTGATTTAAAAAAATTTAAATATATTCCCGATTGGAAAGAACCTTCTTCATCAATTAACTTTGATCCAATTCTTATTAAACAAGATCTTAATCTTATTCAATCTATAATGTGGAATTATGCTGGAATTGTGAGAACTACTAAGGGATTGGAAAGAGCTCAGGCAGATTTGAATTATCTTGCCCATAGAATTTACCAATTTTATGAAGAATCGAAATTAAACAAAGAGATAATAGAGCTTAGAAATGCTGTAATAACTGCTCAATTAATCGTTAATTCTGCTCTTCGTAATAAAAAATCAATAGGATGCCATTATATTAAAGATTAATCAACAATTCAAATCTTTATGAATTCAAAACCTATCAATGTTGCCTTAAATAAATTTTTTTTGTATATTTAAATTAGGTAAAAAAATTAATTATTAAATAAAATATTCTGGAGTTATATTATGAGCAATAAAGAAGTAAAAGAATTTCAAGCATACACAAAACAGCTACTCGACCTTGTAATCCATTCTATTTATACCCATAAAGAAATTTTTTTAAGAGAGTTACTATCAAATGCATCTGATGCACTTGATAAGTTAAGATTTGCGTCTTTAACAAATCCTGAAATTGTCTCAACAAATGAAGAATTTTTTATAGAGATTAAAATAGATAAAGATAACAGAACTATTTCTGTTATAGATAATGGTATAGGTATGACTTATGATGAAGTCATTCAGCATATTGGTACAATAGCTCATTCGGGAACTAAAAACTTCTTTCAAAAATTAAATTCAGATCAATCTAATGAGAAAAAGATAGAACTTATCGGACAATTTGGGGTTGGATTCTATTCTTCTTTCATGGTTGCCAAAAAAGTCGTTATTTTAACAAAAAGCCCATTTTCTAATGAAGGAGTTAGATGGGAATCAGAGGGTGATTCATCTTATTCTATTGAAAAATATGAAAAACCACTTAGGGGTACCACAATAATATTACATCTAAGAGAAGATGATTCAACAACACTAGAGGGGGAAAACTATAGTACATTTTTAGAAGAATGGAAAATAGAAGAATTGGTAAAGAAATATTCCGATTTCATCAGATATCCTATAAAAATGGAAATGACTGTCTATGAGAATGAGGGAAAAGAAAAAAAACCAGAAGAAAAAAAAGAGATTAAAATACTAAATTCAATGAAACCTCTTTGGGTTAGAGATAAATCTGAAATTAAAGAAGAAGAATATGAAGAATTTTATAAGGCATCTTTTCACGATTGGGTAAAACCAATAGAAGTGATACATACTAAGGCTGAAGGTATAATAGAATATATAGCCCTTTTATTTATACCGTCTAAAGCACCGTTTGATCTGATGTCAGCTGAATATGAAAAAGGTCTTAAATTATATTCAAAAAATATCTTTATTATGGATAATTGTAAGGAATTAATACCAGATCATTATAGATTCATTAAGGGGTTGGTAGATTCACCTGATTTTTCATTAAATATTTCCCGAGAAATCTTGCAGCATGATAGACAATTAAGAATAATCGCAAAAAATATAGAGAAAAAAATTACAGAATCATTAACCAATCTACTTAAAGAGAAAAGAGAAGAATATGAAAAATGGTGGGAACAGTTTGGTACCATCATAAAATCAGGTATCTACTCTGATTTTACAAAAGAGAGAACTTATTTACAAGATTTACTTGTTTTAAATTCTTCAAATGATTCTTCGAAGATGACTACATTGGAAGAATATATAAATAGAATGAAACCCGAACAAAAGGAGATATACTATATCTCTGGTTTTGATAGAAAGATTCTTGAAGATCATCCTCAAGTAAAAAGAATGAGAGAAAAGGGTTATGAGGTAATTTATTTAACTGATAAGATAGATGATTTCATGATGATGAATATTCAAAGTTATAAGGATAAAACACTGAAATCCTTAAATAGAGAAGAAAAGGATGAAGACAAATCAGAGAATTTGAAAATTCAAGAAAATGAGCTAAAACCGCTAATCGATCAGATTGAAAAAAGCCTGGGTGGTAAAGTTAAAAAAGTTGTTCTAACAGGTAACTTAAAAGATTCCCCTTCATGTTTGGTCTCTTCTGATTCTGGCTTATCTATTCAAATGGAAAAAGTCTTATCTGAAGTTGAAGGGAAGGCATTCCCTAAAGCCGAAAAAATTTTACAGATAAACCCAGAACATCAACTTTTTAAGAAGTTAGAAGCAGCATATAGAGTCGATCAAAATTCACCTAAAATTGCTCAATATTCAGAATTATTTTATGACGAAGCTTTATTAATAGAAGGAATATTACCCGAAAATCCTTCATTATTTGTAAATCTTATAAATTCTATTTTAGAAAAATAATTATTGACAAATAGTTTTTTATATTTAAATTATTCATGGAATTAGAGCTTTTTGAACATAATAGTTCTTCAAGGCAGGGTGAAAATCCCGACCGGTGGTAAAGCCCACAACCCTTATTTATAAGGTGGATACGGTTAATTTCCGTAGCCGACAGTATAGTCTGGATGGGAGAAGAACATGCTTAAATTAGAAAATATATCATTTTCATTTAATAATAATTTAGTACTTTCAAATATAATCGCAACATGTGATCAAAACGAATTTATAACTTTTATCGGCCCTTCAGGCTGTGGTAAAACAACTCTTTTGAACATTATTGCCGGTATTTATAAACCTCAAAAAGGTGTTTTACATAACCCTTACAAAAATCTATCATATGTATTTCAGCATGATTCTTTATTACCATGGCTAAATGTCATACAAAATATTTTACTACCGGTTGAAATAAAAAACAAGACAATAAGTAATTCCGATAAGATTAGTGCATTAAATTTACTAAACGAATTAGGTCTTCAAGATACTGAGTTGCTTTATCCATCAGAACTTTCTGGAGGGATGAAAAAAAGAGTCGAAATAGCAAGAGCATTAATAACTCAACCTGATTTATTGATACTTGATGAACCTTTTTCTTCACTTGATCTATTGACAAGAGAAAGATTAAATGTTCTAATAAAAAATATCTACCTCGTTAGAAAAATTTCTGTAGTTCTTGTCACACATTCAATCGAAGAAGCTTGTTTTTTATCCAGTAAGATCTATGTGCTTTCAGATAAACCATCGAGTATAATAAGCATTTTTGAAAATAAAATAGCAAATAAACCAGTAGAATACTTTTTCCTTAATGAATTCGAAGAAGAGACTGAAAATAAAATAAGAAAGCTTGTTTCAAATTTATGGAATGAAAAAAATCAAGATACTTCTGTTTCTGTTAAAACGAAGAAAATGATTGATAATCAAGATGAAAGAAAATTAAACAAAAATTTTATTTTCAACCTCTTAGTGCCAATTGAGCTTTTTGTTTTATTTATTTTTCTAGAATTGATCAAGAAAAAATTTAATATTTCCGATTATTTCTTTCCTTTACCATCATCTTTATTATTAAGATTTGTAAATACTATAAAAAGTGGAATGATTTTCCAACATCTTTTTCAGACAATACTTGAGTCTCTATCAGGATTTTTTATAGCCTTTTTTTTGTCTATAATATTAGGTTATATTTTAAGCAGAAATTCTATAATCTATAAATTAATCATGCCTTATCTTATTTCTTTTAATGCCATTCCATCAATTGCTATTGCTCCTTTTTTAATCTTATGGTTTGGCTTTTCAATTATCTCAAAGATTTTGATTTCGGTTATTGTTATATTTTTCCCCATGTTAATAAATAATATTACAGCTTTTCAGAATATTCAGCAGCAGTTTAAAAATCTATTGACATTCTATAAACCAGATTTAAAAGAAAGGTTTTTAAGGTTTGAGCTTCCAGGATCATTACTTTATATTTTTGCAGCTATTAAAGTATCTATAACATTGTCCATTATTGGGGCAGTTGTCGGTGAATTTCAGGCAGGATCACTAGGACTTGGTTCATTAATACTTATTGCAAAAGCAAATTTTGATATAGAATTGATGTTTGTTGGTCTTGTTTGGTTGATTATACTAGGTTTGTCTTATTTCTGGTTAGCTAATTTTATTTACAAAATAATAATAAAGAGAAAAAGTTAAAATTTGGAGGATTTATATGCTATTATTTTTGACTAAAAGAAGAAAACCAAATAATTTTTCATCATTGTTTTTTTCTATAATCTTTCTGATTTTCATTTTATCCTTTCTATTTATTGGTTCATCTGCGAATTTACATCAAATCTCGATGTTGATTGGATATATACCACATGTTCAATTCACTCCTTTATATGTTGGTATGGAAAAAGGAATATTTGAAAAATATGGAATTAAACTTGCGATTGATTATGGATTTGGAAGAGATATATTCGGACTTTTAATTTCGCAAAAAGCAGATTGCGCGCTTACAGATGCAGATGAGTTAGTAATTTCTGGAGAAAAAGGACTAGGATTAAAAGCATTTTATCAATATTATCAAGATTTTCCAATTTCTATAGTGAAACTGGGGAAAGATGAAGATCCAAAGTCTCTTATAGGTAAAAAAATTGGATTGCCTGACTTTTATGGAACTAATTATATCGGTACATTGTTGTTTTTAAATAAATATAAACTTTTAAATAAGGTTGAAATCGTAAAAATTGGATATACTCAAATTCAATCATTAATATCAAAAAAAGTCGATGCTGTTGCCTGCTATTATAACAATGAACCAATACAACTGAGATTAAATAATTATCTTATAACGGAATGGAAAGTAAGTGATTTCGCAAACCTTGTAGGAGGTGCATTTGTATCTTCAAATAAGAATTTAACTGAAAAAAATGAAGATTTTTTTCTTTTTGTAAAAGCTTTAAATGAATCAATACAATATACAATAAATAATAGAGAGGAAGCTCTGGATATAGCATATAAAACGATTGGTTCATTAAGTTTAAATCAAAGGCAGTTTTGGGAAGAGGTTCTTGATGCTACCCTAAACTTGATACAGGGAAAAGGGAATAATAAAGTAGGTGTATTAGATGTTGACAAATACATTAATACTATTGAAATTCTTTACAATTTAAATTTAATAAAATCCAAAATAAATCCACAATCGATTTTATATTTTTTTCAATAATTTTTATTGAGTTTTATCTATTTCAAAGTAATTTTAATTGACTTAAATGAAGGTAAATATTTATGTATATCAGGGATTTTGAAAGCTATAAAGCAAAGAGAAATTTGCCTATTTTAATTAATTTAATATTTTCATTTTTAATTTTTTCTTTTAGTTTAGCTATCTTATTTTCGATTGTCAGCCCAATAAAAATAGATGAGAATATAGGTGAAATAAAAAAGGATGATATTTATTTTATTCAAACAAATCTTTTTTTTATCAATTTTCATATTGAAAAAGGTGATCTCGTAATAGTAAATTCAAAAAAAATAAAAACAGAAAATATATTTATTTCGCAATTTGTTAATCTATTAACCTTGAATTTATTAAATAGAAACCAAAAATACAATGTATATAAAGTTATAGGAACTGCTTATGATATTATCAATATTAAAGATGGTATACTTTATGTTAACGGACATGAAGAAATTAATACAAGCTCCACACAATTAAATAAAGATCAGACATTTTATTTAGCAAAAAATCAATATTATTGTGTTTCGACAAACAAAATATCTTTAGATGATTCATTATTGTTTGGTATAATCGATGAAGAATTGATCCTAGGAAAGATAATAAAATCTTTCCATATAAATTTTAATAAATGATTGAATCTATTTCAATATATTTACATATTCCTTTTTGTAAGAGTAAATGCAACTATTGCGATTTTTATTCTATATCTTCTAAATCTATAGATAATCAAATTATTAAAAATTACCTGGATGCTACCTTAAAAGAACTTGAATTTTACCTTCCTTTTTTAGAAGACAAATATATACAATCTATCTATTTTGGAGGTGGCACCCCAAACTCAATTGACAATAAAATACTCGAAAGATTTTTAAGTAATTTTTTTGGGATAATTTATGATAAAATAATAGATAGTAATCAAAAATTTTTGGATAAAAACATAAAAGAGATAACCATTGAATTAAATCCTCATTTTATTTCGAAAGAACAAATAAAGCTATTACATGATTTTAAATTCAATAGAATATCTTTAGGTGTCCAGGCTTTAAATGATTCGGCTTTAAAATTTCTTGGAAGAAATATCGATTTAATAAAGACCGAGCAAGCGATAGATTTACTATTACCAAGCTTTAGCAATATTTCCTTTGATTTTATAATAGGTTTACCTGATCTTAATTTAAAAGATGAGTTAACTAAAATTGAAAAATATATTTTAAAATTTGACTCTTTAAAACATCTTTCTTTTTATATTTTAAATGTTGCATATGGTACTAGATTATTTAATCAAATTTTTAATGAACAAAAAAATAATCCAATGATTGATAAGATTGAAATTAAAAGTGTAAAGGATTATTTAAAAGTATGTAAATTTATGAAAGAACTTGGTTTTGAACATTATGAAATTTCAAATTTTGCTAAAAATAAAGCTTATTCGATTCATAATCAAAATTATTGGGTCAGAAATCCTTATATTGGAATAGGAGCCATGGCAAGCAGCTTTTTATTCGATATTCGATATCATAATAGTTGCATAAATGATTATATAAATACTTGGCGTAATTTTAAAAGCTGCTTCGATAAAGACTTTTCAAAGGATGAACTTAAAAAAACTCTTTTATCAACAATGCAAGATAAAAAACGTAAATATGAAATTTTAAATGAAGAAGATAAAATTAATGAATTTATAATGTTATCGCTTCGAACATCGAAAGGATTAAACTTTGATAAATTTAAAGATGAGTTTAATTTTGATCTTTATTTAAAAAGAAAAGAAAAATTAAATATTTTAAATGATAAAGGCTTAATAAAAATCAAAGAGAATGTATTATATATTGAAGAGAAAAGTTGGCTTTTTTACAATGATATAGTCAGTCAATTATTTTTGTAAATATAATAATAAAAATTATAATTTATTCTTGACTTATATATATGTTTTTATGTATATTATATCTGAAATATTTATCAATAAAAGAGGAGTTACATGTCTGATATTAAAAAGAAAAATGATGAGATGAATATAATTGATATTAATAATAATGAAAATAAATCTAATGCTGATGATTCTTCAAACAAAATCAAAGATGAACTTAATTCAGAAATTGATGACAATGCAATAGAAGAATTGCTTATTTTAAAGCAGACAATCGAGGAGAAAAATGAAATTATTGAGAAAATAAAAAAAGAAAATGAAGAAAATAAAGATCTTCTGATTAGAATGAAAGCTGATTTTGAAAACTATAAGAAAAGGGTTCGAGAAGAGCAGAAGGATATGGTTAAATTTGCTAATCAAAGATTGATTACAGATCTTTTACCTATTATTGATGATTTTGATAGGGCAATATCTTCTGTTACAGATGAGATTAAAAATACCTCATTTTATGAAGGTTTATGTATAGTTATAAAATCTTTTCATAATCTTTTAGAAAAAAAATATTTTCTTGAGAAAATTGATGAAAAAGATGTTGCTTTTGATCCCAATTATCATGAAGCTATCTCAGTTATAGAAGATGGAAATACAAAAGGGATGACTATAGATAAAATCTTACAATCGGGTTATAAAATTGAATCAAGAATTTTGAGAACAGCTAAGGTTGTTGTTAGAAAGGGTGTAGAAAATAGTCAAAAAAATAATTCAATTAAAGATTTAAAAAAAGAAGAAGTTGATGGACAAATAAGTGATGATAATCAGGATGAAATAAAAAATAATCCTATTGATAATATAGAGATAAATAATTAGATTTAATAAAAAGCATAGAAAAAAGGAGCAATTATATGGGAAACAAGATTATTGGAATTGACCTTGGTACCACTAATTCATGTGTTGCAATTATGGAAGGCGGTGAACCAATTGTAATTATAAACGAACAGGGGATGAGAACTACGCCTTCTGTTGTGGGATTCTTAGACAATGGCGAAATTTTGGTTGGTCAACCAGCAAAAAACCAGATGATTACAAATCCCGAGAATACCATTTTTTCCATAAAAAGATTTATGGGTAGAAAGTATTCTGAGGTAACTTCGGAACTTAAAACAGTGCCTTATAAAGTCACGGAAGGTCCAAATGGTGATGTTCGAGTAGATATAAAGGGCAAACTTTATTCTCCACCAGAGATTTCCGCAAAGGTCCTTATGAAAATGAAAAAAATTGCTGAGGATTATCTTGGGGAAGAAATTACAAGAGCAGTAATAACTGTCCCAGCATATTTTAATGATTCCCAAAGACAGGCAACCAAAGATGCAGGAAGAATCGCAGGACTTAATGTTGAAAGAATAATCAATGAACCAACAGCTGCAGCTTTAGCTTATGGTCTTGATAAAAAGAAAAATGAAAAAATAGCTGTATATGATCTTGGTGGGGGTACTTTTGATATATCTATTCTAGAAATTGGCGATGGTGTTTTCGAGGTTAAATCAACAAATGGTGATACTCATCTTGGCGGCGATGATTTTGACCAGAGAATTATGGAATGGTTGATGACAGAATTTAAAAATGAAACAGGAATAGATATTCATAAAGATAAAATGGCTTTGCAAAGACTTAAGGAAGCTTCAGAAAAAGCAAAGATCGAGCTTTCTTTATCTATGGAAGCAGATATTAATCTTCCATATATTACAGCAGATCAAAATGGTCCAAAACATTTGTCAAAAAAATTAACAAGAGCAAAATTTGAACAATTATGTGACGATCTTTTTGAAAGGACAAAAGGCCCAGTACTTGCAGCATTAAAAGATGCAGGTTTATCGGCTTCTGAAATAGATGAAGTTATTTTAGTTGGTGGTTCCACAAGAATACCTAAGGTTCAACAGATAGTTAGAGATCTTTTTGCGAAAGAACCACATAAGGGAATAAATCCTGATGAAGTAGTAGCTGTCGGTGCAGCTATTCAGGGAGGTGTCCTTGGCGGAGAAGTTAAAGATATTCTTTTACTTGATGTTACACCTCTTTCTTTAGGAATTGAAACTCTTGGTGGCGTTTTTACAAAGATAATCGAAAGGAATACAACTATTCCTTCTAAAAAATCACAGATCTTTTCAACAGCAGAAGACAATCAGACAGCCGTTACAATCCGTGTTTTCCAGGGTGAGAGGCCAATGGCAAGGGATAATAAATTTTTAGGTAATTTTGACCTTCTTGGTATTCCCCCTGCTCCAAGAGGTATACCGCAGATAGAGGTTACATTCGATATAGACGCAAATGGCATTTTGCATGTTTCAGCTAAAGATCTAGCAACAGGAAAACAACAACAGATAAGGATAGAAGCAAAATCTGGTTTAAGTGATAACGAAATCGAAAAGATGATTAAAGAAGCCGAATTGCATAAAGAAGAAGATAGAAAAAAACAGGAACTTATTGAAATCAAAAATGAAGCCGATTCGATGATATATTCTATTGAAAAGAGTTTAAAAGACTATGGTGACAAAATTAATTCTGAAGAAAAAGAGAAGATTAATAATGCTATTAAAGAGCTTAGAAATAAAATGAATTCTGATAATGTTTCAGAGATTAGAAATGCGTTAGAAGAGTTAAAGAAAGCAAGTTATTCTATGACTGAAAGAATTTATCAAGAAGCATCAAAACAGGCAAATACTAATCAAAGTTACCAGGGGAATGCATATCAAAAAAACACTACAGATACTCAGAATAATCAGGAATCGGCGAAAAAAGATGATTCTGTTGTTGATGCTGATTATGAAGTAGTTGATGATGATAAAAAAGAATAACTTTATATTTGGGAATAATAGATGAGTACCAAAAGAGATTATTATGAAGTTTTAGGTGTAAGTAAGACAGCGACTAAAGATGAGATAAAGAGTGCGTTTAGAAAATTAGCCATGAAATATCACCCTGATAAAACAAAGGGCGATAAAGAATCTGAGGAAAAATTTAAAGAAATTGCCGAAGCATATGAAGTATTAAGTGATGATGAAAAAAGAAGAATGTACGATGCTTATGGACATTCAGGAGTAGATTCTAGAGGATTTGATCCTTTTTCAAATTTTTCAAATATGGAAGATATATTTTCTGAATTTTCAGATATATTTTCTTCCTTTTTTGGAACAAAATTTTCTTCTGGGGCAAGAGGTTCATCAGGAAGATCTAGAGGTTCTAGAAGAGGTCAGGATATTGCAATTGAGGTTGTTATTAGCTTAAAAGATGCTGCATTTGGTGTTGAAAAAACAGTCGAAGTACTAAAAAATACAACCTGTCCAACCTGTCATGGTACTGGGGTGGAGCCAGGTTACTCTAAAGAAACCTGTCCTGTATGTAAAGGAACCGGTCAACAAGTGTCAAGGCAGGGTTTTTTTACTATAGCAACTACATGTCCAAAATGTCAGGGTAGTGGGGAGATTAATCCTCACCCCTGCCATACATGTAATGGTAGAGGTGCTATTAAAGAAAAGAAAAATGTCAAGGTTAAAATACCAAAAGGTGTCGATACAAATACAAAATTAAAACTATCCGATGAAGGAGAAGCAGGTATAAATGGTGGTCCTAGCGGAGACCTTTATATAATTATTAGAGTTTTACCAGATTCAATTTTTAAAAGAGAAGGACCAAACCTTTATGCTAAGGCATATATACCTTTCCCTGTAGCAGTCTTAGGTGATGAGATAAAAATACCAACAGTATATGGGAAAGAGGTTTTACTAAAGATACCACCTCATACAAAATCTGGAACAACATTTAGAATCAAGCATGAAGGGATATATGATATTTCTGAAGGGATTATTGGTGATTTATATGTTCAAGTTGAAATTGCCATCCCTGAACATTTAAATCAGACAGAAAAAGATTTAATTAAACAATTAAAACAATATTCTGATAACAAAATAATTATAAAATCATCTTAATCAACTAAATTATTAAAAAAATCTAAATCATAAACCATATCATATAAACTATATCAAATAAAATATTCGTAACTACTTAATGTATTCATTTGCTAAGGTGATAATTAATTCTGTGGCTTTTTCCATCTCTTCGAGGACTGCAAATTCATATTTTGAATGATATAAATATCCACCTGTGAAAATGTTGGGGCAGGGCAATCCCATAAAAGAAAGCCTTGCTCCATCTGTTCCACCTCGTATCCCTTTTAATTTTGTTTTAACCGAGATTCTTTCGCATGAAGTTAATAGTTTTTCAAGAACCTTTGGATTTTTATCAATAATTTCTTTCA
Source organism: Brachyspira murdochii (assembly GCA_020722965.1). Classification (GTDB taxonomy): domain Bacteria; phylum Spirochaetota; class JAAYUW01; order JAAYUW01; family JAAYUW01; genus Exilispira. Next base: position 9,722 of record DYJT01000003.1, on the reverse strand, counting down.
TATTATCATAAGCATTTTTCCAACTAGTTTGATATTTAAAACCAGGATAGGTTGAAAGAGCAAATCGTAATGATTCTTCAACATGATCTAAAAGCTCATTTAATTTGGTTTTGTCAAACTCACGTATAATAAATTTTATTTTCACATGATTTACATCACCAACAATTTCAATTGGATGAATAAAACCTTCTTTGTTTTCAGTTCTTTCAGGACTTTTTTGTAAATTTAATTTTGACAAAAAAATAGAGGAAGCCCTTAAGGCATTAATCATTTTATCTTTTGCGGTTCCAGGGTGGGTGTTGAAGCCATAAATATCGACTTCTCCATTTATAGCGTTAAAATTTTCGTTTTCAATCTCACCAATACCACTACCATCGAGAGTATATCCATATTTTGCATCAATCTTTTTCATATCTATGAATTTTGTGCCATTTCCTACTTCTTCATCAGGAGTAAACAAAAGAGAAATTTTAGGATGTTTAATTTCGGGGTGATTGATTAAATATTCAAAGGAAGTAACAATTTCTGCAACTCCTGCCTTATCATCGGCTCCAAGTAAAGTTTTACCTGATGCAGTAATCAATGTTTTACCAATTTTATCTTTTAAGTCCGGGAAAATCGATTCAGATAAAATAAGCTCTGGATCATCGGGGTAATTTATATTATTTCCACCGTAATTTTCTATTATCCTTGGTTTAACATCTTTACCACTTTCTTCGTAAGAAGTATCAACATGGGCAATAAAAATAATGGGGTCAACATTCTTCTCTAAGTTTGAATCAAGGGATGCCATAAGATAGCCATATTTATCGAGATTGACATTTTTTAACCCTATCGAATTTAACTCTTCTTTAAGATAATTTAAAAAAACAAGTTGTTTTTCTGTTGATGGGTATGTATTAGATTGTGGGTCTGATTGAGTGTCAAAACTTGTATATTTGCAGAATCTATCTAGTAATTTTGGGAATTTCATCTTTCCTCCATAAAATGAAATTTAAAGATTATTGATGTTTAATTTTGAAGTGATATAAATTTAAGAAATCTAATTTTTTATGCAATTAAAAAATAATTTTATTTTTGCATGCAATGATTACCTTTATTTAATAGAAAAAGGTTACTCCATAAACTCGAGTTTGAAACTAGTTGGGGATCACTATAGATTAAATAAGATAGAAAGAAATATTATTTTAAGGGGAGTTACAAAAAAAAGCATAGTAGATATTAGAAGGAGCAAGTCTATTTCTGCAGATCTTATTAAAGGAAAAAATATTTTTATAGATGGCTACAACTTTTTATTTACTATTTCGAATTACTATTTAGGTAATTTTTGTTTTAAAGCAATGGATGGTTTTATTAGAGATTGTGCGAATATTGGAGGGAGAAACAAAAAGAAACTTTTTTTTGAAAATACAGTTGAAATTTTAGTGAAATTTTATTATCAGTTAAAGCCTAAAAAAATAACTATTTATCTCGATGAACCTGTTTCTAAATCCAAAGATGATACTATGACTTTTAAAGATTGCATTGAAAAAGCAATAAAAATTGATTCAACAAAAAAAATTAATTCAAACTCTTTTAATTTTCAGCTTGTAAAAAACCCAGATATAGATTTATCCCTTATAAATAAACCTTCTGTGGTCATAACATCAGATTCTGTTATATTAGATAAAACCAATGCATTTATCTTTGATATCGTAAATTGGTATTTTGATAAAATAAATGTAAATCTCTTTTCTCTAGAAAAAATAAATCTATCTTCTACCTTTGGGATTTGAATAACCTTTTTCATTCTGAATAAGTCTTGCTTTCTTTTTTCTAATAAAAATTTTTAAAAAAGGGAATATTTTATAAAGTATCCAGGTATTACTAGTTGGTATTAATCTTCTAATTGAACTATACTTCTTTACTCCCCAAATCCATTTTACTCTATCTGTTAGTGAATAAACTGTTTGCGTATATGTTGTATCAGAATGAGATCCAAATGGTTTAGACCAGCCCCCGGTTTTTTCTGCTATTTCTCTTTTAACTATTATTGAAGCTCCTTCAACTCTATCTGGAATTGTAAAGATTGAAACAATTCTTTTTTTCTTTATGATAGTTTTAATCCATCTATTAATCCAGATAAAAAAACGCATAGGGATTTTTAGCCAGAAAATCTCTGGTAAATTTTTTAAAAAAAAAGCATAACTTTTAGAATATTCATCAGGTAAAATATCGTATTTAACCTCTAATGGATATAATAGCATACATAAAGTAACATCATAAAAACCATTAATTATTGGTTTAACCATCTTTTCAAAAAAATTCTCTGAAAATGCGGTATCGCCATCTGTATGTAAAATTGTCTTACCATGACTTAATTTAAAACCCAAATTTCTCATATCTGATACATTTAATTTTTTTTCATTATTATATATTGTACAGTTATATTTCTCTGCAATTTCAACAGTTTTATCAGTCGAAAAGTCATCTATAATTATCACTTCGGCTTTCAAATCTGTTTTTTGATTTTTAATGCTTTGTAAAGCTATTGGAAGATATTTCTCTTCGTTATAAACAGGCATTATAATAGATATGTCGGGTTCATATAATTTTGAACTTTTTATTATCTCCATATTCTTCTCTTTATTTTGGTTTTTTGACTAATAGCATTAATACTATTAAAATCAATATAAATTGACAAATAACAAAAGAAAATTAAAGTTACAAAAATAATTTTGAGGTTACCTTACAAGTGGAATCTAAGATAAAAATAAATTCAAGAATCTGCATAATCGGCGATATTATGCTGGATAGGTATTTGATAGGTAAAGCCAGCAGAATCTCCCCCGAAGCACCAATCCCTGTAGTTTTACTTGAAAAAGAATCTATATCCTTAGGTGCAGCATCATTTATTTCAGTTAATCTTGTCAATTTAAAAAGTAAACCTTTGCTAATAGGGCAAATAGGATCAGATCCATCTGGTGGTATTATAAAAAACCTATTAAAAAGAAATGGAATCGATAATTTCCTAATAGAGAAAAAAGATTATAAGACTACGACCAAAACAAGAATTATCTCAAATAACCAGCAGATGTTAAGATTAGATGAAGAAGAAATTTTATCTTTAAATGAAGATGATGAAAAAAAAATTATACAATATATCGAAAAACAGATAAAATTTTTTGATTGTATTATTATTTCAGATTATGCAAAAGGGATGTGTACAGATAGTTTATGTAATAATGTCATTAGTTTAGCGAATCAGAATAAGATCAATGTACTTGTAGATCCCAAGAAAAACAAGTGGGATAAATATAATGGGGCTTTTTGCATTACACCAAATTTAAAAGAACTTTCGGAATTTGTTGGGTTTGAAATAAAAAATGAAGATAGAGAAATTGAAAATACATTGAGGGAAATTTACGGCAAAATTAATATAAAAAATATCTGTGTAACAAGATCTGAAAAGGGTATATCTCTTTTTGATGGATTTAAATTCTATCATATTCCTGCTGAACCTATTGAAGTTTACGATGTTACCGGCGCGGGCGATACCGTAATTTCCGTCGTTGCATTGATGTTGAGTAGTGGATATCAATTAGAAAAGTCTATTTACTACGCAAACAAAGCGGCATCAATTGTCGTTCAAAAAGCCGGAACAACACCAATTTTGTATGATGAATTTGTAAATATAATCGAAAAAAAGGAAAAAACGAAGTTAGTCGATATTAAACAATTAAAGACGATAATAGAAGATCTACGAAAGAAAAATAAAACAATAGTATTTACAAATGGTTGTTTTGATATCTTACATGCTGGACATGTTATCTATCTTGAAAAAGCTAAAGAGCTAGGAAATGTTTTAATAGTAGGACTAAATTCAGATAGATCCGTAAGAAATATTAAAGGGGATGGTAGGCCGATACAAAATCAGGATGATAGGGCTAAAATATTATCATCTCTCGAATCTGTCGATTATGTAGTTCTTTTTGACGATGACACACCAGAAGATTTAATAAAACAGATAATGCCAGATTACCTTGTTAAGGGTTCTGATTATAAAATCGAAGATATCGCTGGAAGACAATATGCAAAAAAAACCGTAACAATAGAATATATCGAAGGTAAATCTTCTACTTCAATTATAAAAAATATTAAAAAATATAAATAAAAAAATTTAAAATAAGATTAAAAAATATTAAAAAAAAAATTTAAATAAAATTAAAAAATAAATTTATGATAGATATAAACCTTATGAAAAAAACAGCTATTATTTTACTCGCTGCTGGTAAAAGTAGTCGATTTTCTAATAATAGTTCTATTTTAAAACAATTTTACAAATTAGAAGGAAAACCACTTTATAGGTATTCATTAGATTTTTTTAATAGTTACAAATATTTCAATATTTTTCTTGTCGTTCCTAAGGATTTTGAAAATCTGATAAAAGAAGAAACCAAATACTTTAGCAATTTGTCTATTTTAAAAGGGGGAGACTCAAGAACCGAAAGTGTCTATAATTCACTTCAATTTATTAAAAATCAATATCCTTTTATAGAATATTGCATTGTTCATGATGTTGCAAGGCCACTTTTAAATGAAAAAATAATTAAAAGTTTTTTTGAAAATGTTAGTAGATTTCAATCTATGACAGCTGCCATTAAAGCAACAGATACTATAGCAATGGGAGACAATTTAATCGAAAGTTATATTGATAGAAATTTGGTATATTTTATACAGACTCCACAGTTTTTTACCTTTGAATTATTATATAAATGTTATCAAGAATATTTTTCAGATAAAGATAGAAAAAACTTTACAGATGATACTTCGTTGGTATATCGATATGCGAAAATAAATGCAAAAATTATTGAAGGAGATAAAAGACTTTTTAAAATAACGACAGAAGAAGATCTATCTTATATAAGATTTTTAATAAATGGGGAATAAGTTGATAAAGAAAAAAATCGATAATATCTTTATTTTTTGTGAGAAAAATTACAAAGTAATTCTTATAGTAATTATTTTACTTGGCTTTTTCCTGAGATTTTATTCTGTTAATATTGGATTTGGTGCCAATCATTATTCAAAAATAGATGAACTTGAGGCATACGAATGGGCTCAGCAATTGAAATATTATGGTCATCCAAGATTTTTTACCTATATACCAGGACCATACTTGACTTTATTAGCCTTTTTGCTTATAAGGATATTTAATACTGTAAAAGCATTATATTATTTTTGGGTTTTACTAGGTACCTTTTCGATCTATTTGATCTTCTGGCTTTCTAAAAAGCTATTTTATTGCAATAAGGCAAATGATAATCTTTCTGTTGAAGGCTTTTCAGATGAAGGCAATGTTAATCTTAAAAATGATAATTTTAAAATTGAATATCCAAATTCTTTATCATTAATAATAACCTTAATCTATGCTTTTTATCCCTGGTCTATAAAATATACCATAAGTTATTGGAATCCACATTTTATAATCATACTTTCGACTCTCATGCTTGGATATCTTTTCGATATATTAAAAGAAAAGAATTCAAAAAAAATAGCATCTTTAATAATTGTAATAAGTCTGATGCCATTTTTTCATATGATAATAATCTTTACCATTCCGGTAATTTTAATTTTAATATTGATTAAAATAAAAAAAGTAAAATTAAATTTTTTATATTTTTTTGTTGGTATTATAATATCAATATTAATATGGACACCATTTTTTATCTTTGATAAGAATAATAATTTTTATATATTAAATAGTTATTTAAATCATGAAAGTTTTTATATCTTCCATCCAGAAACGTTCAAAATTTTAGTAAATCCATTATTGATAATAACTGTCGATATTTCAAGATTTATTGGTCATTATTTTTTTGAATATAAGTACTTTCTCGATATGGCTTATGGTTTTTATCCCATTGGACTAATACCAGTTTTCCTGTCTATTATTCTGGCAATTTATTCATTTATAAAGGCATTCAAGCATTTTTCAATAAAGAAAATTACTAAAGATAATTTAAATCCTATAACATTTCTTCTTTTTTTTGTAATAGGAATTCTTTTTTTCCATCTTCTTTCCCTTCAGGTTCATGAAGATAGATATACTGTAATTTTTTTTGCAGTACCATTTATAATTTTGGGATACAGTTTTTATGAGCTATTGACAAATGAAAACCGAAATCCGAAAAGTAAAAATTTTAAGTTAGGGAAAATTTTAGTGATTTTTTTTATAATATGTATTTTAATAGCACCATACATTTCTATTTCTCATTTTTATCAGGAAAGATACCCAAATTTTGATAATAAGATTAGATTGGTTCCTTCTTTGATATATTATGAACAGATTAAAAGTTTTTTAATTCAAGATCTTTTTTCCGAGCTGAATATAAAAGATAATGTTAAGGATTATATTCATTTTATAGATAAAGACAAAGTCATTCAAAACTTAAAGTATCATAGTTTATTAAATTATAATTTTTCTGATATTTTGTTAAAATTCGATAAAAATGGGATTAAGCAAAATATTTTGCAAAAAATTGGTAATTCAAATATTAAATATTTTATTTCTATGGATAATATCTACATTGAAAAGGATAAGGCAAGACAAATTCAGATTATTAACTGCATTAAAAGATTTATAAATGAAAATTTTAATTTGATAATTGATAATGACAAATTAAATAGTTTTACAAAAGATAATAATGCTGATAGAGCAAAATACAAAATCTATAAATTAAGCTTTTATCCCAAAGATAGCAAGCTACCTGATGATTCAAAGGTTATAGGAGTTTTACCAAACGCTATTTTAATAAAAACCGAATTTAAATAGTGAATTTTAAAAAGTAAATTTAAAAAAAGATAAGAATAAAATATAGGATTATTAAATTGAGGCTATTGATTATAAAAATATCATCTTTAGGAGATATACTTAACTCGACTTATGTCATAAATGCAATAAAAAAACAATTCCCAGATATAAATATCGATATGGTAATAGATCCAAAATATCAGGAATTTGTTGAAAACTTAAATATAGTAAATAATTTCTTTCATTTTGATGAATCGCGATTTGCTAAGTTAATTGATTTTAAGAAAAATAAGATTAAAGCATTTTTGAACATATTCTTGGTTTTGAAATTAATTTTTACTGAAATAAAAAAAATAAATAAAAATAAATATGATTATCTAATTGATTTACAGGGGATAGAAAAATCGCTTATATTTTATTTAGCTGTTAAATCAAAGAAAAAAGCATGTAAATGGAGCCTACCATATAAAAATGTAAAAGAAAATAAATCTATGCATGCGGTTTTAGCTCTATTTATGACAGCACGTAAATTGCTACCAGATTTAAAAATTGAATTTACAAGATATGAAGCCTTGAATATGAATTTGAAAATAAGTGGAATAAATGGAATAACCGAATACCCCGATATTTTGATAGGACCTTTCACAAGATGGGAAACAAAAAACTATTCCGTTGTTTATTACATCATTTTATCTGTTTTACTTGTTGAAAAAAGTTATAAAATATCTTTTATTGGATCCAGGCAGGATTTACTGAACTGGAAACAGCAGATATCCGATTTTCAAAATTACCTGAATATTAAAGATGAAAACAAAAAAGGTTTTTATCAATATCAGCACAATGTTCTAGAAACTTTTTCAAATAAAGACTACTTTCAACTTTTTGAAAAATATGTCGAATCAAATATGATTAAGCTTGATTTTGGAAATTATTCGTTCTCTGAATTAACCTATTTATATACAAAAGTAAGGCTATTTATTGGTTCAGATTCATTTTTATCTCATTTGGCTCAAGCCATAAATTTGGCACAAATTTATATTTTTGGCCCAACAAGTGTAATGAGATTTGGACCTATTACTAAAAATATTTCTGTTGTCTTTCGAAATAATTCTTTGAATTGTCTTGAATGCCATAAAAGAAGATGCCCTAAAAATGGTGAACAGCATATAATTTGTATGAATTCGATAGATTTAAAAGAAATTTTTGATTATTCACTTAAGATATTAAGCATTGTTGATAAGGGTAAAAATAAATAAATTTTGTCCATAGAACAAAGGTAAAAGATTATAAGATTAGCCAATAAAGGACTTTTATGAAAATAATTTTACTGTCGGGTGGTGCAGGTAAAAGACTATTTCCTTTAAGTAGAGAAAATTATCCAAAGCAATTTATACCATTTTTTAACGATAAATCCTTGATCCAGCTAACATTGGAAAGGTTCTATCCTAATTTCGATCCTAATAATGAAATTTATGTTTTAACCAACAAAAATTCTTTAAGTTTTATATTGAATTTAAAGAAAAAATCGAGGGTTCCATTCAAGACTATTTTTGAGCCATTTTCAAAAAACACCGCTGTTTCAATATCATTTAGCCTTCAGTTTTTAAATGATGATGACATAGTAGGGGTATTTCCAGTAGATCACTTGATAAATGATATAAATTTATTTAACAATAACTTAAAAAAGGCGCTAAATCTTGCTAAAGACAGTATTGTATTGCTAGGAATAGAACCCCTAAAACCAGATACAAGATTTGGTTATATAGAGTATTTTAATAATGATGTGATTTCTTTTAAGGAAAAACCCGAAATTGATACCGCTAAAAAATATATCCAATCAGGCAATTTCTTGTGGAATAGTGGAATATTTATATTCAATAAAAAATTAATGGAAGAAGAGATAAGATTATTTCAACCTGAAATTTATAATATTTCAAAGAAAATAAAGCAAGAAATTTATAATAAGAAAGGTGCAATAAAATTTGATAAAAACGATTTTTTTTACCCAAAAAAGGATATTGAAAAATTATATAATAATTATCCATCAATCTCACTTGATTATGCTATAATTGAAAAAACCAAAAAATTAAAGGTAATAAAGGGCAAATTTGATTGGGATGATTTAGGGAATTTCGACGCATTAGCTAAAAGATTACCTTCTAGTATTTTTTTTGATTTTGGCATTAATGATAAACAGAATAATATAAAGAAAGATTTTAAAGATAATCAGTTATTTACAAATTTATCGATAAATGAAGAAAATAAAAATATCGAAAATAACACTGTTATAGGTCTTGAAAATAAGTCATATGGGATTATTGGTTTTCAAGATTGCATGCTTATAGATACTGAAGATGTATTGCTGTTATTAAAAAAGGGTGAATCAGATAAAATAAATCAATTTTACAAATGGATCGAATCAAAAGATTCTTCCAATAGTATTATAAATAATCAGATATTAAAATATCATAAATCTGTATTAAAACCATGGGGTTATTATAAAAACATCTTCGAAGATAATAGAAATTTTAAGATTAAATTGATTAAAATTGAAAAAGGTGAGCAACTGTCTCTTCAAAAACACGAACATAGGCAGGAACACTGGGTTATTGTCGAAGGAAGGGGCATAGTAATAATAGGTTCTTCAAGGTTTAAGGCTAAAAAAGGTAAGCAATTCTTTATACCATCAAAGACTTTACATCAAGCAATAGCATCAAAAAACGATGATCTCCTTATAGTAGAAGTTCAGCTCGGCGAAATTCTATCAGAAGAAGATATTGTAAGAGTAAAAGACAAGTATAAAAGGTAAAGATTAAAGAAATATTTTTAGGGAATTAACTTGATTATGGTATTGGAAATATTAAAATAAAAAAACTATTAAAATTTAAAAATTTTACTTGACATAAATTAAATAAATGCCATAAATAAA
>DYJT01000030.1 GCA_020722965.1 Brachyspira murdochii | reverse complement strand
ATAACATATATCATAAGGAAATAAAACCAATAGAAAATATATATAATTTTTTAAAAAAATATCTATTATATGTTATTATTGATTTTCTTATTTTGAATGTAAATATAAGTTATGTAAGCATACTTTTACTGATGATGTAAAATAATAATATCTGGGAGCTAATATGGAAAAAAAGGTATTAAAAAAGCTAGTAAAAATACAAAATAATGAGATAAATGAATATCATGTATATTCAAGACTTTCTAAAATAATAAAAGATGAAAAAAACAAGAAAGTTTTATATGAAATATCATTGGCTGAAAAAAAACATAGTGAATTTTGGCGACAAAAGACAGAAATAAAACCCATACCGAATCTAATCAAAGTCTTTTTTATAGTATTTTTAGCAAGAATATTTGGGATTACATTTATTTTGAAGTTGATGGAAAAAAGGGAAGGCACTGGATCCAGGATATATGAAAATCTTGGAAATGAATTTTCAGATGCGAAAAAGATAAGCCTTGAGGAAGCAGAACATGAGAAAAAACTTATTTTAATGCTTGATGAAGAAAGGCTAAAATATGTTGGTTCAATTGTTTTAGGATTAAATGATGCACTTGTAGAACTTACAGGTGCATTGGCTGGTTTTACACTGGCTTTAGGGAGTACAAAGATAATTTCATTAGCAGGACTGGTCACAGGTATTTCCGCTGCTTTATCCATGGCAGCATCAGATTACCTTTCTTCTAAAGCAGAAGGAGATACCAATGCTTTTAAGTCTGCCATATACACTGGAGTTGCATATTTTGTGACAGTCATTCTATTGATAATTCCATTTTTACTTATAACAAATAGATTTTTTGCTCTAGGAATAACATTATTAATCGTAATATTTATCATATTTTTATTTAATTACTATCTTTCGGTAGCCAAGGATTTAAATTTCAAGCATCGTTTTTTTGAAATGGCTTTTATAAGTCTTGGTGTTGCATCATTTTCATTTTTTGTTGGATGGGTATTGAAAAAACTGATAGGAGTCGATATATAATTAAAATAAATATTCGAAATGAAACAAAGATGATGCGAAAGCATATTGACTTTGTTAGAGATCGCGATTTCGTCATAGAAGTGGATGGTAGATTAATAGGAAATATTATGTACACTAAATCAAAATTAGTTAGTTATGAAGCTGGACTTGATATTTTAACATTTGAGCCATTTAGTATATTACCAGAATTTCAAAAAAAAGGATATGGTAGCAAATTATTGCAATACTCATTCGAAAAGGTTAAGCAGGTGAATATTCCAGCTATCGTTATATATGGTTCACCACAAAATTATTTTAAACATTGATTTGTTTCCTCTAAAAAATTTAATATTTCAAATGAAAACAATAAGTTTCCATCCACGGCTTCCTAAATTTATTTTTACTATAAATAAGATAAATAAAATGAATTTACCTGTTGAAGACTTTTTAAAAAAAATATTAAATAATGCTTCTTTGTTAGATATTATAACACAGCATTTTTTCAAGAGAACACCTACATTTTTTGCATTAAGCTATTTCTCATTGTATCTCGATTATTTTTATCCAAAAGGAGGAATGGGACAATTAGCCCAAGCGATGGAGGATAAATATCTTAAAAGCAATGGTTATTTGTATAAAAACAATAAGATTATAGAGATTAATCCATCAGAAAATACCATTACAGATCAAAATAATACAATCTATGAATACAATTACCTTGTCTGGGCTGCAGATTTAAAGACATTTTATAAAATAACTAAAATTGATAATATTCTACCCAAGGTACTTAAAAAATTTAATAAACAAAAAGAAAATATACTAAAAAATAAAGGGAATGATTCTGTTTTCACTTTATTTCTTGAAGTTGATGAACCATCCGAAACTTTTAAGAAAATTTCTAATGGACATTTCTTTTATTCACCTTCAAATAAAGGTCTTGGTGAATTAAATAAAAAGGAACTTGAGAATATATTAAAAAATTTTAAGAATATTGGTAAAGAAGAGATACTAAATTGGCTTGATAAATATATTAAACTAAATACATTTGAAATTTCCATTCCAGTTTTGAAAGATAAACAGATGGCTATGGAAGGGAAAACAGGTTTAATCATTAGTCTTTTAACAGAATATGATCTTTTTGATAAAATCAAAAAAGCCGGTTGGTTAGATCAGTTTGTAGCATCTTTTGAAGAAAAGATTATTCGGACAATTTCTCAATCTATTTATCCATTTATAAAAGATAAAATAATTCTCAAATTCTCTTTTTCTCCTCTTAACATTGAGAGTAGAATCGGAAGTTCCGAAGGCTCCATTGTAGGATGGGCATTTACAGATAATATCCCTGTTATTAATAAGATACAAAATTCAGCTAAATCTGTAATAATGCCTATAAAAAATATATTTCAGGTAGGTCAATGGGTTTATAGCCCGGCAGGTGTTCCAATGTCTATTTTAACTGGTAAATTGGCTGCAAATAAAATTTTAAAACAATAGAAGATTTAAAACAGAAAATATAAAATAGTGGTTATAAAATAGAAAATATAAAAGATTATATAAAAAAATAGTTATAAATAATTATCTAATATTTGCGAGATAGATATGAGATTATGGTCTATAAACCCGAAATATTTAGATAGCATTGGACTGGTTGCCTGTTGGCGTGAAGCATTGCTTGCTAAAAAGGTCTTAGAGGGAAAGACCAAAGGATATAAAAACCATCCTCAACTTATTAGATTCAAATCTTCGATTTCAAGCTTAATGGCAATAAATATATATCTTTATTCAATCTGGATTGAAGCCCAAAATAGAGGTTATAGATTTGATATGAGCAAGATATCATTAAGTGAAGAAGATATTACAAAAATTAAAATTAAAGTTACAAGTGGACAGATTGAATATGAATTCGCTCTTTTACAATATAAGCTGCTTAAAAGGGATAGAATAAAATATGATGAATTAAAAACTATCAAAATAGTAGAACCAAATCCAATATTTGTTATTGTACCTGGCAAGATAGAGTTATGGGAAAAACCTATTAGCTACTTATTATCGAAAAGTGAATGATGTTTAATGACTTTACCAGTTGCGATATAATATACATCTTCTGCAATATTTGTGGCAAGATCTGCTATTCTTTCAAGATTTCTGGATATTAACACTAAAGATAGATAAGAAGATTTAACCTCAATCGAATTGTTTGTATTATCCAAAAATGAAAGTATGATTTTATGGTTTAATTCATCTATTTTATTATCAGATTCGCAAACCTGCAAAGCCTTTTCGGCATCTTCATATGAAAAGCATGATATGGCATCTTCTAACATTGCAATAGAGCTATTTGCCATCAGAATAATATTTTCATCAATATTGTTAAATGGATACTTAAATAATTCTAAAGATGCTTCGGAGATATTCACGGCATGATCTGCGATTCGTTCAAGATCATTATTTATCTTCAAAGTCATCAATATCTGTCTTAAAATCTTACCCTTTGGCTGATATTGAGCAATCGAAGAGATGCAAAATTCATCTATTTCAAGTTCTTTTATATTTGCATAGTTTTCAAGATCATTTATTATATCTTCTAATAACATTCTATCTCTTTCTGTAAGACCTTTAATACTCTTAATGATCATCTCTTTTACAAAAGATGCATATGAAAGAAGACTTCTTTTTAATTCTGTCATCATATTTTCTAACATAAAATTATCTCCTGTGCTTTATCAAATCTTAACCAAATTTGCCACTTAAATATTCTTCAGTTATTGGTGAGTCAGGGGTTGTAAATATCTTTTTTGTTTCGGAGTATTCTATAAGTTCTCCAAGAAATAAAAAAGCGACAAAGTCTGATACTCTTGCAGCCTGTGCTATATTATGAGTAACAAGAAGGATGGTTACTGTATCTTTTAAACTTATTATTAATTCTTCGATTTTTGATGTAGCTTTTGGATCTAAAGCCGATGTAGGTTCATCTAAAAGCAATATCTCTGGTTCCATTGCAAGAGCTCTTGCTATACAAAGCCTTTGTTGTTGGCCTCCAGAAAGAAAAGTGCCTTTTTTATATAAATCATTTTTGACCTCATCATAAAGACCACTTTTAATAAGAGAGCTTTCTACAATCTTATCCGCTTGTTTTTTTGAAAGATGAATACCATTTAGTTTGAATCCAGATATTACATTATCATAAATACTCATAGTTGGGAATGGATTTGGTCTTTGAAATACCATACCAACCTTTCTTCTTAAAAGGATAGGATCCATATCAAAAATATTTTTATTATCTAAATATATCGAGCCCTTAATTTTTACTTGAGAATTTAAGTCGTGCAATCTATTTATTGCTCTAATCAAAGTTGTCTTGCCACAACCAGAAGGACCCATAATAGCCGTGACTTTGTTTCTTAAAACTTCAAAAGATATATTTTTTAAAACTTCATTTTCACCATATGAACAATAAAAATTATCTATCTTTAATACTCTATCTTCCACTTCTTTGCTCCAAATTTTGCACTTAAATTAATAATTAATACAAACAAAATCAAAACAAAAGCAGAGCTCCATGCAATTGAATGAAGTTCGGGGTATGGACTCATAGTATAATTAAATATCACAAGTGGTATTGCACTTATAGGTTTATTAAAACTGAAAGACATAAACTGGTTTCCAAATGCAGTGAATAGAAGAGGTGCTGTTTCGCCAGCTATTCTGGCAATTCCTATAAGAATTCCACTAATTATCCCGGATATGCCACTTGGTATTATAACCTTAATTATTACTTTGTAATAAGGGACACCTAGAGAAATCGCGGCTTCTTTAATAGTATACGGGATCCTTAACAAAGTCTCTTCTGTGTTTATAACGACTGAAGGGAGCATCATTATAAAAAGAGCAACACTTCCTGCAAAGGCAGAAAATTGTTTTAATGGTTTGACACAGATAATATATGTCACTATACCAATGACAATAGAAGGTATTCCTTGAATTATTTCTGCTGAAAGTCTGATAGGTAAATAGATCTTTTTACCCTTATTTTCAGAAAGAAAAATTCCAATTATTATTCCGAATACGCTTGAAAATATGGCAGAAGAGACAACCATTAATGTTGTTCCGATTATAGAATTTAATATACCATTTTCGATTTCTCCAACAGGTTTTGTTGGGTATAAAAATAGATTTAAAGAAAAAGATTCAATCCCTTTTTTTGCAATAAGACCAAGTATCATAAAAAGAGGTAAGGTAACCAGTATTGAAAGTAAAAAGATGAAAAATGTAAAAAGGTTGTTTTTAGCTTTTCTAAATAATAAATTATTCTTTTCTTTCATAATTCTTTTACTAGTATTTATTTGTTTATATTATTTTAATCATCTTTTTTAATCATTTTTTATAATTTATAATTTGTTTGTTTTTATTTGTCGCTTTGTTTATTATTGATTTTATTTTATTTATATTCTCCTGTATTTTTATAAAAGCTTATCTATCTTTGTATTTTATTTTATTTGTTTTTTATTTATATTTTTCTCTTTTTATAAACTATTTTTATTGATTAATAATACTCGCTTTTTTTACAAAAATTTTTCCTATCATATTTAAAATGGATGTAATAATAAACAAAATCAATCCAATAAAGATAAGATTTGAATAATGTAAAGAACTTGTTGCCTCTGCAAATTCATTTGCGATAACACTTGCCATTGTATTAGATGGTGAAAAAAGTGAGGTTGGAATAAAACTGGAATTTCCAATTAGCATTGTAACTGCCATTGTCTCTCCAAGGGCTCTTCCCATTGAAAGCAAGATTCCCGCAATAACTCCTGATTTACCAAATGGGAAAACTATTTGGGAAATAACCTCCTGTTTTGTAGCTCCAAGACTATAAGCAGCCTCTTTTAAATCTTTTGGACACATCATAAATACTTCTTTGGAAATTGATGCAGAAAATGGAATTATCATAATACTCAAAACTAAGGAAGCAGAAAAAATACCAACACCATATGGTGTAATACCTAATTTTAATTCTAACATTCTTATTGGGTTTAATAAAACAAAATATGCCCATAAACCATAAATGACAGAAGGTATGGCTGCAAGGAGTTCTACCACTGTTTCTATAAATGATTTGAAAAATCCTTTTTTTATATATTCAGATAAAAGAAATGCAATCGAAATAGAAAAGGGGATGCTTATCAGTAAAGCTAAAAAAGAGGTTAATAATGTACCAATAATAAATGGTATGGCAGAATAAGTCTCATGAGATGGATCCCAGATAAGTTGAGTAAAGAAAGATTTAAAATTATTTTTTATGGCAGGTAGAGATTCAATAAAGATAAAGATTAAAATTATTAACAGTAAAAATAATAATAGAATAGCTGAAAAAGTTAAAAATGTTTTAAAGATCTTGTCTTTCATATAAAAAACTTATCCCTAAATAATTTTAAATTTAATTATTTTGAATTTATTAAGAAATTGTTAATTTTTTGTTAAAAAAAGCTCCACATATTAGTGGAGCTATTTTAAATAGGCTTTTAATTTGCCTTATTTAAGAAGATGTAAAATGTTGTAATCCCATTGCCAGTGCATAAACCTGGTTCTAATCTATCTTATTTAAGAATAGGATTACCATTATAGGTAACCTTTTTTAAGATGTTTTCAGCTTTTTTTACAGCAGCAGAAGGAAGTGGTGCATAACCAAGGTTAGAAGCATATTGTTGACCATCATGTATCATCCACCAGAAAAGCTCAAGCATAGCCTTCACTAATTCATATGATCTTTTGTTGTAGTTTTGCTCGGCATAAAGTATTATCCAGGTAAAAGAGCTAATAGGATAACCTTCTTTAGCACTGGTGTTTGTTAAAGATACCTTAGTGTCATCTGCTATATCAAAATTAGCGGCTGCGGAAACAGATTCAAGAGATGGAACAATAAATTTTCCCGATGAATTTTGAATGGTAGCGTATTTAATTTTGTTTTTGATTGCATAATCAAGTTCTACATAACCGATTGCACCAGTAGTTTGTGTTACAAAACCAGCTACACCAGGATTACCTTTTTGTCCAATTGTAGATTGGCCCCAGTTTAAAGTCTTATTTGTACCCATCTTTTTAGCCCATTCAGGACTCACTTTGGTAAGATATTCGGAAAAGACATATGTTGTGCCACTACCATCTGATCTATGTGTAACAATAATAGGAAGTTTAGGTAATTTTACACCAGGATTAACTTTTGCAATCTTGGAATCATTCCATTTTTTTATTTTTCCCAAAAATATATCTGCAATTAACTCACCTGTCAATTTTAATGAAGGATTGCCGGGAAGCTTGTAAATAACTACTACAGCACCGAGACAGGTTGGAAAATGTAATATAGGTTTACCAGCTAATTTTTCCTCTTCAGCAGACATTGGGGCATCAGTAGCTCCAAAATCCATAGTTTTGTCTGTTAAGCCTTTAATTCCACCACCAGAACCGATAGCCTGATAATTGACCTTAACATTGGTCATGTTGTAATAAGCATCAAATAATTTTGCATAAAATGGATATGGGAAAGTAGCTCCACCACCTGTAATCATAATCTGGCTTTGAGCAGAAATTGTAGTCAATGTGAAAATTCCTAAAATCATTAGAAAAGCAAAAATTGCAAGATTTTTTTTCATGATTTATCCTCCTTTACAGATATAAAAAACAGGTGGATTGTTATTTTGGTTTAAATTAATTGTAATTTTTATGTTAAATTTCTGTTAAATTATTAAATTGGAAGTTTAACAAAAAATTTCGAACCGTTAAAAGGTTCACTTATTAACTCGATTTCCCCATTGAGTTTTTCAACCGCTTTTTTGGTAATGGAAAGACCAAGTCCAGTACTTCTTTTCCCCTTTGAATAACTTTTATCTATTGAGTAGAATGGTTCAAAAATCTTAGGTATTTCGCTTTTTTCTATACCAATACCAGAATCTTCTACGCCGATTATTATTTTTTCATCTTTTTTTCTTAAAGTAATCTTAATAAACCCTTTTTCCGTAAATTTAATCGCGTTATCTATAAGATTAACCAATATTTGATCTAATAAATTTGGATTGGTTTTGAAATAAAATGTTTTAAGTTCGCTTTCAAATTTTAAATCTATATTTTTCATGGTGGCTTTTTGGGAAAAAAGAAGGACAAGATCATCTATGTGCTGGATTAAATCTATCTCGATAAGTTCGATGTTTTTTTCATGTGCCATTTTCTCAATTTCGATGACATCTTCGGCTATTGCTATGAGCCTAAGACTATTTCTTTTGGCTATCTGAGCAAAAGAAAGAATCTGTTGATCATTTTTATTCTCTGCCTCTATAATTATCTGATCTAAAAAACCATTAATAGATGTTAAAGGTGTCTTTAATTCATGCGAAATAGCAGAGAGAATTCCTTTTCTTAATTCAAAATAGTTTTTGATTTCAGAAATATCGTAAAAAATAACTAAAACCAAATCAAAAAATTCTGTTATTAATGTTTTCATAAAATAATATTTGTCTTTTGTTTCATATTCAATTGAACTATTTTTCTTGTTTTTATATGTAAAATCAAGCGAGTCGACTAATTGTTTGTCTAAAAAAATTTCCCAATAATATTTTTCTTCATAGTTATCCCAATAATTTTCCGGGATAAAATCTCTTTTAGCGATATCATTGGCATAAAAACATAAGCCTTCTTTTGAAAACAATAAAACAGGTTCTGTAAAATTTTTAAATATTTGAAAGATATTTTCAATTTCATTTGATTTAATCTTATTTTTAATATTTTGTAGCTCATTTATTATTGTGTTTTCAAAATAAATCTTTAGTTTTCGAGGAAAAAACGAAAATTTTGGCTTCAAATGATAAAATTCAAAATTTTTTTTATTAATCTTTTCAATATTTTCTTTTGTAAATTCTATTATTTTAAATCCAACAGATACAAAATCGTTCAAAAAAAGATTAAAAATAAAAAATACAAATAAAGAAAAAAAGCCCAAAAAAAGGAAAAAATAGGTATGACATTTTTTTAAATTATCGATATTCTTGCTAATTCTTATAAAACCGAGGATTACGCCTTTATTAATTATAGCTTTCGAAAAGTAAAATAGTTTTTCATTCAGAGTCTTACTAAACCTAATTTTATACGAAGTTATATTTTTTCTTGCTTTAATAATTTCAACTCTATTGAAATTAGATTCGAGTTTTTCATAGTCAACCTTATTGTCAAATAATACCTTTCCATCAGGATCAAAAAGGGAAACTCTAGCATCTAAGTTTGAAAATAAGGATTTTTCTATAGCAGGTTTTTGAATGAAATAGGAAATCCCCAACAATTTTTCAATCAAATTTGAAACATCTTGACAATATTTCAGACTGCTTGCTATGAAATTTCTTTGACAGTAATAACTAAAAGCAAGATAAAGAAGAAGGAAAAAAGAAATCATGAAGATAAAAAGTATTAAATTGTATTTTAAGATAATCAAATTTTTTATTTTTTTTATTTTCATGTTTTTTCTCAATTTTTTTAAAATTTTTATTTTATCTTTTCGATATCGAATTTATAACCGATCCCTCTTTCATTTATAATATAATTTCCTGCAACATTTAGCTTTTGTCTTAGGTGTGCTATGTGGACATCAATAGTTCTGTCAATGACAGATTTTTCATTTCCCCAAAGATAGTCTAAAAGTTGATCTCGACTTATAATCCAGCCTGGTTTAGTAAGTAGTTTATCTAGAATTTTAAATTCTGTAGATGTTAGATTCAATTTTTGATCGTTAAGATAAACCGAATGTCTTTGTTTTGAAACCACTAATTTAAATTCTTTACTTTCGATTCTTATTTCATCTTCTTTATTTTCTGGGCTGATTTCAGATTTTATTTCTCTTAATATCTGTTTTCGAACTCTAACGAGTAATTCTTTTATTGAAAAAGGTTTGATAACATAATCATCTGCTCCAACTTCAAGCCCAACGACTCTATCTATTTCATCAGTCTTAGCGCTAACAATTATTATTGGTATATTTGAATAATTTTCGCTTGCCTTAAGTCTTTTTATGATTTCAAGACCATCAACATCTGGAAGCATAATGTCCAGGATTATACAATCTGGCTTAACATTTTTAAGCTTTTCGAAAAAGGTTAGGGCAGAATTAAATCCTTCAAAAGCATAATTTTCTCTTTTGAAAGATGTTTCTAAAAGGGAAAGAATATCAGGGTCATCTTCGACTGCAAAGATAACTTTGTTTTGCATTAATACCCCACTAATTTATTGGTTTAATACTAATTATAACTTTAATCATTCTGTTTTATTTTAATTTTTATTTTATTTTTTATTTTTATTTTTTATTTTTTATTTTTATTTGTTTTTTTTGTTTTGTTTTTATTTTAATTATATTTTATATATTGATAATTTATAAATCTTTCATTATTATAAGTAAATTTTGCAGAATAAATCCCTTTTTCATTTAGCCATTTTAAAAATATCATATCACCTTCCCACATAGGAAGTTCAAAGAGTTCTTTATCATCTACCCATTTTAGGGTTCCTTCATTAGAATTTATAAGTTCTCCCTCAAATTGCGTTATTAAATAAAGAAATACATACCATGTTTCAATATTGTCAAATTGAGGAAAAGTGAGAAATCCTTTAAAAATCAGGTTTTTAGCTATTAATCCGCTTTCCTCTTTTATTTCTCTAATGGCACATTCTTCAGGAGTTTCTCCATCTTCGATTTTTCCACCAAGTCCAATCCATTTGCCACTATTCATGTCATTCTTTTTTTTGTTTCTATGAAGCATCAATGTTTTACCATCTTTTTTAATATAACATAATGTGGCTAATTTCATTTAATATCCTTCTTACCTAAGGACGCACAATAGATAACGAATTCTTCGTTTCCGTCAAGTTTTAAAAGCCTATCAACTAAATCCTGGTCATATGCAGCAATTGCACACACACCACATCCGATAGATTCAGCTGCAAGATAAAGATTCTGGCAAAGATGCCCAGCATCTAAAGCAATAGCTTTATGAGCCGCATTTAAATATCTATATTCTGTTCTATATGGTATCGCTGCCCAGAAAAAGAAAAGAGCCGGATTCCAAAACTGCATTAAGGTCGCTTCATTTATATCATCTTCAATTCCTTTGTAATATTCAATCTCAAGTATTATTGAATTATCGAGTGGAAGATATCGATAAATCCCTTTTTCAAGATTTTCAACATTATTTGCATAAAAATAAGTTTCAAAAGGATGTCTTGCCCCAGCAGATGGAACAGTTTTAAAGGAGTAGTTAGGGGAATATCTTTTGATACCTTGAGTTAGATAAAGAAGAAGTGAAAGCTCTTTCATATTTAAAGGATTTGCCGAATACTTTCTTATCGATCTTCTTTGAATTATGGCATCAACAAGTGTAATAGGTTGAAATTCCCAGTTTTCTTTTTCAAAAAGTTTAATAATCTTTTGATTACTTTTATATTCTTTTTGTTGAGCAGGTGCTTTGACTTTTTTAGCTTGATCCGATTGATTAAAATCGACTTTTGCCCAGCTTGATTTTAAAAAATTTATATTGGAGATTAAATCATTTTCCATACTTTTATATCCTTTTTTACAGTATTAATTTTACTATATTGATTTTACCTATATTAATTTTACCCAAACGATTATTATCTTGATTTTACCTATCAATTTTATTTTATCAATTTTATAAAATTAATTTTATTATATCAATTTTGCAAAATTAATTTTACTACATAAATTTTAATTTTTTAGTTATAGATTATTAATCTTAATTTCATAATCATTATAAATTATTTTATTTTTGTTTCAATAATCTGTGTATATCTAAAGCAAGAGATTAAATGATCATTAACCAGTCCAGCAGCTTGCATAAAGGCATAACAGATAGTTGTTCCGACAAATTTAAAACCATTAGCTTTTAGTTCTTTACTCATTTTATCTGAAACAATTGTCGAAGTAGGGATTTGTTTTACATTTTCCCATTTATTTATTATTGGTTTGCCATCAACGAAACTCCATATAAAATCGGCAAAATTATTCTTTTTTTCTAACATATCAATATAACATTTTGCATTATTAATTGCAGCTTCAATTTTTAATCTGTTTCTTATAATACCTTTATTTTGGAGCAGTTCAGTAATTTTTTTATCATTATATGATGCTATTTTAAATGGATCAAAATTATCGAAAGCCTTTCTGAAATTTTCTCTTTTCTTTAATATTGTAATCCAGCTTAGACCTGCTTGAAAAGAATCCAGGATTAACATCTCAAAAAGGGTTTTATCATCGAAAATTGGCACTCCCCATTCTGAATCATGATATAAAACATATACAAGGTCATTTCCTGCCCAGGGGCATCTTGTCTTTTCTTCCATAAGATTCACCTTCTTAACAGATTCGATTATTACAACTTTTCGTCTAATATCGCAACCTTAAAGTTATTACCATTTATATTTATTGTACAACTTGTTACCTTTTTCTTATGTTCATCTTTTTTTCTTCGATTTTTGTTTTATCTTCGATTTTTGGTTCAATTTTAATTAGTCTCTTATTTCTTGTTTCAAAAAACTTAATGCTACCTGAGGGAACATGGCAAATGTAGCTCCACCCCAAACTTTAAGAGAGTGAAATCCAACTTTGTTCAATTTAAAAGAAATCATGTTATTTTAGGTGCTTTATTTTTCTCGTCTTTCTCATATGTTTTTAAAGCTGCAGATATAGCGGCAATAAGATTATTTTCCTGACTAACTTTTTCCTAATTAATTAAAATTTTATCTTTTGTATCTTCATTTTTAATTTTTGACAAATTTTCAATCATTTTTTTTAAAGATATGGTGAAATAGGTTTATAAATATTATTATAATGCCTAAGAATAAAAAAACTATAGCCATCCCTAAAATCATAAAATAAAAGATTGATTTAACATTGTATTTATTGATTGCATTTCCAAAACCTTTATTTAAATTTATATCATTTTACTATTTTTTTTATTACTATTTTTTTTAAATAGAAAATTTAATCAATTACAAATACTACCATAAAATGCCAATTGTTTTTTGGTTTTTTTAATTTAAAATAGTTAAATCACCACTAATTATTTTTTCTATTTTATCTTTACATTTTAATATTAAAAAACCTTCATTATCTATATCAACTACTTTTCCTAAAATATATAATTTACTATCTAATGAATCATAATCCCAAGAATCACAAGAGAAATTTTTAACTGAAACGGTTTTACCTATAATATCACAATGATTTAACCATCTTGACTTTATAAGTTCTTTTGATTCTTTACCCTCATAAAAATTAGAAAAATTATATGATAATCTATCAATAAAACTTTTGGTAAATTCATCTATATTTACATTCTTATTTAACTCAAGATTTATAGAAGTTGCTTTTTTATTTAATCGGGATAAATCATTTGAATCTGCATTCAAATTAATTCCAATTCCACTTACAATTTTAAAATTATCTTTAGCTAAAAAAGAAGTTTCGGTTAAAATTCCAGCTAGTTTCTTATCTGAAATATAGATATCATTTGGCCATTTTATTCTACTTTTTATATTATATTTATCTTGAAGAGTCTCTACAAGAGAAATGGATATTATTTTGGTGATTATAAAATGATCTTTTATCTGAAATTTATCTGTATTTTTAAATAAAATTGAAAGGGCTAGTGCCTTGTTTTTAAATGTTATCCAATTCCTATCAAACCTTCCTCTTCCATCTGTTTGATTGTAAGTATAAATAATTGTCCTATCCTCATAATCATTGTTGAGTAATTCGCTATTTGTAGATTTAGTTTGATCAAAATAGATTATATTAAAGAAAAACGAATTGTCCATAAAGTAAATCATTAATATTCCTTATCAATAGATAAAATCAATTAAAATAGTAATTATAGATCAAATTTTTGCAATTTTTTTTAACAAAATTAGAAAAAGTTAAAAATAATATTTTTTTATTCGGAAAATATATTTAAGTTAAATCAGGCATTACTTTTTTTTAATTTTCTGTTAAGCATAAGAATGCTTCTTATTATTGCTATTAGCTGTAAAACAATCATAACAGATGCAGCTATTATTATATCTTGATAAACCGGGGTTAATGAACTTCTTTTAATTATTATGCCTATATAAGCCCAAATAATAACTATAGAATATGCTATAGAATCATATTTAAAAAGCATAATAAGGCCAAGAATTCCACCGATTATTATCATTATGGCTGTCCATATGCTGGCAGATATTCCAAAACCACTAAAGCCATAAAAAACAAGTAAAGCTGTTATATTGGCTATTGATGCAACAGAAATCCATCCAAGATAAAAATCGATAGGCACGGTGTATAATATACTTAGTTTTTCAGTTTTTTGTAATTTCTTTTGAGAGACAAAGATTGATAATAATGTTAATAGAAATAATATCATTATTATCACACAAAGTACTATTTTTTCATAATGCCAAGCAAAAACCCATGCTATATTCAAAATACAGGTTATTACGAAATCTATGAGAATGTCTAATCTTCTATTGATAAAGTCAGCATCTTTAAATGCTTTGATTATATTGTATACAACAAAAATAATTAAAAGAATATAAATAACTCCCCATATAGAGAAAGTTAAAGCTGCCGGAACAAAAAGATTTGGATATTGATCAGATAATGTCCCTGTGTTTTTACCATTTAATGGAAGGTAATTGGCAAGAAAATTAACATAAAGCATTGCAAAAAGGAAAAATAGTGATAAAAAAGTTAAAATTAAAGCAACCTTTTTTTCATTTTTATTTCCTCCTATTATAAAATTAAGTTTTGGGTAAATATCAAAATCATTTTATTTAATTCGAATAAATATTCTAACAGGTTTTATTTCAAATAATAAATACTTAATAAAATATCAGATTAAAATATTTCATAAAAATATCAAAAAAAAATATTAAAAATTTTATTTTAATTATTATTTAATTTTAATAGATTAATATGTTTATTGGATAAAGTCAATAGATTGCATTTAATTTATTCTTTATTAATTGATTTACCTATTTATTATCTAATATGATTAGTTAGCATCGAAATCTATTCCATTATATTTGCTCATAGCAATTTCTATATTACCTGATTCTATTAAAAATATGCTATCAAATATAGCCGGGAATAATTTTTCATGCAATATTACAAGCTCTTTTTCATTAAAATTATTCAAAACATAATAGGCAAGATCTTGAAAATCTGGCTTACCAATTCCTATTCTTATCCTAGGATAATTCTGAGAGCCAATACTTTGTTCTATGCTTTTTAAGCCATTGTGCCCGCCACTAGAGCCATTTTTTCTTATTCTAATCTTTCCAAAAGGGATTGCTACATCATCCATTATAACAAGGCATTTCTCTCTTTCGATATTATAAAAAGATAAGACCTGAGAAACGGCGATGCCAGAAAGGTTCATATATGTTTGTGGCTTTACAAATATGAAAGATATATTATTAATAGTTGCTTTTGCATAAATGTAGTTTTTATGCTTTTGGTAAGGGATAACATTTTTTTTTGCCAGCCAATCTATAAACAAAAAACCTGCATTATGCCTATTTTTTTCATATTTTTTCCCCGGGTTACCTAATCCTACGACACAGAACATTCTATCTCCCAAATCAAAAAATTTTGTAATATTCGAAAAGAAAATTACTATTTATTATTAAAAGAGCAAGGGAGGTAAGTATGAAAAATATCAAAAGGTGGGTCCAGAATATTTGCAGGTTTGCAAGATAATTTTTTAAAGAGGTAAGCTTGCCTGAAAATTATGATGATTTTTTAATTTCGGTTATAATACCAAATTTTAACAGGGTTGATGAATTTCAAAAAGCTGTACTAAGCGTGCTAAAGCAAACATATAGGCGTTTTGAGTTAATAGTTGTAGATGATTGCTCTGACAAAGATATCAGGGAAAAAAATGGTATATTTTTGAAAGAACTTTTATCAGAAAATAATAAAGTGAAGATTAAATATTATGAAAATTCTAAAAATAAAGGTGTTTCTTATTCAAGAAATATTGGTATTAAGAATTCAGAAGGTCAGTATATAGCATTTTTAGATAGTGATGATATATGGCTACCCCAAAAGCTTGAGATACAGGTAGAATATATAAAAAAAACTGGTTTTAAGGTTGTTCATACTGAAGAAATATGGATAAGAAATGGCGTTAGGGTTAATCAGATGTTGAAGCATAAAAAAGAGGGGGGAGATATTTTTTTTCGATCATTAAATCTTTGCCTAATGTCTCCATCCTCAATTATTTTAAAAAAAACTATATTTGAACAGTATGGCTATTTTGATGAAAATATGTTAGTATGTGAAGATTACGACATGTGGCTTAGAATTTGTAAAAAAGAAAAAGTAGGTTTTATAGAAAAACCCTTAATAATTAAATATGGTGGGCATTCTGATCAACTAAGTAGAAAGTATGAAGCAATGGATAGATACAGAGTCCATTCATTGATAAAATTGCTAAAAGAAAATGATTTAACATATCTTCAAAGAGTTGAAGTGAAAAAGACAATTGTAAAAAAGGCAAAAATCTTGTATAATGGTGCTATTAAAAGAGAAAAATTTTCAGATGCTAAAATTTATAAATCCTGGATTGATAATTTTCAATAATATAAATTTGTTTTTATAAGTATTGCATTTCATATAAAATAAGTAAAT
>DYJT01000029.1 GCA_020722965.1 Brachyspira murdochii | reverse complement strand
TTTTTTCGAAATACACCTTAAATTAATTTAAATATTGTACCTTGAAAATAACTCACTTTATACTGCTAATTTAAAGTATTAAATTATAAAATATTTTTTAATCTATTAACAATAAAGAAAGATTTATATTTTAATATTCATATTTTCAACTTCAATTGGTGTTTTTACTTTCAGTCCTCATGGTGGTTTTTCGCATTTTCCACTTTTTTTATATTAAATTTATTAATATTAAATTGCTCTCATTTTATCAAATTTAACAATTAAGAATAAATTAAGATATTATTTAATTTTATTTTTAAAATCATAATTTATTAAAATATCAATATTTTTTAACACTTATTCTTACAATAAATATGTGCAAAAAAGTTGAACTATGGTATAAATAAATATAAATAAATAAGAAGTGGATCACCAATTTTCACTATTTGAGTAATCGCTATCTTAAAAAAATAATTATATGAATAAAAATACCTTACATAAAGTATGCTATAAGCTAAAAAGATATGATTGTATTAGACCGGTAAATCTTATAATATTTGCAATCCATTCTAATTTTAATGAAGCTGATATAATTGAACGGTTTTCAACTTTTCTTGAGCAAAATAGAGAGTTTATAAAATCAATGAAAGATATTATTAGTAAAATTGATAAAATGAAACTCCATCGATACACAAAAATTATCGAAATAAAATCCTGATTTTATTACCAAGAATAAAAAAGTACCTCATTACTAAAACTATATTATCATAAAAATTTTATTAAAGCCTTAGGGGAATAGACGATATTTTTTGTTAAAAAAATTTTTATCTTGTTCATCAATTTTATTTATTCAATATTTTGATACTAATTTGTCAATATTTTTGTTTTAATATAAATAAAATATGATTAATTAAAAAAAATTAGTCTATAAAAAGGGCACTTTATTATGAAGAAAGCTATAATCGTAGGTGGAGGTACCGGGGGTCATGTCATTCCTGCTGTTGTTGTCGCTCAATCTCTTGAAGAAAAAGGATACAATATAAAATGGATTGGATCACTAAAACAAAAGAATTTAGAAGATAAAATTATAAGAAATTATTTTCCCTCAATTAAAATATATAACATATCATCAGGAAAATTACGCAGAAAAAAATCCTTGTTTCTCACAATCTTCAATATCTATAATTTACTTGATATTTTTCAGATTTTTTTTGGATTGATTACTTCTATTTTTATTTTATTGATTGAAAAACCAGATTTTATTTTTTCTAAAGGTGGATTTGTATCTGTCCCTGTTGCAATTGCTTCCAAGATTACAGGTACTGCTTTTTTCACTCATGAAAGTGATTATACTATCGGTCTTGCCAATAAAATAAATTTGAGTTTTTCAAAGAAATTTTTTTATTCTTTTGAAGATACTGCCAAATTTTTACCAGATTCGAAAGCTGTTTTTTCTTCAAATCCTATAAGAAAAGAATTTTTGAGCGCTGATTATGAAAATGATTATAAATTTGATAATACCCAGATAGATGAAAAGATTAAAAGATTTTATCAAAATCGAGATAATAAACTTCCTACTATTTTAATACTTGGGGGTTCTTTAGGTTCATTAAAAATAAATTCGATAGTAGAGAAGGTTCTACCTTACCTACTTAATAAATTTAATATAATTCATCAAACAGGTGATAATAAAGAGATAAATTTCAATCATCCAAATTATTGTCAAAAAGCCTTTATTGAAAATGGGGTTGCATATTGTATGAAAAATTCGGATCTTATAATCTCACGTTCGGGAGCAAACCTTGTTTTTGAAATAATTGCCAGTAAAACTCCAGCTATCTTTATCCCATTAAAATCTGCCTCAAGAGGAGAGCAAATAAATAATGCTAACTATTTTGCTAAAAAATCAAAATTATACTCTGTTATAGATGAAGATACTTTAAATGATAAAATTCTGATTGAAGAAATAGATAAATTTTTTTCAAAAGAGTTTCAAAAATTAAAAGAAGAAAATTTGAATAGCATAGATATTATTAAAATTAGGGCAGAGCAAATCATCATTGATACGATTGAAAAGGAAGTATATCCTAAATAGTTAATATTTCTGGCCTTTCTTTTGTAATTACTATGGTATTTTCATAATGTGCTGTAACTAATCCGTTTGTTGAGGCAACGGTCCAGCCGTCTGCTCTTGTTGCAACTCTTGGTGATTTTTGCAAAACCATCGGTTCGATTGCGAAAACCATCCCGGATTTTAAAACAGGTCCCGTGCCTGGTTTCCCATAGTTGGGTATTGAAGGTTCTTCATGCAATCTTTTGCCTACTCCATGCCCTACATATTCTCTTACGACAAAAAAACCGGCTTTAGTAATTGTTCTCTCGATTGCTGCCGAAATATCTGAAAGTCTATTGCCTTCTTTAGCGAACTTTATCCCTTCAAAAAATGACTTTTCCGTTATCTCAACAAGCTTTTTAATCTCTTTATCGACTTCACCTATGATAATGGTCCTCGCTGCGTCTGTATGGTATCCTTTATAATAAACTCCAGCATCTATAGAAACTACATCTCCTTCTTTGATAACTATATCTTGTTTTGGTATCCCATGAATCAATACTTCATTAATCGAAACACATATTGATGAAGGAAATCCATTGTAATTTAAAAAAGAAGGTTTTGCCCCATTTGATAAGATATACTCATATGCAAATCTATCTAATTCAAGACTGCTTACTCCAGGTTTTGCAATATTTTCAAGTTCTATCAATAATTTAGCTAATATCTTCCCCCCCTCCCTCATTATTTCGATTTCATCGTTTGTTTTAATATTGATCATTATAATCTCTCTTTTTATTTAAAATTTAAAAAGAATATAAAAAGAAGTTGGTAAAAATTTACCAACTCTTTTTCTATAATATCTTTTTTTTAATATCGTATATGAAATAGAATTTTTGAAGCAAAATAAAATAAAAAAACTAATGAGTTACCTGTGAAGGATTTTGCGCTTTGCTTTGTTCGGATTGTTTACCCAGATTAGCAGGGAATTTAGGTCCTTTATTATAGTTATCAAGGATTATTGATTCAAGATTTGCTTTTTGCCCGGAGTGAATCTTAACTTCACCTTTTATCATTACTCCATTTTCTATATAAACCTTAGGAGCCGTGACATTACCTAAAACTTTGCCTGTGGATAATAGTTTAACTTCTTCTTCTGCATCAATATTACCAATAACAATCCCGGCGACAGTAACTCTTTTCGCGTAAATATCTGTCTTGACTTTACCGGATTCTCCGACTATAAGCTCTTCCTCAGTCTTAACCTCACCTTCAAATTTCCCATCGATTTTCAGACTACCTGCGATGTAGAATTTACCTTCAAATACCGAGTTTTCACCGATCAATGAATTAAGTAAAGATTCTGATTTTGTAGTCATAGGATTCCTCTCTCTTAAAACATTTGACTTTTCCATACTTTCCCCTAAAAATATAAAATCTAATAACTTAACTTTTCCAGGATCTGACTATTTATTTTGCTATATGTTTGCTCATTATCTATTAAATATGCCTGCTTATAATAAAATAATGCAGTAGATATATTTTGTATATAAGCAAAACAATTTCCTAAATAGATTGCATATCCCGCTTTTGTTTTTTTGTTTTTCTCTCTTTCAAAAAGCCTTGAAAAGTATATTATAGCTTTATCATAATCCTTTTTTTCATAATATGACTTAGCTATATAAAACAAGATTTTTTCATCATCTATAAACTTTTCTATTAAATTGTCTGAAATTTTTATTATGCTATCATAATCTTTTATCTTTATACTATATTCTAGAAATAAAAGCAAATTTTCTTTGCTTTCCCTGCCTTCTTCCGAGATAAGACTAAATAAATTTTTAAAATCTTCAAGTTTTTTCGTTTTTAAATAATATGAGCATAAAAAAGAATATACTTCGTCTTTATTTATATCTTCAATATCTATTTTTTCAATTATTTTTAAATACTTTATAACATTTTCTTCATCATTTTTGGCTATATATAATTTAGCAAGATTGATATAATATTGTGCAGGATAAATATCAAAAAGTTTTTCATTCAATAGAAATCTTAAGCCATCTTCGACTTTATTGTTTTCTATAAGGCTCTGTGTCAATAAATTTAATATATATATCTTTTCATCTTTACTTTTTATAAGATTTTTGCATTCAATTTCAAATTGATCCAATGCATTGCCACCTTTTGCCGACTGATAATATAAAAAAAGTAATAGATTAAAATATTTTTCTGATATATTTGATAAATTTATCTCTGAAATAATTTTAAGGGATTTATCGAAGTTCTTTGTTCTATTGTAAAGATCCATTGCTAAAGCAAGATACTTTTCATAATCCTTAAGCAAAATATTATCTTTGTTTTTCTCAAAAAATTCTATGGCTAAATCATCCTGTTTTTCGAAATATAGTATTGCGAAGATTAATTGATAGATTAGATAAGGAAAGTTCTCATGGGATTGATAAATTTTATCTATAAAATTTTTGTAGTTGTTTTTATCATTATCTTTTAATATAAGATGTTCGCAAACTAATCTGTTATAAATGTAAGTTTGGGTCAAAAAAGGAAATTCTTTGATATTATCAAGATAGCTTAAGGCATCTACATAACTTTTATTTTCCATGGAAATTCGCGTTTTAATTAATTCTGGCTTAAAAAGTAAATTATCTTTTTGAAAGTTAAATTTATCTATCTCTTTAGCATAAAATAAAGATTTATCCATTTCGTTTAATGATAAATACAAATAAGATAGATTATAAAGAATTATTGCATCTTTATCCTGAATCTTTTCTAAAATATCTATAGCTTCTTTATAATTATTCTCCTCTATATATATTTTAGAAAGCAATATGGCGCAATCTCTAAACAAATTTTTATTGTTGCCTATTTTCTTTAATTCTTTAATCGCCATCTTGTAATTTTTTTGTAAAAAATATATGTAACCATTTATAAAATAAAAATCTTCTTTTGAAATCTGCTTTTTAAATTGAAGTAAAAACTCTTTTAATCTTGAGATATCATTGAGGGTTAAGAGAATATATAATTTCAAATATACAAGGTTTTTCTTTAATTTTAAATTTAAATCTTCTTTTAAGTAATCGTCAATTTTAAGATTAAGATTTTCGTATTCATTTAAATTAAGGTATAGTTTTATCTCATTTTTAAGAAGTAAATCATCATATTTTACCTTATTATTAAAATCTTTGATACCCTCGTTCCCAAATAGAAGGAATAGCACAACTATTATCACTATAAAGATAAAAGCAAGAAAGCCTAAGACGATGTATACCTGTGATGTTTTTTTTTCGGATTTTTTAGCTAAATATTTACTTTCATAAACTATCTTTTTTTTCATCCGTCAATTCTTTTTTAATAATATCAAGTATTGCATTTATAAGCTTATAACTATTTTTACCCCCGAATGATTTTGAAAGTTCTATAGCTTCATCTATTACAATAGAAGGTAAAATCTTAGGAAAAAATAAAAATTGACAGACCGAAATTTTTAATATGCTTTTCTCAACCTCTGAGATATCTTTATATTCTGGATTCTTCATATTATCAGTCAACAATTTGACGATATTTTCTTCATTTTCAATAGTCTTATCTGTTAAATCTCTGGCAAATTTGTAAACATGAGGAGGGATTGCCGAAGACCAATTAAACATCAACAATTCATCTAATGGTTGAGGATTTAAATCATTCAAATAAATTGCTTGAAACGCTATTATCCTTGCCTGTCTTTTAAAAGATATTTTTTTATTTTCATTCATAGATTCTTATGGTACTACTATTGTGTTTATATCGACAAACCAAACGATAATCGCTTCTTTTTTAAGCCTATCAACTGTGGTTTGAAATAATTCTATTTTCCTTTGTTCAAAGATAAAATTGTAGATTTTCTGTTGAACTTCTGCAAAAGGTATATAGTCAATCTCTTTTTTATGATCAAGGATAAAAATATAAAAATCATCATTAAACTCTATTACATCACTAATTTCACCGACTTTTAAATAGTATAGCTCATCCGCAAGCTCTTGATCTATTAATTCGGGATAGTAATTTTTTTGTTCATAAATCAAAGATACCTGATTTTCTTCGGAAAATTTTTTTACGTTTTCAGGTGTAATAGTCTCCCCATTTTCTTTAATCAATTTCAGGTACTGATCTATTTTTCTTTTTAAATTTAGCCTATCTTTAAAACTTGCATCCTTAGGAACAATAAGCTTTACATATCTAACTGTATACTCATAAGAGCCTTTAAATTTTTCTTTATTTTCTTTATAAAAATTTTCGATATCAGTTTTAGTTGGCTTTTTTACTTTTGGTTCGATTACCTTCTGAATATATCTATACATTAGTATCTGTTTTCTCTGATTTTCTATAAATGAGGACAGATCTGTTCCCTGCTTCTGTAATTCACTTGATAGTTGATCCAAAGTCAGATTATAGGTTTTTAAGATATATTCTATCTGCGTATTAATCTCATCATCTGTAACTTTTATACCATTTGCATCTGCATCTTGAACTATCAGGATATCTTCTATCATGTAATCAAGTGTTTCTTTTACAGGATTAACCAATTGCTGCCCATTTTGTTTTGCCTGGCTGACATACATCTTAAAAGTCGATAAAAACTTCAAATAGGTGATTGGTTGATCATTAACCGTGACTATAATATAATCTACAGAAGCGCTTAAAAATAGATAGGAAACCAAAGCCAGGATAATTAATAATTTTATATCCTTTTTTTTCATATATATTTCCTTTAGTTCAGTATTTTTAATCTAGTATATTAACGAGTTCAATGTTATCTAAAACCGAATTAATATCAATCACATCTTTTAATATCTCTTTTGCAAGGTAATAAACGGTATCATTGACATCGGATAGATAAATTTTAAGATTATTTATCTGTTTATTCCCGTTTGATCTAATTCCAAGTTTTATTAATTGCTCTTTAACTTTTAATGATATTGCATCTGCTGAATTTAATACAAAGACATTTTCTCCAACAATCTGGCAAATTGTATCCTGAATTACAGGGTAATGAGTGCATCCAAGAACAAGTGTATCAATTTTTTTGATGAAGTCATCTTTTTTAAAATACTCATTTAGCACATCTTTTAAGATATCACTGTTCTTCCATCCATCCTCTATAAAAGGGACTAACAATGAGGTTGGAAGTTGATACACCTTTACTGGCTTGTTTTTTTCCTTACTTATCTTTTCAATGAGTTGGGGAAATTTCCCTGATTTAATAGTAGCAACAGTACCAATAACTCCTATAGATTCTTTGGCTTTTAAAACCGCTATCTCGGCGGCTGGTTCTATAACACCAATTATTGGAATATTGAAAATTTCTTTTAAATAATCTAATGCAACCGAAGAGACAGTGTTACATGCTATTACAATAAGTTTGACACCTTTTTCTATAAGAAACCTAGCATCTTGAAAACCATATAATTTAATGGTTTTTTCTGATTTTGTCCCATATGGAAGACGAGCAACATCTCCAAAATAGATAAAGTTTTCATCTGGTAAAAGTTTTATTAAACTTCGTAGTACGGTTAAACCACCAACACCTGAATCAAAAACACCTATCGAATTATTTTGCATAAAAAGAAATTAAAGCAAAAGTTAGCTTTGTCAAGAAATAGGAATAGTTCATTTTTTAAACATTCATTTTATCTATTTTTTCACCTATCAAAAATAGCAATTTATCTACAATCTCTTCTTTATTAATCTTTTCTATTATATTTCCTTTTGAAAATAATATAGCTTTATCCTTTGTTAAACTTGCACCAAAATCAGCATCGGCTGCTTCTCCAGGTCCATTAACCTCGCAACCCATTATAGCGCATGTAATCGGCTTTTTGGGCATTTTCCCCTTTCGTAATATCTTGTATTCCAGTTTTTTTACCCTTTCGGATAGCTGAGAAACATATTGAAGTAAGTCTCCCCATGTTCTTTGACATGTTGGACAGGAAATTATATTTATTCCATTATAAACCTTTATAGCCTTGAGTATCTCATTTCCGACATCAATCTCTTTTGAAGATTCTTCGGTAATCGATATTCTAACTGTTGAACCTATCTCCTTTTTAAGCATTTGCATTAAAAAAAGTGTATGCAAAATAGTAGATCGAGTAATAGTTCCAGCTTCTGTCACTCCTAAATGAATTGGAAAGTTAAATCTTTTGCTTAACTCACTATTAACTTTTATCGCAAGTTCATAATCTGAAAATTTAGCAGATAATACTATTTTTTCAAAATTACTCGATATAAATGGTTCGATATATTTTTCAAAAAGAGAAATAATATCTTTAACATTGTTTTTAAAAACTAATTTTTCATTTATAGATCCACCATTTAACCCTATTCTTATAGAGCTACCATAATCATTTGCAACTTTTGCTATCTGTTTCATTTCATTAAGATTCATATTCCCGGGATTTATTCTAACCTTTGAAAATCCATTTTTAATGGCATTTATGGTAATTTTAGGTAAAAAATGAGTATCGGCAACAAATATAAAATCATCTCTTTCATATTTATCTTTAAGTTTTTTTGCTATTTGTAAATCACTATCATTTCTAACGGATAATCTCAAAAGATAGCAATTGGTCATTGAAAGTTCTCTAATCTGATTTTCAAGCTCTTTGATTTTTGAATATGGATAACTACACATAGATTGAAGATAGATAAAACTATTATCAAAAATTATTGAATCAGAAATCTTTACAGGTTTTATTTTCGCAGGTTTTATGTTATTCATTTTTATAGTTTAGTCCCTTATCTACTATCTTATCGATCGGGAAATAGATATTAAAAGTAGTTCCAAAATTTACTTTTGAGCTTACATCGATATAGCCATTATTCTGTTTGACTAGAGAATATACGATAGAAAGACCAAGCCCGGTTCCTTTTTTCCCTTTAGTCGTAAAGAATGGCTCAAAGATGTTGACAAGAATTTTTTCATCCATCCCGCATCCATTATCGGAAATAGATATTTTCGCAAAAACATTTTTCTTCTCTTTATCTTTATCAGAATCAAAAAATTTTAAATTTTTAACAATTTCAGTAGAGATAATTATTTTCCCATCTTTTTTCTTTATTGCATCAAATGCATTTATCATAAGATTAAGTATGATCTGCTCAAATTGAGATTTATTAATATTAATTAAGATATTTTTATCCTTGAAATTATACTCAATCTTAACTTTATCCTTATTTGAATAATTAAAAATTGGTTTAAACTCGTTTATGGTTTCATTTAAATCAATTGTTTGCTGCTTTACAGATTTAGGTTTAGTAAAGGATTTGATTCTGTTAATATTTTCCTGACTTTTTTTCAATATGATAAGACTATCATTCAAATTATCTTCAATCTCATCCAGATCATCAGATAAATTTTTAAGATTAAGTTTTTTTAGTTCAATTAAATAATTTTGTTTAATTTTATCTATATTGCTTAAAGCCAGTTTAATATTACCATCCAGTCCGCCAATAATATTATTAAAATCATGAACAATCTCACTTGAAAACCTTCCAACAGCTTCCATTTTCTGTTTTTGAGCCATCTGATTTTGTAAATTTTTCAAATTTTCTTCATCTTCTTTTTGTTTTGTAATATCTCTTATGCTACCAAAAATATACCTGGATTTTTTATTCTCATCAAAAATTACAATGAAAAGATCCGATAGCCATATTATTGAGCCATCTTTATGAACAAATCTATATTCTATGAAAAATTCCAGTTTATCATTTGGCTTAATATCATCTTTTTTTAGGTTAAAATTTTGTGAAAATTTTTGCTTATCTTCTTCTAAAATTCTATCATAAAATATATGAGGCTCATTCAAAATTTCTTCTTTGGTAAAACCTGTAATTTTTTCACAGCAAGAGGAAATATATTCGATCTTTCTATCCGGTAAAGCCTGTCTATAATGCATTTCAACTGAATAATTAAGTAAATCAGTAAAACATTGTTTAGTGTATCTTAAATCCTTTAAATAATTCTCCTTTATTTTAAAAATCAGAATACCTTGAAATGTAAAACGGATTAAATTTATCTCATCAGAAGTAAACTGATCTTTTAGTGTAAATATATTTACAATAGCCTGAAGTTTATCTTCAATATAAATAGGAATTATAATACAATTTATCTTATCGGAGTTTGTATTGAATTGGATTAAATTCTTATAGTTTGGATTTAAAAAATTCATTATATAAATGTCTTGTTTAAATAAAATTGGTTCTTTTTTAATATTTATAATATTTATATTATTTTCAATTATTTGGATAAAAGGTTCTAATAGTTCTTCTTCTGATGTTACCATCAAAGCTGAATTATTCATATAATACAATCTTGAGTTATCATTCTGAATATTAACTGGGTAATAAAATAAAATATTTGAATTCAAAAAAACAAAAATAGATTCTGCAACTTTCAAAATCAAGTCTGATTCTATCTGTTCTTTTTGAAAATTAGCCAATAAAAATTCCGAAATGTATTTTCTATATTCGAAAATGTTTTTTTCTGTTTGATTTTTACAAAACCCGATGATGTAAACTTTATCTAATTTTTTATATAGATATAATTTAATCATGGAAAAATAATAAGTTTGATCTTTTTTTTGGATGTATGTGGAAAAAGAAACCGAATTTTTTTCACCAATAATTTTGATAAAGTTATCTTTATCATTTTTATCAATTTTGGGAAAAAGATCTTTAAATTTTAATTTGGTAACTTCTTTTTGGTCATAGCCTAAAATATTATAAAATGCAGGATTTGCGTAATAAAAAGTCTCGATTTTTGCATTTATTTCAAATATAAAAACAGGATCTTCATATTCATTTAAAAATTGAAAAATTAAATCTTTTTGATCTTTCAAAATTTCCATTTTATTGAAAATTTATCGTTATTCTGGTAATTTTACTCGTTATAATTATATGCAATTTTTAACTTTTTCCAATAAAAAAATTTAAAATTAAAAGTCAAAATTATTTATATTCCAGCTATAAAGATATTCCTTTTTAGCCTCATTATATGATATAAAATCAAGGGTTATCAATTTTCCAAACCTTTCAAGATTGTATATTTTTGTTCTTACATATTTTTTCAATCTACTATATGAGCCAGAATCAATAAATGAATAGTTCCACATATCTACCGAAGGTCTAGGGATTATAGGATTTATAGAAATGAAGATTAAAGGTGTCTTTTTTGTTTTTTCATACGTTCTTTTATAGATGTTTTCTATTAAACCTATCATTTTATCTGCTTCGTAAATTAGTGCCTGCTCTTTTTGGGAATCATCTATATCGGGACCCATAGCCTTTAATCCTAATATAAAATATAACTTTATCTTATTAATTCCTTGCTTTACTGCATCAGTTATAAAATTAACAATATTTGTATTTGAAAAGCCTTTACCGATAAAGTTTCGAATAGAATCATCTCCTGTTTCAGGTGCTATAGTAATTGTCTTCATTCTTGTTTCAGAAATAAATTTCAATATATCTTCATCTATGCTATCAAGCCTAAAAGAAGAAAGATGAAATATCGAATCTGTAAAATTAGCCTTTATTTCTTTCAAAAATTTTAAAGGTGGGAGAAATGCTGAAATCAAACCGAAATTTTTCGTAAATTTATAGGCTTTTGATAATTTATTTATAATTTCACCAATTTCAAACAATCTTGCATTCTCTCTTAAACTTTTCAATGTACAGAATTTACATTTAAAAGGGCAGCCCCTTGACATTTCAATTAAAAAATAATTTTTAAAAGAAGAAAATTTTGAAATAAAATTTGAGCTAACTGGAACTTTTAATTCTACTGTTCTGTTATAATTTAATTTAAATTCATTTAAACTTTTATTTAGTTTTTCTCTTTCGGTAAAATTTAAAAAATAGTTGCTATCATTGAAATTTATTGAATTAAAATGTTTTTTTATCTCAATATTTTCTATAAAATTTAATTTATCAAATTGATCAATATTGTTAAAATAACCTTCAGAGTCACCTATAGCTAACTCTTTCGCTATATCCATGAAAAGGAATGGACTCAAAGTGACTGCTGATCCACCAATAACTATTCTATTGGAAATTGAACTAATATTGTTAAAATTTCTTTTAAAACCTGAAAGCAAATTTTCAAGATCATTTTCAAATGAAATAGATATAAATAAATTATCAAATTGACTTAATCGCTTATCGGAATCAAAAGAAATAAAATTATCTAATGATTTATCGTAAAAAAATCTAACAGGTTTTGAACCAAAATGGCAAAGATTTTTTATTATAGAATGAAAACCAAGGTTCGAAGAAGCAACTTTATATTCATTTGGGTATAATACTGCAATTGATTTAGAAAATTTTAATTTTTCAATATCCTTTTCTATCCATATTTCGTCATATTGCTTTTTAGTACTACTCATTTTTTTCGGATAATCTTTTTTGTTTTAAAAAAGCAGGTATTTCAGGATTGTCACCAAAAATCTGTTTTTTTAATGCCTCATAAGTATCAAAAGCTATTATTCTCTCTGTGATACCATTTGCAACTTTTATCTCTTCTTTTAATTCATTATTTGTTTCTGACTTTTCCTCTTTGCTAATATCATCTGCCGTTATTATATTAGAATCACCGGTAAATTCTTTTGCTATTGCAGTTTCTTCTTTTACAGAAAAACCTGTTGCAATTAAAGTGACTCTAATTTTTTCCTGGTCTTTAAAAGATTCATTTTTTATAATTCCAAGAATTACAAGACTATCTTTATCCATCTTTTCAGATACAGTTTTCATTATCAGATCATATTCATTCATCTGAAAATCACTACCACATTCTATGTTAACTATTGCATATTTAGCACCATCTATAGCTACATTTTCTATTAAGTTATTTGAGATGGATTTATTTATTGCTTCTAATACTCTATTTTCTCCCGTTCCCTCACCTATACCAAGTAGGGCATAACCTTGATTTTTCAAAATTGTCTTAACATCTTGAAAATCTACATTTATAAAACCATTTTTAGTTAGCAATTCCGCCAATCCTTGAACGCTATGTTTCAATATTTCATCTGCCATTGAAAATGCAGCAAATAGTGAAATAGAAGATTTGGCAATTTGAGTAAGTCTATCATTTGGGATAACAATAAGGGTATCTACAAACTGTCTTAATTTTTTTATTCCTTCTTCGGCTCTTTGAACTTTAGCCTTCCCTTCGAAATTGAAAGGTTTTGTTACAACGGCTATAGATAAGGTACCAAGATCCCTTGCTATTCTAGCTATAACAGGTGCTGCACCTGTTCCAGTACCACCTCCCATACCGGCTGTAATAAAAATAAGATCTGCATCTTTTATCGCTTCTCTAATCTTAGCCTGATCTTCCTCAGCAGCTTTTTCACCAATCTGAGGATTTGCTCCTGCACCAAGTCCTTTTGTTATTTTGCTTCCTATCTGAATTTTGATTTTAGCTTTTGAATTGGATAAGGCTTGTTTATCCGTATTGATGCAGACAAACTCAACATCATTTAATTCAGAGTCAATCATATGATTGACTGCATTCTGCCCGGCTCCACCAACACCAATGACAAAAATTTTTGGAATAGGTAAAGAATTATCTTCACTTTCTGTGACACGAATAGAAAAATCCATCCCCCCTCCCCATAAATGGTGTTTCCCGCCACCATTTTTTACTTTTTACAATTTTATAGAAAAAGTTAACTAATGATAATAATATTATACCAAATTAAACTATGGGTCTATACTACCCTACTTTATTTATTATCTTTTTAAATTATATTATAATATTTTTAAATTTCAAATATTTTTCCCAATTTTTTCTTTCCAAATATTCTTTCCAAATATTCTTTTTAAAAAATTTTTCCCAAACATTTCTTTCAAATTTCATAAAAAATTATTTACAGGTTGCCTTTATTTTCTTTAATAATTATTTCATAAAAAAAGATTTGAATCTATCTAAAAAACTTTTTTTTTCTTTTTCTTTTGTTTCAAGTTTAGAATCTTCAATTCCAAGTAATAATAAACCTATCAATACCGAATATTCGGGTGAAAAAATATTTGTATTTACAGATTTAAATCCATAAGGAAATCCAATTCTAACAGGGGTTTTTAAATACTCAAAACATAAGTTTTCGATACCCTGTAACTTAGCTGTTCCACCAGTCAAAACGACTCCAGAAGGAATTTTCTTACTTAAATCCCCCTTTTCGATATGTAAATTAACCTGATCTAATATTTCCTTTACCCTTGCTTCTATAACCTGAGAAAGAAATTTTTTCGATTCCAATCTCGCTGGATTTGCACCTATAGTAGGTATTTCAATCTTCTCTTCTTCATCTACCATTTGAGAATAAGCAAAACCACTATTAATCTTCAAGTTTTCCGCTTCTTTAATAGGAATCTTCAACATAATGGCAATATCTTTGGTTATATTTGATCCCCCTAATGGAATTACAGCAGAATAGATGACAGAATCGTTATAGTAGCAAATCAGATCTGTTGTCTCAGAACCAATATCTATAAGTAAAACACCAAGTTCTTTTTCATCTTCAGAAATACAAGATTCTGAGGCAGCAAGAGAAGAAAGAATAATGTCCTGAAAACTATAGCCAGATCTTAAAATTGCATTTTTCAGATTCAACAAAAGCATCATCGACCCTGTTACAAGATGAACAGATGTTTCCAATCTGACACCAGTCATACCAATGGGATCTTTTATATCTATCTGGTCATCCACAGTATAATGCTGCTCAAGAACATGAAGCATTTCCCTTCCTTTTGGAATGACAATTGTTCTTGCCGCATTAATTACCCTTTTTACATCTTCATAAGTAATCTCTTTGTTTTTCCCCGAAACAGCGACTACTCCTGTTGAATTTGTAGAACTTATATGATCTCCGCTGATATTAATAGTTAAAGATGCTACGGTTTCACCAGCTATTACTTCTGCTTGAGTAACGGCATCTACAATATTTTTAGTAACTGCCTCGATATTAGCTACTACCCCTTTTCTTATCCCTTTGGAAACAATCTGGCTAAAACCTATTAAAGAAAATTCTTGATTTTCATCTATTCTTGCTATGCCACAACAAACTTTTGATGAGCCAATATCACATGCAGCTAAAATTCCATTTTTCAAACTAATCAACCCCTATTCTGTAATTATTCTAGCAACCTCTGGATAACTAATATCAATATATCTTATTTTTTTAAATTTTTCTTCATTTTTTTTAACATTTATAAGAGAAAAAAGAAGATTTAAATTATCTATTTTTATCCTGTTTATAAATGTTCCAAAGGAAATTATAAAGCTATTGTTTACAGGAATACCAAAAAAATTTCCTTTGTCTACAATAATTTCGGATAATAAATAATCTTCATTATATAAATCTATTTTATTACTTGAAATATTAATTTTTTCACCCTTTTTATAAACTTTACTTAAATCTATAGAAACAATGTTTAACTGTAATAATGAAAGGTCGAAAACTAATTTTAATATGTAAAATTCTTTTGTAATTTGATAAAAAATGCCTCTACTACGATCATAAATTATTAAATAAGGTTTTTTCTCGGTAATTTTTAAATAAATTTTATTAAATGGTTTGTATTGTATCTTAATTTTTTCAATATAATAAATATTTTCTAACTTTTTTTTAAAATTTGGTAAGATTATCTGAAGACAGGATTTGTTTTCAATTAAATTTATAAAATCTTCCTTATTATCCGCTGATATTCCACTTATATAAATTTTAAATTTTTCTCCTTTTAATGAATTCAAATAAATTAAGAAGATAAAAAAAGCAAGGATTATCAATAAAATAACATATAAAATTATCACAGAATATTTTTCTTTTTTTTTATTGTTCAAATTATATTTATCAATCGCGTCAAACTTCATAGTCTTTTGTTTTTTCAGCCCTGTTATAATATTTTTTAAAAGTAAAGACCAAATCTCAATTTTGTCTTATATCTAATTCTTATCAGAATAGATACAAAAATCATCGAAACCATTAAAGAAGAACCTCCATATGAAACAAAAGGCAAAGTAACTCCTGTTGGTGGAAGCATATTAAGGGCAACTGCAATATTAATGATAACCTGTATGGTCAGCATGGTAATAGTAAAAGCAGCAAGGAAAAAATCGAATTGATCAGATGTATCAAGGCAGATGATATAGCCTCTTAATATAATAATTATATAGCAGAATATTACAAAAAACCCACCAATAATACCCATTTCACATACGATACCGGAAAATGCAAAATCTGAATAGGAAAGAGGCAGATACTCCCCATTGCTCATTGACCAACCAAGACCTTTGCCAAAGAGACCTCCAAGACCGATAAATCTTAGTGCCTGATAATTTTGAAAAGCTATCGTTGAAATATTCGATTTAGGAACTAAAAAAGCCAATATTCTATTTATCCTGTATTTTCCCGAGAAAATTAAGATAATAAAAATAGATATGGTAAGAACACAAAAGTATATTATTGTAGGAATCGGAACCCCAGAGATCAAAAAGGTGATTATCAAAAACATACCTATCAAAAAAGCCGTTGATAAATCTTTCTGGATGAAGATTAGAAAAAGAACAATTGTGGCAATAGATAAAGGGAATAATATATCGCTTTTGAAAGAATATTGAGAATCTTTTTTCTTAGAAAACCAATAGGAAAATGTTAGAACAAGATATAACTTACTAAACTCTGAGGGCTGAATCGAGAAATACTTAAACGAAATCCATCTATTAGATCCATTGATTTCAACATATTTCTTGAAAATAATTGGTATTAGCAGTAAAACTAAAATTAATAGAGAGATAGGAATAAAAAAGGATTTAAATAGTTTTTCAATATCTAAGAAAAAAAAGATAAATGATATAAATAAAGAGGAAAGTAAAATGATTATATGTTTTACAAAGATAAGTTTTTTTAAAGGATAGTCTTTATATTGAATCTGAGTCTGTGAAAATATATTCAAAGTACCTATAAAAAGTAAGGATAAAACCGCCAAGATAATATAAAGGTCAATTGTTCTTTTCATAATATAAACTTTTATTTTTAATCAATAATTACTTAATATTTTTATATGTTTAGCATATTTAAAATATTATTTATTTTAACTTATTTATTTACTATTTTGTTTAATTTAATTTATTCATGTTGGTTTATTTATTTTAATTTATTTATTGTTATTTTAACTATTTTAATTCTTTCATCTTAGTTTATTTATTTAAATATTTTATTTGTTATTTTA
>DYJT01000028.1:16893-19000 GCA_020722965.1 Brachyspira murdochii | reverse complement strand
AAAATAAAAAAATAAAAAAATAAAAAAATAAAAAAATAAAAAAATAAAAAAATAAGGAATTTTATGGAAAAAGTTGAATTTTTTAAACAAATCTTCGGGGATAATCTTTTAGAAGTTAGAGAATTTAATGATTTATTCCCTGTGTTAATTCTCAAAGATTCAAACCCATTGGAATTAGAAAGTTTCGTAACTGAAAAGAAAAAATATAAATCTTTTTATAAGTTCTTGCCTATATTTTTGAATTCAGAATTTATCCAAAATGCCAAGGATACATTTGCCGCTGATATTTTATATATTAAGGATTTCTCAAAAAATCTATATGGAAAAGACAATTTTAAAGACATAGATTTGGATAATAATTTTCTCAGACTCAACATAGAAAGAGAACTTAGATCAAAACTCTTTGTAATTGCATCATCAAGTTATTCGATCTTTAGCAAGAGCGAAATAACCCGTTTTTCACAAGATTTATTATATTCTTTAAGGTATGCTATTTACGCATTTTCAAAATTAAAAAATCTTAATTTTTCATTCAAAAATGAAATTGACCTTTTTATTTCCTTATGCAATTTACTTAATTATCCTGATGCTGATAAAATAACCGAAATTATTAATGGTAAAGAGGATTATACGCATATACAAAGATTTTCTCTTCTTTATGATTGTCTTAAATTTCTTATTTCAAAAATAGAGATATAATAGATAAATTAATTGGAGGTTAAAGTGAAGATAAAAGGTTGGGTAATTTTAGTTGTAATATTGGTTATCCTTGTTATTGCTGGTATTTCTTCATACAACAACATGGTTTCATTGAATGCATCTGTTGATGAATCCTGGGCTCAAGTTGAAAATCAACTTCAAAGAAGATATGATTTGATACCAAATCTTGTAGAAACCGCAAAAGGCTATATGAAATTTGAGCAGGAAACATTAATCGCCGTTACTAAGGCAAGAGCATCTGTAGGTCAGGCTCAAAGCATAGATGAGAAAATAGCCGCTAATAATCAATTAGAAGGGGCATTGTCAAGACTTCTTGTTGTTTTTGAAAAATATCCCGATTTAAAGGCAAATGAAAACTTCGTAACTTTAATGGCAGAACTTTCTGGAACCGAAAATAG
This sequence comes from Brachyspira murdochii, assembly GCA_020722965.1. GTDB lineage: Bacteria > Spirochaetota > JAAYUW01 > JAAYUW01 > JAAYUW01 > Exilispira. Next base: position 17,882 of record DYJT01000028.1, on the reverse strand, counting down.
GATTGCCGTCGAAAGACAAAGATATAATCAAAAAGTAAAAGATTACAATACAACTATTCGAAAATTCCCTGGTGTAATATTTGCATCAATATTCGGATTTAAACAAAGACCATATTTTAAAGCTGTTGGTGAAGCGCAGGAAGCTCCTAAAGTTCAATTTTAAAACTTTTATAAAATTCATTTTACTTTAATATGAACAATAAATTTGATATTAATCTTAATTCCATTGAACTAAAAGCTAAAAAATTATATGAGATAGTTAAAAGTTTAAGATCGCCTGATGGTTGCCCATGGGATAGGAATCTTAAAATCGAAAATTGTACCGAATATTTACTTGAAGAAACATATGAAGCTATCGAATCAATTGAAAAAAACGATATGAATGGACTTAAGGAGGAACTTGGGGATATATTATCTCAGGTTTTTATGATATCTCAAATAGCAGATGAAAATAAATTTTTCAATATAAACGATGTTTTTGAAGGTATTTCTAAAAAACTTGTTTTCAGACATCCTCATGTTTTTGCTGATGAAAAAGCAGAAAATCCAAATGAAGTTTTAAAAATATGGAATAGACAAAAATTAAAAGAGAAAAAAGAAAGAAAAAATATTATTGAAGGTATACCAAAGGCACTTCCTCCTTCTTATACTTTGATTAAGCTTTTTAGAAAATTAAATCATTATCCCAAACAATACAAAGATATTATAGAAAAAATAATTAGTAATTCCAATTCTATAAAAGAATTTTTCCCGGAATTTATTAAAATGGTAAATGAATCTATCGAAAAAGGTTTTTCGATAAATGAAAATGAAAAAAATATTGAATTTTTGGCAAACACATTTGTTTTACTCTATTTCTATACATTTTTGCTTGGAATAGACTCTGAAAAAATTCTAAGAGAAAAAATTGATGAAATTTATCAATTTTTTGAGAAGAGTGAAAACTGAAGAGTGAAAACTAAACTAATAACAAAAACAGAATAACAAAA
>DYJT01000028.1:5779-16793 GCA_020722965.1 Brachyspira murdochii | reverse complement strand
AATAACAAAAACAGAATAACAAAAGAAAATAACAAAAAAGAGAAAAAAAGAATAAAAACAGAATGATTAAACTTCAAAATGCATAAACTATTAATAAGAAATGCTGAAAATAATTTATCATTAAAAAACGAAGGGTATCTTTCTATATTTTTTCTTGGTTGTGGAACAGCTTTTTCTAAAAAATTATTTCAGAACAATATCATAATAGTCAAAGGTAATACTTCAATCTTTGTAGATTTTGGATCAAGAGCTCCATTTGCTTTAAATCTATTAGGTCATAATGTTTCATCTATTTCCAACCTGATTTTAACGCATTCGCATGCAGATCATTTAGGTGGTGTCGAAGAGGCATTTTTAGCAAATAGATATTTTTTTAAAAGGAAATTTAATCTTATTGTTCCAAAACCACTTTTAAAAATCCTTTGGGAACAATCATTAAAAGGTGGTTGTTCTTATTCTGAATATCAAAATGGTAGATTTTTATCGGTAACAGATTTTATAGATTATATAAGACCTTCAAGATTTTACTTAAATTATCAAGAAAATAGAAAATTTTATAATATAAATATTGACGGTATTGATATAATTTTCTTCCAGACAAAACATTTGCCTTCCAATCAGCAACTGCTTGAAAACCACCAACTTACTTTTGGTTTGATAATAGACAAAAAAATTTTATACACCTCTGATACTAAATTTGATAAAGATTTTATTGAATTTCTTGTAAACAAATATGATATTGATTATATTTTTCATGATTGCCAATTTGCCAAAGGTGGTGTTCATGCAAGCATAGATGAAATAACTAATTTCGACGAAAAACTAAAACATAAGATATTTTTAATGCATTATCCCGATGATTTTGAAAAGATAGATGTTTATAAGTACGGGTTCGCTGGTTTTGTTAAACAATGGCATTTTTATGATTTTATATTAAATTAGTTTCAAATTTTTTATATTTTGGTATTTTCTTTTTATTAAAAATCTAATTACAAAACAATATATTTTATTCTTTTAAGGGAGGATTTCTTATGCATGTTGTCAAAGATTTACTATTATCAACTTCTGAGATTAAAGATGTTACTGTTACTGGATGGATTAGAACAATTAGAGATCTTAAAAATATCTATTTTATCGAATTAAACGATGGTTCAACAGTTAAAAATATTCAGATAGTATTCGAACAGGAAGCAGGCTTAATAGATCGGCTAGAAAAATTAACCACAGGAAGCAGCGTTAAAATTAAAGGTGATTTAATTGAATCTCCAAAAAGTGGTCAAAAATGGGAAATAAAAGGTAAGCAGCTTACCATTTATAATATTGCTTCTGCAGAAGAATACCCCTTACAGAAGAAAAAGCACTCTTTTGAATTTTTAAGGACAATAGCTCATCTTAGGCCAAGAACAAATACTTTTGGATCTGTTTTCAGGGTTAGAAGCACTATAGCTTACGCAATACATGATTTTTTTCAAAAAAATGGATTTTATTATATACACACACCAATAATAACCACATCAGACTGCGAAGGTGCTGGGCAGATGTTTCAGGTAACCACTTTAAATCTTGAAGAAGTCGCGAAAACCGGCAAAATAGATTACAATCAAGATTTTTTTGGCAAAAAGGCTTTTTTAACGGTTTCAGGACAACTTGAAGTCGAGAATTTTGCACAGGCTTTATCAAAAGTATATACCTTCGGCCCAACTTTTAGAGCAGAAAATTCTAATACAAGTAGACATCTTGCAGAATTCTGGATGATTGAGCCAGAAATGGCTTTCTATGAACTTAATGATAATATGGATCTCGCAGAAAAGTTTATAAAGTACATTCTGAAATTTACCATAGAAAAACATCCCGACGAGTTTGAATTTTTCGATAAATGGATTGAACAAGGATTACTTAAAAGATTAGACAATGTATTGTCTTCAACTTTTGAAAAGATAACATATACCCAGGCTATTGAAATTCTTATGGATTCAAAATATAATTTCGATTATCCCGTCAGTTGGGGAATTGATCTTCAATCTGAACATGAAAGATTTTTGACTGAACAATATTTTAAAAAACCTGTATTTGTAATAGATTATCCATTTTCAATTAAGGCTTTTTATATGAAGAGAAACTCTGATGGAAAGACCGTCCGAGCGATGGATCTCCTTGTCCCTGAAATTGGTGAAATAATCGGTGGATCTCAAAGAGAAGATGATCTTAATATGCTATTAAAAAATATCGATGAAAAAGGATTAAAAAAAGAAGATTATTGGTGGTATATCGATCAAAGAAAATACGGTTCGGTTCCTCACTCTGGATTTGGGCTTGGTTTTGAAAGAACAATTCAATTTATTACTGGAATGAAAAATATCAGAGATGTAATACCATTTTTCAGAGTTCCTGGTTCAGCTGAATTTTAACTGCATTTTCTTTTAACTCTTTGATAATAATATCGAGATCTATAATTATATTTTTTTCTGATGGAACATTAAAAGAAAAAGCATAGAACAAATTTAAATTTTTTAAAATCTCATCCTTAAATTCATTTTGAATTAAATTTTTAATCCAACTTGTAATTTTCATTTTTAATGTTTCTTTGCCATGTTTTTCTGCAAAAGGTAAAAAGATAAAATATTCATTCTCAGATATTCGAGTTATAAGATCCTCACTTCTAAAATATTTATTTAAACTAATCCCAAATTCTTTAATTACACCGGTATCAATAAACTTAAAAAAGTTTGAATTGTCAGAATCTATTTTGATATAACCAAAGGCATAATTATGATTTTCTTCATTACAATTATGTATCTCTCTTACCACGATTTCTTTAAAAACCTTAAATCTATAAGTATAATCATCCTCTTTTGAGAGATTATTGTATTCAAGAGAGTTAACTATAATTGAATTTATTATCGAGTATGAACTGGATATTGAAAATATCGTCTCTTTTTGAGGTTCATTCGAGAAAAATAACAAAATAAATCCCAAATAATTTTTTCGTATTCTTGAGGTTATCTTTTTCGCCCTAGATGCTGGTAAACGAGATATCCTATATAAAGGGATGCAAACTATATTCTCATTGTCGTAAGAAAGGGTAGTAACTTTTTCTTCATAAAGTATTTTTAGTTTTAATAGTTCAAATATAGTCTCTTTATTAGTAGATAAAGATAGATTTAATGGAGAATATTTTGAAATTATCTCAAATTCCTTGTTTAATTTATTTAAAACCAGATAAGATATGTCAGCATTCGAATAATTTGTTAGATAAATAAGAATTTCTTCATAAACTTTTTCAAAATGGGGATTTTGATCAACAATATGCTGCAAAGAATAAACAAGTTTTAAAGAAAGATCATCAAAAGAGACTCTTGTATTTCTCATGGAATTGAAATATGTTGGTATTTTCGAAAAATCTCTAGATTCAAGAATTATTGAAACAGTTTTACTCATCGAAACAATAGTTTCCTGTATTCTTGTTATATAAAATAAAATTTCATCTTTTTCTTCTTCCGAAAGTTCATGTTCTTTTGAAACTGCTCTTAGTAAATAAAAGGCTCTTTCATAATTTCTAAGTTCAAATTCAGATTTTATCAGCAACAATTGCGATTTCTTATAATATTGTTTAGCGCCTAAAATTTTAAATATATGTGCCGCCTTAAAGGTTTTAGATATGGCTTGAGAAAAATTACCTATCTTAAACAAGGTTAAAGCTTCATAATATCTAATTATACCAAGGTCAAATTTATGATTTAGGTCTTCCTTCAATTTTGAAGCCTTTTTGAAATATGATAATGCTGAATTATAATTTTTTAAGTAAAAGAGATTCATCGCCGTCATATAATAAAAATCAGAGATATATCTTAAATTATAAAATTGTTCACAGAGTGTAAGCCCTTTATTTGTCCATGATAGACTTATATTATATTGTTTTTCGTATAAAGCAAATTTAGCTTGAAGTAGATATATCTCTAAAAAATAAGGTATAGATTGAAGATCTTCCTTTTTCAATTCTGCTCTATTTATCATTTTTTTAGCATTTGAAACATCGCCAAGAATATAATAACAATTCGCTGTCCAAACAAAATATTCTTTCAGCAGTTCTTCCTTATCTTCTCTTTTAATGATAAGATTATATAACTCATCGATCAAAGAAAGAGCTTTTTCCCTTTCGTTTTTTATACAAAATATCGGTGCTTGAATAAACCCTGTTTTTATCTTTAATAAATCGTTAGAATAAATGATATGCTGGTATGCTAAAATAAATTCTTCTATTGCATCATACTCTCCTAAATAAAAGTAGTTGTAGCAGATGTAATAATAGATCTTCTCAATATGAAGAGAATAAGGTAAAAGCTCATACAACATAGATAATGATTCAAACCATAATGAAATATGTGAATATATCTCCGCTTTTTCGTATAACAGTTCAAATCTTTTTTCCTGACTTATTGAAAAAGTCTGTAACACTTTATCTATATAAAATAATATTGGTTCGAAATCATACATCTTCTTATAAATCTCTATGAAATTATAAAGAGAATCAAGAGTTTTTTCTAAATTCTTTGAGTTTATATAACAGTAAAGTATTAACTCATGATTTTCGCCAATAGAATTATAATAGTCACCACAGGATTCGTAGATTTTATTTGGATCATGAAAATCAGGTATGTATGGTAACATCTCCTTATAATTTAATGAGAAATGAATATTTTTATCTAACACTACCGTTGACAAAATGAAAAGGTCTTTTAGTTTCAAAATTGAATCATAGACTTGATCAAATTGATAATTTTCACCTAAACAAATTGGTGAAATATATTTAATCGCTAAAAAGGATAAAGGGATCTTGAAAGCTTTAAAAATTGATAATACTAAAAGATCCAAATTGTTTAATTTTGCCAATTCTTCTGCATAGATTTTATCTAATGTCATATTAATAAATTTTTCATCCCACTCTATACTTCCAAGCGCGATTCTTGATAGAACAAATTGAATATTAGATAGCTGCCCTTCGGTTATCTTATAAAGATGATGAATTAAATCACTTTGGCAATTATTGTTTTGTGACTTTTTTATTAATGGTATAAAATTTGCAAGTTTTAATAGTTCATTATAAGTTACATGTGGCATAACTCTTCTATAGGTATTTCTTGTCATCTCGTCATCAACTAATAGATGAGAGATTCCATTTACCGAGATTAAACAGAAAATGACAGGATAGTTACCTGGATTTATCTGAATTGTTTTATATATGCCTAAAATTAAATTTTGCACATTTTTTGAAAGTAGCTCAATGTTATCGAAAAATATGATAACTGGACTTTTAGAGGCAAAAGACAGGATTTTCCCCGCAAATAATTTCTGATATTTCTCTTGAAAATAGCCAAATTGGATTTTCTGACTAAGCTTATTTTCCTTTATTTCATCAATAAAAAATGTTTTCATCATTTCATTAACAATCTCTACATCTTGCATTAGTTTAAATATTGCAGTAAAAAAAAAGGTCTCATATTTTTTTATTACAAAATAGATATTTAAAATATTTGCCAAAAAACTTTTACCGGAAATACTCTTACCATTAACAAGAAGTATCTTTGTTTTTGCTTCTTTGTCTATAAAATAATTCAATTGATTTAAATCATATTCAAGATATATACCACGAATTCTGGATAACCTTTCAAATTCAAACGGTAAGGCAATAAACAAATTCCCATTAAATCCGATAAAGCATGAAATTATCTCTATGGGATTCCCTATATCAGCAGGTATTAAAATTTTATTAATGACATCATTTGGATTATTTATGCTTAAGTTTTTTAAATAAAATTCAAATATATATACCTTAACCTTGTTTTCCCAAAAAGCCTCATATAAAGAATATCTTTCATCTGCGAATTTTGTTGAAACTATTGAATATTGTTTTATCTGCATAAAATACCTCTATTCTATCTTGTTAGATTCAACTTTATATTTTTTATATATTTAATTGAAATTTTCAGGATTAAATATTTGCCTCGTAGAGTATCCAGCCTCTTTTAATGATGGATCATATAACTCGATACTAATAGGTTCAATTTCTATGACATATAGCTCAAAATTTAACGAGGAAATAATATTTTTATCCAAACCTCTTAAATTTGAAATAAAATGAATTTCATCATCAAAAATATCATAAATTTTAGCCAAACCCTGAACTTGAATACTTTTAGTTCTACCACCAATTTGAATTGAGTCAAAAATGGTTAAGGCTATGTTTTTGTTACAAGAAAGATTTGCATATTTTTCCCCCGATTCAGAAATTATATAAAATTTGTTGTTTTTAAAGATATATTCAACAGAAGTTGCTCTAACAAATTCCTTATAGCCTGTTGCAATTACACAGACATCATGGCTAGTTATAAATTGATATATAATAGGTGCAAGATTATTTTGTTCCATCTGCTTAATAGGGCTTATTGTTTGAATTCTTAAGTTTCTTAAAAATCCAATTAAAGACTCTTTTTCAGATTCACTTTTTGAATTAACAAGATAATATCCTTTAATAGATTTAATAATAGCATTTAAATCTTCTATAAAATACGATAAATTAATAAAATCTTTTAATTTATTGCTATTATTGATATATTCTAAGATAAAAATAAAATAAATTTCTGTTTGCGAATTTATCAAATTTAAATTAAACATTTTTTTAATTATATCTATATCATTTTTATAAAAAACTTTATCATTTAATAATTTGTAAAGTTTTAAATCTACTTGCGATTTTTCTGATTCAAAAGCGATAGATTCACTTGAATTTTTTTCTAATTTAAAAACTGGTATAACAAATACAAGAAATCTTGGAATTTTTTGAAAGTTTTCCTCTTTATCTTCAAGAAATAGTAGCTTTGAGGGTCCGCAAATTTGAGAACAATATCTTCCATATTCATAAGATAAACTGCTATTTTTACTAACAAAAACAGTTGTTTTGTTCATATCTATTCCCATTAAATATATTTTAAATTTTATTTCTTTTATTTTATTATCTTTTTTTTTAATTTCAATCTTAAATGAAAATAAAAGTGAAATATGGTTTTTTAATGAAATATACCTTAAATTAATTTAAATAATGTGCCTTGAAAATAACTTGGTTTAGTTAACTTTAATTTGCAAAAAATACAAAGTTAAAATATAATTTGAGAAAAGGGGGATTTATGGATTTAAAAAGGATTACTAACTCCCAGTCAAGTACTGAACAAATAAATAATAACCAAAATGCGAAAGAAACGCAAAAAAAGGTTGAGGAAATTCAAAAAAACAATCAAAAACAAGATGATCAGCAATATTTGAAAATTTTAAATGAAAATGGTGTTGCCAATAATGTAAATAAGGAAATTTAGTAAATATTTATTTCATCGGGATTTTTATACTAAAATTAAATTCGGATGAATTTTCAAAATTTATTCTACCATTCAATAAGAAAGTCAGGTATTTTAAAACTATTATTCTAAGAGAGGATAAATTCGAATCTTTAATAGTTAAATTTTCCCTTTTTTCTTTTAAAATCAGAATAAAAGATCTGCTAGATATAAACTGGTTTTTATAATTTTCTCTAATTTCCATAGTCAAATTTAAAAAATCATATTCTTTATAACTATCAATAATATAGTTTATCAATTTCTTAAAAATCATTAAATTTACTCTTACATTTTCAACTTCTTTTTCTGGAACATTTATTTTTCCCTGGAATTTACATTCTGTTTCAATATATTTTTTATAGTCTAATAAAAGTGGTTTTAGTTTGATTTCAACAATATTATTTTCATTTAGAGAGTAAGATGTTACTGACAATATCTCATTAATAATATTAGTTATAATATTTGTACTATTTCTTAAAATATCTATTTTACTATTTAAAAGTTCTTGATTATCTTTAATCTCTATTAGCTCAAGAAATCCGTTAATTATGTTTATCGGAGTTCTTATCTCATGATTGATATTGTTTATAAGTTTATCAAGGTTATCTGATAAATTTTTTGAATTTTCAATATTTTCAATTAATTCAATCTTCTTTAAAATTAAACTTGTTTTATCAATAAAAACAAGAACAAACTGATAAGGAAAATAATAACTTAAACTTTGAAATTCCTTATAATAAAAAATCGAATATATATTAATTTTATTAATGATTAAATTTTTTTCTTTATTGTCTTCAATAAATTTTAAAAAATCAAATCTTTTTATGCTTTCGAAATCTTTATTATTAAAGATAAAATCTCCCAAACAAAGCATCTGTTTTTTAAAATTATTTAAGTCTTTTATTTCTTCAATAAAGTTTAAAAAGTTGAAGGATTTAAAATTTTTAAAAGATTCTGCAAAAGATTTGTTTGTAATTTTTATTAGACTGTTAAAATCTATAAAACAGATTGGTAAAGGATTTAATCTGAAAAAATTCATAAGAATCATTGTATTATTTTTTAGTTTATCCTGAGCTATATAAATATCTGTAATATCCCTTAATATGATGATATAACTACTTCGTAATATAATATTTTCCTCTGTTTTGTTTAAGGAGTCTTCCTTTATTAATTTTTTTAAATATTCATTTTTTTTGTCAATATTAGTGTCAATATTAGTGTCAATTAAATTTTTACAATCAATAATAAAAATTTTTTTGTCAATTGCGACTTTTTCTCCATTTATTTTATTGGTAATACTATCAATTGATTCTTCTTTTTTTAAATCTTTTCTTTCTATATTCAAAAACTCTACTTTTTCAAAAAAATCATAGATAAATAAGCTTTTAGCTTCTTCTTTTTTTAAATTAAAAATATCAAGAAAATCTTGATTAAAATTTATAATTTTACCATCTTTAGACAAAAATAAGATTATTCCTGGCATTATACTTAATAATTTATTGTTTAATTCTTCATAATGGAAAAGTTTGTTTTTATATTCTTCCTCATTTTTTTTAATTATTTCTATTTCATATTCATTTTTTAAAGCTTTTAAAGTAATAAGGGACTTAATTTTACTTGAAGATTTTGTCTTATAAAACTGATATTCTACATTTATTTTTTCCCTATTGGGTAATATTAATACAGATTTTTGTAAATTTAAAATATCTTTTATATCTTTGTTTTTTATCATTTTAAGATCATAACCTGTCAGATTAGAAAATTGATCATTTACATAAACAATCTGATTTAATTGGTTTAAATAGATAATTGAAGCATCTACATTATTCATTATAAAATATTGCCAGCTTCCATTTTTTATTTCAAATAATAGGATTTTTCTTATTCCAACTAGATAAACAGAATTAAAAAAAATTGGCAGGATTATCTGTAAAAAATATAATAATTCAGATAAACTAAAAGAATAATTAAGATTAAATATATCCTTTTTTACAAATAAAGAATATGTTAAAACAATAATAATTGAAATCAAAATAGAAATCAGATAATTTAGGGCTAAAAAATTTTGAATTTTGTTATTTTTATTATTTATTTTATCAAATACAATAAATGAAAAAGAATGCATAAAATGTATTATCAAAATAAACAAAATGTATTTGATAAAATATTCGCTATTATAAAATGCTAAAAATATTCCAAAAATAAAAAATAAAAATGATATTGGGTATATCAGTCTGGTTTTATTCGTTTTTTTACCATAAAAAAAATTAGAAATATAAAAATAATAAAATAGAAATAGAAAAAAGAAAAGATATTTTATAGAATTATTGGTTATTAAGTCTTTTTTTAAAATATTTATTAAATTTGATATGTTCCATAATGCATTTATCAAGAAAAAAAAAGCGAAATTTTTATAAATTATATTTTTATTAGATGTAAAGATTAGATAAAAAAAATATATAAATCCTAGAATAGAACAAAAATTGACAAATACAATTAGCAGGCTATTGTAAATATTCATAATCATTCAAAATATAAGATACTATCCTTTTTTTAATAAAATCCGAAAATATTGGTCTTCGTAAAATTATATCCACTATATTACCATTTATATTATAATTGTTTATACTTTTTGGGGCATCATATGGAATATTTGTAATTCCAATAAATAAAAATTTATAAGAAGTTAACAAAAGTTTTTCTTTTAAATTATTTAATTGAAAAAAGTCATCTTCTTTTAATTCATCAAGATTAAAAACAAAGATATGAATTTTGCTTTTTTGCAATTTCATATTTGGTATATTATCTTTTAAAATATCTTTATTTAATAGCTTACATGTAAAATTGTTTTCCTTGCAGAAAATTTCAAAAATCTCGTTTAACAAATTTTCTTTGGACACGACAATAAAAATTGTATCAGAAAAAAGAAATTCATTCAAATTTTTATTATCTTCTATATAAATCCCTTTCATTAAAGGCAAAAATATTTTTACTTCGGTTCCAAAGTTTTCTTTTGAATCTATATTAATTTGCCCACCAAAAAATCTAAGTAGATTTTCAACGAAAAATAAACCCAAACCCAACCCTTGAAATTTTTTTGTCGTAACCTCATCGGTTTGATAATATTTATTGAATATTCTTGTAAGATTATTTTGTTCTATGCCGATTCCACTATCTTTTATCTTAATTCCCAGTTCGCAATTTTCAAAACATAAATCTTTGATATTAACAATAATATTAATTCCTCCCTTTTCTGTAAATTTTATTGCATTTGACATAATATTATCAAAAATTATTTCAAAAAGTTCTATATCTAATAATATATTTAGGTTATCTTTTGATTTTTGATTTCCTGTAACCAATTCTATGTGATTTTTTTCAAATTTGTTTATTATTGTAAAATTTAAAATTAACCCTTTCTCTTTTGCACTTTTTTCATATCTTTTTATTAAAATGTTTAAAAATGGGACTATTTCAATATTTTTATAATTCACCTTTAATTTATTATTTTCTATTAACTCATAAAGTATAATTGAATCAAATATTTTCAGCAAATTATTCGCATTTTCTATTATTTTATCAATATAAAACATTTGTGTATCTATTTTTGTATCTATATTTGTATCTAT
>DYJT01000028.1:0-5679 GCA_020722965.1 Brachyspira murdochii | reverse complement strand
TTTGTATCTATATTTGTATCTATATCAGTAATAGTATTTATATTGGTTTTTGTGTTGGAACTTGTATTTGGATCTGTATTTACACTATTATCTAATATTTTATCTATATTGTTATAAATTTTAGTATCTGTATTATCAATCTTAGAATTAAGTTTATTCCCTTGTTTTAATATATAAGAAGATTCGATTATTTTTACGACATATCTTCTTAATTCATAAGATAATAAAGAAATAAACGAAATTTTTTCAAATGTTTTTTGCGAAAAATAATTATTTATCTCTTCTATTCTTTTCTCATAACTTATCTGTTTTTTGGTATTTTCTATTATTAAACAAAAAATATTATTAATTTTGTCTATAATAAAAAAAGTAAGATTGCATATCGGGTTTTCTATATTCGATAAATTGTAAATCTTCGTCATATTTATCTCATAATTTGTAAGTTCAAAAAAACCAGTCTTTTTCATCTCCTCTATCGAATTTTTTATCTGAAAGTCTTTAAATATTAGATTATATTTGTCTTCTTTTATATTCAATTTTTTAAAAATTTTATCTTTTAAATAGTTTGAATAATATAATACCTCTTGCGTATCATTAAATATGAGAGCTCCAAGTGGAAATTTTCTGATAATATTATCAAAAAAATTAAAATTATTTTTTAAATTATTTTTCGTTTTTTCTTTTTCTGTAATATCTTCTATAAAAGAAACATAACCCAGAGGAAACTCTTCCACTTTTGGAATATATCTTAGTTTATAATTGAAAAATCGAGATTTGCCTTCCTTTTGAACTTCTATAATTTTTTCTATTTCACTTTTTTTTGATTCAATAAAGTCATCTAAGCTTAGTATATGATCTTTTAAATATTTAAAAAATTGGAGAAAATTTTTATTGGCCGTTATAAATCTTCCCTTTTCATCTAGAAAAGCTATTGATTCATCGAGATTTTCTATTGTCTGAATCACGTTTTCCAGGTAATTTGTAAATTTTATTCTGGCTATTGTCTTATTTTTAAGGTTAAATTCAAAATTATATCTTCTTTCGATATCATCACCAATTATAATAATAGATTTTAATTCATTTTTTTTATTACAGATTTTATAATAAGATAGCTGCACAATGATTTTTAAATGATCCTTTGTTTTAATCCTGGATATTTCAGAAAAGTGTTCGTTGTCTATAAGAGAGGATATTGTTTTATTATAATCAAATTCATCAATAAGTTTATCTATTTTCATCCCGAGTATTTCATTTTTTTTATAGCCGAATTTTCTGGCACTACTGCTAGTCGTATCAATAATATAGAAATCTTTATTTAGTAGAAATTGAAAGCCGATAATTCCTTCTATTATTTCTTGTTGAAATTCATAATAATTAACTAACTCTTTCTGATTGTTTTTAAGTAAAAAATATATGGCTATCACCCATAAAAAAATAGACAAATTTATTATTAAAAAAAAGAAATAAGGGTTTTTAAAATTGATAAAAAAGACAGGTGGTAATAGAAAAATTATACTATAGATTGAAAAGATTTTTAATATGAATTTATTTTTAAGTAAAATCAAAATAATTAAATAAACAATGAGACCAGTTATTAATAGTGAAAAATACAGAAATAAAATAATAGAATAATCTGAAAAAGAAAATCTATATTGCCAAAAATTCCCATTATAAAAGATATCAATAGGTTTTTTAGTTTGGATTAATAAAATTAAAGAAAAAAATACCGAGATAAAAATTGAAACTCTGACAAATTTTATAAAAAATTTAGCATAAGTTCCTTGAAGAAATTCATTTAAAAATAATAAACCGAAAGAACTTGCTAAAAACAAGGAGATTAGAGATAGCTGGTTTAATATATTTACAATTTTATAATCACTATTCAACTGAATTGAAGCAAAGATAAAATAATAAACGGAAATTAATCCAAGGATAGTTGCAAAGATTTTTCTTTTTTTATCTGTGGGGTATTTAGAATATAAGCTTATTCCTAAAAATATAAATAATATACCAAAGATAAATTCAATAAAAGAAAATAAAAGCGAAACCATAAATATATTTTACTTTTAATAATCAACAATTAAAATTTGGACTCGTCTATTCTTTGCCCTATTTTCTTCTGTATCATTTGGCGCAATAGGATTTGATTCTCCATATCCCACATAATAGCTTGTTAAAGAATTTATTGCACTTATACTAACTAAAAAATCATAAATTGTTTTAGCTCTTTTTGTAGATAATTCCAGATTATACTGCTCACTTCCGACATTATCGGTATACCCTTCGACTATGATCTGATACCCTGAAAAATATTTCTGCAAAATAGATGCTATTATTTGCAGTTTTGGGATCTCTGTTTTTTTGATATCATACTTATTGAAATCGAAAAATATCTCCCCCAGGTTAATTAAAATACCTTTATCTGCCTTTTTAACTTCAATTTTATCTTTTAGCTCTTTTGGCAAATTATCTATTATAGATTTTATAATTTGATCCTTTTTCTGATCATCCCACTTTCGGACAACATTCATGTTACCATCGGTAGTTCCAGTAAATTTCCACCTTGTTCCATTCATCAAAACGATATAAATAGTATAAATATCGGAAAATTTAACTGTATACCCTGCTTGCTTATCCCAATATAAAATAATCTCTACATTTGCCGTATAAAGTTTGGGAGCATATGCAAGATTCATCTTATACACATTATCCTTTTCAAATCCATACACATTGGTATAATATGCTTTAATAACTGCTAGATTACCCTCATCACCAATATATTGATAGGAAACCTTAAAAGGAACCGATATAGAAAATCCAGGAATTCCTATAGAACTAAAATCAACAACCTCTTCTCCTTCTGCCCACCATCTTTCTGAAGGCAAAATATCTTTATCAATGAAAACAGGGACATTTCGTAAGGTTGGATAGATAGAAGGAGTTTTAAAAAACATTCTCCCGAAATTGTCCTGTTCAAAACTTACTATTTTTGTTTCTGTCAATGTTTTGTTACCAAACTCATCCTTTTCGAAGAATTCATACTTACCTTCAATCTGAAACCTATTTCCTGAAATATCACTAACATAAAGTTTATCCAGATGTTCATAATCCCATACTCGATATAGCTCTTCTTCGAAATAAACATATTGCCTTGAAGAACTTGCTATTTGAATGATATCACCTTTTTTAAATCCAAATTGAAACTTAAACCCAATGAAAACTATTAAACAAAGGATAATAAATAATGGAATTAATTTTATTAAAAAACTATTTTTAATTTTTTTAATAGGCATAATAATCTCTTTTATAAAAAAATAATAACCAATTAAATTATAAACTAAAAATAAAATTATCCAACAATCTGGTAAAAAATGAAGATCATTTCTTGAGCGAGAAAATAAATCGCCATTTCTAGATAATTTTCAGATTTTATGGCTTCTTTTAGCCAGAGAATTTTTTCTTCTTTTGTCATTTTAACATCCTTGTTGAAGAATATTTTTAACATGAATAACAGTAATATTGCCCTCCATGGCAACTATTACTAACCCGTCAACTAAAATAAATTTTAAATTATACTTTATACGAAATATTTCAGCTAATTTTCCAAGCCTTTCAATTTTGGTTCTTGAAAACCTTTCAAAATTTGCCTCCCTGGATTTACCTCCTTTAATCTCAAAAATGTAAAAGATTCCATCCTTTTTTGCGAGGATGTCAATCTCTCCAAATCTTGTATAAATATTTTTCCCTAAAATAGTAAATCCATTTTTAATTAGATAGCTACAAGCTATCTTTTCATAAAATAATCCAATTGCTCTTGATGATAATCTTTTCTCTTTTAGAATTTCGGATTGCATAATTTTTCTTTAATGTTTTTTTAATCTTAAATGGAACCAGGCATTCATAAAATATCAATAAAGTTAATAATCTTTATTTTGTTAATTATTCTATTAAACTTTATAACCATTTTTTTTGATGCAAATAAAATAGACGATGATTTTATAATAGGTGATAATTTCATCGAAAAAATTGGTGAAGATAAATATCTATTATTTTTTCCCCTTATGTTTAATGATATTTCTGTAAATGATATTTCTAAGCTTGACATAAAAACCTCTGTTTTCTCCTCATGTTTTAACTTCGCATTTTCTAATTTTTTAATAGAAAGTATGGAAAAAAAACAAATTTTGTTTTCTGTGGAAGATATAAAATCCTCAAAAAAGATTTTTGTTTTGATTAAAAATGATAAAAAAGAAATAGATAAGATTATTCATGCCTCCTTATATTATTATAATAATAACTATTTTTTAATAGATGTGGAAATTAAGCAGGATTTAACTTTTAAAAAATTATTGAATTCTTTAAAATTTAATTTTAACGATTCGATATTAGATTCTATATTTATAGAAAATGATTTAATTGAGCAAAAAAAGTTAAACTTAATAACAAAAAACCTTTTTTTTAAGGCACATTTTATCGATGAAGGAAAAGAAAATCCGAATATTTTAAAAAACAAAGATGAACTAAAACTCAGAGTTTTAAGGGCAATTAAAGAGAGAAGCTGTTTAATTATAATTAATAAAAGCAAAATTAGGTTTGATGATTCTATAAAAAATGAAATATTAAAAAAATCTATTTTTGTAAATTCTTTAAAGTCAAAAAGATTAGCATATCTGATAATTGGATTCTTAGCTGTTATCATTAATCTTTTCCTGTTTTTAATATTTTATAAAAAGCAAAATAAAATTTTCTCGATTCTTTTTATTATAAATAGTATAATTTTATCATTAAGTTACATATTTTTTATTTTTTTTGATTTTAATAATTTTAACTTTAATTTTTCCCCATTAATCTTATTTCTGCAAATCTCCACTTACCTATTAAATATTTATCAATTTAGTTCTTTTTTGTTTTTTAATAAAAATGAGATTAAGCTACCAAATTTTTATAAAATAATCCTCTTATATTCATTAATATTTACTTTGGGCATAATAATTAATACCCTTTTTTTCTTAAATAGCCTTTTGTGGTTAAAACCAGAGCAAAATTTAACATATTTTTTCTATTTTTTTCCGGCTCTCTTTATTTTATTTGGAATAAAAAAAAGACAAAAGATTAATTTTTTTTATCAAATTATTTTTTTTATTTTTTTCCTTATCCTTCTTTATATTTTATTTAAGCTTAAAGATTACGGGTTTTTAAATACCTCATTTGAAATAAATTTCAGGAATTTTCTTGAATCAAATTTACCTATAAGATTTAGAACGAGAGAATTCTTTTTTTATACTCTTATTATTAATTTTTTCATTTTAAAAAATCTTTTAAGAAAAAATAAATTTTTAGCCACAACTTATTCAAAAATAAATTTATTAATAAATTTAGTGAAAAACAAATTTATTTTAATCTTATATTATATTCTTTTTTTCCCATTTCTTACAATATTAAATTCATATTACCATTCTTATACACCATTATATTTAAGCTTTCTCAGGACAATTTTAGCTATCTTTTTTGGTTTTATTTCATCTATATTATTATTTGTAATTGAATATCTATTCTATATCTTTCCAGTTGGCTTAAAATTAATAAAAAATAAAAAAACTTAGAAAATTTTTAAGAAATAATTAAAAAACAAAAAAACTAATAAAAACAAAAAAACTAATAAAAACAAAAAAACTAATA
>DYJT01000011.1 GCA_020722965.1 Brachyspira murdochii | reverse complement strand
TTTTGAAATATATTTAACACTAAGGGGCTAGGTAAAAGTATTTTTTTATATAAAAAGTAGAAGAAAGTAGTAAGGAGGTGGTTTATATGAGGGTGAAATTAAAAAGAGTTTAAGGTTTCTACTTTAAAGGGTGAATAACTGAACTCTTGTAAAATACGAAATAGAAAGAAAGAAAAAATTTAAATAAAAGTTAAAAAAAAATTAATAGGAGCTTTTATGAAAAGATTTTTAATAACTTTAATTGCTATTATTGCTTTATGTGCTACACCATCAGTAGCAAAACCAATAAATATGGTTACAAATCAAGTTATTGGTGAAGATTTATCTTCGTTAGGAATGGAATGTGACGATTCAGTGTTGAATTTAATTAATGGGAATTCAGAAGCTATTGGAATTACAGTTGATGAAGGTATTTGGCATCAGCAATCTGTAATAATAATATCAGGTAGTGAAATACCAGGTTATGTTAAAGAATATTTAAGAAAGTATGCCATAAATATAACTAATAATTCTACAGTAACTATAACTATCTATAATGAAATAGGGGGTAACGATCAAGCTATAGTAGTTACTATTCAAAATTAAATAATTTTTTATAATATTTTTATAATAAAAGAATTGATTATTTGAATAAAATATTTTAAAATGAACAAAAGGGGAAGAGAGCGAAGATAGTGAAATTTATATATTTTCCCCCTTTTTCTAAAAGACAATTATCCTAAATAGGAGGACGAATATGTGGAGATATATAGATTACATTATGCTTCCTAATGCAATAATTTTAGTAATTATAACAATATTAAAAAATACAGTAATAAAATCAAAAAATATCTTTATATTAAATGTTCAATATCTATTTGTATTTATCATTCATTTAATATTTAATATAATATTTTTAATTTTAAATAAATTTACAAAAATAGATAATTTTGCTCTATTTTTAGAATATAATTATTTATTAAATTATTTAATATATGTAATTTGCCTAACAACTTTTATAGATATAATATTTTATTTTGTAAAGATACGAAAACAAAAAATTAATAATAAAGATTAATAAAATAAAAATGAGACGCCCCCTTTTTTAGTACAAAATTAAGTTTATAGTTACAATATATTTATAATTAAATTATTATGATTTGGGAAATCTAAATAATTTAAGGAGTTTACATTATGAACAAAAGTATTATTTTGTCATTAGCATTAATCGCTTTTTGCTCAATTCCTATCTTGGCAGCAGCTCCAGAACAGGAGAATGCTCCCATTATGGAAGAGGGGCAAGAGTTTAGTGATCTTATAGTATTGAATGATGGGGAAATGATTTTAATACTAAGGAAGTTTATCTCCGTATCAAATGAGTTATTTGGGAATTGATCCAACTACTAGTGGATTTGCAGTATTATTTTTTTCATGGAGTAATTTATTGAAAATTTCATTATCTTTATGGGCAGCATATTCCACTATTCCTAAAATAATTGCTATAATTGCAGGAAAATGTTTGATGACACCTGCTGGACAGGCGGCTTTTCTTATTTATGCTGGATTTGTATGGGCAAATTTGCTATGCCAATTACTAAGCACAGGAAGTATTCCAGTTTCTTCAATTTCAGGTTTGTTACAACAAATTACTCAATTTTTGGATAATCTAAATAACGAAAATAATCAGAGTAATAATACAGATAATAAAAGTATGTTATTTACTGTTACTACAGGAAATTAATTCTAATTTAAAATTTATAAAGAAGCAATTACCTTTATAGAAATATTTTTATTATCTAGAAACAAATTTCTTTAATTTTATGAATTTTTAATATTATATAATATAAAATATTTATAAAATATTGAGCAGAAGATTAAATGAAAGAGGAATTGACATTCAAATTAAAAATGTTAAAATATATGAGTTATCCTTTTATAGATTTTTTGCCATATTATATTTCGTTACTAGTTGTATTATTAACTATCTCAACAAGGTTTCCAGATCCAAATAAATTTTATGAGTTGTTAATATTTCATAAATTTATAAGATTAAGTTTTGATTCATATTTTGATTTTTGTTTATTTTTTAAGTTTCTATATTATATTATTTTTATTTTTTTTGCATTGATTTCTAATGGGAAAGCAATTATTATCTTATCTAAAAATTATGGAAACAATATAGAATGTAGAACTAAAAAAGATTTATTTTTTTTAATTTTAAATATTCTTGCAATATGGAGTATCGATATTCCTAATATTTTTTTTATTATAGAAAATGGAAAATTTAAAATTCTTTGGGATAAGGAATTAACATTTTACCCTATTGAATTTGTTATAATTATGAGTTTTATTTCAATTTTTGGGATAAAAAAAGGCTATCCAATAATAGGATATTTTTATGAGATGCTAAGTAAAAAATAAAATTTTTTAAATTCTAAAACTATGTTAAATTATTGTAACAATTTGTTTTTAGAAACAATGCTATAGTAAAGGAATAGTCTCAAAGAATTAAATTATAACTATAAGATTTTTAAACTTATAATAGATATAATTTTAGATCTTTACAAAATTATTTATAATTTTTTTAAAACCAAAAAAATTCAAAACATATCATCGAATATATTCCTTTTTTTACTTTTAAAAATGAAATAAAAGTTTAAAATTATAATGTAAAATATATTTTTAATATTTTTCCAACTTTTCCCCACCCGAAATAAATAAATTTAAAGTTAAGTCAAGATTGATATTATTTCCTAATATTTTTAAATGATGGGGATAAAGGTAATCTTCTTTTATATTCGCTTTTTGTTTTTAATTCAATAATTTTATCTATATCTTTTTCCGAAAATCCATTATTTAGTAGCTGTTGTTTAGAGAAATTTTTCTCAAAAAGGTAATATAATATTTTATCGATAATCTCATATTTTAAACCAATCTCTTTTTCATCCTCTTGATCTTCCCATAATTCGGCAGAGGGGATTCTTTTTATTACATTAGGGGGAACACCTAAAAATTCGGCATATTTAAAAACTTCTGTTTTATAAATATCTCCCAAGGGATGAAAGGCAGCGGCGGAATCACCCCATTGAGTGGAATAGCCTAAAAGATATTCCGTTTTATTTTCTGTTCCAACAACAAGTGCTGAATTTTTAGCGGCAATATCGTAGGAAAGTATCATTCTAATGCGAGCCATTATATTGCCTTTTCTTAATTTGCTTTTATAATCACTGTAATTTAATGATTTATCTTGCCTAATAAATGGTTCAATAAATTCATCTATATTAATTTCATAATGATTTTTTATCTTTAAATCTTCTGTCATTTCAAAATAAAAATTCTTGCTATCTTGAGAAGTTATGGAGGAAGGGAAGAATGCCACAAAAATATTATTTGAATTTAAAATCTTAGATGTTAGATACAGCGAAGTTGCGGAATCTACACCACCAGATAGCGCTATGAAAGCATTTTCAAAGCCATTTTGCTTAAAATAATCTTTTGTGAAGTTAATTATAGTTTCATTAATATCTTCAGGATTTAAAAATTCATTCATCTTTTTACCTTTAAAATATAATATTTCCTATTTCATATAAACAAAAAAAAAAATTATGTTAATATATTTATGGCAGTTGAATTTTCATGAGTAATTTATTTAGGAAATTACCTCAATTTATGCCTAAAAGCAAATCCCTTTACATTTGATTTTCATAAGTAATTTATTAGGAGATTGCTATGAATGACTTGATAATAGAAGAAATAGATCAACATATTGAAAATTTCAAAAAACTAAAAGAAGATAAAAATTTATTAAAAGAATTTAATGAAATTTCCAAAATATGCAGCTTTGCTGCCAAAAATGGTAGGACTATTTTTTTTGCTGGTAATGGGGGCAGCTCTGCAGACTCACAACATGCGGCTGCAGAACTTGTTGTTAGATTTAAAAAAAATCGAAGATCTATTTCCTCTATTGCTTTAGGAAACAATACTGCTATTGCTACGGCAATTTCGAACGATTTCGGATATGATTATATCTTTTCAAGGGAATTCGAATCGATTGGCAAAGAAAAGGATATAGTTATTGGAATATCTACTTCCGGTAATTCTCGATCTATAGTAAATCTTTTAAAAAAAGCTAAGGAATATTCAGCAATTACCATCGGTCTTTCAGGGTCAAATGGTGGGATTATGAAACAATATTGTGATTATATTATCCGTTGCCCTTCAGAAAATGTGGAACAGATCCAGGAAATGCATGGTTTTTTACTACATCAACTTTGTAAATTTGTCGAAGAAAGTATCTTCAACGATGATTCGATTGAATAATTTTAATAATTGAATTATAATTTGCTAAAATAGTCAAAGATAGAAATATCTGTTAAATTAAACATATAAATAATATATGAGAATAACAAAAGACTCTATAGAAAAAATAAGAAGTTCGATTAATCTTTCAGATATTGTCTCAATGTATATTAAAATACAAAAAGTAGGCAGCAGGTTTAGGGCTTTATGCCCTTTTCACAATGAAAAAACGCCATCTTTTTACATAGATGATAATAAAGGGCTTTTTCATTGTTTTGGATGCCAGGCATCAGGCGATGTTTTTTCGTTTGTTCAGAAGATCGATAATTGTAGCTTTTATGAAGCAGTATTGAAGGTCGCAGAACTTGCAAAGATACCAGTTGAGTACGAAAAAGAGAGTTTTGACGATGAAAAACAAGAATTAATAAAAAAGATCTTTTCTGAAACGACTTTTTATTATCACAATAACCTTAAATATTCAAAGCAGGCGATCGAATATTTACGTAATAGAAGAATAAATGATTCAATAATCGAAAAATACAAAATTGGATGGGCATCAAGAAATGATTATCAATTTTTTCAAAAACTAAATAAAAAATATAATTTAAATCCTGAAATTTTATTTCAATTAGGTTTATTAGCGAAGAATAATGATAGAATCTATCCATTTTTTTATGATAGGTTAATTATTCCAATTCAAAACCATTATCAGGAATATGTCGCATTTGGTGCGAGGACTTTGAATGATGATGTAAAGCCAAAATATATAAATAGTCCAGAACATCAATTATTTAAAAAAGGAACTCTTCTATTTAATTTTTCAAACGCAAGATTAGATAAAGAAAATGAAAAGATAATTGTAGTAGAAGGTTATTTTGATCTATTAAGTCTTGTCCAAATAGGTATCCCTTATGTTGTAGCTCCACTCGGTACAGCACTGACAGAATATCATTTACAGATTCTCGGCAGAAAATTTTCCCATCTTTTCCTTTTATTCGATATGGATCAAGCTGGACAAAAAGCCACATTAAGTTCTATTGAACTTGCAGTAAAATATTTTTCAGACATAAAGATTATAAAACTACCTACAAATGTTAAAGATATAGATCAATTCATAAGAGAAAAAGATGTTGATAAAGAATTTTTTGAAAGATATCTAGATGAAAATTCAATTTCAGGGCTTGACACTTTAATAAGAAATAAGTTATATTTAAATTATAAAGGAAGAGATATAAATAAAGCATACAAAGATTTCTTTGTATTTTTAAATAGCTTAAAAGATGATATCATTCCATCTATATTAATTAAAAGAGCAGCTTATCTAGATGGTGTGTTTTCAGAATACCAAATATTAAATATGTACTTATCTAAAAAGGATTTTAAAGATATTCAAAATATTAAGATAATTAATTCTCAACATTCAGATGGAGTTTATAAACTCGAAATGGAATTTGTTGCCTTTATAATTAATTCAGAAGATTTTATTAATATTGCGCGGCAGTACATAAAACCAGATTCATTTTATTCCAAAAAGGCTTCTGAATTTTATCAAAAGGCTCTTATCAGCCTAAACTATAATGATAGGCAGGCTTTTTTGCGAAATGAATTATCCGAAGATGAATTAAATTTTATGTATTCGAATAACTTGAAAGAATTTAAAAATAGACAGTCAATATTTGAGGATTACCTATCATTTTTTAAGCTTAGAGAACTTGAAAATCAATTAGATCAGTTAAACATAAAAATCAAGGAAGCCGAGGATAGAAAAAAAGAACTTCATGAATATTTAGAGAAAAAGCAGTTTTTAATTTCATCTATTCAGAAACTTAAAGAATACAGGAAAAAAATATATAAAAATGAAGAAAACGAATGAAATATTTTTCTTAAATATTGAAATTTAATTTTATTTGATGTATAATTTTTATTGAAACAGTAACAGATTTTAAGTTTAAAACAGTTAAAAATTTTAAGAAGATATATAAATCAAGGGGTTATAAGTTAATATGTTTGATTTAGAAAATTATCCAGAATTTAGAAAATTGATTTTAATAGGAGAAAAAACTGGGCAATTAACCTATGATGAAATTAATAATCATCTACCAGATGACATAATCTCCCAATCTGAGATTGATAATTTAATAGCCTACCTGAATTCTAAAAATATTGAAATAGTTGATGAAAGAACCAAAACCGAAGATTTAGATTTTTTTATTCAGGGAAAAGAATATGATATTGAGCTTGACGAGGAAGCATTTGAAGATTTTTACGAAGAAGAAATAATTGAAGAAGAAACCAAACCTGAAGAAAAATATGTTGAGACAGATTTTGCAATTCTACCAAATGATCCAATCCGTTTATATTTAAAAGAGATAGGAAAAGTCTCTCTATTAAACCCAGAAGAAGAGATAAGACTTGCCAAGCAGATAGAAGAAGGGAAAGAACAGGTCATTAAGGTCCTTCTAACCATGTTTTACACCTTAAAATACTTCAAAGAAAACATCATTGAAAACCGTAGAAATATAGATATATATTCTGTTTTTGATTTCGATATGATACTGGATAATGAAGAAGGGAACAAGGAGAGGAAAGAATTTGAAAAAAATCTTTATGATCTCACAAGGCTTTATCAGCAAAGTTTTGGTGATATTTTAATGCTTGTAGAAGAGAAAGTATTAAATGCCAATGAATTCACAGAGGAAGATCAGGATGAATTGAGGAGAAATTATGATAAATTTGCGAGAAAGTTTAGGAAGTTAAAGATTTCAAAAAGAGAATTATCAAATATAATCGAGAAGTTAAATGTATATAATGATTTATATAGGGATTGTAGAAAAAGAACTAGGAAATATATTGAGCAGGTTTATGAAAAGGTAAATCTAGATAGTTATAAATCTTCTAGTGGAATAATTACAAAAGTTAAGGTTATAAAGGATATTACAGATAAATATAAAATAAGTTTCGAAGAACAGCTGCAATTAAAAAAAATAATAGAGAAAAACAAAGAGGATTTCGATAAGATTCAGATCGAAACCGGTGAATATGTAGATGATTTTATCCAGAAATTTAAGATAATAGAAGAAGGTGAACATAAAATAAAATCTGCAAGGGAACAACTTGTTCAGGCTAATTTAAGATTAGTAGTTTCCATAGCTAAAAAGTATACAAATAAAGGATTACACTTCTTTGATCTTATTCAGGAAGGTAATATCGGTTTAATTAAGGCAGTTGAGAAATTCGAATATAAAAAAGGTTATAAATTTTCAACATATGCTACATGGTGGATAAGGCAGGCAATCACAAGGGCTATCTCGGACCAAGCTAGAACAATAAGGGTGCCTGTTCATATGATTGAGCAGATGAATAGAGTATTAAAGGAGAGCAAAAATCTTTTACAATTATATGGGAGAGAACCAACATTAGAAGAACTTTCAGAGAAATTAGAAATGCCTGTATTCAAGTTAAAACAGGTTCAAGCTATAATGAAAGATCCAATATCGCTGGAAACCCCGATTGGAGAAGATGAGGATTCACAGCTTTCTGATTTTATTGTCGATGCTAAAGGTGATTCTCCTGAAAAAAATCTTACATATAAGTTGTTAAAAGAGAAAATATATGAACTTCTTCAAGATTTACCTCAGAAAGAGAAGGAAGTTATAGAATATCGTTTTGGGCTAAGAGATGGTGCAAGTTTAACATTGGAAGAAGTAGGATTTCGTTTTGATGTTACTAGAGAAAGAATAAGACAGATTGAGGCAAAGGCATTAAAAAAATTACAACACCCAAACAGAAAGAGTAAAATATCGGAATTCAAAGATAGTATTGATTAATCAAAATTTTTAGTTATATTTAATACCCATTACAATTAGTTATACAATAGAAAAGGAGATAATTAATGGAAAGCACGATACAGAATCTTATAAAAGCTCAGGAAATCCAGAAAAATATTAATCAACTTGAAAAAGAAATTCAACTTATGCCATTAAAAAGAGAGGAAATAGCAAACAAGATAGATAAAACAAAGAAAAATATTAATGTTTCTCTTCAAGAAATAGCTGAAATAGAAAAAGAGATCGAAAATCTGACAATTTCTATTCAAGAAAAGAAGAAAGAGATTGAATCTCTCGATGAAGATGAGAATACAAATACAAGCTCAAGAAATGAGAAAGAAGAAAAAAGAAAAGATTTTGTCTTACAGATAGATAACTACAAGAAAAAGATAGAAGATTTAGAAGAACAGAAACATAAGAAGGCAAAAGCTATTAAAAGTGATGAAGCCAGTCTTGAAGGTTTGAAGAAAGATTTAATAGAAGAAGATGAATATATCTCGAAAAATAAAGAAAAAAAAGTAATTGAATTAGAAAATTTGAAGAGAGAAAAAAATGAAACTTTATCTAATGTAAATGATGAAATAATAGAAAAGTTTGATAGAATCTTCCAGAATAAAGGTGATTTAGCAATAGTTCCTGTATACAAAAATTACTGTTCAGGATGTAACATGATATTACCCTTTTCCCTGATTAATAGAGTTAGGGCCCAAAAAGAAATAATTTTCTGCCCTTATTGTTCAAGAATGCTTTATTATTCTGAAGAAGAGGTATTGTAAAAAACTTATTATTTAAAGATAAGTTAAATAAAGCTGGATAGAAAAAGGTTCGCCTGTTTTAACAGGAGGAAAGTCCGAACTCCAAAGGGGAAGGTAGTAGCTAACGGCTATTGGAGGGAAACCTCATGGAAAGTGCCACAGAAAATATACATCCAGGATTTTCCTGGTTAAGGTGAAAATGTAAGGTAAGAGCTTACAGTACAATTATTGTATCTGGTAAACCCTACCTGGAGCAAGTAAAGCATGGGAATATAATCCCCATTTCTCCCATGTTATAACGCAAGAACTATAAAATGATTTATAGTCAAGAGAAATGAACCTATAAACAGAATTCGGCTTATTTCTATCCAGTTATTTTTTTAAATTTTCTTTCAAATTTTCCAGAGAATTTAATGGTAGAAGTTGATCAATTGTTTTAATTTCGAATGAAAAATCCTTCGAAAGCATTATTACAGGCAAATTATCTGAAAATTCAGATATTACCTGTCTGCATGCTCCACATGGAGGTATTGGTTTATCATAATCCGGGGAATAAATCATAATTGCTACAAAATCTTTGTCTCCATTCGAAATAGCAGAAAAAATCGCACTTCTTTCGGCGCAGTTTGTAAGTCCAAAGCTTCTATTTTCAACATTTACACCATAGTAGATGCTTTTTTTAGTTAAAAGTACAGCAACAACTTTAAAATTGGAATATGGAGCATAAGAATAATCTACTCTTTTTAAGATTTCCTGCTTTAACTCGGAAATTTTGTCTTTGATATCAAATGGTAATTGTAATTTTGCCATAAATTATTCCTTTTACTAGTAATATAAAATTAAAAAAAATTCAAAAATAACAAATATTCTTAAGCAAAAATAAAATTTTGTTGAAAAAAAGCAAGAATTGATTACTAATAAAGAAAAGGAGTAAAAAATGAAAGGTAAGGGTGATAAATACGGTTCTCATAGAGTCATAGAGCCAAAAGGAGTTTTACCGCAGGCTGCATGGAAGATTGATAATGATATGGAAATATACTCTAATGAAATATTATGCGATGTGATAACTTTAAATGTCGATTCTGCTTCATTTACTCAAATAAAAGAGCAGGCAAATCAGGATGAACAAAAAATAGGAGAGATCATTATCGATACGGTTTCTAAAAGAGGTAAGCAGCATAACCCTGTAACTGGTTCAGGTGGTATGTTTATCGGTAAAGTTAAAGAAATCGGCTCTGATTTACAGGGGAAAATTGATTTAAAAGTTGGTGATAAGATTGCTTCTTTAGTCTCACTATCTACAACCCCATTAAAGATAAACAAAATCTTAAAAGTTAAAAAAGATAAAGAACAGGTAGATATTGATGGGACAGCTATCCTATTTGAATCTGGAATTTGGGCTAAAATACCAGATAATATTCCTGAAACAGTAGCGTTGGCAGCTTTGGATGTCGCTGGAGCAGCACCACAGGTTGCAAAATTAGTAAAACCTGGTGACACTGTATTTATAATAGGTGCTACAGGTAAATCTGGCATTTTATGTGCATATGAAGCTAAAAAAAGAGCTGGAGTAAATGGAAGAGTAGTAGGACTTGGTCATTCTCCAAATAAGGTTGAAAGACTTAAAAAACTTGGATATTGCGATGAAGTTATCTGTGTTGACGCTACGAATCCATTGGCTGTTTTAGAAGAATTTACAAAGGCTTCAAATGGTAATTTAGCAGATGTAACTATCAATACCGTAAATATTCCTAATACCGAAATGGCATCAATACTGACTACACGAGATGATGGTGTTATCTATTTCTTCTCAATGGCGACATCTTTTACAAAGGCTGCTCTTGGAGCCGAGGGAGTCGGTAAAGATGTAGTGATGTTAATAGGTAACGGCTATACAAAAGGACATGCAGCTTTTACATTACACATGTTTGAGGAATCAAAAGAACTTTATAACCTTTTCAAGGAATTATATGGCTAATTTGAATTGAATTAAATTTCAATATTTGGAGGAGCAATGGATTTAAGGAACAAGAAGATTCTTGAAATTTTACAACTGGATGGAAGAATTACAAATAAAGAGATTGCAGAAAAAATCCATTTGTCTCCTCCTTCTGTCCTTGAAAGAGTAAAAAAAATGGAAAATGATGGTATAATTTCCGGTTATAAGGCTATACTCAATAGAAAAGCTATAGGAAGGCTAATTCTCGCATTTACTTTTATAACTCTTTCAAACAATTCTGCCGAGACAATTACCAGTGTATTAAATTATCTTTCTGAAATACCTGAATTAATGGGAGTATACCACCTTACGGGTAGGTTTGATTTTATAGTTAAAACAAGTGCAACTTCATTGGATAATTTAAACGAGATTATATCTGAAAAAATTTCAAAGGCACCTGGAATTCAGAAGGTTGAAACATCTTTAGTACTTGATGAAAATGAAAAAAATATCTATCCAATAGAATAGTCTTTATGTTTCTTTAATAAAATTTCAAATTTTATTTTATGAAGAATAAAATCATTGAAAAAATCGAATTTTTTTTTGTATACTTATTATATGGTCTTGCCAGGATAATACCAGAAAAATTCTTTAAACTATTATTACGAAAACTTTTAGCTTTTGCATTTAATATATTAAAGAAAGAAAAAAATATAGCCTTTACAAATCTACAGATAATAGATCCAGCGTATTCATTAGAAGAAAAAAAGAAAATATTTAAAAATTTTTGTCTTATCTATAGCGAGATTTTGTTTGATCAGATAAGATTTTCAAAATTTAGCAAAGAAGATATACGAAATAAAATCAAGGTAACTGGCCTGGAAAATATAAAAAACCTTATTGATAAAGGCAAAGGTATAATTCTAGTCACGGCTCATCTTGGTAATTGGGAAGTTTTCAGTTCTTACGCCAGTTTGAATCAAGTTGTAATAAATGGTTTGTATAGACCTTTAGATAACAAGTTAATAGATAAATATCTAGCAAATTCGAGAACAAAGTATGGGGTCAAATTGATCTCAAAGTTTTCATCTCCTCTTAAGATAATTCGTCCCTTATTGAACAAAGAAGCACTTGGTTTTGTATCGGATCAGAATACTATTAAAAATCACGTTTATATTCCTTTTTTTGGTAAAATTGCAGCAGCAAGTAAAGGTTTTTCATTTTTTCATTTGAAAACCGATGCCCCTGTTATTTTTGTTTACTCATATATTGACGAGAATTTAAATCAATATGGAATTATCGAAAAAGAATACAATTTTGAAAATTTATACAATAATTTATCAATAGACGAGAAATTTTTTTTGCATCTTTTCGATTCCACTTTTAATGAGAAAGATATTGATCTTTATAAAGAAAGACTAAATTATTTTTTTAAATTTTTTTCAATTGAAGATAGATTTAAAAAGCTGGAAAATGGTCAATATGATGAAGAATTAAAGAAATTTGAAAAAAATTTAAAAGAGTATAAGGATCTTGATTTTAATCAGAAAACATTTTATATAACATATTTTTTCCATAAATCACTTGAAAAAGTAATAAAAAAATATCCCGAAAATTGGCTTTTAATTCATCCAAGATTTAATAAACAACCAGCAGGATTACCCAGGATTTATAATTTTAATAGATAGATTTTACCGTTTATATTTAAAATTAATTTTAATATTTTTGTTTCTGGATTAAAAGGTAAAAAATAGATTAATTGTCGTTTTTGTGGTATTGGTGACAAAATCAATAATTTTTCTTTATTTTCAAATAATAAGTCTTTGAGTATCGTTTTAAGAATCTCAGAAGGGTATTTTGGGAAAAAAATTTGGTTTTCCATTGCCAGAATGAAAGAGGTATAAGGATCTATTACATACTGAAAGTCTGAATAAATATTCATCTGGATAATAAATGGGTAAATACTAAAAGTTTTCGAGTCAACAGTAATTTTTATGGGTAATGAAGTATTTAATTTAAAGGCGATTTGGGATGAACTTATTATTTTTAGTTCAGTTGAAATAGGGACAAATGGTAAGTCAATAGTATAAAACTTGTTAATATTACAACCAACTAATAATAAAAATAACAAACCGATAATCAAAAAAAATATAAGCTTTTTTGTTTTATTTATCATCATAATCACCAAAAAAATTAAATGTTGATAATTTGGAAAAATCAAGATTTTTAATTAAAATTATAAGGGCAAGAATAATGAATAAAAATTATTATTTCATATTTAAGGTAGATAACTTATTTTTTGCTTTGCCAATAGAAGAAAAAACCAAGATTTATAATATTGAAAAAAAAGAATATTTAAAATTGAAAGATCTTATCTCAATAAAATCAGTTTTAAAAAATGAATTAAAAGTTACTTTTCGTGATTATGAAAAAAGCGAAAGTTATAACTATATTGAATATGAAAATCATAAGATTATCTTACCTTTGAAGTTCTATAAAATTTCAATTGAAAAACAGATTGAAGATAATGGAAAAAATTTAATATGCGAAAAGATTGAATTTAATGGGAAAAAAGTTATAATTCTATCTATAAAATGGATATTTAATAATTATTTTATTATTGAAAATAATGAAAATTATAGCAATAATATAATTGAGATAGAACAAATCAGCATAGAGAATCTATATGAGGATAAAATGGAAGAAATAAAAAAAAATAAACCTTCTGATAGTAATTTTGACGAAGAAAAAAAGAAAGAGATATTTGATCAAATAGAAAATGAAATTGATAAATTAAAGATTTCGAACTTTAATGAAGTTCAAAAGAAATACATGAAACAGAGCAAATCATTTGCTCCACAGATTATATCATTATATTCGATACTATTGGTTCTTGCCGTTGTAGTTTTTGTTATATTAAATATAGTTTCAAATCAACAGCAAGCGAGAATGGCGCAGGATGTAAAAAGTATTGGCAATATGGAATCTTTAATAATAAGGGAATTGCAGAAAAAGCAGGAACAAGAAAAGGCTCAATTGAATGAACAATTAAAAGAGATAACTCTTCAATTAGAATCGATACAAAAACAAAAGGAGCAGTTTGAAAAAGATCAGATAATAGCTTTAAATAATAAGACGAAGCTGATAGAAGATCAATTCGAGAAAAAGATTGAGGAAGAGAAAAACAAGTTAAATAGAGGATTAATAAGTAAAGCGGAATACGATAAAAGAATAAAAGAATTGCTTGCCGAAAAAGATAAAAGGCTTAAAGAAGCAAGACAGCAGAGTGATGAACAGAGAAAAGCATTTCAAGAACAAATGCAGGCAAAAGAAGATGAATTGAAGGCGAAAGAGAATTCATATAAGCAAGCTATTGCAGAAAAAGAAAAGCAGATCAAACAAGCAAAACAAGAAATTAAGGCTGCTGAAGAAAAATTAGCTCTTTCAGAAGAAGCACAGAAAAAAATAGAGCAAGAAAATGAGCAACTAAAACAATCTTCTGCCCTTCAAATAAAACTAAAAGAAACTATTTTATTCTATTATAAGGCAATTCTTCAATCATATCAAAATAATAACCAAGATGCGCTAAAAAAAGCTTTAAACGATTTTTACTCATTTATCTTTACAAACCCATCAGCCGCGATAATAGCGGAAGATGAAAAATTGTTCGATAAATTTATTATAGATATGATTTTAAGTGATTTAGTCAAAAAAGAAACAGATGAACAAAAGAAGGAAGAAAAAACCAATCTTCTTGAAAAAGCATATAATGAACACAAAAAAGGAAATCTGGTTTCGGCTTATGAATATTATTATAAGGCTTTTTTAAAATATGATATAGTAGTTGACAATGAAAAAATATACTTTGAGGATTTTATTCATCTAGTTTTTGAAAAGCAGTATCAAGAGGGAGTGAATAATCTCGAAGCAGCTGCTTTACCTCTATTTAATTCTATTTTAACTGCATTCAAGGAAAAAAATTATAGTCTTGTAATTCAACTTTCGAATGATTTTCTTTCGCAATATTCAAATTCAAAAAATGCCCTAACTGTTGTCGAATACAAAATTAAAGCAGAAATCAACCAGCAAAATAAGGAACAGGAAGATTTAGCCTCATCAATCTTTCAAAAGGCGAAAAAAGCATATAATGAAAAAGACTATGATCTATCTATGAAATATCTCTTAGAATTATTTAGTAAATATGGAAACACATCATATTCTACATTAGCATCAGAATTACTTCAAAATATTTATATTTCTGTAAAACAAAATTCAATATCGCCAATTGCACAGATAGAAGAGAATCAAGAAGCAGATGAAATAAGGGTAGGAAATATATTTAAAATTTTCCCCGAAATTGTTCAGATATTAAAAGATCCTAACCTTTCTATTAAGATAAATATTGGGGATCAGTTAATAGTAAAGCATAAAAATGAAAATGGAGTCTTTATAACAGTTGCTATTGTTAAAATAACATCATATGCCACAACAATAATAAATGCTAAAATACTGAAGATCTATGGTAAAGGTCCTGCTATAGGTGATTTTGTATACTTAATTAAAAAATAAGCAATATATTTATTAAATTATCTTATCTTTATAAAATAATAATTTTTCCGATATTCTTTATAAACACAACTTTATAAGGATCTCTTTGATGAAAAAAACGGTAATTTTAGTTTTAATAAATTTGATATTAGCATCTTTATTTATCTCTTTTGAGGCTAACATCTCCCTGATGAATCTGGATGAAAATCAGTTAATTCATCTAAGAGAAAGTCATTCACCGCTAATATATAAAAATGGGATATTATTCACTTATAAAGGTAATGCAAAGACAGTTTATGTTAGTGGTTCTTTTTTAAACTGGGAAAAAATTATACCTATGATGCAATCTTATTTTGGGGTCTGGTATTATTTCCATAAGCAATCACTAGATGCCGGTCAATATCTGTATAAATACAAAGTCGATAATTTCTGGATTTTAGACCCAATGAATCCTGAGATTGCCAGAGATGATTATGATCAATCTCTATCACTTTTAAAGATAGAAAAAAAGCTTACTATATATGAAAAATCGCCAGTGATAAATAATAAAACAAAGGAATGTTTATTCTGGATAGAGAATAAAAATGCCTGTACAATATACATATACGGGGATTTTAACAATTGGAATCCCTTTCAATTTAAACTAACACGAGATGGTGATTTTTGGACAATCAGATTAAATCTTGAAAGTGGAAGATATGGCTATAGATTTATAATCGATTTTGACAAAGAAATTTTAGATCCTCATAATGATAATATAAAATTGAATGATCAAAATGAACCAATTTCTTTTTTTATTGTCCCATAGCTGTTAGTTTTTTGGACAAAAGAAAGAGTTTATTCATTTTCAACTACAGAAATTTCATCGTTTATTTTCCACTTTAAGTCTTTTGCCAGGCTTTGAAAAGTGGAATTTTCTACATAGTATAGTTGTTCTTGAAATTCGACTAAAATACCATCCCATTTCATCAAAGATGATTGGAATCTTATATATCCAAGAGGTTTAACTTTAAGCCAGTTTGAACATGTCCTGAGTTTTGGCAATATTTTAAGTTTATTTCTAGGGATAGTCTTATTGTCAATTATATTTTGAATTGTATCTTTCCAGTAAAACATAAAAAATTCTCCTATTAATTAAAAGTTTTGTATATAAAGTGAACTTCCTATAAATTCTCTTAAGAGTGAAGTATTTGGAACATAATCGGCTGGAATTGGGACAAAATGCAAAATAAAATCAAGTAAAATAGATGCCTCTGTATAATATTCAGAATCGATTGGAACAGATTTTAATAATGGTTCTGCAAATGTTCTCAAAATTGATTGTTCGTATATTAGCGCAGAATCGAAAAACATGTCTGCATTATTCTGATATGGGAAAATATTTTTTTCTTCACCCTTAATAACAGAATTCCATCTAGCGAGAGTGCTGATAGCAGATACTCCTCTATATCTAAAATCTCTAACCATTCTTCTTATTAATCTTGCTCTTGTAGTCGGGATTCTAATCTCTGGGCTTATGTTAAGCTGGGTAAGAGGGGAAATATATATCTTGAAAAGATATTTTTTATCTATTTTGTAGGTGAGCTTAGGATTTAAACCATGAATTCCTTCTATAATTATTATCTCATTATCTTTTGGTTTATGTAAAATGCCATTTTTCTTTCTTGAACCAGTAACAAAATCAAACAAAGGTATTTCAACCTCTTTTTTATTCAATATATCATTCATGTTTTGATTGAAATATTCTATATCTAAAGCTTCGATACATTCAAAATCAAATTCCCCATTTTCATCTTTTGGGGTTTTTTCTCTTTCAACAAAATAATCATCAAGGCTAATAGCAAATGCAGCGATACCTAAAGAACGAAGGGCGACCATAAGTTTCTTTGAAAAAGTCGTTTTACCAGAGGAGGAAGGACCGGCTATTGTAACAATTTTGACATTTGGTCTACTTATAATTTCTTGCGCGATTTCAGTTATCTTTGCCATCTGAATAGTTTCGGCTATGAGAATTATATCTATTGTTTCTCTTTTAATTATTGCTTCATTCAGTTTGCCAACGGTATCGATACCTATTGATCCTAATACCTTCTTATGCTCTATATATATTGAAAACAATCTACTTTTATTATCAAAATCTCTGAACTGTGGGAATTGGAAATATGGAGGAAAATGTAAAACTATCCCTTCGTTGAAGGATAGCAGATTGAAAGGCTTTAAAACCCCTGTGTATTGTGCAATTGGAGTTAGAGATATTGATGTATAACCATCCAAAGATACTACAATAAAAGAGTTAGAAGAGGAATAAATCAATAAATTAGAAATATCCTTATCATCTTTAAAATAATTGATAGCCTCATCCTTATCCCAAAATTCAACATCTATAAATAGATTGCTAACTATATATTCTAGCATTTTAGTATTCAGTTCTTCAACCATCTTTGGTGTTATAGAGCCATTTTCAAGATAGAAAAAGAATGAATCTCCAATAGAATGAGAGATTATCAATTTTTTTTCAGGGTATAGTTTGTGAAAAGCTGTAAAAAGTAGGAAGGTTAGGGAGCTCATAAAAATTTGATGTCCCTGTTTATCTTTTGGGGTAAGGAAATTTACTTTACAGGAAGATTTAATAGAATAGTTCAGGGAAACAACCTTTGAATTTAAAAGTGCAGCTAAATACTGGTTATCAATAATTTCTTTTTGATCTACAATATCTCTAATCTTGGTGCCTTTTAAGATAGTCAGTTTTTTTGAATTAATTTCAATATCTATTGATTTCATATTTTTACTCTATTATATTCTTATTTTCTAATTAATTTTAATATAAAAATTAAAACTTACAATATTATTAAGTAGCTTTATTAAATAACTTTACTTTATAGATTATTGTGCTAATTTAATTACCAGCGTAGGGGTGTTGGGAGTGTGCCCAACTGAGAAATACCCTCAGAACCTGATCGGGTTTATACCCGCGTAGGAAACGCACACAATCTACACCTCCTTGCATCTTAAAAGGAGGTAAAAGATGGAATCTCTTAAAAAAATCACTATTTTTGAAATTGTCCTAATTGCCGTATTAAGTGTTACTATCGGAATCGCTTTTTGGGGTTGGACATATGTTTATGATCAGCTCAAAGCATTTTTAAAACCATTCGGTTTTAAATATCTTCTAGCAGGTTTCTGGTTATTTTCTGGTGTTTTTTTACCTTTTATAATAAGAAAACCAGGTGTCGCAGTGGTTTCAGAATCAATTTCTGCTTTAATCGAGGGTTTTATAACAAGGTGGGGATGGACTGCTGGTTTGTGGGGTTTGGTTCAAGGATTAGCATGTGAGGTTGTATTTCTTATTTTTGGATACAAAAGATGGAAGCTAATCCATCTGATAATTGCATCTATCTTTTCTGCTATAGCAAGTTTTGCCCTTGATTATTTTTATGAACCTTATTATAAACTTTCTTTAAAATTTAATCTTTTTCAGCTTTTATCCTTTATTGTTTCATCCATTCTTCTTTCGGGTTTATTATCCTATTTTTTAGGTAAATCACTTAAAAAGACTGGGATACTCAATCAATTTGCCATTTCAAAAGACAAATAATGATAGTGAATTAACGACAAAGAAGGAAAGGATAGAAGATTTGAGTGATAACAAAAGATAAATAAAGATAAATAATGATAGTAAATAAACCCGAGGTCCTCTTTCAAATTAATGATTTTGAAGTTGAATATCCTTTAAGTAACAAAAAGCTAATTTTTAAGATGGATTTCCCTGTTTACAAAAATGAAGTAATTTTGATTACAGGAATATCCGGGATAGGGAAATCCACTCTATTCTTAGTATTAAAAGGGATTCTTCTTAAAATATATAATTGTAAATTAAATGGAAAAATCAAATACAAAGATTATAATATCATTGAAAATTATCCTGAATTCCTAGATAAAATAATTGGATATTTAGGTCAAAATCCATATACCCAGATAATGAATTCATATGTTTTAGATGAACTTGCATTTGGAATGGAAAATTATAAATATTCGAAGGAAAAGATAAATAAAAATATAATAAAATATTCTAATATATTTGAACTAAGCGATAAATTACAAAGCAAAACAAAGATTTTATCAGGAGGCTTATGCCAAAGATTAAATCTCGCATCTATAATATCCTATGAACCAGACATACTATTGCTCGATGAACCAGTTTCATTTTTAGATAATGATACAGCAAAATCATTTTACCAGATACTGATGTCTTTCAAAGGCAAAAAAACGATATTTATAATCGAGCATAATTTCGAGTATGTTCTGCCAATGGTAGATAAGATATTGATTTTTGAAGATGATCAAAAAAATGCGGATAATATTAAATTTAAATATTTGAAAGATTCTATAGATAAAGAAATTAAAATATGTAAAGTAAAAAATCAAGATCTGATAGACAAGAAAAACAATGGTGACCTGTATATTAAAAAAGATAGTAATTCAAATAATATTTTAAAAGAAAAGAAAAATCTTTTTTCATCAAAAACAAAAATAAATTTTTTGGCTAAAGATCTTTTTTTCAGATATAATGAAATAACAAATTTGTTTGAAAATCTTTCTTTTAATTTTATGCAAGGTCAGGTGATAGGAATTGTAGGTTCAAATGGTTGCGGGAAAACGACTTTACTTCAGTTGATGACAGGGATATTAAGACCACAAAAAGGTAGGATTGAACTTTTTTATGATGACAACAAGATAAAAAAGTTATATAAATTTATTTCGATTTTGTTTCAAAACAGTGAATCTTTATTTTTTTTCCCGTTGATTAAAGATGAAATCTACTATCAATTAAAAAATATAAAAAATATGGAAATTGACGAAGAAATATTGGGCACGCTACTTGAATCAGATTTTTTTCCTTTTAGTGAATACATAGATAAATCAGGGTTTATGCTTTCCGAAGGTGAAAAAAGAAGACTGGGTTTTATAATCTGCTGTTTAAACAATAAAAGTATAAAGCTATATGATGAGCCAACTTATGCCCAGGATTATTATAGAACCAAGATGATGGAAGATGTAATTAACAAATTTAAAAAGAAAAATAATCTTCAAATTATAGTATCTCATGATATGGAATTTTTGAATTCTGTATCAGATGAAATATACATTATTAAAGATAAAAAGCTTGTTAGTCTATGAATTTTGATGAAAAAATAAAGCTAGATATTCATCCGGTATATATCCTGATATTATATTTTACAAGTGTAATACCGATTTTTCTTCCACCTAAAATTTATTTTAATCTTATTTACTGTTCTATCCCTATTTTATTCTTCTTTTATAATGGATTGAGGTTTAAAGATTTTATTAAATCATCTTTGTTTTCAATAATTCCTGCTTTTTCCTATTTTATAATGTTTTCTTTTTTTTCTGAAAGCGATATCAAAACAGGGAAATTAATTGAGATATCTTTTAACATAATGAATAAAGGTACAAGCTTCAATCTTTTTTATAATCATTTAATTTATGCTGTAGCAGCAAGCTTAAGAATATTTTTTCTTTCAATCCTTTCATTTACATCGACTTTTATGATCGATATTCCAGTTTTGTTCAAATATTTAATGGTAAAAAGAATACTAAGCTTTAAGTATGGTTATGCTTTTTCAATCGCATTGAATTCAATATCAACAATATCTGATGAGATTAAAAGAATTAATTTCCTTATGAAAAATAGAGAAATAAGACCTTTTTATAAAGGTTTTTTACCAATATTGGTTTTTGGAATAAGATACTCAGAACTTGTCGCAATATCTCTATTATCAAAAGGTTTTTCAGAAGATAGAGTAGTATTTCATTACAAGAAATTAGATATTAATAAACTTATTGCATATTCGTTAATTGGATTAATAAATTTTATAATGCTTCTTGTAAGAAATTAGTAAAGGAGCAAAACTTAAGTCTTTATTTTTGAAATATTGAAGCCTAAATCTTTTAAAATATAAGCTTTTTTTGTCCAGTTTTTGACTACTTTTACATAAAGATTTAACTTTACCTTTTTGTTAAAAATAAATTTTAAATCTTTTTCTGACATCATCCTTATTTTTTTTATAATTTGCGCATTCTTACCAATAATAATAGGTTTTTGGGATTCTTTTTCACAACAAATATTTGCTTCAACTTCAATAGAATCTTTTGACTCTTTAAACTGGATGACTTCAACATATGTTGAAT
This sequence comes from Brachyspira murdochii, assembly GCA_020722965.1. Lineage (GTDB taxonomy): Bacteria > Spirochaetota > JAAYUW01 > JAAYUW01 > JAAYUW01 > Exilispira. The sequence goes on along the minus strand of DYJT01000011.1, from coordinate 48,700 downwards.
AAGGGATTTCCTCAAAAAGCATAAAAAATATCTTTTCCTGAACTATTTCTATTACCTGATCTTTGTCATACATTGTCGAGATAATGTCATCAGGATAATAAAAAGGATTTTCTGGTATATATGGAAGAATTTTTTCAATAATAAGATTTCTATCAAGATTAATCGCAGAGATTTCTATAGCTGTTTTAAATAAGTTCCCTTTTTCAAAATATCTTGATTTTTCCTCAATTTTCCCTTTGTCTATCTTATTTAAAAGGGAAATAATAGGTTTATTAAATTTTATGCTTATCTCTTCTAATTTTGCTATTAGATTTCTTTCATCATCATTAAAAGAAGAAGAGATATCGGTTATAAATAGAATCAAGTCTATCTCTTTAATCGATTCAAAGATCTGCTCGTTCATCAATTGATTTATAATTTTATTACTTGTATGAAAACCAGGTGTATCTATAAACACGAGCTGTAGATTTATTTTTTTATCTGTCAATACACCTGTTATTCTTTTCCTTGTAGTCTGCGGCTTGTCGGTAACTCCCGCTATCTTATCCTCTATAATACTATTTAAAAAAGTTGATTTACCAGCATTAGGAATACCACATACAAGTATAAAACCACTTTTAGGTTTTTTATCCATTATTTAACAAAAACAATGGTACCAAATACAGCACTCGCTTCAATAAAAATAAATTGATCTGAATCTGATGTTTTATAATCTGACTCACCGAAAAACATATTTTGTTTATCTGGAAGTGTAATAGTACCAAAAACAGCAGAACTTTCAACCTTTACTGGAACATCGGCAGGTAATTTAACGACGAGGCTACCGAAAACAGCGGAAATACCAATGTTTTTACCAAGATCACTATTTGTAATGGCTGTTAAATCAATTTCACCTTTAGAAAAAATGACATTATATTCATTATCAATTTTTTCAGGTTTAACCGACATTTCTGCAAAAACCGCTGTTTTCCCATCATTATAGGAACCAACTTTCCAATATTTAAATCCAAAGATTATGTATAAACCGATATAAATCAAGACTAAACCTACTAGAATCTTGAAAACGGGGATATTAAGTTTAAAAACATAATTAAGTATCATTAGTATTCCAGCGACAACAAGAACTAAGCCCCAAAAAATCGCGTTAAACATTGAATAACCTTTAATCATTTTTCCTCCAATATTGTAGTATAAAATAAAATGAAATAGCTAAATTTAATACAAAAAAGAGTATATGATTTAAAATTATAATTTCAATTATAAGTTTTTAAATAAAAATTCTTTAATCTTTTCAAGTGTTAAGTTCGATATAGTCTCGTTTATCAAGCAATATTCATATATATTGCCAGTTTTTGCATTTTGAAAAAGGTGGTTATGAGACTTTAAAATTAAAATTTCATAGTTTGTCTTTCCCATTGAATCAAAAACTGATTTCATTATTTCTGAATTTATATTGGCACTAACCTGTAAATCCTTTTCACCGAATAAAGCAAGAACCGGGCATTTTATATCTTTTAAATATTCAGCAGGGTCAAGCAGAATATAAGTTCGCATCCATTTTGAAGTTAATTGTGCTATTACTTGCTGGGTTTCATTTTTAGTTAATTTAAATTTCTTTGCTAATTCTTTAATTTCTTTTTCGAGTTCTTCTGTAGAAGGATCATCTTTATATTTAATTATAAGTTCAAAAAAAGACGAATTAATTTGAAGCATCTTCTTAATATCACTTTCTTTCATGGATAAAGCTTTAGCTATTAATTCTTGTTGAGTAAGTAAAAGTTTATCGCCTCTTTGAGATGGACCTGCTAATGAGATAATAAATGAAAAATCACTGGAAAATTTCGATGCAGCAAGAAAAGATATTAGACCGCCTTCAGAATGCCCTATTATTCCAATCCTATTTTTGTCAACAAAATCAAGTGTTTTCAAAAAATTTAATTGTGCGATGCAATCTGTTAAAAAATCAAAAGAATCGGCGTTTGAGAATAAATTTATATCTTTTCCTACTCCTCTGTCATCGACTCTTAAAACTACAATACCAAGATTTGTCAAAAAATCGGATAATACTAAAAATGGTTTATGTCCAAATAATTCTTCATCTCTATTTTGAGCTCCAGATCCTGTAATTAAGATTACTGCAGGGAACAAACCATTTTTTTGAAACTCTTTATTTTGAGGAATAGTTAGTGTCCCATTTAATACTATTTCTTTATTATTTATCTGGATTTCTCTATGTTCATAATTAAAAGGATGTCTTGGCTCCTGAGGTCTTGGAATTCTTACCATTTCTATTTCGAATTTATTTTTATTTTGAATAAAATATGATTTGATCTTTTCATCTTTAAAAGATATTATATCTATTCTTGCTTTTATATTTGAAAAAGAAAAAGTTAATTTATCCTTATCATGGCTAAATGAAGTTGAAGGGATTAAAGATGAACTTTGATCCAAAGAAATTAATATTGCGTTTAGTTGGTTCTCTTGAAAGAGATCTTTGGAAATAATTAAGACAATCCGTAAATCGGTAGATCCAACACTTAAATTTCCAATAAAAGCACCTTCAATCTTATTAAAATATGAAGGGATTGTATCCTGATATGAACCTGAAATAAAAGAAAAAATCAGAAGAACAAGGATTATACAGAAAAAAGATTTTTTCATTCTGTTATCCTTTTTAAGATATTTATTAAATATTTTAAGAAAGTGTAAAGTAAAAAATATTTGAAGATAATTTATAATATATTATCATTAATAATAAAATGTAATGATATAAAAAGTAGTAAAAACTTTGAATTTTTTATAATAAAATTAAGGTAATCTTATGAGAATTTTAATTACTGCAGATTTACATTTGAAAGAAAAAGGAGAAAATCCTGAAAGATTTAATACTTTAAATAAAATCTTTTCATATATTGAGAAGGAGAATTCAAACAATCCTGAAAATAAAATTGAGTATTTTATATTTGCGGGTGATACATTCAACAAAGATTATTATAATTATTCAGAGTTTGATGATCTTTGTTCAAACAAAAAAATTAATATAATAATTATACCAGGCAATCATGACCCAAAAATTAGTCAGGTATCTTTTAAATCCAGTAATATTGAAGTAATAGAAAAACCAAAATCAAAGTTAATAGATAACCAAAAGATTTTTTTCATTCCATTTAAAATAGGTAAGACTATGGATGAAATACTCGCAGAATATGAGTCTTCAGAATCATTTGAAAATAGTATTATAATTTCACATGGGGATTACTTGACTAATAATATTTCGATAAATTACTATGAATCAGGTTTATATATGCCAATTTCCACCTCATCTATAAATAAATTTAAACCTAAATATGTGATTCTTGGGCATATTCATAAAGCATATAATTATGGAATAGTTTATTATCCCGGCTCACCTTGTGGAATAGATATAACCGAGACTGGGAAAAGAAATTGTATAGTATACGATACATCATATGACAAAATAAATATGATCGAGGTAGATTCCGAGTATCTATTTTATGATGAACAATTAACCATTTATCCAGTAGAAAATGAGATAGAACTTTTAAAAAAACAGTTAGACGAAAAAATTTCGAGTTGGAACTTAAGTAATGATCAACTGAAGAAGGTAAGATTGAGGTTAAGATTAAATGGTTTTACGACAGATAAAAAACGGCTTATAGCCGAAATTAAAAGATATGTGGATCAAAAATCTATTAAATTTTTTAATGAGGATGATAATAAAAACATTGATAGTAAAGAGATGAATTCAAATCCTTCAAGAAATGAAATTCTTTTTACAATTTTAAAAAATTTAAAAGAAAAAGTTGAGCAATTAGATATAGATAATCAAAAAATAAATGGTGAAAAAGTCGAGTGTTCAAAGGAAGATATTTTGGTAAAAGCATTAGATATATTATTTGGTAAAGGATATAGATATGAGAATTTCGAGGATTAGTGTAAAGAATTTAGGTCCAATAAGTACATTAAATAAAGAATTTAAAAACTTTAACCTTATTTATGGGAAAAATGAAAGAGGTAAATCATTAATTGTAGAATTTATTATTAAAACAATTTTTAAAAATACCAATGAAAGTGATTGGGGTCATCTAAGAAGATTGGGAGAAGGAAATGTTGTAATAAATGGGTTAGATAAATTTACAGATAATGGAAAATCAGAAATTACATTTAATTCTGAAAATGATAAAGAAATAAAACTGGATGTATACTTGAGTGAAAAGGGTATGAATTTTCCATTGGATATAGCTAAACTATTTATAATAAAGGAAGGGGAAGCATCCTTAGTACAAAATGTGGAAGCCGGGATTGATAAAGAATTTATTAAGAAGATTTTTTTCCCAGATAAAATATTTGATCAGATTTTAAATGAAAAAATATTAGAAACAATTTCTAATAATGAGAAAAAAATAGATAAAGAAGATTTAAATAACTTAAAATATGATAAAAAAGGGAAAATAAATAACTATGAGGAAATACTTGGAAAATTTAAAAAGATAGAGGCTACAGAGGAAGAGATTATTAAAAATTATGAAAAAATTTCAGAGATAGAGCTTAAACAGATGCAAGAAGAACTTAAAACTGAAAAAGAGCGCATAATAAAAGCCAAAAGGTATCAAGCATATAAGCTGTCTAAAAATTTAAAGGAATTAGAACAAAAATTGAGCAAATTAGATAAAGATAATATTAATAAATTAGAAAGTTTAATTAAGGATTATGATGATAAAAACAAAGATTTAAATAATTTGAATCAACAGATTGAAATTTTAAAAGAATCTGAAAAAGAAATTGAATCTTTAAAAGATACATATGATGATTTATTATATGCTAAAAAATGTAAAGCCGCATTGATTGATAAAAAAATTCAAGATCTTAACAAAGAACTACTAGATTATTCAGAAGATAAATTAAATGAGTTGTATAATTTATTAGATAAAACTTCTGTGGGAAAATCAAAATTAGAAAAACTAGAAAGGCAAAAAAACGAATTAGAAGAAGATATTAAAAATATTGATTTTTTAAGATCCGCAAAAGAAAATTACTCAAAATATTTAATTTCTTCAAAGAATGAAAAAGGTTTTTTTTCTTCTTCAAAAAGTTTGATAATCTTTTCAATATTAATGATTTTTTCTAGTTTTTTAGCAGGTTTTTTGACTAAAAATCTTTTTAAAATAATATTTTTTGCTTCATCTTTAATTAATTTCATATTTTTTCTTTTTTCTATTTTAAAATTTTTAGGCAAAGCTAAAAACCAAAATATAGAAAAAGAATTAGAAAAGATAAAACAAAAATTCAAAGAATATTTTAATATAAATCTTGAAAGTTTAACTCAGTTGGATGAATTAATAAGAAAAACAGAGAGTAAAGAGACAAAATATAATTTTATAAAAGAACAATATGAAATATTTTCTACTGATGATGTTAATAATAGAAAAAGAATAAATGATATTTTTAAAAGTTTATCCTATGAAAATCTTGAAGAAGTAAAATGGAATGAAGTTTATAGTGAAATTAAAGCTAAAAGAGCTAAAATTCAAAATGAAAAAGATGATTTTCAAAAGAAATTTGACAGGTTAAATATAGAGCCTTTTATTTCAACTGACAATATAATAGATTGTAATAGTTATGCTAATAAATACAATGAAGAAGAATTTGAAAAAGTAAAGGATAAAATGACAAAACTTGAATCAAAACTAGAGGAGTTAAAAGATCATAAAACTAATGTAAAAATCAAAGAAGACGAATTAAAAGAAATCTTAAATCGAATAAAAAATATAATTTCAAATCATTTTTCCGAATTTATCAATAGAGAAATTGATAATATCGAGAATTTTGGGGAAATTTATGGAGAATTAATAAAACTAGAAAAGAAAATTGAAAACGAAAAAAGCGAGGCTGAAGGTATATTAAAAGGTCTTTCTGTTGCAGAAAAAGATTACGAAGAAAATGATCCAGGTGTAGAATTTTCACAAGAAAGATTGGATGAATTAGAAAACAAGATAATGGAGATTAATGAAAAGATAAAGCAAAAAGAAACAGATGAGCAAGAATTAAAAAATAAATTAATATCTCTTACAAACTCTGGTCCAGGTAATGATATTGAAGATTTAATCGAAAAACTTTATCAGACAAAAGATCAGCAAAAAGCCAAAAAGATAAAGGCTGAATCAATAATACTGGCAAGTGATCTGCTAAAAGATATAATAAAAGATTTTAAGAATGAAGAAGATACTGAGATTGAAAATATTTTAAGTTCAGACAAATTCAAAAATATCCTGGTAAAAACTACAAATAAATATAAAAAACTTGAATTTCAAAATTTTGAAGATGGTAAACGCAAAAAATATAGTAATAACGAAAGTAGTGAAATAGTAATACTAGATGACTATAATAAATTTCAAATAAAAGATTTAAGCACCGGTGCAAAAGAGCAGGTATTGATAGCTTTAAGAATCGGTATTTTGAAATATCTTTTACAGGATAAGACTGCTTTTTTAATACTTGATGATGCTTTCCAGCATTCTGATTATTTCAGAAGAGAAAATCTCATAGATTTCATAACCGATCTTTCATTTGAAGGATGGCAGATATTTTATTTTACAATGGATGATCATATAAGAGCCGCTATTCAATCTATGATAGCTAAAAAGAAGATAGATTTATTTGAAATTAATTTAGAAAATATGAGTTAAATATTTTTGATTACCTCTAAAAATTTTTCTATCGGTTGTGCTCCAATAAATTCATTTTTTTCATTTATCACTATTTTTGGCACAGAGGACACATTGTATTTAATGGCCATAGGGGTGAAAGTCGAGCTTTCTACCATATCTGAAATAATATTTTTATTCTCAATTGCAAGTTTATGAGCTGTAGCAACAGCCGATGGACAGTAAGGGCAGGATAAAGTTATAAATACTTGAATATGAATTTCTTTGTCTATCTTTTTTATTTCTTCTAGAATCTTTGAATCAATATTTTCTTTATGCCCCGAAACCTCAAGACATGCGGATAAAAACGAATTTATCTCATACCCTGCAGGCATTCCAAAAAACCTAACACCCTGAATGGTCTCTTTTTCATCTGTAACTATTATCGCCGGTATTTTGTCTATCTTAAATTTGTCAGCGATTTCCTTATCTTTTTTAAATTCATAAGTAGAAAGGTGCATCTTATCGCTTAATTCTACTATCTCAGACAAAAATTCGTGAGTCATACTACAAGATGGGCATTCTATCTCTTGAGTAAAAAAAAGAATCTTAATAGTGTTGTTCAAAGACGATAAGATGCTTTTTAGTTGGTCTTTAATTTCTTGATCAAATAATGCCATGTGAAACCTCCTGAATTATTTTTAAATTTAATTAAAATTAATTAATCATCTATTTTATAATTTTTATATATCATATAAATTTATTTATCATATTGATCGAATTCGGTTAAAACATAATCATATGCGGATAAAGCAGCTTTAGCACCTTCTCCAGAAGCGATAATTATCTGTTTATATGGTACGGAAGTAACATCTCCCGCTGCAAAAATACCTTTTGCAGATGTTTTACAAAAACAATCTACAATTATTTCTGAATATTGATTTAATGAAACAATATCTTTTACAAATTCAGAATTTGGTATCAATCCGATTTCTATAAAGATACCATCAGCTTTAATGGTTTGGATAGTGTTATCATCAAGATTAACTATTTCTACTTCTTCAACAAATTCACTACCCTTTATACTTTTAACAACATGTCCAGTGATAATTCTTATATTTTGAAATTTTTCGAGCTTATCTAAAAGTATTTTATCTGCTGTCAAGTTTTTTAAATTCTGAATTATAGTAACATTCTTTGCGATTTTTGCCAAATCTATCACAGCTTCGATCGCAGAATTTCCACCTCCAACAACAGCAACCTCTTTGTTTTTGAAAAGCGGCGCATCGCAGATAGCACAGTAAGCAACCCCTTTACCTAAAAATTCATCTTCTCCTTCGACGCCCAGTTTTCTCCATCTTTTACCTGTCGAAATAATAATCGATTTAGACTTGTAAACTTTTTCATTGGAACAAAATATCTCTTTTATTTTCCCGTCGTTTATCTTTGTAACATAATAATCCAATAATATATCTAATTCAAATTGTTCAACATGCTCTCTGAATTTCTGGACAAGAGAAATGCCCTCAACAGATGTATATCCAAGATAATTTTCGATAGTCGATGTTTCAACAACTTGCCCCCCGATATCTTTTGAAATTAATGCGGTTTTCATCCCCTTTCTCATTGAATAAATGGCAGAAGTTAGCGCCGATGGACCACCACCTAAGATTATCACATCGTATAGTATATCTTCCTTTATTTGAGCTGTTTTTTTATCATTTTTATAAGATGAAAAATTTAAATTAAAATCCATAATAAACTCCAAGAATATTTTATTAAGATAATAATATATGGATATAGTAAAAATAATCTTTATAATAAATTTAGTCAAGTATTAAGGAAAAAATAAAAAGAAGATTCTAATGATTTTAGAAAAAAAAGATCTAATTTTAGAAAATAAAGAAGTTGTACAGGCAGTTTATCCAATAATCTTATCTGCAAGCCGAGCCACAGATATACCGGCTTTTTATTCAGATTGGTTTTTCAATAATTTTGAAAAAGGATATTTTAAATGGATCAATCCCTTTAATAGAAAGATTCAATATGTTTCTGTTAAAAATACGAGGGTTATTGTTTTTTGGAGTAAATACCCTTACAGGATTTTACCTTATCTTGAAATTCTAGATAAAAAGAAGATAAATTATTACTTTCAATTTACCATTAATGATTATGAAGATGAAGGCATTGAACCAGATCTTCCTTCGCTAAATAAAAGAGTTGAGCTTTTTAAGAAGTTGTCTTTAAAAATTGGTAAAGAAAAGGTAATATTAAGATTTGATCCTCTTATATTATACGAAGAAGATTATATAGATAGACTTATAAATAAGATAAACTCGATATTGAAAATATTAATAGATTATACGGATAAACTTGTCATAAGTTTTGTCGATATAATGCAATATAAGAAAGTTCAAAGGAATTTTATAAATTTTAATCGAGAAAGATTTAATAAAGAAAATATTTCAAATCTTGAATTTAGCGATATCCAAAAAATAGAATTTGCTAAAAGGTTTTATAAATATTACAGTGAATATAAAAAAATAAATCCTGAATTTTCTGTCTCTACCTGTTCTGAAAATATTAATCTTTTCGATTTTGGAATCTCGCATAACAGCTGCATCGATGATAAGCTGATGAGCAAACTATTTTATGAAGATAAACTACTGATGGAATTTTTAAAAAATACAAAAAATTTAAAAGATAAAGGGCAAAGAAAAGATTGTCGTTGTATAATTAGTAAAGATATAGGACAGTATAATACATGCAAGTTTAACTGTGTTTACTGTTATGCAAAATCATTTAGCCAAAAGAATAATGCTTTTTAACCTTTTCAACAATTTTCCATCTACATTTCAAACCCTTTGGAAAGGTAACAAGATCGCCTTTGCCAATTTGTATTTCTTTACCATCTTCGGTTTGAATATAAACCTTTCCCTCTAAAAAGTAGCAAGTTTCGATTTCATCATATTCCCACGGGAAGTTACTGGGTTCTTTTTCCCATATAGGCCAGGATTTTACTTTAAGTTTTTGTAGCTTTTCTTGATCGGGTTTTTCGACAATAATTTCTGCCATTATTTTATTTCTCCTATAAACGAAATTGAATACCTAAGGAAAAGCCAAACCAGGAATATTGGAAAAATGCGAAATCAGAAAATAATGAAGGTGCTTCAGATGGCTTGTACCATGAAAAAGTCGCAGTTTCTGGATCAAGCTTGAACCCCAGGTGATAAGATATGCCCGCAAATATCTCAACAAATCCAAGAGGAACTGAAAGATTAAATCTTAAAGAAAATGAACTTGTATCACCCAGGATTAGATAAAATAGACCACCTAAAAAAAAGTCCAAATCATTATAGTTTAAAAAATAGAGGTTTTGATCGAAGCTATTAATGTTAGAATTACCAATTAATAGAAATTCAACATCAAAATTAAAGAAAAAGAGCTTTAAGTTTGTGCCAAAACCAAAGGTACTTTGAAATTTCTCCTGAGTATCATCCATACCGTAGCCAACTATATTGTAAAATTTTCTATCACCCCATTTAAAATTTAACTTTATAAATCCTAATTCATTGAATGTTAATTCAATTCTGTTGTATCCATTTTTGAAAAAATTAAACAATCCTAAAGATAATCCTTCGGCATTTTTTGCTATGTTGATAATACCTATTTGAAAACCACTAAATTCCGATGCAATGTTGATAATCCCAATTTGGATACCTTCAAAACTTTTACTGTTGTAATTTAAAAATCCTAATTTGATTCCGGAAGAATCACCAAAATTGAAGTTTGCAAAAAGTGAAAAAATAAGAGAATTATTAAAATTTCTATTGAAAGATACAAGTGAAAATGAAAAGCCATCTACCTGTTTCATGTTAATATTGATAAAACCAATTTGTAGCCCATTGTAATCATCAGAGTTAAAGTTAAGCATGCCTAATTGGATACCTGAAAATTTACCAAAGTTCATATTCGAAAAGAAGCCAAACTCAAAACCCTTGTAATCTTTCAAAACTAAATTAAAACCACCACTTAAAATTATACCAGAATAGCCATTCTTATAGGTTTGAAATAAAAATGCTATACCAAGCCCCTCTGAATAGTCTTTAACATCATTAAAAATAAATGAAAAAACAAAACCATCATAAGATGGAATTACCAGACCGAAAAGGCCTATACCACAACTTATTGTATCTACTTGAAATGGATAGTTAATCCCGGGAAATGGAGAAAAGATAAATTTGTTAGGATTTTCATTGGCAAGAAGATTAATCTGAAAAAAAGATAAAAGAAATAAAAAAACTATCATCGAAAATATTAATTTTTTCATGAATAACTCCATTAAAACTTTTTGAATTTATAAAATTGTTTATTCTTAATAAAAAACTATCCTATCTTTTTTAATTTTTTATTTCAAATTTCTTAAATTCAAATTAAAAAATACTACTTCTTCTTCATTTTATTTAATTCGAAATTAAATAAAAAATTTAAACTTAAATTAAAACAAACAAGAAAAACAATTTAAGCCTAATTAAATTAAACTATTATGAAAATAAAATGTTTTATTAAATTTGTTAATTATAGTTAATTAATAGATCTAATTATAATTTTATCAACTATTTTAATGATTTTAACTTATGTTTTTAAATTTTTAAAGCGCCACTACAATCTTTTTTTTATCCAACCACCAAGCCAAAAGCCATAGTATAGATATTAGAAAAGCCATTTGCAAAGAGGCTAGCCATAATGTGGTATCTTTATACCAGAGCGGGATGTTGGGTAGATAAAAAATAGCCAGTAAAAAATAATGTGCGATATATAGTAGCAATGGATTTTTCCCAAAACTTGTAAGAAAGCCAGATTTGATTTTGGCGATATCATTTACAATATGAAAAAGAAAAAAGATAAGAGCCGCTATACCCAAACTTACAAGGTCGTAGGATATACTAACCCGGTTTTTGCTTATTGGGAAATAAACCGGGGAAAAGATATGCAGGCAAACTCCTATGGTTAGAGTGAATATTGAAAAAATTAGGTATAGACTATACTTTAATTTTTTGTCATGAAAAAGATCTGCTATAACAGTACTGAGCATCAACATTCCAGCCCAGGAAAAAGCCCCCAGAAGTCCGCCATGGTTGGAACCCAAAACTTCCTTTAACCAGAACTTGTTGAGAAGAATTTGGTATGCTATTAATATCCCTGTTCCTACTACAAACCTTATCCATGTTTTTCTTAAGACGAAACCCATTACGACCAAGCCAGAAAATCCAATGGCTTGAAGGACTCCCCAGGGGACGATGCTTTTAGATATTCCAAATTGAAATTCTCCTGCGGTGATTATCGCCCCAATTCCAATAAGACTAAACCACCTTTTGACAAAATGGCTAACGGTAGTTTTTAATCCATCTCGTTCACAGTGATGTTTAAATGATAGCCCTAATGTCAAGCCTATAGCGAAAATAAAAAAAGGAGCAATTAAGTCTATAAAGGTTAGGCCAATGTCAGGGGCGTGTTTGAGCCAGGAAGGAATAGCTTTGATAGGATTCATGTAATTGGCCAGTATCATCATGATGATAGCAAAACCCCTAAAATGATCTATAGACCAAATACGGGTATCTGCTTTTCCCAAGATCACCTCCTTTTTAAAGCGAAAATTATGATTAATAATAAATTATAGCTCACCTGAAAAAAGGTATATTAAACTTGAAAAAAATAAATAAAAATCTAATATTTCTTCAATAAATAAATGGGATGAAAGATGTTTAGAGGAAATAACAAACATAAAGAGAATTTACTTTTTGACTTTTACTCAACATTTTTAAGTAATGACCAAAGGTGAAAGTTAGATGAAGGTTGGGGGAAAAGATATTATGAAGAAATATTCAAAAATATATTTTCATTTTTTGATATTATCTTTCTTTTCACTTTTATCTGTCTTAATCCATATATGAATAATCAAATAGAATAGAAGTTGGACAAAGAAGGTTACGGGTACTGCAAGGATCATCAAGATCAAGCTTTTAACAAGATTATTTCCATTTTGAGCTATTCGAATAATTTCATTCATAAACACACTCCATTTTAACCAAATAAAATTGGGACAAGTGCGAGAACAAGTCCTCCAGCTATAACAGAACCAAGTTGTCCAGATACATTTGCGCTTACAGCCTGCATTATTAAGAAGTTGTCTGGACTTTCATCTGAAGCTATTTTTTGAATTACCCTGGCACTCATTGGAAATGCCGAAATACCAGCGGCTCCAATCATAGGATTTATTTTAACCTTTATAAAAAGATTGATAAATTTTGCGAACAATACTCCTCCTGCAGTATCAAAAATAAAAGCAATAAGACCGAGGCCAATTATTTTTAGTGTGGCTAAAGTCAAAAATCGATGTGCTTCCATTGTTGAGCCAATGCTTATACCAAGAAGAAGAGTAACTATTGAACCAAGCTCATTTTGTGCTGTTTTAGATAATCTTTCTACCACACCAGATTCTTTTAAAAGATTACCAAACATCAATGAACCAATTAAAGGAACACTCATTGGGGCAATTAAACCAGTAGTTATGGTGACGACAATAGGAAAGCCGATTCTTAAACTAGCAGGTATAGATTTATCTATCTTTTTCATCTTTGTCATTCTTTCTTTTCTTGTTGTCAATAACTTAATTACAACCGGTTGTATCAATGGAACTAAAGACATATAAGAATAAGCAGCGACAGAAATGGGACCCAAATATTCTTTTGCAAATCTTGATGCTACATATATTGCTGTAGGACCATCAGCAGCACCTATTATCCCTATTGCGCTTGCAACTTTAAAATCAAATCCAAGTGTTGAGGCGAACAAAATCGTGGCAAAAACACCAAATTGAGCAGCAGCGCCAAAAAACATCATCACAGGTTGCTTGAACATTGGGGTAAAATCACACATCGCCCCAACAGCTATGAATATTAGTATAGGGAAAAGCTCAGTTGCAATCCCGGCATCGAAAAGTATTTTTAAAAATCCAGTAACTCCTTCATGTTCAAGAGCGACGGATAATGGGAGATTTACGAGTATAGTTCCAAAACCTATAGGTAAAAGAAGTAAAGGTTCATATTCTTTTTTTATGGCAAGCCAGATTAAGATAAGACCAACTAAAATCATGACAGAAGATTGCCAATTCAAATTTACAAAACCTATAAAAAGTTCTTTCAATTTTAATCTCCTCATTTAATTATTAAAATTTTGAGATAAAATAAGAATAAGTTAATAATAAATTAAAACTAAAGATATAAAAAATTTATATAAATTTATATAAAATGAAAGTAGTGTCAATAAAATAAAAATTGACAAATAATGGGCAAATATTATTGTAATTTTAAAATATATTAAAGGGTTTTATAAGATGTCGTATAAAATCTTGTTTTATGATTCATTTGATAAAATGATATCAAAAGTTATCGAGGATTATATAAACATAATTGAAAATAAGAAAGAAGGTATTCAAAATATATCGAATAATCCTATAATCATTACTCAAACTCAAGGTATAAGCAAATATCTATATTACAAATTCATAGAGAAAAGATCTGTCTTGCTTAATATTAAAACTTTTAATCTTCAATCTTTATTTAACGAATATTCAAAATTCTTTTTAAATCCCGAGTTAAAACTTGAAAACAAGAATATTGTGTTTTGGTATTTATATTCATTTTTTTACGATAAAGCAAAGGAAGAAGAAATAGAGCAAACAGAAAAATTTGATAATTTTGTTGTTTTTTTATATAAATTTTCAGATCTTTACGAGCAATATGAAACATATAGAAATTTTGATGAATGGGAAATTCTTCAATGGCAAGATTTAAATAGTGTAAATACCGATTATTTTAGCAACCTTGGTGAATTAATAGAAGAAGGTAAAATTTACCAGAACCAATTTCAGATAGAATTGATAAAACTTATCATAAATAGTAATTTTGAAAATATTAAATTTAATATTGGTAAAAGATTAAAAGATAAAAATTTTAAATCCAATTTCCCATCAAACCCTTTATTTATTATAGGATTTGACAATATTCCATATTTTTATATCGATTTTTTAAAAACTATCTCCAAATTTGTAGATATAAATTTTTATTTTTGGGTTCCTTTATCTATTTTAAATAAAAATGAAAAGAATACCCATTCTGAAGAAAAAACCTCATTATTACTAAAATTTTGCTTTGATAATCAAAAAGAATTTATAAATGATTTTTTAAAATATTTTACTTATACAAATAATAATATAATTGAAAAATTAAATTTTAAAAGTAGAAAAAATGAGGCAAAGTCTGATGACAAAACTCTACTAAATGTATATCAAAACTTTATCAAGGGAAACGATCTTTCCAATATTAATCTAGTAGATGATAATTCCATAGAGATTTTGATAAATTATACTAAACTAAGGGAAATTGAGACTGTTAAAGACAAGATTTGCTATATTTTAAGTAAGGATCAGAGCCTTAACTATGAAGATATTTTTGTGATGGCTCCCGATATTTCAAAATATCAGCCTTTTATAGAAAATGTTTTTGATTTACAGAGTCCTTCCCTTCCTTATATGTTAGTGGATAAAGATAATTTTAAGAATTCTGATATATTTAATTTATTAAATCTTTTATTTGAAGTTTTAAGATCTAATTTTAGCAAAAAAGATTTTTTAAATTTTATTTCAAATGAAATGATAATGAAAAAATTTGAAATTGATTATGAAGATATAGATTCATTTTCTGATCTTTTTTCAGATTATGTATGGGGAGTAGATTATGAAGATATAACAAATTATTATAAACAAATAAAAGGTAGTTATTATATTAATAAATCGAATTCATTTCAATTTGATATTGAATCTAATTTTTTAACATATTATATCGGATATTTATCTTCTAATTCATATTATGATAATAATGTCTATAATAAATATAAAGATAAGATAATTAATTTAAATTCAGAAATTGAGGGTGAATTTTTAACGATAATCGAAAAAATTTATTCAATTTATCTTAACATTTTATATTTTTATAAATTCGCAAAAAGTACTCATAATATAGAGGAATACAGAAATTTTTTTGAAAATTTATTATCTACTTTTTTTATAGATATACAAGAGTATCATGATGAAATCATATACTATAGAAATAAAATTATAAATTTTTTAAATGATATTGAACTAGGTTATAATAATTTTGAACAGAACTTTGGGAAAAAAGATATTCAAATCCCATTTAATAGATTGGTAGATCTTTTAATCTTATATTTGAAATCCTATCCATATAGTTATGGTTATACCAAAGGTAAAATTTTATTTTCAAATTTAATAACCTTGAGAAATATCCCGGCAAGGGTAATAGTAATATTGGGACTAAGTGACGATAATTATCCTCGCAGTTCAATTAATCTTTCCTATGATTTACTTGTTAATAAGAAGAAAAGCTGGGATAGGGATTTAAGGGAATCAGATAAATATCTATTTTTACAGACAATTTTATCTGCAAAAGATTTTTTAATATTAAGTTATGTTGGTAAAGATCCTATTAGTAATAAGGATATATCTCCATCAATTTTAATAACGATGTTGGAACAGGATATAAACTTGATTTCAGATATCTTGAAAAAAGAAATAAAGTTAGAAAAAAATCTGATGCCACTTCAACCATTTAGCAAAAAATATTTTGATGAAGAAAATTATAAATTTGTGACTTTTAATAAAGGGTGGGAAAATCTTTTAGAGAAGATTTTCAAAGATAATTCAGATAAATTTATAGATTCAAAAGATTTTAAGGCAGAAATAATAGATCAAACTAATACCATTGATTTTGAGGATCTTGTTGAATTCATAATTTCACCTGTCGAACATTATTTAAAAAAGGTTTTGAATATTCAAAAATACATAAATAATCAAAAAGTTGAATCAGAATTCGATAAATATGTTTCAAAAATTAAATATCAAAGATATTTTATAGAACTATTAAAATTAATATTAAAAAAAAGAAGAAATAATTACCCATTGTTTGAAGAACATTCCGATTGTTTAAAAATTAAATATTTGAATCATCGTGGCTCTTTAGCCGAAATAGAAAGCCAATTATTCCAATCCGATGTAACAAGCTTTATAAATGTTATAGATGAAAATTTAGTAAATAGAGCAAATAGTTTAAATTTTGATATCGATCAGTTAGAGATAAAAGAAGAAACAAGAATAATCCCAATTGAAAAGTTAGATCTCAAATTAAAAATCAAATATTGGTTAATTTTAGAAAATGAAACTGAAAAAGCAATAATCTATTATTCAAAAAACTCAAAAGATAGTAAAAAAAATCCAAATGACAAAATTAAAAATTATCTTTATAAATGTTTATTGGGGAAATTTTATCAATTGGAAGATTTTGATATAAAAAGGGAAGCTATTACTGAAACATATAAAAATTTAAAACTTTTGAAAATAAATGGGAAATCTGAAAATATTAAGGAAGAATCGCAAGATTGTTTATTATTAGATATTCTTGAAATTTATAAATTGATGATCTTTTTTAAAAATTTTATACCAATATTTGAAATAGATTATAATAAAGAATCATATTTAGAGTTTGGGAGAATTAATTTGGATAAGATTGTTGCCCATTGGGAGAATTCTATTTTTGTTAGCGACTATAATTATAGCGAAAATTTCAATATTTTTTCTTATTTTAAAAAATGGATCTTTGATAGAGCAATCAAAAATAATATGTTTAAAGAAAATTATGAAAATATAGAAAAATTTGAAAAAAAAATTATAGAACTATATGATTTATCCAATAAAAAAGGGAAAAAGAATGGGGAAAGCGAATAGTGTTGAATTTATTTTTGAATCAAATTTTGACAATAAAGAATATCTTATAGAAGCCAGTGCCGGAACAGGGAAGACTCATTGTTTAGCTCAGCTTTTCATAAAGTTTATCCTGGATGGAATTCCAGCGGACAAGATAATATTGGTAACATTTACAAATGCAGCTGCGCAGGAGATAAAAGACAGAATCTTGATCTTTTTATTCGAGGTAAAAGCTTATTTTGAAAAAAAAGATGTAAGCTTATTGAGAAAGATTAAAGATGATAAATTATTATTGGGTTATATAGATTCGTTAAAAGAAAAAAATCCTCAGGAAATTGGTCATTATATTTTAAATTTGGAAAAAGCAATTTTTGATTTTGATAAGATAATAAGCTCAACAATACACTCTTTTACTATAAGATTATGCAAAGAATTTGAAAGTGAATTAGGACTTGGCTTTAACTATGAGTTTGCTAAAGATTATAAAAGATTGAATTTTGAAATATTAAAAAGGTTTTTATATGATAATCAATATTTAATTAAAGATTTTAACAATATTATTAATGAAGATAAAGCTAATGAACTTAAAAATAATGAGATTAAAATTAAAACTTATGATTATAATTTTATAAAGCAATTTTTGGAATTACAAAAATTTATAGAAAATCAAAGGCTTTCATCAGCAGATGCTAACTATAGTGTAGACATTGAAGAAAAATATTTTAATCAATTTTTCAAATTTTATACCCAAAACTCATTTAATCTGAAAATGGAATTAAAAGATTTTTCATTTAATGATTCGATTGAATTGCTTTTAAAAAATCTGTCTAGTAATTCATCTATAAAGGAAAAGATATCTAAAAGATTTGAGGTTCTAATTGTTGATGAGTTTCAGGATACGGATAAAATGCAGGTTGAGCTTTTTCAGAAGATATTTTCAGGGAAAAAGGTTTTCTATATAGGTGATCCGAAACAGTCGATCTATGGTTTTAGAGGTGGAGATCTATATAATTATTTAAATATAGAAAATACAATACCAGAAGAAAATAAAATTAAACTTTTTAAAACATATCGCTCTACTAAAGTGGTTACATATTTTATTAACAGATTTTCTGAATTATTATATGTTTATGAAGATTATAAAACGGATTCTGAGGATAAGAGTTTACAAATAAAATATAAGGAAGTTGAAAGCGCCAGACAAGATAGTGATAATATTTTTAGCGAAGTTAATATCTATGAAATTCCCGCTGAAAAGGAGAACAAATATAGTTTCTACAAAAAAATAGCAACAAGAATTATCCAAAAGATAGAAGAGTTAAAAAGAAAAGATGAAAATTTAAATCTTGGTGATATCGCAATATTAATAAAAAACAAAGTTGATATAGAAACTTATTACAGGATTTTTACAGAAAAAAAATTCCCTGTTGCATTGAAGATATTTAAATCTGTTTTCAAAACAGATGAGGCAATTTTTATCTATTATTTACTATCAGCAATTATTTATAAAAATAGAATAACAGAAGTTAAAAGGTTGGTTTCGACAAATTACTTTACATTTAGTTTTGATTATATTAACAGAAATATCGCCAGTATCTATTCCGAGCTGATTTTACCCCTTGAAACTCTACATCAAGATTGGGAAAAACATGGAATATTTTCAGTATTTGAAAATATATTTTTAAACTCAATTTTCCCTATAAAATATTTTAATCCTTTTACTATCAAAGATTATGAGAGAAGATTAACCAATATCCGTCAAATTTTCGAGTTTCTGGCTATTAATTTTAGTGATCAAGACATTTCTTTAAATAATCAATTGGATTTTCTTAAAAATTTAATTTCACAGAATTTTGATGAAGATCAAATGGATCTTTCATCTATGCGATTAGAAAATGAAGAAAACGCAGTCATAATCTCTACTATACATAGTGCAAAAGGTCTTGAATATAATACAGTTTTTTGTCCAAAATTATTTGTTAACGCATCTATAAATAAAGGTACTTACATATACTATGAAGAGGATAATGGTTATTGGATTAAAAAATTTAGATTAAGCAGCAACATTAAAACGAATAAAGACACTAAGAAAGATTTAAAAAATAAAATAAATAAAAAAATAAGGGACACACTAAATTTACAAAATTATAATACTTTCTATGTCGCAACAACCAGGGCAAAAAACAATCTTTATATTTTTATTGAAAAAGATGAAGAAAAAGAAGATGAAAATAGCGAAAAAAATAAAAATAATATTAATAAATTAATAAAAAATTTAAAAAGAATTTATCCTATAGATTATGATTCATTTGAAGAAAAAAAATTAGAAATTGACATTAAAGAAAACAATTTAAGTAAAATTAGTAATATCAAAAAGGCTGAAGAATTAGATACAGGTATTTTTAATGAAAAAATCGAAAATTCTTATTCTTATTCTTCCATAGTTCATATTCATAATTTGCCAAAAGAATCTGAAAAAACCAGGAAAATTGCATTAGAATATGTCATTGATTTTAAGCCTTTTACACAAGAAAATTCTTATGATTTTGAAGAAAGATATTCTAGTTTTATGGGGAAAATTGCCGGGAATATATTCCATGAAACCATGCAAAATATATTTAATAACAAACAAGATATAAAAGAAGAGATAAATCAAGAATTTATTGAAAAGATAAAGAATATAAGTGAAAAGATAATCATTAAATATTATAGAAGTAAGGATATAATTAAAAATTTTGTAGATGAAAATACAAATCTTGTGATTAACACCCTAAAAGCAGAAATACCATTATTAAAAAAGAGGATAATCGATATTGATAATGCCCTAAGTGAAGTCGAATTTTTTGCTAAAGCCAGAAAAAATAATCTATTAAGTTTTTACAAAGCTTGCAACAGAAAGGTTAGCGAAAAGGAGCTAAAAGAAGTTTTTATAAATGGGTATTATAGAGGTTTTATTGACCTTTTATTCATTGAAAACAATACAATAAATATAATTGATTGGAAAACAAATAATCTCTCCGATTTAACACAAGAAGATTTTCAAGGAAATGTTATTGATAAAAATATTATAGATAGGGCAATGATTAAAAATAATTATGATATTCAATATTATCTATATTCAGCAGCAGTTTACAAATATATAAAGGTCAATAAATTACCATATGATTTCATTAATATTTATTACTTTTTTGTGAGATATGTGGATGAAAAAAATAACAATGGTGTTTATTCAAAAAAAATAGATAAAGATCAGCTGGAAGAACTTAGTAAAATATTATTAGAATGATATTTTAATATTTTTTAGTTTAGTTTTATTTTTAATTTATTTAATTTTAATTTTTTAAAAATTTTTTAATTTTAAGGATTTTTTAATTATGGGCAAGAATCTTTGTTTTGAAATTCAGAATTCAGATATTTTACTTTCATTCAATATCTTAAGCTATTTTTATGACAAAAGTGCTTATGAATTAAAGAATATTATCGATGCTAATAAATTTTCTTTTGAAAATATTAATGAAAAAGAGTTAAAACTACTATTTTTTCTTCTTATTGTTTGTAATGTATCGTTAGACGATGGAAATACTTATGTTTCGTTAAAAGAAATTGCAGAGTCTGAAAATATTTTTATTGCAGGCAAATTAACCGATTTTGCCGAGGTTTTATTAGATAAACTTTCTGATCGCCTCGATAGTTTAGGTAATAATTTAAATAACAAAAGGTATTTTTATAAATTCGATACAATTGAAAATATTTTGTCAATTATAAATTCTCTCAAGATTAATGCTGTTGATGAAAGTGATGAATACAATGAAAATAAAGAAATAAATGATACGAATAAAAATAATGAAAGTATTGGGAGAAGATATTTATTTGATGAGAAGGTAACGACTTCTGAGTTTTATATCCCTTTGATTTTTATAATTGAAAATAATGACAAAGTTTATTTTAGAAGGTTTTATATATATGAAATGCTGATAGCCCAGAATATAGGCAAAAGATTGTTTATGGATAAGTCAAGCTCATTAATTGATGATAATAAATTACAACAAAAACTAAATATCTTTTTATCTATCTTTGAAAAAGAGCTTGATCCTTTACAACTTGAAGCCTTAAAGTGCTCAGTCTTGAGTAATTTCATTCTTATTACTGGAGGTCCCGGTACAGGGAAGACTTTTATCCTCTCTTTGATTATACTCGCTCATATGTATCTTTATGGATTAAATAAAAAACAGATAATAGCAATAGCACCTACAGGGAAGGCAGCAAACAGAATATTAGAGGTATTAAAAGAAAAAATTGTCTATTTGAATGACAAAATACCGGATAATCAAAAAGAAAAATTTGGTATAAATTTAAGTTCCGATCAACTTTTAATAGATTCTATGACTATTCATAGATTTCTTGGTAGTTCGGAATTCAAATTATCATTGAAGCATAACAGGGAAAACCCGGCATCTCAAAAACTCATAATTGTAGATGAGGCATCCATGATAGATATCCCTCTAATGGCTAAACTTTTAGATGCTATAGATGATCATTCCAAGATTTTTTTAAGTGGTGATTCCAATCAACTTTCATCAGTTGAAGCCGGCAGAGTATTTGCAGATATTAAAGAGTTTTTGTCTGAAAAGGGTTATACAGGAAAAAATCTCATTGAGCTTAAAAAATCTTATAGATATGAAAAAGATTCTTTTGTAGAAAAGGTAAGAGAAAAATTGGACAATATCTTTATAGAAAAAGATAAGCAAAAAAAGGATTATATCATAGATGAATTTATCGATTTTGTTGAAAGAAATAATAGACTACTTCAATCAAATGATTTTTTTAAAAATGAGATATTTAATAAAATAATTAATAGACTAAATGAATTAGGTTATAACGATATATTTGACTTTGAGACGCCAATAAATTTAAACGATAGTCATAAAGACGATAAAAGCATTGTTGATAAAAAAGAATTTAATCAATTTCAAAAGTTAAATAAAAAATTTAAGATATTGACACCTTTGAAATTTACAACCTTTGGTACATACAATTTAAATAATATATTTGCGAATTTTTTAAGGACTAAAAATTATTCTTCATTTGTTCCAATAATCATAATGAAAAATAACTATCAGCTGAATCTATTTAATGGTGATATTGGATTCTTATATTCTGAAGATGAAAAGGCCTATGCATATTTTGAAGAGGATTCCAATGAAAATATCAGAAAATTTCCATTGACTGCATTATCAAACTGGGAACCTGCATATTCTATAACAGTTCATAAGGGTCAGGGTTCTGAATTCGATATAATTATCCTTATAATTCCAGATGATATCGAAAAATACCAATTTATTTCTTTAGAGCTTATCTACACTGCAATAACAAGGGCAAAAAAGGATTTTATAATTTTAGGCTCAAAAGATAATTTAAAATCGGCATTAAAAAATAGGACTAAAAGAGATACTGGCCTTTTTGATAAGTTGCAAAAATATAAAGATAAATTATAAAAAAGGTATTACTGTAATAAATGGAGGCAAAATGACAAATTTACAAAAAGTTCTAATGCTTGCATTCATGAGTCTTGTTTTAATCATGCTTAATGCAGATTCAAATGTAATGAATCCAAATTTGAATCTCATAGAGAAAGAGTTTAAGGTTTCAGATGCGGATCTTGGTTTTATGATGGGTGTATTTTCGATTTTTGGAGCAATTATATCGATTTTTTGGGGATATTTTGCAGATAAAACAAGCAGAAAAAAGCTCTTTGTCCTATCTGTTTTAGTAGGTGAAATCCCCTGCATTTTAACTGCCTTTGCTCCAAATTATACTATCTTTTTTATTTTAAGAATCTTAACCGGAATTGGGGTTGGGGCAGCATTCCCACTTGTATTTTCGATGATTGGCGATATTTATGGAGAAAAATCAAGACCTTTGGCTACTGCAACTCTGACTACTGCTTTTTCTTTGGGTAATGTTATTGGAACAGCTTTAGGTGGATACACAACATCTATTTCTGCTGGCTCTCTATCAGGTTGGCGTTTGGCGTTTATTCTTGCAAGCGCTCCAAACATCCCCCTGGCAATATTGTTTTTCTTTATTATACCAGAACCCAAAAGAGGTGCATCCGAAGAAGCTACTGCTAAGTTAATAGAAGAAGGTGTATTATACCCAAGAACGATTCAATTTTCAGATTATAAAAAATTGGTATTGATAAAGACAAATGTGTATCTATTTATTCAGGGTATTATTGGAACAATACCATGGGGAGCGACCGCTTTCTTAAATAAATTTTTGGAGGATAATAAAAAGCTTTCAAAGACTGCTGCAACTAATATATATATGATTTTTGCCTTTGGAGCTATTTTAGGGACAATATTAGGAGGTAAATGGGGGGGTGATATCGCCAGAAAGAACCCAAAAAATCTACCTAAATTTTGTTCTATAACTACTATTATTGGGGCTTCAATGGCATTGGTAACATTTTTATTTATTCCAAATAATCTTTTGCTTCTTTCAATTACAGGTTTTTTTGCGGGATTTTTCATTTCAATGACCGGTCCAAACATGAGAACGATGCTTTTGGATACAAATGTACCCGAAAATAGAGGTGCTATTTTTTCAATATTTAATCTAACGGATAACCTTGGAACAGGCTTTGGAAAATGGTTTACCGGAATATTATCGGTAGCAATCGGATTAACAGCATCCATATCAATCTCCAGTGCATTCTGGTATGGATGTGCTTTTGTTTTGTTTTTGACAGCAGCCATTTTCCCTCTTGATATTGCAAAACAAAAAGAAAGGTTAGAGCAGATTGCAATGCAGATGAAAAACCAATAAAACTAAGGCTCAAAAAAATTGGTTCAATAAGTAGAGTTAAATAAAAAAGGTTAAATAAATGAGGTTAAATAAAAAAAGCGAGGTTTAATGACCTCGCTTTTTTCTTGATAGGGTTTTTGAAAATTTTAGGCTATAGATTATTTAACTATGTTACCTTCATTATCAAGTTTTTTAGCAAAAAAGTACAGGAATAAAATAATACCAGCACTACCAATTATTAAAGACAACCAAACAGATATACCTATCGCAAATGGTAGATAACCAAAGATTCCACTTGCAAGAGCAACTGTAGTTGCATAAGGTAATTGGGTATTTACATGGGCGATGTGATCTGACCCAGAAGCAGTGGAAGCTAAAATTGTCGTATCTGAAATAGGTGAGCAATGATCACCATAGATAGCACCAACAAGGACAGAACCAATGGTTGCTATAATTGAAGTTGTCAATACACCGTTTGCATTAGAAGCAGCTGCAGCAAGAGGTATTGCAATTGGCATCAATATAGCCATAGTTCCCCAAGAAGTACCTGTTGCAAATGAAAGAATACAGGCTGTTAAAAATACAACTAAAGGTATCCAGGAGCCATTAAGAATAGGCTTTGTTAACTCTACGATATAATTTGCCGTTCCCATTTCGTCGATTACTGATTTTAATGTTAATGCTAGTGCTAATATTATTACGGCAAGTATCATAGATTTAACACCACTTATCCATGAATCAATGGCTTTGGTAAATGACATCCTTCTTTCGATTAATACCTGAAGGATTATTTCTATTGAGGCAATAAATGAAGCCCAGGTTAAAACAACAGAACTATCGGCATTACCAAGTATATCTCTAAAGGTATATATAACCTGCTGTCCATCGACTGTTGCAACAATATTGAAAAATCCCGATGATATTATCTTGGTTTCCTCGGTAATCATGGCCGCCTGGCCATTGTATCTTAAACCAACTAGAGTAACTACAATAAATGTAATTATAGGAAGTAGAAAATCAAATATATTCCCTTTTACACCTTCATCCGGTAAGATATCTTTATCTTCCTGATACATAGGATGAGAATCTTTTGCATAAACTTCTCCAGTCTTTCTAGCCCTTATCTCTGCTTTTAGCATTGAACCAAAATCTCTTTTCATCAAAAACGTAGCATACATAAATACAACAAGGAATAAAACATAGAATCTATAAGGAATAGATTGAAAGAAAACTACGATTGCATTAGCCTTTATACCAACACTAGCAAGGCCATCCTGGATAAGACCCAGTTCCATGGCAATCCATGTTGATATAGGTATTACAGAAGAAATTGCAGCTGCTGTTGCATCAACGATGAAAGAAAGTTTTTCCCTTGAAATTCTTTGAGCATCTGTAATAGGTCTCATCGTATTTCCTGTTATAAGGCAGCTTGCATAATCATCTATAAAGACTAAAATTCCCAAACTAGTTGTGGCTATTTGAGCAGAAACCTTGTTTTTTGCTTTTTTTGCTATTTGTAAGGCAATTGCCTGGATTCCACCAGATTTATTCATTACTCCAACCATACCACCGATGATAAGACAAAATACCAATAATCCCGCATTCCAGCTGTCAGCAACGCCTTTACCCACAATATATTTTGAAGAGGTGTCCACTAAAGCAGTGATAGGATTATAATTATTAATGATAAAGACCCCGCTAAAGATACCAAGAAGTAGTGAAGGAATAACATTCCTGGTGATAATGCAAAGCGTAATTGCAATTAATGCTGGTAATAAAGATAGCCAGCCGAAAGATGTAACTTCCATTTAATCCTCCTGAATTTTGTATATTCACGTTATATTGATTTTGGTATACTTATTGAAATCTGTCAACACAATTTTATAATTAATTTATAAATTTAAACCTAATAAATTATCAGTTCAAAAGTAGAATTTTGACCAGTTTCAAACCAGGCATTTTGGTTCAAAAGCAGATATTAGTTTTATATCATATATTGGTAAAAGAAATTTAAAACATTCCGAAAAGTAAAGATATGGGTATTAATAAATTTAATATTATATTATCTATAATTTTTTTTATAGTTTGTATTTTCCTTTTTAGTTGTTCTGCTTATTCTAATGATGGGATTATTCAAAAGAGTAATCAAATTAAATTTCTTGTAAAAAATTCAATAAGTATAATTATATATGATTTAAAAAAATTAACAGGGAAAACAGTTTATGCCTTAAAAGTCATATATAATAAAATATTTAGTTCTATTAACAATTTTGCTAATTTATTAAATTCTGAAAAACAAAAAGATTCTAATAAAAGGAATAAAAATACCGAGCTTGATATCAAGATAAGAGAATTAAAAGATTATGCTAAAAATTATGATGAAATTGTTTTAAATACTATGCTTTTATATTCTACTTCTGGAATTCCATCAAATAAAGATCTTATAATTAATATTTATACCGTAGATGAGTCAAAAAAATTAAATCTTGAAAAATTTATAAAATATCATTTTAAAATTCAAATGATTAAAAATGATGAATATGAAAAATTAAAAAAACAAAAATACAATGAAATCGAAAAAAATTCTAATCTAATAAATAATAAAGATAAACAAATAAAAGAAAATAATGAAAAAAGGGATCAAAAGACAGAAAAAAAACTTTATGTAACAAAATATAAACTATCTTTAAAAGGCTCAAAACCCGTTATTATTGCAATGTTAATGGATGATGATGGAATTTACTATTATTCATTAATCGAAAACTTCAGTGGTGAAATAACGAATTTAAAAGATGATTTTAAATTGTTTTATAAAGGTTCCTACCCCAAAATTCAATATCATTCTTTTTATTATTATCCTCTTTCACAATCTTTAATGGAAGTAGTTGTAGGTTTTTACTACCCAATAAGCCCGATGAAATTTTTTAGCTTTTTTGCAATTATTTTTATTATTGTTATATTGTTGCTTGTATTTGGTTATTTGCTACTTAAACAATATCTGTTCGATGAATATAAAGGGGAAAATATAAAATTTAAAGATAAAAAAATTGAAAATAATTTTACAGATGAAACAAAAAAAATGGAAAAAATTGAAAAAGTGAACAATAATATAATTGAAAAAGATAAAAATAAAGAAGGATATCAAGAAGAAAAAAAGGAAGAAAAGAATGTAGTCGGTAAACCAATAAATATTGATGATATACCAGATTTTAAAGATTTTTAAGATAAACTAAAATAAAGTGAGGCAATTATGAGCCAGAGCGCTAAAAACATTCTAATTTCAATTTTTCTAGGTTTAATTTTGTTTTTAATATTAGCAATTGGTTATAATTTAAAAATTATACCTATTTCTATTAATGTTTCTAATACTATACAATCAATACAAAAACAGGTAGATCAAATAGGCATAGAGTTTTTGGGTCAATTACAGATTGAAAGAGCCAAGATGAAGGATTTGACAGAAAACTCTTTTATAGTAGATAGTTTCGAGAATCAGATTATAACTGATAAAGTTTACAGTGAAGTTTATGAATATACTATCAGAAACAAAAACTGCTATGGCATAACCTTTGTCAATAACGAAAAAACAATCTTTTTTGTCTATCCCCCTTATGCATCTAAAAGAAAAGGGATGGTCATCGCATCGGATTATTTTAACAATTTTTTAACTAAAGAATATTCTATTTTACCTTTTCAAACTTCAAAAGAGATTCAAGAAACAGATGAAGTCGTTTTAGGGTATCCAGTTCAAAAAAATGGTAAAGTACTTGGTTTGGCTCTCTTTCATTATTCCGGTACTTCACTATTGGCTGAGCCTATCAAAAAAAGTCCTCTAAGTATAAAAAAATTTGTCTTCGTAAGACAATACAATATGATTATTTATAATGTAGAAAAAGAACTTCTAGAACAAAAAACTAGGTTTTCCGATGTCCTTACCTCTATAGAAGAATCAAATAAGACATTAGGACCTGTGAAAATTGGAGAAACTAAATATTACTTTTTTTCAAGTCAGGTTGGGAAATCTGGAAAGCATGTTGTTGTATTACCATATAATAAGGTAGGAACACCTTTAATAGTTCAGGTAGTTATATCATTTTATTTACTTACAATCATAATTTTAATTATTTATGTGCTTTTAGCATTTTTCTTTTCACCAAAAGAAGAACAAATCGATGTTCAGGGTAATAAGTATTATAAAAAGCCTGAGCAATATGAAGAATTAAAAAATGAGCAGGAAGAAGAGGAATTTTTATCTGCTGTTTCAAGTGATGAAAAGAAAAAAGATTTCTTTTTCGAAGAAGTCAATACAGAAAAAACGTTAGATAAATCATTTAAATCTCTTGTCGAGGATGTAACACAAAAAAAATCACCATTAGAAGTTACATTAGAAGAAGAGTATTTATTTAATCCACCTGAAGTTCCTGTAACAGAGTCCACAGAATTACCAGAATTTTCGACAGAAAAAACTCAAGAAGAGCTTTCTCTTTCGGAGACAGGTTTTGAAGAAAATATAGAGCAGATACAAGAGGGAAAAGAATTCGAGCTTAAAGGAAGTGAGTTACCAAGTCTTGAAGAGCTGGAAGCATCTAAAGAGGAGTATAAACAAGAAGAATCCTTTGAAAAACCCACAGAAAACCAGGAATTTGAACTTCCAGAGGAGGTAGTTTCAATAAAGGAAGAGATTAAAGAACTTGAATCCATGGAATTACCTGAAATTGGTGAGGAGAAACTAGAAGAGCAAATAGAACAGCCCGTCCAGGTTGAGGAAGAAGTCGAAGAAAATCAAAGCAATCAGATACCGCAAGTAGCAGAAAAAGTTGAAGAAAAATTGGAAGAAGTGGAATCAATTCATGAAACGATGCCAGAAATAAATCCTGAGGAAATTTCATTACCAGATTTAGAGGATCAAACTATTTTAGAAGAAAGCAAAGAAAATGAAGATTTGAATTTTAACAAATTAAAAAGTTCAGAGGAAGAACTACCAACTTTGGAAGAGCTGGTTGCAGAAGAAAATAATGAAATACCATCGGTTGAAATTAGTGAAGAAATTCCACCTTTAGAAGATTTTTCTTCTCTTACCGAAGAAAAACCAAAAACTACTGCCGAAACATTTGCCGAAGAAGAATCTTCTTTCACGGAATTACCTAAAATAGAAGAACTAGAGGCAAATGAAGAGTTTAACATTGAAAAACCTTATGAAGAATCAATTTCAGCAGAAATCACGGGTAAAGAGACAGTTGAAGAATTAGAAGAAATTGAGCAAGCTGAACAAAAAACAGAAGAATTCGAAATTCCACCAATAGAAGAGCTGGAAGAAAAATTACCAGATGAACAGATTGAAAAAAATCTGCAAGAAATGCCTTCATCATTGGACGAATTTTCTGATATAGAACCTATTGGAAGCTTATCTGAAGAATTAGAAATCGAAGACAAACAACAAGGTGAACAAATACAAGAGATTCAAAACGAAGAAAAAATGGAAGAAAAAAGCGAAGAAATTAGTAATGAAATGGTTGAAGACCTAAAAGAAGAAGAAAGTGAATTTTTTGGTGATATTTCATCGGATGAAATAGCTCTATCAACCGAAGAACTTGAAAATGTTACTAAAGAAGTAGAAAAACAAGAATTAGAAGAAACTTACCAACAGACAGGACTGGAAAATGAAACAATTGCCGGTAAAGAAAATGATATGGAAAACGCTGCTATTGAAGATATAGTTCCAGAATCTTTAAATACAAATGAAGAATCACAAGATTTAAATGTTGAAAATTTGGAGGATTTAAATTTCCCAGAAATTTCTGAAGATGAATTTAAGGATTTAAATACTGAGGTAGCAATTGAAAAGAAATTACCATTTGATGACATATGTTCCTCTTTTGCTTTAAAGTATAACATAGATGCAATTGCCTTTTATAAAGCAGAACCAGATTTTTTTACATGTAGTGGTACTTCTGATAGTAATTTTTATGAGATCCAATTTGATAAAGATGAGCCTATTATTGAAAAATTAGCCACACTAAGAAAAGATATTTATATTCCAGAAGGGATAAATCGATTCGAGCCTTTACTTCAGAAAAATTCAGAGCTTTTTTCTGAAATGAATTCTATGTATGTACATGGTATTTTCGATGAAGGTCAGCTGTTAGGAGTCATATTTATCTTTTCAAGACAGGGGAATGAGAAAGAAAAAGAGGAATATTATCATATTTCCTCAAAACTGGCAGAATCTTTGGTTTAATATTTTACAACAGAAGATTTTATGATAATTTAAATCCAGATTGTATTCATAAAGGAATTATTGATGAATTTTGGATATCAAAGAAAAAATCAGACTTTACCTATTACTTATATTCTTATTGGGATTAATGTAGTAATTTATTTTTTTTGTAACTTGCAAATACTACCATGGAATTATATCCTTCAAAAATTTTCCCTGGTCCCATATTATGTTTTTACTAAACTTTATCTTTGGCAGTTTTTAACTCATTTTTTTCTTCATGATATTAATGGAATTGGTCATATATTTTTTAATATGTTTGCATTATTAATGTTTGGAATTCCGCTCGAGAGAATATGGGGTAAAAAAAGATTTTTGGTTTTTTACTTTTTATCAGGTATTTTAACAGGGGTGGTTTCCTCTCTTATCTATACTTCAATTTACCTACGAACAGGTTTACTTTCACCCATGATTGGTGCTTCAGGAGTCATTTATGCTTTAACAGTTGGTTTTGCCTTTACTTTCCCTAATGCAATAATAATGCTTTTCTTTATAATTCCACTAAAGGCGAAGTATTTACCTTTATTTTTTCTTGCAGGAGATTTAATGGCTGAATTTTCAGGTAGTGGCGGGAATGTAGCGCATTGGGCTCATTTGTCTGGTTTACTGGTAGGATTTATACTTTTCGCAATTATGTTCAAGTTAATTAAGATAGATATAACCGTTACAAGGGACGCAAGAAAGAATCAGAATTCTGGGTTTTCAAGATTTGGCAATAAAGTAAAGATGTCCCCACAAGAACTGGCTTTTTTCATTAATATGTGCCTTTATAAGCTTAAAAATAATATTAGATTTTCGCAACAGGAAATTTCTACACTTATGAAATTGGTAGAGATGGATAAAAGAAATACTATTGTCCTATGTGAGCCTTCCGAATTTAAGTATGATGACCAGAAGTGCCTGAATTGTAAAGAACTTTTACATTGTATACTTAGGGATGTATTAAAAAAACAGGATTTAGGTAGATGAAGATAACTCTTTTTGGGGTTCGTGGGTCTTTTCCCGTACCAGGTCCTTTCACCATTAAATATGGCGGGAATACAAGCTCTATACTGGTTGAGTTTGATGAGCAGAAGTATATTATTATTGATGCTGGAACAGGGATAAGGTCTTTAGGAAATTATCTATTAAATAATAAAAGGACACCTTTAGATATAAATATTATATTTACCCATACTCATTGGGATCATATAATGGGAATCCCTTTTTTTGCACCAATTTACCAGGGTAAAAATACTATTTCAATGTATGGACCCGAATCATCGACTGAGCAGACACTAAAAGAGATCATTCTTTCTCAGCTTGAACATAAATATTTTCCTGTGAGCGTGCATGAAATAGAAGCTAAGATTAGAGAATTACAACTCACTGAAACTACTTTTTCTATATATGATGTAAAAATTAAGACTATAAGGTTAAATCATCCTTGTATTACATTGGGTTATAGAATAGAATATATGAACAAAGTTCTTGTAACAGTATATGATCATGAACCATATGACAATTTTTTTGCCGATGATAATCAAGCAAAAAATTTACAGGGCAAATTGTCTTTTGAAGAAATTGTTAAGCTAAACAATAAACTAATTGAATTTTGCAAAAATGCTGATTATGCTATTATCGATGGTCAGTATACGAAAAAGGAGTATAATGAATCAAAAAAAGGATATGGCCATTCATATTATGAATATGCATTAAGCCTTGGTTTAAAAGCAAATGTTAAGACTGTCGTATTGTTTCATCATGATCCTGTTAGAACAGATAATCAACTTGATTACATTGATGGTATTATACAAAAATATCTATTTCAAAACAATTTAAATTTGAAGGTAATTTTAGCGAGAGAAGGACTAGTTTTAAACCTGTGAATATACTAATTTCTGGTTATATGGGCTGTGGTAAAACCTCTGCATTTAAATTTCTTAGTAAATATTACAATTGCTTTGATCTAGATCAATTAATTCAAATAATCACAGGTAAAAGAATAGACCAAATCTTTACTCTATATAAAGAGAGGTCATTCAGAGAATTTGAAATTTTTATTTTTCAAAATTTACTTTTTAATGATAACATTATAATATCCTTAGGAGGCGGGACTCTATCTTCTGTTAACAGTTTGATTGAACTAAAAAATAAAAACAAAATTATATTTTTATATACTCCTTTAAATATTTTATGGGAAAGAGTTCGTAGTAGCGGTAGACCTAAGGTTACAAATTTTGATCAGTTTGAAAGACTTTATTTTCAAAGGCTTCCTATCTATTTCAATTACTGTGATTTTATCATAGATTCTTCAGATAAATCCTGGAAACAAAAGATGTTGAATTATATTAAATTACAAAATTTACCTTATAAGAAGGATAGTTCATTTGGGGAAAAAGTGGTAAAAGAGATTAGATATAGATTTTTAAATAAATTTACTTAATTTTAGTAAAATTTTTCAAAAAAAGATAAGGATTATGTATGATCGAAAAAGAATTAAAATATTCATTATCAAAACAGGATTATTTAAAATTAAAACAATATTTTGATCTTTATGGTGAAAACAAAAAGCTTTCTATTATTTATACATATTATTATGACACAATTCCTTTTACTTTTTTGCCTTCAATGGCTTTTAGAATAAGAAGATGGGAAGGATTTGATCATTATCACTTAAATGTAAAGGCAAATCTAATAGGCAGATTACCTAATGAACAAAGTCCAGAGTTACAGGTGGCGAAAGAATTCGATTTCATAATTGATGATATTAATATAGAAAGGATCAAAGATAAATTTCCGCTTAATGTAAAAGAATTAAATGAATTAGGAATAAATCAACAAACAATTTCATTTATACAGGAACTTAAAAATGATCTATCAATAAATCAAGATTATCTTGAACTTTTAGGGCAAAATGAAATTGAAAGATTTCACGGAATTTTACAATTTTACAATATGCCTTTCGATTTAGATCTTGTTAAACATTATAGTAATGATAAAAGTAAAAATTTTGAAGACTATGAATTGGAAATAGAAGGTGAAAACACCGATCGATATGTAAATATAATTAACTCAATTTTCAATCAAAACCAGATAAAGAGTCTAGGTTCACAAAAAAAGATACAAAGATTATTAAATTTCTTTACTCAGTATGGTAATTTATTAAAGTTTTAACATTGTATTTGCCAATTAATCTGTCATAATTTAAAAATGGTAAACCTATAACTGCTGCTATACCGCAAACCTTTGCTCCAGATCTTTCTACAAGATTAGCAATCGCCTTTAAGGTGCCACCTGTAGCAATAAGGTCATCTATAAGTAGATAATTTTTATCTTTGATAATATCGTCTTTATGTATTTCTATGGTTTCTTGTCCGTATTCAAGAGAATAACTTTCGGAGATTGTCTGCCTTGGAAGTTTCCCTTTTTTTCTTGCAAGAATTAAGGGTACATTAAACTTTAAGCAAAGAGGGGAGGCGAAAATAAAACCACGAGATTCTACTGCAATTATTCCGTCGATAGAAGAATTGGAATAATAATTAAATAAATTTTCAATTACAAGATTAAAAACAGAAGGTTTTAAGAGAATTGATGTAATATCATAAAACAGGATCCCCTTTTTTGGGAAGTCTTTGACTTTTGCTATTGAATCATCTAGAATTTTTTCAAGATTATTCATATTTTTACCTTTGTTTATTGAATTACACAAAAATTTTATCATAAAAATATCAAATCACAAGTTAAATTGACTATTTTGAGTAAAAGTTTATTTTTACTTGAGATTTAAAATTTATAACAAATATATTTTAATTAGGGCAAAAAATGGAACTATCGAATAACCATTTTGTCGGATTTTTACCACAGGATAATAGGAAAATACTCGGTTTGACGGATGATTTAAATTTTTCTTTTCTACCATTGCTTTTAAATTTTAATCTTTTTTCATTAAATATAATTAATAGTATAAAAAATAAATACTCAAGTTATGCTGTAATCGTTGATTTTGACGATAAGACAGTTCTGGAGAATTTTTCTAACCAGGGTTTTTCTGAAAGGATTGAGCAGATTAATATTTCCCCAAATGATCAATTTAGATTCTTTTCAACAGCAATTATTGATTATATAAACTTTAAAAAATTTGATGATGATGATTATATCTTCTTCATCCCCTGTAATATAGATTATTTATGGAACCATAAAGATATTAATTTAATAGAAAACTTTTACCAGATAGCCTTTGAAAATTCCGATACCAAAGGGATTATAATAAAGGTAAGATTTTTGAAAGAATTGATTAAAAGAAATACAATAGATCATTTTGATCAATTTTATCAAATAATAACGAATACCAATAAGAATATATTAGGTATTGAAAATTATTTTTCCTTTCATCTATCTAATCTTAAAGAATACCTTGAATATCATTTGAAACTTTTTCAGAGTCAGGAAATACTCATAATCATAAATAGTTTAACTAATTTTTATTCTAAAATAGACGAGACATACATTTCAAAAGAGGCAGAAATAATTAATTCTTATTTGGGTTATAACTCCATTATAAAAGGGAAAATAGAAGATTCGCTTATCTTTAATGATGTTATAATCTTACAAGATGTGCATGTGCAAAATTCAATCATACTACCAGGAAATGTCATATCTAAAGGTGTAAAAATAAAGAATTCTATAATTGGTTTAAATAAAAACCCTATGAAAGATATCACCATTGGGCCAAATACAAAAATTGGATATTCTTCTGCTAGTAATTTAAAAAATATAGTTTACGAACAAGAATTACCTGTTGGCTATACATTATTGGGGAATAATATCTTACTGCCTGGTGCAATAAATATTGGTAAAAACTGTGTTTTAAGAGGCAAGATAAATTTATTGGAATTGAAAAGAATGAAGAATTTAGTCGATGGAGGCACTTTTGAGTCGACTAATTTCTCTTAAGGAACCTTCTTTAAAAAGAGATGATCTTCTTTCAGTGCTTGAAGCATTGGCTCAAAGAAAGATTTTCCCAAAAGAAATTTATGAACAGGTATTAAACAATTTAAAACAGATTCTCGAAATTAACAACATACTTCTTGTTTCCTCTAAGTATATAGCAATACAGTTAATATTACAAAATATTCAAGATAAATATCAAACACTTTATAGCTCAAATGATATAAATTCTTTTTATTTCAATCAGTTCAAGGGCTTTTTTACAAAAATAATTCCTATAGATATAAATCAATATTCATTATATTTCAATCCAGTTATATTGAGTGAGCTTAATAAATCAATCTTGTTTTTTTCTTATAATCTCGGATATCCTGTTGATATTGAATTTATAAGCAATATAGATATTCTTTCGATAGCAGATCTTTCTGGTTCATTATTTACGAAATTTCAGAATAAGTATCTAATTGACAGTGTTGATTTTGCAATCTGTTCGTTGAAGGATGAAGAGATCATAACTTCAGGAGATGGAGCTCTAATATTTGTAAAAGATAGGAAAATATATGAAAAAATATATCAATATGCTTTATATAATAATCTATTTTTATCTGATTTTAATTCTTCACTGCTTTTAAGCCAGATAATGAAAAAAGATAAAATTGTTTTATCAAGGAATAAAATCTTTTTTAAATTATTTAATGAAACAAAAGAATACTCAACTAATGTCTCCTGGTTTGACTCAAGGAAGATTCTGGAAAAATACTCCGAAGATCAATTAATAAAAGATGCCACATTTACAACTTTTACAATAGATGTTGAAGATATATCAATAGCAGAAAAAATAGCAATTCAAATAGGTTTGGAGATTTCACCTTCGATAAAGATACCATTATCACTAGAATTAAAACTATCAAATTCATTTCCAAATACAGAAAAAGTCGCTAAACACGCAGTATTTATCCCTTTTTATCCTCTTTTGAATGAACAAGATCTTGATAAAATTTCTTACTTTATTAAAAAGGTCAATAATTATTGAAAAAAAAGTATTCTATAATATTATCTAATAAAAATAGATATAAAGATGGTAGAAATAGAATTAGAGGCTAAATTTGACAATTTTATTAAACTAAGAGAGAATCTTTTTTACTTTCTAGATAGTCATAATTGCCCCAATGAAACTAGATCGGAGATTTTTATCATTGCCGAAGAAATTTTTACAAATATTATAAAGCATGCCTATGGTGGTGAGTGC
The DNA here is from genome assembly GCA_020722965.1 of Brachyspira murdochii. Lineage (GTDB taxonomy): Bacteria > Spirochaetota > JAAYUW01 > JAAYUW01 > JAAYUW01 > Exilispira. The sequence goes on along the minus strand of DYJT01000011.1, from coordinate 11,933 downwards.
CAGAAGATAATTTATATTAAAATGTTTATGATAGGAAATATCTTTAATTTGAAATTTGTTGATGATGGTAAAATTTTTAATAAAATCGAGATACCCCAATCTTTGTTTCAGATTAAGGGGAAAGTTGGTGGTCTTGGGTTGTATCTTGTTAGCAAACTTTCTGATTCATTCGATTATTATAGACAGGGCGATAAAAATATAAATGAGATTAAAAAAAGAATTTATTAAAAAGTGGGGTAAATATGAAATACCTTTTTGAACAAAGAGATGATCTAATTATTATTTATTTACAGGAAAAATTGGATATTAATGCCAGCCTTGAAATTGAAGAAGATCTATCTGAAAAATTGGAAGATGAGGTAAAATATATAATTTTTGATTTTAAGAATACTCAGTATATCTCTTCTTCAGGGATTAGAGTTTTGGTTGCTACTCATAAAAAACTTGAAAAAAGGGGTGGGGCACTTTATCTTACAAGTGTTGCTGAATCTGTGCAGGTTGTACTAAAATTGGTTGAATTAGATAAAATTTTAAATATTGTAGAATCTGTAGAAGTTGCTTTACTTGAGATAGATGGCAGAAAAAAGTAAAATTGTATTTTTTATCTATGAAAATGATCATAATTCTTTAGTTCTTACTCGAAACATTAAGTCTATTGTTTCAAGGTTGAAAAGGGTTGAAGCAGAATATTATCCATTGAGAAGAGATAATAATGGGTTTCATTTTATAGATAAACCACCTTCTGATTCCAAGGATTATGATCTTGCTGTGTCTGTTGGCGGAGATGGTACTTTCTTGTTTACCGTATCTTTTTTTTATGATAAAAAGATCCCTTTTTTGCCAGTCAATAATGGTAGATTAGGGTTCTTAACCTGGAATTACCTTGATGAAATAACAAAAGAATTGGAAAAATATTTAAATAAAAATTATTTTGAAGACAAGAGAATGCTTTTAAAAACCACAGTAAATATTGAGGATTTATCGGAAAATAAAAAAGTAGAATATTATAGTTTAAATGAAATTGCCATTTCGAAATTTGAATTTTCAACCCCACTGGAAGTATTGGTGAAGTTAGATCAAAAAAAACTTTTGCATTTCTGGGGAGATGGAATAATTGTCTCAACTCCTACAGGTTCGACAGGGTATTCTTTATCTGCTGGGGGACCTATTATTTGCCCATCTTTAGAATCTATAATAATAACACCTATATGCCCACATTCCTTTACAGTAAAACCGATTGTAATTAAAAGTAGTCATCATTTAAATATAACTATTCGAAACAAAAGAAAGATAACAATAACAGCAGACGGGCAAAGAGGAATTTCATTTATTGGAGGAACAAAGCATTCAATAGATGTTACAAAAGCAGATAATGAAATAACTATAATAAGATTTAAAAAAGTAACTTTTTTTGATATTATATCTAAAAAATTAAACTGGGGTTTATAGATTGTGTTAAAGAGAATATATATTAAAAACTATGCTTTAATCAAAGAGATTGAAGTCAATTTTGATAAGGAATTTACTATTATTTCCGGTGAAACTGGAGCAGGAAAATCTATATTGATAAATTCTTTGTATTTGGCTTTTGGTGAGTCGATAGATACAACATTTCTTTTGAATAAAGAAGAGCCTATAATAGTTGAGGTAGATTTGGATGAAATAGATGAAGAGATAAAAGAAGCAGGGAAAGAATTTGGTTTGGATTTTACAAAAGATGATATAACGATTAGAAGAATTTATAATCCTAAAACTCTTAAAAATTCATATCTTATAGATGATATACCTGTTCCAAGAACATATCTTTTAAATATATTTAAAAATTCAATCGAACTTGTTGGGCAGCATGAAAATTCAAAACTGCTAAACATTTCTTCACATATAGTATTTCTGGATTTGTTTGCTAAAATTAAAGAAGAGGTAAATGAATTTTCAGCATACTTTAATCAATTGCAGGAGAAAGAAAAAGAATTAGATAGCCTTTTAAAGTTAAAAGAAAAGCAGAATAAGAAGATAGATTATCTTACATATGCCATCGATGAAATTAATAAAATAAACCCAAAGATAGAAGAAGAAGCATTATATGATGAAAGAAAAAAACTTGCACATGCAGAAAAAATAGTTTCTAACTTGAGTTCTGCCTTAGATTATTTAAAAAATCAGAATTGTGGGATAAATAGAATATTTTATTTAAAAAGATCGATAGATGAGTTAATAAGCTACGATCAATCTCTTTCAAATATTTCTCAAAATCTTGGAGATAGCTACCTTATTCTACAAGATACCGAGCAGATAATATCAAATTATCTTGAGAAAATGGATTACTCGCAAGAGCATGTGAATTTTCTCGACAATAGATTGGACCAATTAGAACATTTGAAGAGAAAATATGGGAATTCGATTGAAGAGATTTTAAAGACAAAAGCTGCATTTGAAGAAGAGCTTTCAAATTTTGAAAGCATGGATGAAAAGATTTCAAAACTGCAGGAACAGATAAAGGGTTTGAAGCAAAAATTAGCACATGATGCCTTAACGATATCTCAAAAAAGAAGGGTTAGTGCAAAACAGTTAGAATTAATAGTTAATGAAAATTTAAAAAAGATAGGGATGGAAGCTTCAAGATTTTCGGTTTCATTAGAATATAAGCAAGACGATGAATCATTTTGTAAGGTAAACCAGCAGGGGTATAAAATTAGCTCAAATGGGATAGATTTAGTTGAGTTTGGTTTGTCCTCAAGCCCTTCTCTTCCGGTGAAAAGTCTGAAGAAAATTGCCTCAGGTGGTGAGATTTCCAGGATAATGCTTGCCATTAAAAAAGCATTGATAGAATACGAGCAGGCAAATACGATAATATTTGATGAAATTGATACTGGAATAGGTGGAAAAACAGCAGATCTTGTTGGGAATGAAATATCGCAGATAGCAAAGGAAAGACAAACAATCTGCATAACTCATCTACCTCAGATAGCTTCATATGGGGTTCATCATTTTAATGTAGCTAAAAATCTAGTTGGTAAAGATGTCTTTATAACAATTCAAAAACTTGATCAAAAAGGTAGAATTTCCGAGATAGCAAGGATGCTGAGTGGGCAACCGGATTCAGAATCTGCTCTTGAACATGCTAAGGAATTGTTAGGTAAAAATAATTGAATTGATATAAATATAAATTTTAAGGATAAAGTTGTGAAAACTATAATAAAAAATATTTTTCTTATTTCAATATTTGCTTTTTTAATTGTAAGTTTTTGTTTCAACATTTTTTCACAGGATGCCGAATCTAAGTTTATAGATGCAATAAGAAAACAACAAGATTTAATTCCTAAAAATTTTAAATGCAAAATCTCATCAGATGTTTTTACAGAGTTTTTTAAGCAGTTACCTGAAGATGCTTTTATAAATGGGATAAGTGATGTTAATCTATTTTTAATTGCCGAAAATGGTAAAATCTCTATAAAAATAGAAGGAATAAAACAGGATTACATGGATTTTGCTCTTTCTTATTTTACTATATATTCACAATTATTAGAGTATGTCTTTTTGTCTTCAGAGGAACTTTCTAAAAGGTTAGAAAGTTATACTATTGAATTTGATAAAGATATTTTTATACTCAGCGATGATGCCGAACTTATTTCTTACAACTTTATCTTTATAGATAATTTACTTAACACAATAATATTTTTTCAGGACAATGTAAAAAAGATGGAGATAAACATAACATATTTTACTTATAAAAAATATAAACTTGTAAAGATGATTAATATTATTAATTTTGATGAAAATGGAAACAAGAAAGAAAATGTAATTTTAAATTTCTCCAATTATAAATTTTAAATTATTAATTATTAGTTATATTTTATAATTTATATTTTGTATTTTGTATTTTTTTGTTTTTTATTTTTTATAGAAAGTTAATTTTATTTTTATGAATATAGCATTAAGATTTTATCTTTCAGAAAAAGAAGAACCGGATTTACAACTAAAAAATATACTCTCTCATTTGAATGTATCCAATTATTTAATATTGAGAAAATCCATTGATGCAAGGGAAAAAGAAAGGATAGTAGCAGAATATCATTTAAAGATACCAGATAAAATAACGCTAAATCGAAATCAAGCCTTATTAAATAAAAATAAAATTCAATCAATAAAAGAAATTGAGGGCAAGAAAAAAACTTTTGATATAGAAAATTATCTTCAAAAGATTGAAGGTATAAATAAAACAAAGAATCTTTATAAACCTATAATAATAGGTTTTGGACCTTCAGCAATATTTGCAGCTTTTTCATTCCTTGAAAATGGGATAATTCCCATAATTATAGAGATGGGTGAGGAGATTGAGAATAGAAATAAGACAATTGAAAGATTTTTCAAAGACAGAATTTTTAATCAATATTCAAATATAAATTTTGGAGAAGGTGGAGCAGGAACCTATTCAGATGGTAAATTACTAACAAGAAGCAGAGATGAATTAAATAATAGGATTTTTTCTATATTTAACTATTTTGGGGCGCCAAATTCTATAATGTATGATGCCAACCCTCATATTGGTAGTGACAATCTTATCAAGCTAATAGTAAATATTAGAGAATACTTAATTCAACATAGTGTGCAGATTATTTTTAATACCGCTCTTATAGATTTAAAAAGGGAAGAGAAAAGAAATAGTTGGGTTTTAAAATTATATGATATAAAAAGTGATGATTTAAAATATCTGGAAACTGACAATCTGATTCTAGCCACAGGTCATAGTTCAAGGGAAATTTACAGGATTCTATACGAACTAGGCGCAAAACTTGAAGCCAAGCCATTTGCATTGGGTTTTAGAGTAGAACACCCAAGAGATTTTATTGATAAAAACCAATATGGTAAATTTTATAAAACTTTACCTTCTGCAAACTATAAACTTCTCTATAAGGGAAATTATTCAAACATATATTCCTTTTGTATGTGCCCTGGAGGTGTAGTCCTTCCATCTAATAGTAATGAAGAAGAGATAGTAACAAATGGAGCTTCAAGATATTCCCGAGATGGAATAAATTCAAATTCAGCAATTGTCGCATCAATAAGTAATAAGCAAGCTCTTATGTATATTGATCAGTTAAATAATGATTTAAAGAATATGATTAATGTATTTTGCCCAGGCTGTCTTTCAGTAAATAAAAAATTAGAAATAAAGAAAAAATTAGAAATTGAACTTGGATTGATAAGTAAGAATAAAATCAATTTGAATTTAACTGAAAATAATAGAATAGATGATTTTGAAATAATAAATTTTAAAAAAACCAACAAGATAGAGTTTTTAAATTGGGAGGCAAATTTAATTGTTCAGCAATTTTTTGAAAAAATCTCCTTTTTTATGTCAAATCAAAGATTAAATGCGCCATTTGAAAATATTGAAGATTTTTTTGAACAAAAACAAAGTTTAAAAACTAAAATCTGTACAACATATCCATTTGATCTTTATGGCGCTAAGTTACTGAAATTATTTAATGATCAGATTGAAAAAGATTTCTTAAATGCATTTAATTATTTTGATAAAATACTTCCGGGTTTTATAAGCAATGGAATCGCAATAGGATATGAAACAAGAACATCATCGGTAATAAAGGTATTAAGAGATGAATCCGGTATGATTTTAAATGGTATATATATGATTGGTGAAGGTTCGGGATATTGTGGAGGGATAACAACTTCTTGTGTTGATGGATATAAAGTTGCAAGCCTTATTGCAAAAAAATTGATATAGTCTATCTTTTTTTCGTTGCACCCGTAGCTCAAGTGGATAGAGCATCAGATTGCGGATCTGAGGGCTGGGTGTTCGAGTCACCCCGGGTGCGATTGTCTTTTAAATATCTTATAAAGAAAAGAGAAACAAGAACAACCAATGAACCAATTATAAATACAATCTCATATCCTACCTTGATCCATATTATACCACCTACAACAGGCATTATTACAGCTGCGATATGATTCATGGCAACACCTGTCGATAATGTTGGTCTTAAATCACTTTTTGGTGCAATTTTATTGATATAAGATGTTAAACCTACACTTCCAAGGTATAATATATTATCAAGAGTATAACATATTATTAATAAAAATAGATTATGAATATATGCATAACCTAAAAAAACAAAAAATACTAAAAAATAGCTTAAAAATAAAACTTTTTTTTCAGAAAATCTATCTATCAATTTTCCTATTGTAGGACCTATTATTATAACTACAATAGCATTAAAAAATAAAAGTAATGCGGTTAACTGTACTGAAACATTGTAAACTTTGACAAGTACAAAAATCGCAAATGTGATGAAGATCTGTTTTCTACAACCCTCAAGAAAAGTCAATACATAATAGACCCAATATTCTTTTTTTAATATAATTCTTGGTTTTTCTTTTATTCCTATAGTTTTAGGAAGAGAAAAATAAAAAAAAGATGCTATTACCAGTGAAATACTGGATGCTATGAAAATATAAGAGTAAGGTATTATTTTACCAAAGATAATTATAAATCCCATCGCTAAAAATTGTCCGACAAAGCTCATTCTTTGAACCGAACCGAGCATTCTACCTTCATGATTCTTTTTAGCAAGATATAATGCCAATGTATTTGAAAGAGGAAGATGAATATGAAGGCCAACACTTGCGAAAAAACCGATAAAAAGAAGTTGATCCCATTTTGCGACAAAACCATAGAAAAAGTAACCAATTGCCATCATTAATGTTGATATTGCTGCGAGGTATTGTTCTTGCCAGAACATAAATAAATAAACTATAAAAACGGCAATAATACCTGGAGTTTCCCTTAGAGATTCATAAATGCCTAATTGCGATGGTAATATCTTCAGTTTTTCAACTGCAAAATTGTTAAAAATTCCGCTTTGCAATGTAGAACCAAGATATGTAAAGATAATAGCCATGAAGAAAATATAGAAAGAATAATCGTTTTTAAGTTTCATTTGCTAAATTTTAATCAAAATAAAAACCTGATAAAAAAATAATAAAAATTAAAATAAAGACAATTAGTAAATTAAATTAATCTTTTGAGTCTTTGTTAAAATTGCTTTAAAATATACCTCTTCAATAATTGGTTGATAATTTGAACCATTAAAATTAGTAGTTGAATATTGCTATTGCTAATTTTAACATATTTCATTGATAAATTAAAAAAATCTCTTTAATTTTTTTAAATTTAATTAATTATATTAGCAGAAGGAGAGGTGCGAGAGTGGTTGAATCGGCTGGTCTCGAAAACCAGTATACCTTTTTGGTATCAAGGGTTCGAATCCCTTCCTCTCCGTATTGGTATTTTTAGGATAATTTTTATTTTTTTAATTCTTGATATTTTTAAAATTTGCTTGTATCATATTAATAAAGAATTCAACTGATAAGAAGTTAAGAGGTAATATTATTTATGATACAGGCGAATCAAAAATTGGATCAATTTCTTGATCATCTTTTAAGTCTTCCTGCAATAAAAAATGATAATCCTATTGGTGCTGAACAGCAGATAGTTCAATTTATAAAATCGAATTTACCAAAATTAGAAATTTCTTTCACAAAGCCAGAATTTTTTCCAGACATTCCTCCTAAACAAACAATCGAATATATTTTTTCTACTCTTCAAAAAAGAGTTATAGACAGTTCTTTAGGGTTTTTTAAAAAGATAATAAATTCAGAGATTGACTTTTCGGTTCTTAGAAAAGTTAGAAAGAGACCTGTCGATGAAGAGAGGATAAAGGAGAAAATAACCGAATTAATCGGTGATATGATTTCAGATCAAGAATGCAGGGTTCAAATGAAGACAATCTACTATATTTTTGAGCAAAAGTATATTAATAAAGTTATAAGTCTTTTATTCGAGAGAAAGGCATTTACATATAATGAACTTGTACGAGTTCAAAAATGTTATATAGAGGAAGAGGAATATATAAATTACTTAAAAATTTTATTACTATTATCTCAATATCCAAATTATTCAAAAGAGAATAAAAAATTATTGATCAACTCATCGACTAATGAAGAAAAAGTTCAGATATGCTTAAGCAGCTCAAAGAATCTTATTAGAAGAATACCAGAAATAGATTTACTGGATGCAAAATTAGCTGTTGATTCTAATCTACCTGAAAATTTACTGGAAATATGGGAAGCAAGCTCTAGATTTTTATATATATTATTACATCGTTTTGCCGATTTTGAACCAAATGTTAAATACGAAAAGGGAGCTGAAACACCAGATAAAAGCTGGTATGGGATAGCAAAAAAAATATCAAAAGATTTTGGTTACAATAGAGGAATTGTCGATGAGCTTTTTTTGATAGCCAATGAGATAAGATAAGTTCTTTTTTAAGAATATTAAAAGGAATTAAACATGAAAAAAAAGGGTAACAAAGACGCTATAATAAAAATCCTGGAAGGATTTATAAATATAATCATCTTAATTAGTATAATTCAAATACTCTTTGAAGATATAGCTCAATTAAAAGGCTTAAATGATAAAATCAAAATTTATCTAATATTTATTGGTCTTATAATTGATATTATTTTTTCGGTAGAATTTGTCATCCGTTCGATATTATCTTTAAGAGCTCAGGGGTTTATAAATTATTTTTTCTATAATTATGGATGGATAGATTTTATTTGCAGTTTTCCTCTTCTTCTTTTGAATTCCTTGCCCTCTTTTTTATTGTTTTTAGCTGCACAAAGATTTTCGAAGGGTTTATTAGGGATTATTAGAATAATCAGGATAGTTCGTATAATCAGAATTACGAGGATATTACGAATTTTAAGGGTATTAAAGTTAATTAAGAATTTACAAAATGCAAATAGTAAGATGGCTCAAAATCATCTTTCTCAGATAATGGTTATTTTTATCTTTTCAGTTTTAACAAGTCTGATTATCTTTTCATTTATACCTGGTCTATCATCGGATAAGCTGATTGAAAATAAAATAAACACATACAAATTAGCCTTTTCAAGTTATAATAATGTAATAAAAGATTATTTAAAAGGTTTTAAATATGACGAAATTTATGGATTTTTACAAAGTTTGAAAAATTCCTTTGTTTTAGATAAGGACTTACTAAGTGTCGAGCTTAATGATATTTCTGCTGAAGTTGAAATTGAAAATCCTATAATTTATAAGATAGAAAATTTCGATTATATTTTAGGAAATTTCCAGACTCAGGTTTTAAATCTTGGTTTATTTAAAATTACTTTTTCATTAAAAAGTTATAAAAATTTCAAAATTATTATCGAGCTTTTTTTTCTAGTAATAATAATCTTAGGTTCTTTGCTTTTTGTTTTTATCTATCTTTCCACATTTGTAAAAAGAATAAGTGATATTATATATATTATTTACAAAGGGATAAGGTATAAAGACTATTATCTAATGGTAAAAATTCCTGAAAAATATAAAGATGAAGAAATTTTTGAATTCGCAAAATTTTATAATGATATTTACCTTCCTGCTAAGAAAAAGCTATATCATAAAAGAGAAAAGAGTTCAAAACTAAGTATTGATGATCTTTTGAATCTCGATCTTTAGTCGCTGAAAATATTAAACTCAGATGGGAAAGGTTTAAATTTGCTATCGTCATTTAAGTCTCTTACAAGAGTTTTTTCAAATGTTGCATGATCTGTATAGCCTCTTTTTTCCCAATAACCACTTACATATCTGTCGGTAAACTCGATATTAACAATGCTTTTTGCAGATTTATAACCCCAAAGATATGGGACTAAGAGTCTAATTGGACCACCATAGTCTTCTGTTAAATCAAAATCATTAAATTTATAAGCTAAAAGAGTTTTTTCTTTTAAGGCTATATTTAAAGGGATTGTAGTATCATAGATTTTTTTATAAGAATATACTCTTACAAATTTAACAACAGGCATTATTTTTACGATATCTATAATTTCGGATAGGTGGATTCCTGTCCAGATCCCTTCTATAGACCATCTTGTTACACTGGTAAGTCTTGTTAAAATATTTTTATAAGGTAATTTCATTAAATCTTCCCAGGTGAATATTCTAGGTTCTTCAATAAGGCCAGTAATTTCAATTTTCCAGTTCTGTTTTTCAAGTTTTCCTGGATGACCCTCTGCCCAGAAAATTGGGACATCATAATCTTTTAAACTTTTCATATTAAATCCTTCTTAACTTTCTTTTATATATAATATTGAAATATAACACAAAAGGAAATATTTGCTTTTAGTTAAAATCTTGCTAAAATTAAGAAAATTGAAAAGGTGATGCTATGAGTAAAACTATAACATTCACTGGTAAAATGGAAGAACTTGATTTCAAAAAGCTTTTTTATTATCAGACTGGGTACAAATTGTTCTATATAATCCCAATTTATTTTATAATCTTTTTAGCTTTAATATATATTTTAAATAATTTTAAAGAATTCAATTTTTCAATGATGCAAATAACACTTTTTTCAGCAGTATCTTCAATATTATTCGTTTTAATCTATATTATTCTTTTATATAACAGGCTTCGAAAAGAATTTTTAAAGGATTTACCAAAGATAAAAGAGCAGATTTACAATGTTGAAGATGATAGAATTTCAATAATCGTTGAGCAAAGAAAAACAGATATTCTATATAAAGATATAAAAAAGATTAAGATTACTAAAGAATTTTATATATTATATCATAAAGCAAAAATCATGATAGCCATTCCAAAAAGGTTTATTGATAAAGATATGATTATAGAAATAGATGAAAAGTTAAAAAAAATTGGGTTATAAAACAAAAAGAAAATTTTTATCATAAATCAACTTTTATCTTACAACTTTTTTTATAACTTTTTTTATAACTTCTATTTTTCAACTAATAGATCTTCATTTGAATCTTCTTCCTATATCTTTTCTTTTTGTTCTTGATTTTGCTCGTTGATATCTATTTCTTCAAGTTTATAACTTATAAAATTTTTCCCTTCTTTTGTTATTATTAATGGAAAAGCAGATATGAATGCCAAAAAAAAGGAAATTATCATTAGAACAAATACCTTTCCTCTTTATTCTGTGGAACGATTATGCTCATTATAGCGCCAAAAAAAGCATTAACTACATAATTACCAAAACCAATTAGAAAAACCAGGGGAAGCATAGCATATCCATTTTTCAAAATTGGAAAGATTATCATTAAAAAACCAAAAGAAATTGTGTTTATAATAAAGAATGGGTATCTTTGATTATCTTTTAATTTAAGTATAGAAATAAATAAAAAGCCAGTAAACATTCCAGCTGAAATCATTGCCATGACATAACCATAGATTTTTTCTCCAAGATAATATAATGAGTTAAGAAAAAAGTACAACTATTTAAGGTGTATTTCTTCTTGTAAAAAGAATAAAGAAGGAGTACAAATTAGCCATGAGAAAAACATTTACAAAAGAATTTAAAGCAAAAGTAGCTTAGCAAGCTATTAGAGGTGAAAAAACTATTCAAGAACTTGCAAGTATCGAAAAGGTTCATCCTAATCAGATAATACTATGGAAGAAAAAATTATTAGAAGGAGCATCAGATCTTTTTGAAAGACCAAATAAAAAAGATAAGGTTATAAAAAAAGATTCTAATGTAAAAGAAGATTTATACAAATATATTGGTGGACTAAAAGTGGAAAATGAAAATATATGGCAAAGATTCAGATTAGTAGAAAAGAATAATAAAAAGCTTTCTATAAGTAAACAATGTAAATTGTTGAGTATAAGTCGAAATTGTTATTATTCAAATACTAAACTAAAGGCTGATAAGGATATTGAAATAAAGCAGGTAGTTAAATCAATATATATTCAATATCCATTTTATGTTTATAGAAAAATAGCATTAACAAAATCATAAAAACTATCCTTATTTGTTAGAGAGCAAAGAAATTCTTCCCTAATCAAGTAAGCAGTTCTGCTATTACTTACATAAAAGTAAATG
>DYJT01000027.1 GCA_020722965.1 Brachyspira murdochii | reverse complement strand
CTTCTTGCTAAAAATAATCTTGGATACATAAAATTAAGCCAATCAGAGTGATACCTTCCACTCGCTTCTGTATTCGTAGTAAGTTTTTTCCCTTCACTGTCAACTTGTCCTGTCTTTTCTAAATAGTCTTTTAATGGCTCCTTGAAATTATCACGGTAAATAAAATCCTTGCCAGTGTTATAAGGAGGGTCAATATAAATCATCTTCACTTTACCAAAGTAAGGTTTAAGCAATAATTTTAATGTTTCTAAATTCTCTCCGACAATAACAATGTTTTCTGTATTGTCAAAATCTACAGATTTTTCTTTATCTGGTTTTAGGGTTCCATATGCAGGAGATTGAATAAGTTTATAAAGATTATTTTTTCCAGCCCAGTTAAAATAAAATCTATCATCTTCCTTTTCAATGATTTCACCGCTTAATAATGACTTCAACTTCTCAAAATTAATCTTATTATCCTCAAAAATTTCAGGATAAATTCCCTTTAATCCTTCCTTAATATCTATCTTCACCGATTTATTAACTTTTTCACTCATCTTTTATCTCCATTTTATCAAAATTTTTTAAACTTCCTTCAGTAAGCCAATTATCAATAACATCTTTTTTAAACCGCCACTTAATACTAAATAAACCGGTATGTTGCTTTTCTTCATTAAAATATCCTTATAAATGGATTTTTAAAATCCTGAAATTTACTTAATCTTTTATATAGAATTATTTAAAATATTCAATAAAAATTCACTTAAAATAAATTTTTGGTATTTTTATTTTATGAAAGAATTTCATATCCAATGGCATTTTCTTGATAGGTGCAATTTGAGATGTAAACATTGTTACCAGGATAATTATACTAACGCGAATGAGCTAAATATTGAACAATTGATACAAATTTCAGACAACCTTGTATTATCAATGAAAAAATGGGGTAAAAGACTTAACCTTCTTTTAACTGGTGGAGAACCCCTTTTAAGTGATAAGATTTTTGAACTGTTAAAATATCTTGAAGACAAAAAACAAATTAATTCTACCAATATTATTACAAATGCAACATTATTAGATAAAAATCTAAAGTACCTGGAAAAGTTCAGAAAGTGTAATACAATCTTTTTTTCTCTCGATGGAGTTACTCAGGATAGTAATGATAAAATAAGGGGAAAGGGAGTTTTCAAAACAGTATTAGATCAGATATCCTTAATCGATGAAAAAAGATTTAAAAAGGTGATGATGTTTACAGTTAGTAAACAGAACTATGAAGATGCCTTTAATTTAATAGATTTTGGCATTGAAAACAGACTTGATGGAATTATTATAGAAAAATTTATTCCTCTTGGACAGGGAATCGATAATTATTCAAATGTATTAACAAAGATGATGCTTCAAAAATTATACAATTTTTTACTGGAAAAGGCAGGGTATCAAACTTTTGAAAGTTATAAGTATAGAGCATTAAAAATTGAATTTGACAGGGAAAAAATTAAATCCAAAGTGAAGGATTATAGTAAATTATTTGAATTAAAGGCTGCAAATTGTATCATCAATAACGACGGATGCGCAATTATGCCTGATGCTAGCGTTTATCCATGCAGACGATTGCCCATAACCATCGGAAATCTTTTAAAGGATAGTCTTTATGATATTTATACTAAATCAGATCTATTAAAGAATCTCACAACAAGAGATTTACTTGAAGGGAAATGTCGAACATGTGATATAGAAGATTGCTTTGGTTGTAGAGCCATGGTTTATGCTATAAAGAAAAATCTTTATGCACAAGACCCACACTGTTGGAGATAAATGATGGATATTTCTAACATCTTTAGGTCATTAAAAAATAAAAATTATAGAATTTTTTTTGTAGGGCAGGGGATATCTTTGATTGGGACCTGGATGCAACAGGTCGCTACAAGTTGGCTTATATATAGACTTACAGGTTCGGCAATAGCTCTTGGATTGATATCTTTTTTATCACAAATTCCAGCACTAATAGTTTCTCCATTGGCAGGAACTTTTATAGATAAGATAAATAAACTTAGTATAGTTAAATTGATGCAATTTTTAATGATGATTGTTGCGGCTATTTTAGGGATTTTGACTTTAAAAAACAAGATAAACACCAGCCTAATTTATCTATTGTATTGCATATTGGGCATATTAAATGCTATAGAAATACCTGCAAGGCAATCGATGTTTGTCGAACTTATAGAAAAAAAAGAGGATTTACCAAATGCTATTGCATTAAATTCCAGTCTTTTTAATGCTGCAAGGCTTGTTGGACCATCTATAGCCGGGATTTTACTGCTTAAAATTTCTGAAGGTTATTGCTTTTTAATAAATTCTATCAGTTTTTTATTCGTCTTAGTTTCACTTTTTAATCTTAAAATAAAAACAAAAAAAATAATAGAAGAAAAAAACAATATTATAAATTCATTAAAAGAGGGTTTTGATCATATAACAAGAACAAAAGATATATTTTACCCGATGCTCCTTTTAGCTATTTACAGTCTTTTTGGCATATCTTTTATAACTATTTTACCTGTTATCGCAGTGAAAATCTACTCTGGTGCATCAAATACACTTGGATTTCTTATGGGAAGCCTGGGTTTTGGCGCATTATTTTCTACATTATTTCTTGCTTCAAAAAAGGATTTTACAGGTCTATCCAGGATTATAATAGCCTCTTCAATCCTGTTTGCTATAAGCTTAATACTTTTTTCCTTTTCGAAATTTTTTTACCCAGGTCTGGTTATTATTTTTATTGCAGGTGGCTCAATGGTATTACAAAATTCATCTACGAATGCTCATATTCAAAGTAAAACCTCGGATAATATCAGGGGCAGAATAATGGGGTTCTATACCTTCGCATTTAGAGGAATTATGCCTTTTGGTTCAATAATAATAGGCTTTTTAGCTGAAAAGTTTTCTGCTCAAGCAGCTTTATTGATTTGTGGTGTAATTTGTTTATTATCTTCAATATTCATAGCTTTTAAATTAATATTAAATTAAATTTTGTAATTTTTTTTTTAATTAATTTATAATTTTTTTATATAAAAAAATAATTTCAATATTCAATGATATTAAAAGAATAGAAAAATAGATTTCTGAAATTAAAAAGATGATATCTATTGGTCAAAAACCCGAATTATCGGGTTATTATTATCGGGTTATTATGGAAATCTTGCTGGTAATAATTTGCTTGGGAGAGTAATATTAGATTTAGTAGGATGGCGGGTAAAATATATAGATGCAAGTGCCACTTCTGATGGAATTAAAATAGATATCTGGATAGGTTCGCAAGATTTTGATCAGGATAAATTCACAATACCAAAGTAATTTATTATAATAAATATTACTAAACTTCTATATTAACTTTTCTACTTGCTCAACAAGAGTTTTTACGATAAATTGGGCATCTTTTTCTTTTAATGTAGAATAAATAGGTAATGAAATCTCATTGGAATACTGGTTCAATGCATTTGGAAAATCTTCTATTTTATACCCAAGATTTTTATAAAAAGAAAATTTGGGTAGTGGTATAAAATGAACATTGGTAGCAATTTTTTTCTCAGCCATATTTAATATTAATTTATTTCTCTTTTCCTCTGTTAGGCCAGAAATTCTTAAAGGATATAGATGATAATTTGTCGTTGTTCCATATTGATCTTTTTCAAATGGAAGAATTGCCCAATCAAAATTTGATAAATATTCAGAGTAGATTTTATGTATTTTACTTCTTTTCATAAGCATATCGTCAAATCTTTCGAGTTGAGCGCAACCAAATGCAGCCATAATGTCTGTCATATTACATTTAAATCCATCGATGATTATGTCATACTCCCATGCTCCAGGTTTTAACTTGGCAAAAGCATCTTTTGATTGTCCATGAAGTGCCGTAATCTTCATATTTTTATGGAGTTTTTCATCAAGTTCAATTTCATTAATCCTTTTTTTATTGAAAACTATTGCACCACCTTCTGCTGTTGTAAGATTTTTTACGGCATGAAATGAAAAGGTATGAAAATCTGCCTGAGAACCAATTTTTTCACCTTTATATCTGGCACCAAAAGAATGAGCTGAATCCGCAAGTATAATAATATCTTCCCTATTTTTATTTTTTAAAATTTCTTTTATCTCATCATATCTTTCGGGAACCCCACCGAAGTCAACAGGCATGATGACTTTTGTCTTTTCATTTATAGCTTCGCTTAATTTATTAAGGTCCATCTTAAAACTGTTTTTTTCTAAATCGATTAAAACAGGCTTAGCTTTTCTATGAACAATAACATTAGCAGTTGCTGCATATGTGTAGCATGATGTAATGACCTCATCATCATCTTTTACACCAACTATTCTAAGGACCAATTCCATGGCAGCCGTAGCGCTATTTAAAGCTACAGCAAAATCTGTGCCTGTATATTGACTTATCTCAGTTTCAAAATCCCTTACCTTCGGTCCTGTTGTAATCCAGCCAGATTTTAGCACCTTGATAACATTTTTTATCTCTTTTTTAGATATGTCTGGGGGTGAAAAAGGAATATTTTTCATATTTATCTCCTGTTTTTATATTTTTTATTTTCAATTTTAAATTTTTTTATTTTTTATTTTATTTTATTTTTATATTTTTTTTAAATTTATTTTATAATTTTTTTTATTCTTCTTTTATTTATTTTTTTGTTTATTTTATAATTTTTTTTATTCTTCTTTTATTTATTTTTTTGTTTATTTTATAATTTTTTTTATTCTTCTTTTATTTATTTTTTTGTTTATTTTATAATTTTTTTTATTCTTCTTTTATTTATTTTTTTGTTTATTTTATAATTTTTTTTATTCTTCTTTTATTTATTTTTTTGTTTATTTTATAATTTTTTTCTATTTTTTTTATTCTTTTATTTTTTTATTTTTTTCTATTTTTTTTATTTTTTATAATTTTCTCAATAGTTTTATTTTATATTATTTTTTAATTTTTTCAACTTTTTATGTTCTTTTATATTCTGAATACTCTTTTAGATGGAAGTTGACGAGAGAATCTATAATGAATATACAAAAGAAATAGTGAAATAGGAATAACAGCGAAACTGACATATTTGGACCATGTTATTTCTATTTGTTTAACTACATTAAATCTAACTATTATATCTATTGCAAAGCAAATAAAGCAAACACCGAGAAGGAAATATGCTATAAGATTTAATCCCTTTTTTTTAGTAAATCTTGTGATTATATATAAAATTGAAATTATAACGAATATTGATAAAAGAATTGTTAATCCATAAGAAATTGACCAGCTTAGTTTTTTATCGGTAGAATCAAGAGATAAAAGATAACCAGAAATAGAAATAAAAGTAAATATAAAAATATAGGCTACTTTATTATAAAAAACAAGAATTGATGCTAGAATTAACCAGACAAAGAATATTGTAATAGAAGGGACCTTTGACCAGGTTATCTTCCCTTCAAGTATCAAATTAATCAAGGTTAAAGAGATAATTGAAATTATAAAAGATACACTTATTATTTCAAGAATCGAGGTTATTTTTTGTCTACCAGAAGATTTGCTATAAGAAGGGTAAATAAAATTCTCTTTTTTCTTATCTTCAATATTTTTATTTTCAATATTGTTTTTAGCATCATCGTTTTTCTTTGGTACCTTTGCTCCACATAGTGGGCAAAAAGTAGCAGAATCATCCAGTTTAACACCACAATTGTAACAATAAGGCATACCTTTCTCCAAAAAGAATTTTTATAATTTATCGGTAACTCTAACCTCTATCCCTAAAGAAACTAGAGTTTTAAAAAAGTACTTTTCTAGTTCTCTTTCTTCAATTCGGCTGCCAAATGATATAGATAAAATATTATTAAAAGAGACCACAGAACAATTTGTTTTTGAAGCTCTACCAGGGGTAGGGATAAAATCAAAGTTTTCTATTAAATCATAATAATCTTTTGATATATTAATTTGTCCAATATTAGAAAGGAAACTTGTTACTAAACCATCTCCAAGATAGTAAAAAGCAGATTTTAATATAAATGTTTTAATAAATAAAGGTATAAGTCTTAAGGCAAAAATATATTCACTTGAAACATTTCTTTTGATCATTTTTAAATGTTCTTTTTTCTTAAGTTCGATCTGGATCTGATGATGAGTAAGTTCAAAGATCTCTTCTAACGAATATCTTCCCATTCTGCAATCAATCTTAGAGATCAAAAACAATGAGAAATTCCTCATAGTCTTCGAAGGATGAATTTTTCTTAAATTAATGGGTATTTCAAATGCAATATGAGGTGAAAATCTTTTCCTCTTTTTTTCTTCTATCGAAAAATATATTTCCTGTAAAGAATAGATATATATTGCTGCTAAAAACTCGGTAAGAGAAAGATTTTTTTCTTTTGCGACTTTCAAAACTTGATCTACATTACAGTAACCAAACAAAACTCTATATGTTTGCTCTTTAAGCAATTTGCCAGGAATATGGAATGCAATTGGTAATGGATCGGGTTTTGGAATCTGCTTTTGGTAATATCTTTTATAGGCATCTTCATATTCCTCTTCATCAAAAGGGGTAGAAGAAGTTATTATGTTTTCAGATGAAACATTGTAACCCACTAGTGTAAAATATTCATATAATAGTGTTTTTAAAAATTCAATTGCACCGGTCCCATCTGTAAGAGCATGCGAGAATTCTACATTGATTCTTTTTCCCTTAGCCCTGACTCTAAAAAGTGGTGAGGAAAAGATTGAGTACCCAGTGCAAACAGGTTCTATTTCATCTTCTATCTTTACTTTTTTGTCAATTTCCTCAAGATAGTACCAGAATAACCCTTTTTTAAGAATACAATAAAGGTATTTATATCTTTTTACTGTTTTATCTAATGCTATTTGAAGCAAATCTTTTTGAATGTTCTGCTTAAGCTTACAAGAAAAGCAGAACAAAGAGGTATATGTCTTATCTGAAACTGCTGGCATAATTGAACCAGCATTATCTAAAATATAATAATCTCCTAATCTATCCTTATATAGGGTAGAAGAAAAGATATTCTTTTTTTTCATATATTTTTATTAAGATTACAAAGTTTTTTTTCTTGTCAATTCGATTTTGTAATATTTATTTATTTGGTAACTCAAATTACAGGATAATTGAATGAAAGACAAGATGTTTTTTTCAGAGTTATTATTGTTAATAACCGCTGCAATCTGGGGATTCGCCTTTGTAGCTCAAAGAGTTGGGATGAACTTTTTAAAACCATTTACATATAATGGGATAAGATTTTTACTTGGCGCGTTAACCTTAATTCCGGTTTTATTTGTTTTTAAAAGCGGATTAAAAAAGATCGATATAACTTTAAAAGATTTTTATGGAATAATAATTACCGGGATTGTTCTTTTTATAGCCTCAAATCTTCAACAGATAGGCATAGTCTACACTACTGCTGGTAATGCTGGTTTTATCACCGGGCTTTATGTAATAATCGTTCCTTTATTTTCAGTTATCTTAAAGAAAAAGACCCCATTAATATTTTTTGTTTCAGCCATTTTTTCTTTAACAGGTCTATATTTTTTAAGTATGGAAGGGAGATTTGAAATAAACAAGGGGGATTTAATAGTTGCGATAGGTTCATTTTTTTGGGCGATTCATATTATGATAATAAGCTATTATTCAAAAAAAATTAATAATCTAATTTTAGCAATAGGTCAATTCTTTGTTTGCGGAGCTTTATCTATCATTACCGCATTTTTATTCGAGATTGAAGGTAAACAGATAATAAAAAATATTATCGATGCAAAATATCCAATACTTTATGGTGGGATATTATCTATTTCAGTAGCATATACCCTTCAAATATTTGGCCAAAAAAAAGCTCATCCCGTAGTTGCCTCAATTATAATGAGCTTGGAAGCATTATTTGCATTTTTAGGTGGAGTTTTAATATTAAAAGAATCTTTGGGTTTATATAGGATAGTTGGAGCGATACTGATGCTTGGATCAATGATATTAGCACAATTTCCAAATAAAAATACAGTAAAAACAGATTGATTATTATACAATGATTGCCAAAAACTTGCAAGCAAATAATTGAAAAATTGCAATAATATGTTAAGATTAGATTAAAGGAATATACTAAAGCAAAAATATGAGTTTGAGAAAAACTATAAATAAAATATCTACTAATTTTAAACTTTTTTTCAAATATATTGGAGGAGTATCTGGTTTAATAGTATTTAGCTTTCCAGCTTATATTCAAGAAAGACAAAATAGGTCAATAATAAATAAAAATTTTTTAACTCAAATTTATTTTACGGGAAATCTTGCCTTTAGATTAGTTGCAATTGTTGCACTTTCTTTGGGTGCAGTAACGGTAATTCAGGTCTTTACTCAACTTTCAAAATTAGGTGCACAAGATTATATTGGCGAAATAATGAAACTTGTAATTATTAGAGAATTGGGACCTCTAATTACCGCATTTATTGTAATAAGCAGGTCAAGTACGGCTATAGCCAGCGAGATTGGAACAATGGTTGTCACAAATCAGGTTGATGCTCTTGAGATGATTGGGGTTGACCCTTTAACTTTTATTATTTTCCCAAGAATCATAGGTGTTTCACTCGCTTTAATAGTTCTAACTATTTTCTTTAGTGGTATTGCCTTGATAGGTGGATTTCTTGTTTCCTTTATAACTATTAATCTTACATTCGATATATTTTTTAACTACATAATGACTTCAATTACTTTTTCAGATATTTTTTCTAGTCTGCTAAAAAGTTTAATTTTTGGTCTATTTATAAGCGCTATTCCAATATATAATGGCTTTCAAGTTAAATCTTCAACCTTAATACCTGTGGCAACAACCAAGACCGTAATGGAATGTATAACCTTTACAATTATATTTGATATTATTATAACTGTTTTCATTTATATATAGGTATATTTGATATTATTATAACTGTTCTCATTTATATATAGGTTTTTTATTTAAATATAGGTATTTACATATTAGACTTTGTTATTTATTGATAAAAATTATAGTAAATTAATGAGGTAATAATTTTGTCATTTATTGAACTGGAAAAAGTGTCTTTTTTTTATGATAATCAATTGATTTTGGATTCAATAGATGAAAAAATCGAGCAAGGTAGTTGCAATATCATAACTTCAATATCTGGTGAAGGTAAGACTACTTTATTAAAACTAATTGCTGGATTAAAATCTCCATCTTCGGGAAATATTTATATAGATAATATACCTATTTCATCATTTAACAAAAGAACTATGCTTGCTTACCACAGACAAACAGGTTTTTTATTCCAGGATGCCGCTTTAATTAATAACTTAAATATCTTAGATAATTTATCTTTATACTATAAATACAATACCAATTTTACACAGGAGGAAATTCTTAAAAGGCTAAATCCATATTTAAAATTTTTTGATTTTTATGACTTACTTGATGTTAAACCTGAACAGATAAGCCATGGGAATCAGATGATAATTAGTTTTATAAGGGCTATATCTCACCAGCCAAAATTATTAATTTTAGATGAACCAATTGAAACACTGGATCAAATTCTAATACAAAAGATGCTTGTAAAGCTTGAAGAAGCTAAAAATTTAGGATCCACATTGATAATAGCTACTCATCGAATTAGTATATTTGAAAAACTTGCCGATAAGGTTATAATATTGAAAAATAGAAAAATAATGTTCTCTGACAATATGCTAAAATTAAATCAAATAGAAGACAATGAATTAAAACAACTTACTAAGTTATAATAGATAATTTTATAATTAAATATTAGGTTAATTAAATTTAAAGAGGTAATTTATGCCATTTGTTTTTTCAAAAACACAAAAACTGGCTGCCTTTTTTATTATATTTGGATTTATATTTTTAATAGCAATATTTGCATTTATAATAAAAGGGAATCGCACATTTGAAAAAAAAGGACATTTCTACACCTTTTTTGAAGATAGTAAAGGAATTAGCGTTGGAGTTCCGATAAAATTCAAGGGTTTTAGCATCGGTAAGGTTTCAAAAGTTGAATTACTCCCTGATTATAGAACGAGAGTTGACTTTGTAATATATAAAGAATATTTAAGTTTAATGCGTTATGACACAGTGATAAAAATGTCAGCCAGTCTTTTAGGAACTTCAGGTCTTACAATTGATTTTCTCCACAATGAGAAATGTTTAACCCTCCCCAATAAATCACAGGTATTATCTTCCGATATGTCTTTAGGACAGAATATACTTTTTAAACTATCTGAAAATCTACCAAAACAGGATGATCTGACTGTAAAAGCGGCACAAGTTTTAGATATGATACTCGAATTAAGACCTGTTATAAATCTGACCTTGTTAAATTTAAGGGATACTACATCTGAACTTAAAATCTTAGCTTTATCATTAAATGGTAAAGGGGATTCAGAGACTGCAAAACAGATATTTGCTCTATTAAATAAAGTCAATACAACTATAGAACTTCTATATCCAACACTTGCAAATTTTAAAGATGTAAGTGTAGATGCAAAAGAGATAACATCAAAATTAAAAACAGATCTGCCAGAAATAACTTCTGATATTGATAATATTACTTTTAAAATAGAAAAACTTCTGGTCGGTTTAGAAAACCTTCCAGAGCAGATTAAAGAAATTTTAGAACTTACTCATAAAAGTCTGGTGCAACTAAAATATGTTCTGGAAAATCTTCCTTTGATACCAAAAAATAGTTCAACAACAACGACGACAACAACACAGGGAAGGTAATGAGCAAGGAAATAATTATGAAAAAAATAAAAAAATTAGTAATAATTTTAATAATCATCAACTTAATTTTACTCTTTTTACTTAGCTGTTCTACTAAAAACCCCACTATTAGAGATGATATTAAAAAGAAGATAGATTATTCAATAAATGAAGGCTTAAGTTACTTTCAAAAAAATCAGATCGAAAAGGCGATAAATTCATTTACTCAGGCTTATGAATTAGCTACAACAATAGATGATGTTGATAGGATAATAAGAGCATCATTGAAATTAATCGAAGTATATATTTTTATCAATCAACCAGATAAAGCTTTCCCATTTTTAATTTCTGCCAAAAAACTTGCGGAAAAAGAAGAGATAGAAAAATATTTTTCACCGATTTTTTATTTTTTAGCAAGATTCTATGAGTTAAAACAAGACTTAGATAATGCAATTGCCATTTATAAAGAGGCGATAAATTCAGCTAAAAATGACCTTGATAAATCAATTGCCTTAAATGGTTTAGGACTATTATTTTTAAAACAGAAGAAATTTGATGATGCCCTTTTATACTTAGAAAAAGCTTATAAGATAAATAAAAAACTAAAAAATTACGATCAACTATCAAATAATTCTTTTAACATGGCTATCTGCTATTTTAATAAAAAGGATTATGATAAAAGTCTTCAATATGCTCTTGAGGCTTTAAAATACGATAAATTATCTGAAAACTCTCTTAATATACTTGAAGATTGCAAATTGTTGGCAAAAATTTATGAATATTTAAATAATATAGAAACTGCATTATATTATATTACAAAAGCGCTAAATATAGCTCAAATAATAGCTAAAGATCAGGTTCAATTTTTAGAAGAAGAACAAAAAAGATTAGAGTCTTTGCTTAAAAATTAAATAATATTAAAGCTTAAATAAGTTATAAGTTATCAACTATATCTTTGTTTACAATGTTTTTTAATTCCTTTAATTTCCCATCAAGAGCCAATATTATAGTTTCACTTAAAAAGTCAGCCATTTTAAATCGTGTTTCATAAGTTGCCGAACCGATATGAGGCAATATTATTACATTTGGGAATCCTAAGAGTTTTTGGTCTGCATAAGGTTCATTATTATAAACATCAAGACCAACTGAAAAAAACTTACCTTTTTCCAGAAGGTTTATAAGGGCTTTTTCATCTATAACGGCTGCTCGGGCTGTATTTATAATTATTGAATCATCTTTCATCAAAGATAATTTTTCAAAGTTTAGTAAATTTTTTGATTCTTCATTCAATGGAAGATGTAAGGACACTATGTCGGAATTTTTTAATAAATAGTCTAATTCTACAAAATCGATTCCAAGATTATCTAATTCGGCTTTTTTAGATCTATTGTAATAGATAACAGTACATCCGATTGCCTTCATCAGTTGGGCATATTTTGTTCCTATCCTACCAGCACCAATAACTCCAACTGTCTTCCCGATAACATCTTTTCCAAGAAGAAAAGATGGGCTAATATCATCTAAATCACCAGAGATAACTTTTAATATCGCTTCTTTTGTTCTTTTAGCACAAGCAAAAGTTAGTAGTACAGCTGTTTCCGCGGTAGCATTTGTGAGAATATCGGGGGTATTTAACACTATAATACCAGCAGATGTTGCAGCTTTTATGTCAATATTATCGAATCCAACGGCATAATTGGCAATAACCCTTACCTTTTTTAACTTTTGTATTATATTAGCGTCAATTTTATGAGTGAACCATGTTATTATAGCATCACAATCTTCAACTCTTTTTAATAATAGCTCTTGGGAACCAATATCATTTTGGGGATAAATTACTAAATCATAGGTTTCGCTAAGCTTTGCAAGGCCTTCTTTTAAAATATCACCAAATACAGCTATTTTCCCTTTCTTACCCATAAATTTTAGCTTTCTCTTCATTTCGTAATACTCTTAATGCACCTGAAGCTAATGCAGGAAGTTCTTCTTCACCAGGGAAAACAAGAATAGGGATGTTTTCAACAATCTTACCAAGATAACCTTTAATAGGTTTTATGATATGATCTTCATTGTATGCTATTCCACCTGTAAAAACTATTGCATCGACATCACCATATAAAGATGCAAAACCTGCAAAGATGTATTTTGCTATGGTAAAACACATTGCATTTAAAATCAAACGAGCGTTATTATCTCCATCATCGATATTTTTAATAATTTGCCTGACATCATTTGATCCAAGATGAGCGGTAAGTCCACCGCCACCGGTAAGCATCTTTTTCATATCATTTAATTTATATTTACCGGAAAATGCAAGCTCAAGCAATTGGCCAGCAGGTAAAGTACCAGCTCTTTCAGGAGAAAAAGGTCCTTCCCCATCAAGAGCATTATTTACATCGACAACTTTCCCTTTTCTATGTGAACCAATGGATATTCCACCTCCAAGATGTGCAACAACGATGTTTAGCTCTTCATATTTCTTTCCTAACTTCTTTGCTGCTGCTCTTGCTATTGCCTTTTGATTCAATGCATGAAAAATAGAAACCCTTTTTAATAAAGGATGACCGCAAATTCTCGCTTCATCACAAAATTCATCTACAACAACAGGATCCACAATAAAAGAAGGGCAATTTGCCTGTTTTGCGATTTTATAAGCTATTAGAGCACCAAGATTAGATGCATGAGCACCATATTTGCATGATCTTAAATCTTCAAGCATTTTTTCATTTATACTGTAAGTGCCAGATTCGATTGGTTTTAATAGTCCACCTCTAGCAACTATTGCAGAAAATGAGTTTAATTTAATGTTTTGAGAATTTAAGTAATCTTCTATTATTTTTGTTCTAAAATCGATCTGGTCAATAATAGTTGGATAAGGTTTAAGTTCCTCTACTGAATGGCGAAGTGTGTGAGAATTTATTTCTTTATCATCTTCATAGATACCAATTTTTGTAGAAGTAGAACCAGGGTTGATAATAAGCATTCTGTGGATCATAGAATACCTTCCTTAAACAATTTTTGTTTTACCATTAAAAATTTAAAACCGAAATACAAATTTTGCAAGAAATTGTTAAAATATTATCTATTAAAATTTTTGCAGCTTTAATCAATATTTGCTCTATATTATTTTTGTAATCTATCAAAAAATTTTCATCTGCATAATCTGAAACTACCCTAAAAATCAATGATGGGATTTTCCACATATGAGATATCTTTCTTATTGAAAATGATTCCCAATCGCATATTTGAGAATTAAAATATCTATTTAAAAATTCTCTTTTTTCTTTCAAATCGATATCCATATCGGCACAAAATCCGTTAACTTCCTTTATTTCAATAAATTTATCTTTTAATTCCTTATGAATAAGAGCTTCTGTTTTATTCAAACCAACCGAAACATTGTCTTTTTTATTAAGGCTATTTTTATTATTTAATAGATTATTAATAGAAATATATGAAGATTCATAAATTAATTTTGGGATAACAAGATCACCTATTTTTAATTTGTCACAAAGGCTTCCGCATGCACCAAAGTTAACAACAAAATCTATGTCATACCTTTCAAGAATAAGAGTTAAGGCACTAACGGCATTTAATTTACCAAAGCCGCTGTTGATGCAGATAATTGATGTCTCAATATTATCAAAAATATTAATTTGATTGTAATTTAAATTTCCTATAAAATAAGGGAATGGATTTTTAACTTGATTTTTTTTAATCTCCTGAAAATTTTTAAGCCTATCTTTTAAAAGTGATTTCAAAACAAAATATTCATCTTTTGTTGCAGCAACTACTGCGATTTTGAATTCGTTCATAAAATTTCATTTTAATTAAATTTTTATTAAAAATTATTTTCATTGAAAAAAATAAAAAAAAAGAAAAATTAAATTGGCATTAAAAAAATTAAATTAAAAAAAATAAAATTAATAGGGCACAAAAAAACTTAAATTAAAAAATAATAAATTCAATATTTAAAAAAAGAGTGGGTATGAAGGGAAGATTAAGAAGTGTTAAAATAAATACGCAACAAAGGAGTTTTGCAAGCTTTAATGATGAAGATTTTCAAATACTATCTTTATTGAAGGGAAATTACAACAAATTTATTCTGGAAATCTGCAGTGGAACAGGTGATTTTTTGGTAGAATATGCAAAACTGGAACCTACAACCTTTTTTCTTGGGGTCGATTATGCTGAAAATGCATTTTTAAGGGCATTAAAAAAATCTTTTAAATATGGCCTTGTTAATTGTAAGTTTAGAAATGATTATATTCAAAATACTATTGATAAATTATTACCAGAATTTTTCGATATTGTTTACATTAACTTTCCAGATCCCTGGCCTAAGAAAAGGCATGCATCCAGAAGACTTGTCACAAGTGAATTTATTTCAAGAATCTACGATTTATTAAAACAAAATGGTTTTTGCATAATAATTACTGATAATAAATGGTACCAGGAATTTATTGATTCACAATTAGTCCAAGAAAAAAAATTTCAAAAAATGTATGATTTTTGGTATACTGAAGATCAGGGTAAATTCTTATTAAATTTTAATTTTTTTCCTTCAAATTATTATAATAAAGCAAAATTATCTTCAAATATTATTAGATATTATGTTTTGCATAAAAATTAAAACTTGTATTATTCTTTTATTTGAGTATAATATATATTGATTGCATTATTATAAAAGGGAAGACTTAGATGAATATTCTAATTATAGATGATAATAAAGATAATCTGTATATTCTTTCTGCTGTAATTAATAAGAATTTTACAGTTAAAATCTTTGTTGCTTCTAGTTTTATGGAAGCAGATGAGCTATTAAAAAAGGAACAGATTCATCTTATTTTTCTTGATATAATTATGCCAAACAAAAGTGGCCTGGAATATTTAAAAGAATTAAAAGAAAGTTCAGATTATTCAGGTATACCGGTTATAATGATAACCGCAATTGAAGATTCAAATACAAAATTTAGCTGTTTTGAGGCTGGAGCGGTTGATTATATCACCAAACCTTTTAATCCAAAAGAATTGGTCTTAAGGTTAAAGAACCACCTTCAGCTTATTTCTATGCAAAATGAGCTTATCACTTACAACAAATATATGAATGAGTTAATATCATTAAAGGTTAAAGAGGTTATAAATACAAGAAATGTAACTATATTTGCACTTGCAAAACTCGCTGAATCTAGAGATCCTGAAACAGGAAGGCATCTTCTTAGAATCATGAATTATTGTAAATTTATAGCAGAACAGCTTGCAGAGACTTCTGATGTTTATAAGATAGATTCGAACTTTATAGATACTATCTATCATTCATCTATTCTCCATGATATTGGTAAAGTCGGTATTCCAGATAATATCTTGCTTAAACCAGGTAAACTTACCACTAGCGAATTTGAGATTATTAAAACTCATACCATCATCGGAGGTAAAACTCTTGAAGAAGCTGAAAATATGCTCCAGTTTTCCGATTTTTTAAGAATCGGTAAAGAAGTATGTTATAGCCATCATGAAAGGTGGGATGGTAAGGGCTATCCTTATGGATTAAAAGAAAATGAAATACCATTATCTGCAAGAATAGTAGCTCTTGCCGATGTTTTTGATGCTTTGATGTCAAAAAGAGTATATAAGCCTAAATATTCATTTGATGAAACATATAGTATAATAGCCGAAAAAGAAGAAGATAGGTTTGATCCAGATATATTAAAAATATTCAAGGATAAACCCTATGTTTTTAAAAAGATATTTGAAGAAAACTATATTGATGAGGAATCGATTCTACCAGCTTATCAAAAATACTTAGAAGACCTTTCATAATATTTCTCTTTTGTTTAGTAAATTAAAACAATCATTTTAACCACTATTGACAATTTAAATAAATATTTTAATTTAATAGGGAGCTGACCATATGGTCAGACATTTAAATTCATGGTAAATTGATGAAGCAAAAATTAGAAAATCCAAGAGCCAGAATTCTTGAAGCATCTTTGATAGAATTTTCTCAACACAGTTACGAAACAGCATCGACAAATAATATTTCTAAACTAGCAAAACTTTCCAAGGGTACAATTTTTAACTACTATGAAAGCAAAGAGAATCTATTTAAAAATGTAATCGACTATTCGATTTCTATTTTTAAAAAAGAATTAAGTAGTTTTCGCTTTTCAAAATCTTTACCAGATCAAATAATTAAAGAAGCCATAGAATTTATATATAACTTTTACAAAAATCATCAGAATATCTATAATTTTTATCTTAGATCGATCTATGATCTATCCATACCATTTAGAAAAGACCTTCTTAAGGTAGTTAAACTTTTTTCTACATTAATTACATATAGATTGATACATAACTTCAAGAAACTCGGTATTCTAACCTTTAAATATTCGCAAGAGTCTTTACTTTATATACTTAATTCCGTGATATCAAGACTGATAGATTCTTATTTTATTGAAAATGAGTCTCCTTTAGATAAACAGGATATCTTTAACGATATATCTTATGTTCTTGCAGATATTTTGATTTCGAAGAAAGAATAGTTAAAAAATTAAATTTTAAAGAGGCACAGATGAAGAAAAAATTTGATTATTCTTTAATTCAAAATACTCATACTTTAGCTCAGATGGTTTATGATTTCAAATCAAGAGACGCAGATTACCCTGCTGTTAAATTCAAAACAGACAATGGTGAGTTGTTATTAAGTTATAAGCAACTTCAAAGAAGAGTTTATGCAATAGCTTCATATTTTCTTTCAATTGGCTTAAAAAAGGGAGATAAGCTCGCTATATTATCTGATAACAGACTGGAATGGTTACTAATAGATCTTGCCTGCCAGGTTATTGGTTTAATTGATGTCCCAAGAGGTGCAAATATTTCTGAAGCTGAAATGGTTTATATATTAAATCATGCAGAAGTTTCAGCAGTTATATGTGAAACGCCTATTGTTTTAAGAAAGTTAAGCAACATTATTAATCAAATTGCAGAACAAAAACTTGTGGTATTGGTAGAAGGTGAAATAGAAGAGATAGAGATACCTTATATTTACTTTTCTGAGCTAAATGATAAAGGACTTATGCTTTTATCAAACTACGAAAATCAGATTGATGATCTTATCAAAAAAGCAGATCCAGAAGATGTTGTTACCTTAATCTATACCAGTGGAACCACTGGAACACCTAAAGGTGTTATGCTTACCAATAAAAGTATTTGTTCTAATATTATAGGTTTACCTGAAATGGCTCAGATTTATGCTAATGATAAATTCTTAGCTATTCTTCCTGCCTGGCATGCCTTCGAAAGAACTGTCGAATATACTGTATTGAATGTTAGAGGTTTTATAATATATTCTAAACCGGTTCCATCTATTTTATTACGAGATATTTCTCTTGAAAACCCTCAGTATATAGTCTCTGTTCCAAGGGTTTGGGAAGGAATTTATGAAGGTTTATTAAGAACACTTAAAAATAGTGGAAAGGTGAAGTATCAACTTTTTATATTCTTTCAAGCAATAGCTTTATTCTGGTTTAAATCAAAGATTTCTCTTACGGATCAAATCCCTTTCTTTTCAAAAGATGATTATTTTAAGAATTTAATAATGAAACCATGGTTTTCCCTTTGCTATCTATTGTCTTATCCTCTTTTTCTTCTTGGTTCTTTACTGATTTTTAGCAAAATTAAATCAAAGTTAGGGACAGGATTTAAATGTGGTATTTCTGGTGGAGGTGCTCTACCGAGACATATTGATGAGTTTTTTAACGCTATTGGTATCAAGATTCTCGAAGGTTATGGATTAACAGAAACTTCTCCTGTAGTTTCAGTCAGAAATTTCGTAAAACCCACAATTTATACTATTGGGGATTGGGTCCCGAAAACAGAGATAGAAATAAGAGATGAAGAGGGGAAAAAACTTGGAATTGGTAAAAAAGGAATTATTCATATCAAAGGGCCACAAGTAATGAAAGGTTATTATAAAATGGATGAACAAACACAGAAGGTTTTAAAAGACAGTTGGTTCAATACAGGTGATATTGGTAAAATGGATATCAGAGGATATATACAGATAACAGGTAGGGCAAAAGATACGATAGTATTGCTTGGCGGTGAAAATATAGAGCCAGAACCAATAGAGAAAAAACTTCTAGAATCACAATTCATAAAGACAGCAGTTGTAGTTGGGCAGGATAAAAGGATGCTGGGCGTATTGATAGTACCTGATTTAGAAAATTTTAACATACATTTTAAAGAAAGAGAAGGTTTAAATTTTTCTTCACTTAATGAGCTCAATGAATATCAGGGTACAAGAATAATAATTCAGAAAGAAATACAGAGACTGATATCTTATGGTAATGGTTTTAAAAGGTATGAATTAATCGGAGCCTTTTATCTATTAGACAACGAATTTACAACAGGAATCGAATTAACTGAAACCTTGAAGGTTAAGCGTAATGTCGTTTATGAAAAATATAACAAAGAAATTCAATCTTTGTTTGCAAAATAGATATTTTTTTGCAAAATAGATAATTTGTTTACATAATAAGTAC
>DYJT01000002.1:54241-181369 GCA_020722965.1 Brachyspira murdochii | reverse complement strand
ATTTTTTTGAAATATTTTTCTTCTGATAGAATAAAATTTTTTATAGATAATTTCAATAAATTAGCTTAATTTAAACAAATCATATCATACAAATTCTTAAAGAAACAAATTTTACATTGAACACAGATACTTGTATATATCAAAATTCAAATTTAAAGAATTTGTTTCATTTAAATAAGAATTTTTGAATAATTTAGTAAAAAAAATTTGAATTTATAATAAATTTCAAAAAGCCATTAAATTTATTAAGGTTTTAAAATCATAATAATTTTGTTGAAAATAAAAGATAAATTAAAATGAAAGAAATTTAAAAATTTTGATCAATAGATATCTTAAGTTTACTCGATAAATCTTCAAATTCATCGATAATTTTCTTAATGTTTTCCTGATTATTTTTATTTACTTCATTCCAGAAAAGTTTTTTTACGAATTGAACATCAAGATTATGCCCCGCCTTGTGAGCAATTATATGCCCCTGAATTGGTCTTCCAAGTAAATAAAGATCCCCTATCAAATCAAGCATCTTATGCCTTATTGCTTCATTATGATATCTTGTTTCTTTATTTAAAATTCCATCTTTTGTAAAAATTAAAGCATTTTCCAAATTTCCACCGAGTGCCAGATTTTTCTTTTTTAATTCTTCTATATCTTCAAGAAATCCAAATGTTCTTGCCCTGGAAATTTCCTTGATATAAGTTTCGGTATCTAAAGATAAATAGACTACCTGATATGGAAGTAACTGACTTTTTTTACTAAAATCAATGCTATATGTAATTGAAAATTTATTTGAAGGCATTGCAATTATGTATTTATCATCAGAAATTATCCATGTAGGATATGTTATCTTTAATATTTGCTGTTCTTCTTCTAGTTCCTCAATTCCAGATTCTTTAATCATCTCTATAAAACTATAGGCAGAGCCATCTAATATCGGTATTTCATCTCCCTCAACTTCGACAATAAGATCAGAAATGTGATAAGCCGAAAGAGCAGATAATAGATGTTCAATTGTATTAACCTTAAATTTGGATCCGATTGAAGTTGAATTATTGGTGTTTGTTACAACAAATGGTGATAGAGGAATTGGATATAGTTTATAAGGATCTTTTTCAATATTATAAAAAATTATACCTTTATTATAATAGGAAGGTTTGCAGGTTATAGAATTGATTTTTCCACTATGGATTGATATCCCTTTTCTCGTTATAGGTTTTTTAATTGTTTTTCTTTTCATCATCACAAAATGTTGCAATTATTATGCCAAAAAAAAATTGTCTTTAAACATAGTATTGTTAAGCAAAATAGACACTAAGATTTAAAAAATTGTTATAAAAATTCACACTGATGTATAAATTTTTCAACTAGTATTATCTTTGCTTTTGTTATTTTTATTAAATAGATAGTCTTCGAGGATAACCTGAGCAGCATAAGAGTCCTTATATAATTTCCAGCTCTTCTTTTTTTTATCGTAAACTTCAATATTACTCTTTGCCTGTTTTGTAGTGTAATACTCATTATAATATGAAAAGTTTATATCTAATCCTTCTTTTTTAATTTCATCTTTTAATTTTTCAGTAAAATTATCAATTATTTTACAGATAGAAGAAATTTCATTATTCTCTAATAGTGGATAGCCTATTATAATTTCATTTATATTCTTTTCTTTAATTAATTTTATTAAACTTTTAATTGCATTATCGTTATTTTCTATTGGTTTTGTTGGTATTGCATATTCATTATACGGATCAGATAAAGCTATTCCTAACTTCTTTTTCCCCCAGTCAATTGCTAAATACCTTTTTATTATTGTTTTTTCATTCATTTATAGATTTTTTATATCCAAAAGAAGCTATACCCCTTTTACATTCCTTGACAAAGTTTAGTATTTTTTCGGCATATATATTATTTTTGTATTCATTTGAAATTTTTTCTATTGCTTTTGAAAATGGAAGCCCACTATTATATATTATATGAAATAAATTTTTAATTAAGTCTCTATCCTCTTGATTTATACCATATCTTCTTAATCCAACAAAATTGATACCAATAATCTGCGCCGGGATTCCAAAAACGAGAGAATAAGGTATAATATCTTTGTTAATGTAAGCTTTTGCACCAATCATAGAATATGAACCAATCCTACAAAATTGATGAGCTCCTGAAACCCCGCCCATTACCACATTATCTTCAACTTCCACATAACCTGCTAGTTGTACTAAATTCGTAAAGATACAGTTACTCCCTACATTCACATTATGTCCAAAATGAGTATAAGCCATTAAAAAATTGTTATCTTTCAAAGATGTTTTTGAATCTGGTTTTGTCCCCCTATGAATTGTGACAAATTCTCTAATTTTATTGTTATTTCCAATTTCAACATATGAAATAATGCCTTTAACAAAATCATGATCTTGCGGTTCCCCTCCGATATAAGCAAAGTGTCCTATCTCATTATTATTTCCAATAATAACATTCGGACCGATTATAGCATTATCCTCTATCACATTATCGCTTCCAATAATGCAGCCTTCTTTAATTATAACATTTGACCCAATAGAATTATTTTCTCCTATTCGCAAATCACTAGAAATTTTGGTATTTTCTCCAAATTTATTCATTTTTGTTTTCCTTTTGATCTTTGTTTCCAAGTATTTTGTTTATTTTTTCTAGTGAGGAATTTAAATAATAAATTTTATTTACTAATTCTGGTAATTTAGAAAAATAAACAAAAGATTTTTTAAAAGAGGTGGCATCCATTGCTGGTGTACCTAGTAAAAAGGAATTTTTGCTATATCTTTTTGGAGTCAATCCTGTTTGTGCACCAACTATTATATTATCTTCCAAAATAGCATGATCAGAAATTCCTACCTGTCCTGCACATGTCACAAAATTACCGAGTTTTGCACCACCGGCGATTCCCACTTGTGAACATATGACATTATTTTCGCCAATTTCCACATTATGAGCAATCTGCACAAGATTATCGATCTTAGTGCCTTTTTTAATTCTTGTTTCACCTATAGTTGCTCTATCTATACAGCTGTTTGCTCCTATCTCAACCCTATCTTCTATAATTATTTTGCCTAAATGTTCGATCTTTTGATAATTCGCACTATTGAAGACATATCCGAATCCATCAGCTCCAATCACAGCATTTGCGTGAATAATACATTCATTCCCGATCTCAACATTTTCGTAGATTTTTACCCCAGAAAAGATTATTGTTCCATCCCCAATTTTGCAGTTGTCACCAATACTAACAAAAGAACCGATAAAAACATCATTACCTATCGAAACATTCGCTCCGATAGTCACATAAGGTTCAATTTCAACCTTTTTATCATTTAAATTAGTCTTACTTTTAACTGTGTTGTCTATACCATGATTTATTTTTCTTTTTTTAAACAAACTTGTTGCATAGGCAAAAAGTAATTTTGGATTTTCACATAGAATAAAAGTCTTAGTAGTACCCTTTTCGATAATTTGCCTTAAATCTTTTTCTAAACTATATGGAGCAATTACTACTGAGGCACTAGATTGAACTGCCTTTTCCAGGAATTTAATTTCAGTTATATAAATCAAAGAATTATCTTTTATATCTTCCAGGTTTGAAACAGAAGAAAAAATACTTTTATCATCGCCCAATACTAAAAATTTGCCAAAAATTAAAAGATCAGAGATTGAAAAATTTCTTTTCTGATATTCTACCATCTTTTTTAATTATTATTTCCAATTTAATTATTATATAGATTTGGGTCTATTCCATATTTTTCAGGGTTGGTAACATTATTATCTTTTAAAAATTTTATTATCATAGAAAATAGATATTCAATAACATCTTTTGAAATATCGATATAATCAGCGTAATATAATATCCCTTCCATCTTTGAATCGAGAGCTAAAGCATAACCTTTTTTCTCGCATACTTTTTTAATAGCATAATTTATGTCTTCTATAATATATTTTTGCCTATTTTGTTGAAGATCTTCATCTAATTTTTTATAATAATCCCTGAGTTTAATAGCTTCATTCAATTTATCTTGTTTCGCTTGCTCTAATTTAGCTTTTTCATCAGCTGTTAAGTTTGGATTAGCAAGCTTTTGGTTAATAGAATCAATATCTGCTTTTATTTTTTCAAATTTTGTTGTCATCTCATCAATATAAAATTGCCTTTTGATATCAACAAGTGTTACCTTATATTCCTTTAAAATAAATTCCATATTAACGATTGCTATTTTTATAAAATCAGCAGAAAATAGCAAAAAACTTGCAAAGACAAAAATTAAAAGAGGAATTAATTTATGTCTCATTCTTCCCCCTTTTTATTTTCCCTATTTTTTCAGAAGGTAAATATATCACCAACAGTAAAGGTAAGGTCCCATTGCCAGAAAGATGTTTTGATAAAATCAATCTGTCCATAACTTGTAATAAAAAATGGATGGGTTAAATAAAATCTTAAAGGTAATTGTGGAATCTGTATTTTTATCCCAAAACCTATAGTTCCAAAAAAATTACCAATACTTAAATTTAATATACTCTCTGGAGTCGGTAATAAATACCCTAAATCTATAAATGCGGTAAAAGAAAGAATCTGAGACAGAATTTCCCTTTGTAATTCTAATGAAAATATCCCTTTTGCCCTACCATAATAAGGATCAAGAGTAACTTTCCAACCTCTTACATCGGTATATCCATTAATATAAAGCAAATCTTCGGGTGCTATGCTAATTCGTCCATCAAGTTGAGGCATTATAAAATCTAGTGACGAATTAAAAGAAAGAACAAATTTCCAGAATAGGCTTTGGTTTATATTAAATCCTAAATTCAATTTTATAAATTGTGAATCTCCAGATAAGAATCCCCCATAATAACCAATCATTCCCTTAATGAAGAATCCTTTTGTCGGGAGAAGATAATAATCTCTTGTATCATATTTAGCTATTAAAGATATTGATGAGTTATATGACCAATAATCATCATTACCACTTGCAAATTCGGTAAATGGTATAAACGCGTATGGAGAAACATACGGAAGATCGGTTACACCAGAAACACTATGATATCTTTGTAAACCGAAGGAAATATATCCTAAAATTGAAAAATATGGTCTCCATCTTTTACCAAATGAAAAAGATAAAGAAAATTTATCTAACCAATAATTCATTGTTAGGTAAGTATCGGTATTCTCGGGATCGAGATCTGGTTCATTATTTAAATCATTATCGATGTAACATGTATCCTGAACTATTGAGCCAGATAGCGAAACACCAAAAGTTATGGGTTCTCCTAAAAACCATCTATCCAGATATGAAAAGGTAAGAACATATTTATTATCCATATAAATAGAAAGTTCAGCAGAAATTTGTAAGCCTAAACCAAGGAAATTGGGTTCTGCTATGCTACCAGTTAATCCAAAACTATTTGCTACTCCAGGAGAAAAGGTTGCACCAAATTGAAATTGACCTGTACTCTTTTCTTCGACTGCAATTATTAAATTTATCAATGTATCATCTGAACCAGGCTGAAATTGAACATCAACCGCGCTAAAATATTGTGTGTTATATAGATTATAGATAGATTGTCTAATCTTCTCTACATTAAAGGTTTCGCCTTCCTGAATCATTAATTCTCTTATAATTACATAATCTTTAGTTTTTGTATTTCCTTTTACAATAATTTTTTCAATATGGGCTCGTTTATTTTCTGAAACGGTCATAATAATATCAACTTTCTTATCAGTAAAATTAATCTTTTCCTCAATGGTAACATTTGCAAATATGTAACCATAGTTTCCATAGTATTGCCGTATTTGCTCTGAAATAGATTCTATTGCGACCTTATTATATACAACACCTTGATTTGTAAATTCTGGTTTCAAAAATTCAGTTAGAGTAAATAGTTTGTTCCCGGTTAATATAAAAGAATTCAAAAAGTATTGTTCACCTTCATTTATGGAAATTATTAATGTTATATTTTTTTCTTTTTCTGTTTCTTCAATTTGAATATCTTTAACTATAGCTTCAACATCAAGATAACCTTTTTCATAATAAAGTCTTGCAATCGATTTTAAGTCTTCATCGAGTTTACCCTGATTTAATATGCCTTTATTAAATTCAAAAATAAATTTAAATTGCTTTTTAGTCTGCATTACTTTTAAAAGTTCTTTTTCATCATATATTTTATTACCTTCAAATATTATTTTTTTGATTATATATCTCTTTTTTTCAGTTATTTTAATAGTTAGATTAACACTTTTATCTTCTTGATTATTTTCAATAACATATTCGATATCTGGTGATTCAAAACCTTCATCCTGATATAAATTTTTTATCAATTCTATTGTTTTTTTTATTTTAATTTCCGATATAAAATCACCAGGTTGTAATATCAATACTTCTGTAATTTTATCTTTTGAAATAGCTTTATTGCCCTGAATAATAATTTTATTTACAAGCTCCCTTTCGATTACATTTATAGTTATTATCACTGAACCATCAAGATCAAATGATAGGTCAAAACTGATTGATTTGAAATACTCAGTCTTGTATAGAAGTGGGATTATATCATTTAAATTTGAAAGAGTCAATGTATCACCAACCTTTACAGGTAATAAAAAAAGTATTTCCTCTTTCGTTACCGAATTTAAACCATTAATTATAATTTGTGAAATTGTCTTTCCCAAAAAGTTATCTATTGAGATTGAAGTTTGAGCTTCAACATTTATATTAAATAAAAAAATTATTATTAAAATCATTAAAATAAATTTTAAATTTTTTATAAAAGAAAACATCGAATTTCTCCTATATTGAAAATATCTTTTCTACATCTTATCTACATCTAAATAGCGAAAAGTCAACTAAAAACAACTTTGATTGATTTTATGAAATTAAAAATACAAATGTTATATAACCTGAATCTATCTTATCATAGGTGACCTGATTAAATTTCCAATCTTTAATAACTGAAATTATATATTGATCGAGATCTATATAACCTGTCGATTGAACTATAATAGCCGAAATCACTGAACCAAATTTATTTATTTCTATATATATTTTGCAGGTAATAGAAATACCTTTTTTTTGATATTTCAAAGGTAAAATAGGTTTGATTTTTTTTATAACCCATCTATTTGCAGAAGAATTCCACTGGATATTATCTTTTAAATTATTCTGGGAATTACCTGTTTCAATTTGCGAAGATAAGATTTGTTGAACAATCTCATCTGAATTTTCTTCATCAGATTTATTATAACCACTTGCTTTTGAATCATCTTCGGTAATAATTGGTTCTACTACTTCCTCTGCCTTAGATTCTGTTTTTATCGTTTCTTTTGAACTTTCCAATACCTGTTGTTTTTTATCATTCTCATTGGTTTTAGTTTTTATAACTTCATTAGCATTGTCTTTTAATTGAACATTTTCTATTTTTTTGCCTTCATTGAAGACTTCTGTGGATTGAGAAATATTTTTTGAATTCTGGATTTGTATCTCTATTGGATCAAAATTAATTTTCTGCTCAAAAGATGGCAAATTTACCAGTATAGAAAATATTAACAAGATTATCAAATGCAAAACCGAAGAATAAAATATTGATTTTATAAGATCTTTTTCCATAATCTTAATAGGGTTTAACTCCTAAAGAAATAGATTGTAATGAATTTTTACGAAATATATCCAATATCTTTATTATTACCTCATAGGCTACATCTCTGTCGGCATTTATATAAATCTGCCTGGAAGATAAATTAGCTAAATTTTCCTTTATATAAATATCTAACTTAGATAAAGAGTATATTTGCTCATCTATAGAAACATTGCCATCTTTTAATACTGTAACCACAAAAGGCTCATTAACAGGATTTTCACCTGTTTCAGAACCAGGTAGTGTAACTGCAATTTTCTTGTAAGTTTGAAAGCTTGTTGCTATTAAAAAAAATATGATTAATAAAAACATCATATCAATCAATGGTGTCATGTCTACCTGAATACCTTCTCTTTTTTTGCTTTTTCTCACCTTTAATCCTTTTAATTTTGTTATCAAAACTAAAATCAATAAAACCATTTTTAGGGTCTGCTTTAATAAGTATTAAGTTTAAATGAGAGCCTATCTTGATTATATCTCTTTTTTCACCAGATTCAAAAGAATTGAGTTTTTTATTGTATAAATAACCTTTTTCTTTTAATTTTTTTGAAGATAATAGCCCTTCACAACCATACTTTTCTATTCTGCAAAAAATCCCTTTAGGTATTATCCCAACAACAATTACATCGAAATTCTTTAATAAAAATTTTTTTAAAAAATGTGCATTCTTAATCTTATTATAGTCTTCTTCGGCTTTAATAGCTATTTGCTCTTTTAATGAGGTCAAAATCGAAATCTTTTTTAATTCATCATTAGAATATTTTTCTTTAAGAATTAACCTGTGAACTACAAGGTCTGAATATCTTCTAATCGGAGATGTAAAATGGGTATATTTCTCAAAATTTAATCCAAAATGACCTATGTTTTTGTTATCATAATTAGCCTTTTTTAAAGATTTT
This sequence comes from Brachyspira murdochii, assembly GCA_020722965.1. Taxonomy (GTDB): domain Bacteria; phylum Spirochaetota; class JAAYUW01; order JAAYUW01; family JAAYUW01; genus Exilispira. The sequence continues at coordinate 172,826 of DYJT01000002.1, read as the reverse complement.
AATATCATACTTTCTATGGCATATTGTCTGTCGGTATTTTTAACTGCGGAAAGAATATAATTTAATTGTTTATGTGTAAAATCATTTTTAAATTCATTAAAATTTTGATGCATAAAGTTATTTTTTTCTGGTTTGTCATGTATTCTATAAATAAAGTTTTTGAGTTTGCTTCCTTGTATCGCAATAACCTTGTTTGCACATAACATAAATTCTTCAATTACTCTTTCACAAATACCTCTTTCATATCTTACAATTTCAGATGGTACGATATAAGAATCTTTGAATATGAAATAATAATCTGGAAAATCAAATTGAAGAGAACCTTTATTAATTCTGCTTTTGTATAATATTTCTTGAAGTTTTGTTGAAAGTTTTAAAAAAGCATAATTTTCATCCTTTTTTTCTTTTAATATCTGATTTCCAATTTCGTATGGTATTCTTTTATCTACATTTATAATTGATCTATAGATATCATAATTTATAATTTTCCCTTGGTTATCTATTTTTAACTCGCAAGTAATCGTTAATCTATCTTCATTTTCTTTTAATGAACACAGATTTTCAGATAAAATTGGTGGTAGCATATGAACTACCCATGGACCAAGGTAATATGAGTTACCCCTTGAAAGCGCATCTTTATCTAAAAGGCTATCTTTTTGAACAAAATAGGAAACATCTGCGATATGGACATATAAATTAAAAATCCCATCAATTAATTCAAGGGAATATGCATCATCGAAGTCTTTTGCAGTCAAACTATCCATGGTAACCGTAAAAAGATTTCTTAAATCTTTTCTATTTCTATATTCTTGTTCTGGAATTTTGAAGTTTTTAAAATTATTTATTTCATCGATGATTTCTTCGCTATATTCATTGTTTATACAATATTTATTTAAAATTTCATTAAAATCGAGGTCCAAAATTTTGTCTTTATAATCCTCTTTTTCGATATTCATTTTTTTTTGTTATTATTTACTTTTAATATCTTAACAATCGCTTTTTTAACAAATCTTTTAGATGCGCTGACTATTCTAATTTCAAGTTTATTTAAAGTAAATATTTCTCCTTCTTTCGGTATTCTTCCAAGATTATGTATTATATAACCATTAAAAGTATGATAATAATCATCATTTAAATAAATGCCTGTAATTCTTTTTATATTTGAAATCTCAGCAAACCCAGAAATTATATAGGAATTTTCTCCTAATTTTTTTATATTATATTTGAATAAATCCTCTTTCTCGGCTATAGTATTTGAAACATGAGAAAATATGTCCTCTTTTGTAACCAGTCCTGAAGGCTGCCCAAATTCATTTATAGTTAATATAACCGAAGAAGAAGATTCATTTAAAAGTTCTAATGCATTTAATATCGTTTTCCCTTCATAGATAACTGGAATATTTCTAATTAATGGCAACTCGTCGATTTTGTATGCTTTTTTAATATTATTTGAAGCAAATATTGAATCAATATTAATTATACCTAAAAAATTATCGTTTTTATCGAAAACTAGATAATTTCTCTGCCAATTCTCATAAACTTTAGAGATATCGATAAACTCATTCTCACCATAATCTATCGATTGAAAAGACAAAATAGGTTTTTGAATCTCATTTAAAGATATCTCATCAAATTTTATTGCATCCTCGATAAATAATTCCATATTTAAAATTTTCTTTTTAATAGATTTTGCTAAAGTATTTATAATTTCTTCATTTTTTCGTTTTTTGGCACTCTGATTTTTCTTTGTAAAGATAAATTCAATTATCTTAGAAATCAGATTAAAAACTAAAACAACTGGACTCAAAATTATCTGAAATAAGAAAAAAGGATAGACCGCAATTTTAGAAATAGTGTAAGAATTTTTTCCAAAAATAATTTTAGGATAAATCTCCCCTAAAATTAAGGTTATAAAAGGGAAAACCAAAAAAAGAAAAGCCCTGTAAAAAGGGTTAGAAGTATTTAAATATTTTGAAAGTATTTGTGATGATGCTATTAATGTTATATTCGTGCCAATCAATATTGTTGTGATGAAAATATGAGGCTTTGTAAGTATATAATAAAGTAATGAAAATTTATGTTTTTTTTCAGTCTTAATTTCTATAAAAAAAAGATCTAAAGATAAAAATGCCGTTTCACTCCCAGAAAAAAAGCCAGTAAGTAAAATTAATAAAAAAACTAATAATAATGAGGAAATCATTTTTCTTTCTTTATTGATCCTCTTTATTTGAATCTTTATCTATTTTTAATGATACAATTTTTTTATTTTTCATTTTAACTATTGTAATTTTATAACCCAAATAGGAAATCGAATCGCCTACTTCTGGAATTTTACCAAGTTTATTTAATACAATTTCGACTAATTTTAAGTCAAAATCTTTTTCTTGAATATTGATATTATAATTATAAAAAAGTGATCTACATGAAATATTTGCATTTAAAATGATAGGTAATTTTTTATTGGATGCAATTGAAATATCGAAAAGCATGTCATCTATTAGTTTATAGTAGTCTATTATTCCACAATACTGAAAATGCTCATCATAAACGCCCAAAATAGTCTCTTCTGCCTCAATAAATCTATGAATCCCAACCTCAATAGATTCATATTCATATATCATATTTAAAGGTCTGATTATATTCTTAATGTTAAATGATTTATCATCGCTTTTATCTATAATAGAATTCAAAAAATCTCCCTTAGATATATAACCAAAAATCGTCTTTTTGTTCTTCGATGTGACTGGCAGTTTTTTCAAATTGCAATTTTTAAAAGCATTAAATATATCCTCTATCGAAGCCTGGCCATTAATATCTGGTAACTCCGAATAATGAATTATATGATCTTTTATAGTAGAAAAAGATTGAGAAACCAAATTTGATATTAAAGAAGCCTGAACTGGATTGAAATAACCTCTAATTATACCATCTGATAATACATTTTTTATCTCTAAAATAGAAAAAGTCTTATCCTCATTTTCAATTTTCTTAATAGGTTTAATAAAAAAGTTAATTAGCTTTTCAAAAAATTTTATTAAATCTATCCATTTTTGCATTAAAAAAAGAAAAATATTATTTGTTCCTGAATATAATATCAAAGCTAATCTTTTAGGTATAATTTCGCCAAAAAATAGTAGAATAGATGTAGATATGACAATAGAAAAAATAATCGATTTATCTTTAATCAAATTTTCAGAGAAAATTTTTTCAGAGGTTATTCCAATAAAAATATTTACAATTGTATTAGATAACAAAATAAAGACTAAAAATGTATCATAATCTGTTTTAATATACTTATTTCTTATTTTTTCGTCTGATAAATAAAAAATAGTTTCAGTCGAAGAAAAAAAAGCGGATAATGAAAGTAAAATTGTTAAAACTAAAATCAATCCAATCATAAATTTTACATGATCTTATTAATCTCTGTAACGAAAATATATAATCTTTTTTCCATATTATCAGCCTTATTATCTAACAAAGTGTAGAAAAATACTGTCGGAATTGCGATTATAAGCCCTGTTGCTGTAGTTATTAATGCTTCAGAAATGCCTGCTGCAAGAGCTGTTGGATCACCAGTACCTATTTGAGCCACAATCATAAAGTTTTTTATCATTCCCGTTACAGTACCGAGTAAGCCTAGTAGTGTCGATAAATTTGGCAATATCTTTAAAATTGGTAAAAATTTGTTTATTACTCTTTCTTGTTTCATGCCCTCTATATCAAGAAGATGTTCTCTATCATCCTTAGGTAAATTAAAGGAATCTATAAGCTTTTCTATTATTTTAGCAACTGGTGAATTAAATTTGGCGAGATAATTTTTTGATTCAGTAAAATTTTTAACTATCAACATAGCTTTAATAACTTTAAAATCATTATCTGAAAAATCATCATTCTTCTTAAAAAACATATATCTTTCGATTATCAATGTTAAAGCCAATATTGATACCAGTATTAGCGGTATCATTACAGGACCACCTTTTATTAAAAAGCTAAAGTTCATTTTACCCCCTAAAAGTTACAGTAATATAATTATTAAAAGAAGATCTGAGAAAAAATTTTAATATTGATTATATCTGCAATAATATTTGGTAATATATTGTATTGATTTAAGTTTAGTGCTAGCAATAGAGAAATGTCATAATCTGCTTTTTCTAATCTATATTCAATTTCAATTTTATAAATTGGATCATTTATTCCAAGAAAAGATCTAAAAATTTCGGAATTAATAGAAAATCTTAAATTTGAAAATTCGGTAAGATCGAATTTTAAAGATATTAATAAGCCAAAAAAAGTTTCACAAATATCATCAAATTCATAATACGAAGGTAGTTTCAAATTAATTTGAAATGATGTTTTTATTATTTCGTTTATCTCCCAATCAAGATATAGTTTAAAAAAAGCTATCCAGCTATCTTCGATTGAAGATAAATAGAAAGATTGATAGGTATTATTAAATTTTAGTAAGGTATTTTTCCAATAATAATAATATCCCCCATCTAAACCAATAAGAAATACATTATTTTTTTTAAACTCAGCTGCGATTTTAGTTTTTACAAAATCCGAAAATAGATTAGATATATAATTATCCAGATATAGATATTGATAATTTAATAGATCAAACTCCAATCCTTTTTCCACAAATATCGAAAATTTTAATGATTCATTTTCATATAAAAGATTTACCATTCCATTAAAATTATCCATAAAAATATTGTAAGAAAAAGCTAAAGTAAAATCTAGAGTAGGAAAATCATATATAAGAGAAATTTCTGGTTTTAATATAAGGTTATAATTGTAAAATTGCTTAAAAGTTAATTTTAAATAAATGTTGCTATTTAGCCTTAGTTTATAATTCAATACAGTATTTTCGAGAAAATAAAATGAAAAATGATTATCAATTGATAATGTTTTTAATTCTATTAAAAAATCGAAATTACCATTAATCCCTTTGATTAATTGATGGGAAAAAATGCTTGAATACTCACTGAGAGATTCAGTTCCTGGAAGATTGTAAGATTCAAAAGAAAGGGAATATTCAAGATTCCAATCGACTAAATTTCTTTGAAGTTCAAAGCTATTTTTAAAAAAATGAAATCCTGAAAATGGTAAATAACTATAAACTTCGAAAAAATAAAATCCCTGAAAGAAGGTAGAACCATAGCTTTTAGAATAATAAAGTAATGCACTATATCCAAGTAAGGTGTTGTAAATAAAATTAGCAAAATAATAATTTAAATCATATTTAAATTCAATAACATTCAATGTTAGCTGTTCATAAGACATGATAAAGTTTTCAGATAGGGTAATTAATTCATAATCTATCGGAATTTCTTCTATTTCTTGTTCCATGCTCAGCAATTCCTGAGAATCCATGGTAATTGTAATAGTTTCTACATAAACGGATTCAGAATCTTGTGCAAATATTATGGCAGGTTGACAAAAGAATAAAGAGATTGTAAAAAAAATCATAAAAATATAGAAAAAGGATAATCTTTTGAAAGAGATTCCCAATATTTTTTCTCCTTACCTTCAGTTTTCTCTATTAAGTATAAGAAATAATATATAAATTCCTTTTGAAAATAGTCTGAAACATTTATCAAAGATTCAAGAATTAATCTTGAATTTTTAAAATTTTTTGCATCAAGAAGTGCTATGGAGTAAAAAAATCTCGACCAGTATGCATTTTCTGAATTTTTTGATGATAAATATTCTTTAATATTCTGAGTAAAATCTTTTAATTTTCCCTTATTTTCTATATATAAAAGCAAGATACTAACTTTAAAGTCTTCTGCTTTTAATAGATCGCTATCTATCAATTCTTTTATAAAATTTTGCTCTATTTTACCCATAAAATATAGTTTAAGTATTAGATAAAATGCATTGTTATAAAGATTTTCATCATTATATTTTAATAATACAGGTATTTTCGAGATTAAAAGTTCAAAATCTTTATATCTTAAGGAGCAATCTATAATATATAATTCTAAATCTCTCTGTTTTTCTGGAAACTGCTGATATAAATCCTGAAATTCTTTCAATGCAAACTCATAATTATTCTGTTCAAAATAAATCAAAGCTTTGTTGAGAAGCAAATTATATTTGATCGAATTATCAATATTAGAATATTTTTCGATTATTGTATCTATAAATTTTATGGCATCCCCATATAAACTTTGCTCTTTATAGATATTGATAAATTGGATAAAGAAATTATTAAAATCGTTAAATATTTCTGGGTTTATATTTAAAATATATTTTGCGGCATCGAATTTTTTAAGTTGAATTGCGCAATTAAAAAACAAAAACAAAATATCCTTATATCTATATTCGATTTTGTCGTTTATTAGCTCGAGCATTTTCAAATAAGCGGTAGTATAATCTTTAGTGTTATAGTCTATCGTAGCTAGTTGAATGAGTAAATCAATCTTTTCTTTATTGTCTTCTGTATATAGTAATGCCTTTTCATAGTAAAATTTTGCACTATCATATTTACCTAAAGAAAATGAATATTCTGCAATCTTAATGGCTAGTAAAAATATTTGTTTTTTATCTTCAGACAAATTTTTATATTCATTAAAAAGCTCTTCGGTCTTTACAAAATCGAATCTCATCGATACTATGGCATATTGATATATAACGGCGAGTCTCATCATTCCCGATATATTTGAAGAATAGGAAAATTCTATTGCTGAAAGAGATTTATGGTAATCTTTTAAATTATAAAAAACAATCGATAAGAAATAATATGTTTCACCAATAGTTTTATATGTAGGATATTTAAGGATAATTTGCTCAAAATATTGTTGTGAATTTTTAAAGTTATTTTGTTTTAGTTCTATAATACCTAAATATAGATAAGAATAATAACCATAATATAGTTCAATATTACTTTCAATTATAACCTTGTTGAACATTTTGAATGCATTTTCAAAATCACTCAACTTGTAATAACAATAACCAATGAAAAAATATAATTTATAATCTGCTGGATTAAGTTTTAGCGCATCTAAAAAGAGATTCAAACTTTTTTTATAGTCATCTATTTTTAAATAGGCTTTAGCTAAAACTATTAAAGTCTTATAGTTTGATAGAATTTCATTATAAAAAATGCTTTTTTCATACTTAAAGATCTTGTCCAATTGGTTAAAATAAAAATAGTTACTTAAAATATATTCAAGTATAGGTTTTCGTTGTTCTTCATTTAATTTTTGTAGAAAACTCGATGAAATGTCTCCTTTTATCTTAATCATAAAAATAATGCAGTTATATTTCAATGACTGATTTTCGGTTCTATTAAAAGCCTCGAGAAAATAATCGAATGCTTTTTCATACATGTTGTCACTATAATATATTTTAGCCAGATAATATAAAACATAATCAATAAGATTGAACCCTGGATTTTTTAAAATAATCTCTTCAAAATATATTTTATTCCCTGTAATTTGACCTAAATAGTAAAGTGATGAATAATAATATTCAGAGTTTCTATAAAGGTTTATTATTGAGGAAAAAGATCTTTTTGCGCTTTTATAATCTTTTAAATAATAGTAAGATTTTCCAAGATAATAAAGAGTATCATCTGCTAAGGTAGAATCTGAATATAAAAACAAGAATTTTTCAAATTCTACTGAGGCCTTGTTAAAATCATGTAAATTATAATAAATTTTTGCTATTGTAAAACTATAATATTGTTTATAAAACTGATATTCACTTTCAATTCCTATATTTAAATATTTCAATGCAAGATCGGTTTTACCTATTTCTATAAGAGCAAGACTAAAGTAATATAAAAATTTTCCGGATTCTTCAAGTTCATTATAGATACCAGCAATTTCATTAAAATATGTAGCAGACACTAAAAAATCATTTTTAAGAAAAGCTATAATACCGAGGTAAAAAGAAACGGGATCGTGTTTATATCTAAATAAAGTAGAAGAAACTTTTTTGAAAAAGGTCTCTGCTAGTTCATATTTACCAATATAATAATAACAAGTGCCAAGTACATAATTTTTTAAGTCGTCGGGAATATCTGTAACTTTATTAATCTGAAAAATAGTAGCGGTGTATAAGTTATGACTGTATAATTTTTCCCAATTTGCGATTTCATAAAAGTCTTGAGCACTAGATGGTATTGAGAAAAATAGGATAAATACAAAAGAAAAAAATAATAACAATATTGCAAATTTATTTATGTGAAATAGATCCTTCATTCATCTCCATTTTTTCTTTTAATTTTACTGTAAATACAAGATTTTCGCCTTCAGTACAGGATATTTCAACTATATCATTATCTTTAATCTGCTGATTTAAAATAAGCTCGGTAATTTTATCTTCAATTTCCCTTTGTATTACTCTTCTTAAAGGTCTTGCACCATATTTTTTATCGAATCCTTTATTTATAAGATATTCTTTTGCACTTGTATCTAATTGAATACTGATAAAATGATCTTTTAAAGATTCGTTGACTTCGATTATCATAAGATCGATTATCTGATATAGATCATCCATAGTAAGAGGATGAAAAACTATAATTTCATCAATTCTATTTAAAAATTCTGGATTAAAATTCTTTTGAACCTGATAAATAACCTTTTCCTTCACATCTTCAAAATCAAGTTCTTTTTGAGGAGTTAATTCAAAACCAGCAGTTCTGTATTGAAGTATATCTTTTGATCCTATGTTTGAAGTCATTATAATTATAGTATTTTTAAAATCCACTTTATTGCCGAAATTATCGACAAGTTCACCTTCTTCGAGAATTTGTAAAAGCATGTTGAAAAAATCATGATGAGCCTTCTCTATTTCATCAAAAAGAATTATAGAATATGGTTTTCTTCGAACTAAATCTGTAAGGATCCCACCTTCTTCATATCCAACATAACCAGGAGGTGCTCCAACAAGTCTTGACATTGTATGCCTTTCCATATAATCTGACATATCAATTCTTATCAAAGCATCTTTAGAACCAAAAAGAAATTCTGCTAATCTTCTGGCTATTTCAGTCTTCCCAACACCAGTTGGTCCCAAAAACATAAAAGAGCCTACAGGCTTTTTAGATTTTTTAATCCCTAGCCTACCTCTTTTTATAGATCTAGATATAGCAGAAATTGCTTCATTTTGACCAATTATGACTTTAGAAAGTGTTTGTTCCATATATATTAATCTGGAAGCTTCTTCTTGTTGCATCTTTTCTACTTTTATGCCTGTCATTTTTGCGACAACCTGTTGTACTATATCATCGTCGATTGTAGGTATGGTTGTTGTATGTGATTTTTCCCATTTATCTTGTTCATGAATATAGAGATTATAAAGATCATTTATTTCATTTTGGACCTTAGGGAGTTTCTGAAAATCATTTAATAAAAAGTAAGATTCTTTAGTTTTCATCAAATTTTCCAACTTTTTTGATGTTTGAATTAAGATAGAAGGAGGTAAACCACTTTCGAGATTAACAGAAGCTCCACATTCATCCATGACATCAATTGCCTTGTCTGGTAAATATCTACCGGTAATATATTTTTTTGAAAGTTCGACTATCTTTTTAATAGATGATTCTTGATAAATTACATTGTGATGTAACTCATAGGTTAATTTTAATCCTAATAGAATTTTCTCTGTTTCTTCTATTGAAGGTTCATCTATGACAATTGGTTGAAGTCTTCTTTCTAATGCCTTGTCTTTTTCAATATGCTTTTTGTAATCATCAAAAGTTGTAGCACCTATTATTTGTATTAAGCCTCTTGCTAAAAAAGGTTTTAAAATATTTGATGCATCGATAGCACCCTCTGCTCCACCTGCACCAACTATAGTATGAATTTCATCTATAAAAAGTATGATGTTTCCGGCTTTTTCTATTTCTTTAAGGATTTTTGTCAATCTATCTTCAAATTCACCTCTATATTTAGTACCAGCAACTATAAATCCCATGTCCATCTTAATAATTCTTTTATTTTTAAGTCTTTCTGGTACCTGTTGAGATACTATATATTGAGCGAGTCCTTCTACTATAGCCGTCTTACCAACGCCAGGATAACCTATAAGTACAGGGTTGTTTTTCATCTTTCTCATTAAAACTTGCATTAATCTATAAATTTCATTCTCTCTACCGATAATTGGGTCCAGTTCTCCTTTCCATGCAAGTTCTGTAAAATCTTTACAAAATTTATCTGCTATCGGTGTTGGTAATGTTGATTTTGGTTTTACTCTTATTTTAAGAAGAGGGTTATCACCAAATATCTCTATGAGTTTCATAATATTTTGGAATGTAAGATTATAATTTTGTAATATATTGTCTAATATAGGATCTGTAGTATGCAGGTGCATTACTATCGCTAAAAGAAGATGGTCTACTCTCAAAATAGAGTCATTTAATTGAACCATAATCTGTCTTGCATATTGCAAATATGTCTTTGTTACATTTGAGAAGTCGATCGAAGGGAAAATAGATAAATTAGTAGAACTATTTTTTAATAATGCATTGGTGATATCTTGTTCAAGAAGATAAATATTGTCTTTTACAACATAAGAGATAATAAAATAGGATAATCCAAGTTTTTCTCTTATCATACCTAAAAGAAGATGACCAGGTTGAATTGTCGGTGATTTCATTTCAATTGCTATGTTTTTGGCGATCTCTTCAATTAGTTTTTTTAATTCATCTGAATAACCTTCTTTTTCTTTAATCATAATTTCCTACAAATTTATTTATTTTATTTCGCTAAGTAGATTTTCCCATTCATATATTTAATATAACTAAAAGATGAGAAAAATCAACATCAGAACTTTACTAAAGAGCAGTTATTTATCAAATACATTATTGAACATCGTCTGGCGAGATCAATTTCATGTGTAACCAGTATTAAACTTTGCTGGCTTTCATCAACTAAGGAAAACAAAAGATCTGCAATTAAGTTTTTATGTTTTATATCAAGATTACCCGTGGGTTCATCGGCACAGATAATTTTGGGATTGTTTATTATTGCCCTTGCGATTGCTACTCTTTGTCTTTCCCCTCCAGAAATTTCTGAAGGATAATATCTTAATCTTTTTTCTATACCAATTTTTTTTGCTAAATTATAAGCCCTATCTATAGCTTCGTTTTTTGGAATGCCAAGTTTTAAAGCAGGCAAAATAATGTTTTCAAGTACATTCAATTCTTCCAAAAGATAAAATGATTGAAAAATATATCCAATTTTACTGTTTCTAAGTTTGGCTAAATTAGTCTCATCCATAATAGTGATATCCTCATCTTCAATAAAAATTTTACCATCTGTTGGAGAGTCAAAACCACCTATAAGGTTTAGTAATGTTGTCTTACCAACACCAGATATTCCCTGGATTGAAACTGTTTCGCCTTTATTTACTTTTAAATTAATATTATTGAGTACTTCTATCTCTTCCTGATTATTTATATAATGTTTAGTCACATTTTGTAAAACCAATATTTCACTCATTATGAATAACCTCTTTTGGTTTAACATTTGCCGCTTTTTTTGCAGGAATCAATGATGATAAAAACACAAGGAAAAAGGTGGAGATATTTATTAAAATTAGTTCAGTTAATCTAATCTCAACTGGTACTTTATCGAAATAATAGACATCTTTAGAGAATATTTGAAATTTAGGTTTCAAAATAGAATCATCCACTAGATTTATAAAGAAAAATATCATAGAAATTAATCCATTTAGCACATCTTCTATAAAATTGAAAATATAATCTAAATTCATAGATATGATAAAACCCAAAGTGGTTCCAAGCAAAGTGCCAAGTAACCCGATTATGATTCCATTTAATAAAAATATGTTTTTTATATCATCAGGAGTAAAGCCAATAGCTTTTAAAATACCTATTTCTTTTTGTTTATTCATTACAGTCATTATCTGTGAAGAAACAATATAAAAAGCAGATACTATTATAATCATAAAAACGATAAAAAACATTAGAGTTTTCTCGTTTTTCAAGGCTAAATAAGTATTTCTATTCTCTTCATACCATGTATTTACATATACTCTTTCGAATGGTGCAATCTTTTCTATTTCTTTTTTAACCTTATCAACATATTTTAAATTTTCTACTATTATGCCGATAGAAGTACATTTATCTTCCATAGACATCATTTGCTGGATATTCTCTAAAGTTGTATAAAGTATAGAAGAATCTATAGGATAAAATCCTGTCTTATAAAGAGTCTTAACCATAAAAAGCTTAATTTTAGGTTGAAATATTGAACCCGTAAATACTGTTAGCAATACTTTACTATTGATTCTAGCTCCATAAAGATAGGCAAATTGTTCTCCAATAGCAAGATAATTATTGGAATCGATTTCATCGTAAGAACCATCGGTAATAATAGAATTTTTTCTATATGTACTGGAATAAAAAAAACTTTTATCATATCCCCTTAATATAGTCCCATTTGTATATCCACCTATCGAAAATAGAACTGCTGTTTCTATAAAAGGATACACACCTTGAACATGAGGTATTTTTTTAAAATCATCTGCTAGACTTGAATATTTGAATCCCTGCGGATCAAAAGAATGAATATGGATATGAAATGATTGGAGAGAAATTGTCTTTTCTTTCATATTTTCCTGAAAACCATTCATTACGGAAATAACAGATATTAAAGCTGCAACTCCAAGTATAATTCCTATGATTGACATGATTGAAAAAAAGGAGAAAATTCCTTTTTCTTTTTTACCCGAAAGATATCTTAAAGAGATAAAAAATGTAACTTTCATATGATTCCTGGTTACAAGACTTATTAATGGCTTGATTAAATTTCTTCTACATCATCAGAACCACAATTTGGACATTTAACGCCAGTAATAAGTTCATCATAACCTTCTAAATTGTCTATAAAAGAATATTGCCTTTTGGAAAAAAATCTATACCCACAATTATTACAGATTAATCTAATCCTTGAATCGTTCAATCTGCTTTCAATATACTGAAAGCTTGTTTCAGGGAGCAAATCCTCGATATAAGAATCTTTTTTTTTCATGACCCCTCCCTTCTTTGTAAGTATAAATTCAAAATATCTACTTTAAAAACCTTGCCTATTTTTGTTTTTCTATTGTGGAAGTGGTGGAATTATCAGAGTTTGCCCCGGGAAAATTAAGTCTGGATTTGTGATAATGTCTAAATTAGCTATCCATATTAAAGGCCATAGATAAGGATTATTGTATATAAATGGATATCCAGCAATTCGCCATAAGCAATCTCTTCTTTCTGGAATTAATCTTACAACATAGGTTTTATATTGCTCATTATTTTGTAGAACTAATTTAAGATATATTTTTATTGCTTCTTTGGAATAAGAGATTGTATCATAATATTTTTCATTATCCAATGCTTGTTGAGCATTATTAATAAAATTTTCCATCTCTAACAATAATTTTTTTTGTTCACCATTAAAAGAGTTTTCTTTTTCTTTCGCTATCTCATAGGCTTGTTTAGCCTGAAACAGATACCTGCTGGCTTCCGTTTGATTAATTATTGAAACAGCCTGATTATATCTTTCAATCAAATTTCTTCCAAGGATGTAAGACATTTGGAGTAATTCTTTTGCCGATTTAAAATCACCATCATCAATAGATTTTTTGAGTTGATTAAACATCTGGATAAATTTATTATAATCTTCCAAATAGATTGTTTTTATTTTTTTATCAATCATTTCATTTTGTATGCTTAGCAACTTTGGAAACTCGGTGTAAACATAATTTTTATCTGTTTGATAAGAATCATAAACTTTTTTATACATAGAATTAGCTTCATTAATCTTACTCAAAGCTGTTACATAATCTTTATTTTGTTTTGCTTCTTCCGCTTGCGCAAGTAGTAAATCGGCATTTATCAAATCATCTTTGTAATATTCTTGATTTGAAAATGGAGAAATAAGATCTTTTAGTTTCAAAACTTCTTCTTTTTGTTGCTGATATTTCTTTTCAGCTGCTTCAAGGTGGGCTAAATTAGCCATGGCTCTGGCTTTTTCGATAATTTGTTTATACGCTTCAAAGTCTTTTTTTTCATTATAAATTTTTTCTGCCTGAGAAAATAACTCCATCGCTTCTCTAAATTTTTCTGATGAATATTCCTCTGCCCCCATCTGTTGAGCCTTTGCTATTTCTAATTTTGCTTCTTCAAGTAGTTTAGAAGCTTCTTCTTCATCAAAAACAGGAGCAGGTTGTTGCTCTTCCTGAGTTTTTTCGGTTTCTTCACTTTGTTTTGTCTCTTCTTGATTTTCCTCTTTGGTTTCTTCTTGAGTTTCTTCTGTATCTTGCTGGGTTTGTTGTGTATCAGTTGTAGTTGGTTCTGTAGTTTTACAACCATTTGCGGATAAGAAAAATAAAACTAAAAATAAGAATATTATCATAAAGCTAAATTTATTTTTCATAAAAAGCTCCCACTTACTTATTTTGATAATAACACATAACAAAATAAATGCAAATTTAACCAGACAATAAAAATAACTCGTTTACATTTTCAATATCTTTTAAATAGTCTTTCAAGCATCTGTTTTCAATTTTACTTAAATTTGGATCATCCTCTAAAAGGTTCTTTACATCACTGAATGCAAAATTAAAAATTTTATGGTCTTTTACGAAATCCCCGATTTTAAATGTTACCTCGCCAGATTGTTTAATCCCAAAAACTTCTCCTGGTCCTCTTAATTTCAAATCAAACTCGGCAATTTCAAAGCCATCAGATGTTTCACATAATTTATTTATTCTATTTCTTGCTATTTCAGAAATATTGTTTGGCGCTGTCAAAACACATACTGATTCTTTATCATTCCTTCCAACCCTTCCTCTTAATTGATGAAGCGTAGATAAACCAAATCTTTGTGATTCTTCAATAACGATAAAAGTAGCATGAGGGATATCTATCCCAACCGATATTATCGTAGTAGAAACAAGAATTTGAAATTTTTTTTGTTTAAATTCATTCATTATCTTTTCAATCTCGCTATCTTTCATCTGCCCATGTATCAATTCTACATCATAATCTGAAAATTCTTTTTTAATCTTTTCGTACATCTCAGTCGCTGATTTTAATTCAAGTTCATTATCCTCATTAATTACCGGATATATAAAAAACCCAGTATTTCCTTTTTTTAATTCTTCATAAACAATTTTTTTAATTTTTAAATTATCATCTTCATAAAAAAAGTATGTTTTCACTTTCTTCCTATTTGCAGGCATCTGTTTAATACTAA
Source organism: Brachyspira murdochii (assembly GCA_020722965.1). Taxonomy (GTDB): domain Bacteria; phylum Spirochaetota; class JAAYUW01; order JAAYUW01; family JAAYUW01; genus Exilispira. The sequence continues at coordinate 157,605 of DYJT01000002.1, read as the reverse complement.
TAACATTTAAATCGCCATATAATGTTAGATAGATAGTTCTTGGAATTGGAGTTGCCGATAGAACCAAAAGATCAACATCTTCACCCTTTTGTCTTAACAATATTCTTTGATTTACCCCGAATTGTTGCTGTTCATCAATTATGGCTATTTTTAATTTGTCAAATTTAACAGAGTCGGTAATTATTGAATGAGTTCCAAAAAGCACTTTTATTTTACCTGATTTGACTCCATTATAAATATTTTCTTTTTGTTTTTTCTTAAGTGATGAAGATAAAAAGGAAGACTCTATCTTTGGATATAGTTTATAAAAATTATTAAAGTGTTGCCTTGCCAATATTTCTGTAGGAGCCATAAAAGCAGCTTGATATCCTGCTTCAATGTAGTTTAGCAGAAATGCGAATGCCACCACAGTTTTACCAGAACCAACATCTCCATGTATTAATGTATTTATAAGAAATTTCTCTTTATACTGTAAATTAAGATAGTTTATGGCTTTTATTTGGTCATCGGTTAAATTAAAGGGCAATTTATTAATAAAATCTTTTTGAAAAGTGAAATCTATCAATTCACGATTTTCAACTTTAGTCTTACTTTTTCTTTTGAAAAGAACAATTTTTATCATGTATATAAAGAATTCGATATAAGCATACAATTTTCTGGCTACTTCAAAATATTCAAGAGATTTTGGAAAATGTAAATTATATATTATTTCGTATAGTGATGGATATTTATATTTTTCAAGAATGTGTCTAGGTAAGATCTCTTTTATAATATTTTTATATTGGTTTAAGGCTATCTTAATAAATCTCGCCAGTATAAATGTAGATAAACCTTTAGTTAACCTATAATTGGGAAAATAATCAAACTCTTCTGCTAATTTTGAAGATATAATTTTAAAAGAAGAAGAAAGATAATGAGAGCTATATAGCTTTCTTTTAAATTTCCCAAATACATAGATCTGTGAACCAGGAATTGCATATTGTTCATAAAATTTCCTGTTAAAACATAATAGCTCTATAAAATTATCATCAGAATCCTGACAATATATTGTTAAAACAGAACCATTTCTACCTTTATACTCCTTGTTTATAACTTTTAATAGAAGCAATTTCGAATCAAAATTGTCATCATTAAGGCTATTCTTAATTTTAAAATTAAAAAAAGATTTTGGAAAATAGGTAATAAGATCCCATACCGTATAAATAGATAATTTAGATAATAATTGTTTAGTATCTTGACCAATTCCTTTTACATTATCAACTGAATCACTAAGTTGCATCCTTATCTCTATTTGTTTATTAATAAGAATAATCTATAAAAGCTAGTTCGCCTGTAAATCCAGAATCTGATAGTTTTTTCAATATATCCTGAGCTTCTTTTTTAAAATGAAAATAACCTATATATATTTGATAAATACTCTCATTTATTTTTTTAATACTAACCTTTATACCGATTTTTTCAATCGAATCTTTAATTTCATTGACTTGATCGATATCCGAACTGTAACCCAAAGATATATAATAATAATCTCTTTTCAACTGATCGATTATCATCAATTTGGGTTTAAAATCTGTTTTTATTTTAGAATTTTTAATGATTTCTTCTTTTTCCGAATCATTTAGCGTACTGAATATTTTAAGATTTAAAATTAATCTAGCATAATATGGTTTTTCTTCTCTGAAAGAGACTCTATACAATTCGTAGATATAAGACTCATATATATTTGATAATTCAAACATAGATAAGCCTACTAACAATTGTTTTTTAGCATTTATAATATCAATTTTTTTCTGTAAAATTACAGATTTAAGAAAGATACAATACGAAAGTAGATTATAATTATTTGCGTTTTTTAGATGCAATTCAATAAAGCTCATTAAATTATCAAAATCATCATTCTTAAATAAATTTTTTAAATTTAAAATTTCAACTTCCCATCTTCTATTTTTAATCGTGAAGTTATTTAAATAATAATTATACCAATTATCGAATTGAATAAAATTGTTGTGTAGTAAATAAATGTTCAACATTCTTATCAATGATGACTCTCGCCAGATGGAATATGGGTAATATAGGATAACCTTTTTTAAATTAATAATATTCATAAAGTAATCTGATTCAATGAATGAAAGATAATAAAGAACATCTGGTATAAAATTAGAATTAGGATATTTCTTTATAAAATTATATCCCGCATCTTTCGCACAAATAGAATTGTTTATTACATATTTTAAAAACAATTTAAATTCTATTTCATCAGAAGTCTGAGTATTTAACCTTAGTGGAAAAACCAAAATCGATAAAAGAACAAAGAATAGTAAAAAATAGAAAGACTTTTTTAAATTAAAATATTTTTTTCCCATATAATTTGATTCATATAACTTAATTTATTGTTGCAATTAAAGTATTGCCTTTAAATTCTTTAATATTAACCATTTTTATTGTACCAGGTTTTTCATTTGATTCGACTATACCATGAAAACCATCAAATGTTTTAAAAAGTTTTTTATTTTTATCCAATTTGCTATCTTCTAAAATAATAGCCTGTTTTGTTTTATTTATCTGTTCTTTTCTCAAAAATTTTCCAATCTCCTCTTTAACTTCAATTAATTTTGATAACCTTTGAAGTTTTAATTCTTCTTCAATGTTATCGGGATATTTTAATACCTTTAGTTTCCTTTGAGAATATTTATAAGAAAAAATATCTAAATACTTTACAGATTTAACTATATCTAATGTTTGTTCAAAATCTTCTTTTGTTTCATATGGGAAACCAACAATTATATCTGTTGAAAACTGAATATCTGAATTTTTCTTTTTTAGTTTTTCGATTATAGATAAATATTTTTCTATAGTATATTTTCTATTCATTTTATATAAAACATCATTTGAACCAGATTGCAAAGGAAGGTGTACTAATTTAAATACTTTGGGATTAAAAGCGACTATATCAATCAATTCATCGGTGAAATCCTTTGGATGTGAAGATAAAAATGAGATAAGTTCAATCCCTTCTATTTTTGAAACTTCATTTAATAAGTGAGCAAAAGTACAATCATTCGAATCTATCCCATAGGCATTTACATTTTGCCCTAGTAAGATTATCTCTTTAACACCATTAGAAGCCAGGTTTTTAATATCGTTTATAATCTCATCTTTTCTTCTGGATACCTCTTTCCCCCTCAAATATGGGACTATACAATAAGAACAGAAATTTGAACAACCATGTATTATGGTTACATAAGATTTAAATGGATGAGATATATCTATATATGAATTCATAAATTCCATTCTATTATTTGAACTTGAAGTTTTAAAATAAAATTCTCTTATCTGATCTTTATTAAGATTAATATTCTGATTAGAATCTAATGAATTTAAATATTGAAGTACTACCTGTTGATTTACCGTCCCAATAACAACATCAGCAAATTTTTTTTCAAGAAAATATTGCCAATCTTGCTCGACAAGACAACCCAATAAAATTACTTTTAAATTTGGTTTAGTTTTTTTTAAATATTTAAAATATTGCAATCTTCCATAAGCTCTTTGCTCTGCAGTGTATCTAACGCTACAGGTATATATAAAAATCAAGTCGGCATTCTCTAATTTTTCAACTACATTATATCCATTATCTTTTAAAAATAGTTGCAAAGAATAAGCCTGAGATTTATTCATCTCACAACCATAGATTTCGAAAAAAAGATTCATCAATAAAAATACTCCTTTTAACAAGATAAATGCACTATGAATTTATTATTTGTCAATTACTCTTTTTTATTTGACAACTTAAAAAAATATGTTACAAGATTTAAAGAAAGTTTTTAATTATAAAGGTTAAAAAAATATGGGCAGATTCATTGTTTTAAAAGGTAGAACAAAATCTGAAAACATGAATTTCTATGGGGTTTTTATTATAATTTTAGATTCAGAACTAAAAATAATGGAGAAGTGTGATGTTAATGTCTCTAGGATACCAACATTTTATAATTCTTCTATAACCAGATCCTGGCAAGAGGTACATAGCGAAATTCAACAACTTTCTTTTGAAGGTAAAAATATTGCTACCTATTCAAAATCCATAGTTGCGGGTATTGAAAAATTTTTCCTTAATGAAGATATATCCTATTTAATATCTTTAATAAATGATGATTTTGAAAAATTCCAAACTCTACTTTTAGAGAATATCAATCGAACATTTGGAAATGGTGATTGTAAAGCTGAAATAATAAAATACTTTGAAGATAATCTTGATACCCAATCGACAACTACTGTAACTTTTAACACAGATGCTTTGCTTGAAGCTACTGATGAAAATCTAGATTTTGATCTTCCTGCTGGGGTTAATTTAATACCATTGAAACCTGCCTTAGCACCAGTGTCCGGCAAACCAATATATGAAATTATTCCTGGAGATTTAATTTATGTATATATAGATTCTGCTTTTGATAGAGCAAAAGATTATATAAAATACTTCAATGCTATTACTGATGATAAGATAATTCCAATCAAAGGTGAAGTTATTGAAGTGAGAATAGATTTAAATAATAATTATATCTTGCTGATAAAATTGGATGAAAATACATATGGCAAACTCATAGAAGAAGAAAAAGTAAAGATAAAGATGTTTACAGAGCAGGTAGCGATGTTTGATGCAGCTAAGGTTCAGGCTAAATCTGAAACAACGAAAAAAGAGAAAAAAGTATCCAAAGCTCAAACATCGTTGATATATATTCTCTTAGGTATTGTTGGGTTCCTTTTTATAGTGTTTATTCTATTGCTATTCTTATAGGATTTCCATAAAATTTTTATTTTCCTTTTTTAATAAAAAAGGGGGTTACACAATAGCTTAAGCACTTATTTCATTTTTTAAAATAAGAAGGGTTGCATCATTTTTGAGACAACCCTTTTTATTTTTTAAATCAAAAGAATATTAAAATTAATATAAATTAAATTTCGTAATAATTTTCTTTTTCAGAAGAAACAATTTCTTCTTTTTTCTTTTTAACGCCTGTTTTTTTGCTAATTGCATCAAAAGGACAAACCTCAAAACATGTTCCACATTTTATACAATCTTCTTGAACAATTTCAAAAGGTGTTTTTCTGATTTCACCTGTTATGCAATTTGAAGGACATTTTTTTGCACATAATCCACATTTTTTACAAATTTGGGGATCTATTTCGTAATATATGAGATCTTTACAAACTTTTGCCTCACAAATCCCATGTAATATGTGGTCTTCATATTCTTTTCTAAAATGCTTCAAAGTCGAAAGAACAGGATTTGGAGCAGTTTGTCCAAGGCCACAAAGAGCTGCCTTTTTAATATCTTCACCTAATTTTTCAAGGGTATCTAAATCCTCTAATGTGGCTTCTCCTTTTGTTATTTTATCAAGAATGTTATACATCTGCTTTGTTCCAATTCTACAAGGCGCACATTTACCACAGGATTCAAAAGATGTAAATTCGAGGAAAAATTTAGCTGTATTAACCATACAGTTGTCTTCATCCATTACAATACATCCACCAGAACCCATCATGGCACCTAATGATGTTAATGATTCATAATCTATTGGTGTGTCTAGATAATCTGCTTTAATACAACCACCTGATGGTCCTCCAAATTGAACGGCCTTCAATTTTTTGCCATTTGGTACCCCACCACCGATATCATAAACAAGTTCTCTTATTGTAGTTCCCATAGGGACTTCGGCTAATCCGGAGTTTTTTATCTTACCAGATAAAGCAAAAACCTTGGTTCCTTTTGATTTTTCAGTACCAATGCTTTTGAACCAGTTAGAACCATTCAAAATTATATGCCTAATATTTGCAAATGTTTCAACATTATTTATAACAGTAGGTTTACCCCATAAACCTTTTTGAGCAGGGAAAGGTGGTTTTGGAACTGGTGTTCCTCTAAAACCCTCTATTGATCTTAAAAGAGCTGTTTCCTCTCCACAAACAAAAGCACCTGCACCCATTCTAATTTCAATGTCAAAAGAGAAATCAGTTTCGAATATATTGTCACCTAACAAATTCTCTTTACGAGCCTGATTAATAGCGAAATCTAATCTTTTAATCGCTAAAGGATATTCTGCTCTAACATAAACATAACCTTTTTTAGCACCTATTGCATATGCGCAAATAGCCATCCCTTCTATTATAGCATGAGGATCTCCTTCCAAAACAGATCTATCCATAAAAGCGCCAGGATCACCCTCGTCTGCATTACAAACAACATATTTAATAGGTTCTTTTTCAGCAGCAGTAAGTTTCCATTTTAAACCAGTTGGGAAACCACCACCACCTCTTCCTCTAAGACCTGAATCGGAAATTATGTTAATCACATCTTCTGGTTTCATTTGAGTAATAACTTTTCCTAAAGCTTGATATCCATCTGTAGCTATATATTCTTCTAAAGATTCTGGATTTATAACGCCACAGTTTTTTAAAACTATTTTGTACTGTTTCTGGAAAAATTCTACTTCTTTATGTGATTCAACAACCTTTTTACTATCGGCTGTCTCATAAAGTAACCTTTTTACGACTCTTCCTTTAAGAAAATGCTGTTCAACTATTTCTGAAACATCTTCTTTTTTAACCTTTTTATAGAAAGTACCTTCAGGATAGACAAGAACAATAGGTCCCATTTCGCATGGACCCATACACCCAGTTTCAATTATTTTAACTTCGCCTTCAAGATTGTGATTTTTCAATTGGGAAATCATCTCTTCTTTAACTTCTCTGGAATTAGCCGATAAACAAGCTGCACCAGAGCATACCAAAACATTTAATCTAGTTGTAGCCATATTTCCTGCCTTAAACTGTTAATATATTCTATTTTGTAATTGTATACTGAACTAAAACCTTACCGCCAATAATATGTTCTTTAATAATTTGTTTGGCTATATCAACTGTTACATTACCATATATAACTTTACTCTTCCCTTCCTCTTCAATTTCAACAATAGGTTCAGCGGAAGAAAATCCTTTTTCTCCGGTCTGAGTAACTATAACATCTGAAAGATTATTCTGTGTGATTTCTTCGACAAATACTTTTAATATCTCTCTTGCACCAGCTGCTATTCCAGATGTACCCATACCGACTATGATCTTAACTTTAGCATTCTTATTTCTCAGCGCAAGATCCTGTTGAGCTTTTTCTCTTATTTTTTTCAAATCTTCAAGTGATTTCATTTTTTCCTCCAAATTTATTAATAAAAATAAAAACAAACTAATATATTTTTTTTGGATTAAGTCCAATTTCAGATATACCTTCCATCAATGTAGTAGATATATATTCAAAAACTTCTGGATAAGTAAAAGGTATTTCTCCTAAAACTTCCTTTATTTTTCCTGTTGAAAAGATAAAGATTTTTTCATTATTCACAATTTTTATCTCAAAATCGATATCTTGATGCGATATTATTAGACCCAGTAAGGTATCGTAAAGATTACCTAAAGGAGGTCTATCGATATTGTCTAATTTAAAACTCGCATAAATTTGAGTGTATTCTCCTTTTTTAGAGTCAATATTAAAATAACCACCACTTTGTAAAGATGAAAATTTAAAAAGTGGAATACCTAACCCAACTTTTATTTTTCTTTCTTTTTTTGAGGTATAAAAAGGAGATTCTATCTCTTTAAGTATCTCCTTATCAATCCCCTTACCATTATCCTTAACAAAAATTGAAATAAAATTATCTTTCTCATTCCTAATTATTTCAATAATAATCTTTGAGGAATTAGCTGCTACTGAATTTTCAACAATATCTAATATATGTAATGAGAGTTCTTCCATTAATCCCCGTATTTTTTAATTATTTGCTCAATCTTTTTTTTATCGACATTACCAAAAACTTCATCATTAACCATTACTACAGGAGCTAAACCACATGCACCAAAACATCTTGCGGAAGTTAATGTAAACTTTTTATCTTCTGTTGTATCTCCTAATTTAATTCCCAGAGCTTCTTCGAAATCACTAACGACTCTTTCTGCTCCTTTGACATAACAAGCTGTGCCTAAACACACATTGACGACATATTTACCTTTTGGTTTCATAGAAAAGAAATTATAAAAAGTAACTACACCATAAACTTGAGAAAAAGGTAGATTTAAATGATACGCAACAAATTTTTGTACCTCGACTGGTAAGTAACCGAAAATTTCCTGAGCTTTATGAAGTACACCTATAAGAACACCTTGATTTCCTTTAACCTTTTCAATGTAATATTTTAGTTCATCATAACTCTTGTGATTTTCATTCAAATTCATCTTGATAACTCCCACTAAAAAAGCTTTTTCAAATTATTTGTAATTATTTAATTATTTTTGTCAAATAATATTTTAATAGAACAACAAAATCTTGCCATCTTTGATCTTCGTAATCCAAAAAATCATGAAAGCAATCCTTTAGTAATTCAAAATTTCCATTCCATTTTTTAATTATCTGAATTGATTTTTCAGAATCTACGATATTATCTTTTTCAGGTAAAAAGGAATAAAAATTTATCCTTTTTTTATTTTCTAGCTTAAAGATTTTTCTTTGTCTATAATATATTTCAGAAAGCCTTTTTTTTGATAATACTCTAAAAATTCTGGTATCTTTTCTTCTTGTTAACAAGAATTTTTCATTATCTGTTAGATTTTTATATAGATTTAAATATATTTTATTATCACCTTCAAATATCATTTGTTGAAGATTTAAATTCATAAGGGAATCGTAATTAAAAATCTTTCTGAATAACAAAAGATAGATTTTAGTAAAATTATTTATCAATCTCCTATGTGTTGAAAACCATGGAGCGAACAAAAAGACTTCTTTTATATTTTTGCTTGAACTAAGCGCAAAATCTGAGGCGATTAAACCACCAAAAGAAAAACCAAAAATTGCCCAGGATAGATCTGGAATTTCTTTTTTATTTTTTGATTTTTGTTTTAATTTTTGGTTAAACCTTAAATTATCCTGAAAAAAATCGAACATTTGATTTGCAATATCTATATAATCAGAATAACTTTCGACAGAACCTCTTAGTCCCGAAGAACTACCATGTCCTATATTATCGAAGGAAAATAAATTGAAACCATTTAATATTAAATGGTAAAAAAATTTCGGATGAGTACAGCTATTCTCCGCATTTCCATGAAAGAATAATATTGATGGTAAATCTGGATCGCTTATCCAATATTGATAAAATATATCAAAACTTTTATTTTTATCTTTAATAAAGCATTTTTTAAAACCAAATTTATGAATTGAATTTAAGCCATTACTTAAAAATTCTAAGCCTTTTTCACTGCTAACTTTAAATCTTATTTCGATATCAGAATAGCTAAAACTATCAACATAAGATACTGGTTCTCTTAATTTTTGTAATACTTTAAATTTAAGTTCTTTATTACCCGTAATTGCCTCTATTAAATTATCTATATTAAAGATAATAGGTAATTAGTAATTTCATTAATAAATTAAAATGCTAATTGCTAATATATTTCACAAAGAATTTCTTCGGATTGAACAACATCTCCTTTTGTTACCATGATTTTTACCTTACCTGATTGCTGAGCTTTAATTTCAAACTCAACTTTCATTGCTTCCAGAGTTAATATAACCTCTCCTGATTCTACATTTTCATCATTCGATTTCAAAATTTTTAGTACTGTCCCTGTTACAGGAGAAACTATAGTTTCTTTTGCTTTCTCTTTTAATTCTGTCTTTTTTTCGACAGTAATTGTTGATTTATCCTCTTTGATTTCGACCGGTTTTTCAGCGCTTTTCTCAATATCTTTATTTTCAGAAACTTGAGGTTGCTTTATTAAACTATTTATAGCTGTAGTTATAGTAGATATAGATAAAGCTTCTGGTTCGACCTCTTTGACCAATAATTTAAATTCATGCCCTTCAAAATTAACGATATATCCTTTAATTTGATTACTTGTTTTACTTTTTTCTTCAGCTGTTTTAATAGGTTCTTTCTCCGTTTTTTCGGTAGCAGGTGGATTATTTCTAGCTTCAAAAAAAGAAGGCGCAATATGAGGGAAAAGAGCATAAGTAAGAACATCTTCCAAAGTAACTCGGGTTTTTTTCTGAATTTCTTTAGTTTTTTCTATCATTAAATCTAATTCGGGTTTCAATAAATCGGCTGGTCTCATTGTAACGCTTTTTTCAAGTCCTAATTCTTTTAATGCCCTTTGAACCAAATTTTGGTCTGGTTCCGCTGGTGTTTTACCATAATTTCCAATCAAAAGATTCTTTGACTCATTTGTTAAGGTTTTATATCTTTCACCAGAGATGACATTAATAACTGCTTGAGTTCCCACAATCTGCGAAGTAGGAGTAACCAATGGTGGATATCCAAAATCTTTTCTTACCTGTGGAATCTCATGGAGAACATCTTCAAATTTGTCATATGCATTTTGTTGCCTCAACTGGCTTTCCAAATTGGATAGCATACCACCAGGAACCTGATAAAGAAAAATCTTGGTATCAACTACCGTATTTGTCTCATATTCATGATATTTTTCTCTAATCTTGGCAAAATATTTTGAAATTTCATTTAATAGCTCAAGATCAAGTTTTGTATCGTAAGGTGAATCTTTTAAACAAGCAACCATAGCCTCGGTTGGTGAATGAGATGTTTGCATAGACATAGATGATATTGCCGTATCGATTATATCTGCTCCTGCTTCTATTCCTTTTAAAAGCGTTGCAACACTAACACCAGAAGTAGCATGCGAATGAAGTGCTAAAGGAAGATCAACCTCGGTTTTAATAGCTTTAATAAGTTCATAAGTTTGTTCTGGTAGCAAAAGTCCAGCCATATCTTTTATGCAGATGGAATCAACTCCCATATTCTTCAAATCTTTTGCATTTTGAACATATTTTTCAATTGTATGAACCGGTGAGATAGTATAAGATATTGTCCCTTGAGCATGTTTACCGACTTTTTTAATGGTTTCTATGGCTTTTTCAAGATTTCTTAAATCATTTAATGCATCAAAAACTCTAAAAATATCTATACCATATTCCGCTGCCTTAAAAATAAAATTTTCAACAATGTCATCGGCATAATGTCGATAACCAACAAGATTTTGCCCTCTTAAAAGCATCTGAAGTGGTGTATTGGGTAAAAAGGCTTTGAGTTGTTTTAATCTTTGCCATGGATCTTCATTCAAGAATCTGATAGCAGTATCAAATGTGGCTCCTCCCCAAACTTCCATCGAAAAGAAACCAGCTGAGTTCATAGTAGATAATATAGGGAGCATATCCTCTGTTTTTAGTCTAGTCGCTATAAGAGATTGATGCGCGTCCCTTAAAGTAACATCTGTAATTAAGATTTTTTTCATAATTTTTCCTTGTTAGTAAGTTCAAAATAGATTACGATATGAAATATATGCTACAATATCCCAAAACTACTAAGATATTAAAAAAAAATTAATAAAAATCAATAAAAATTACATGACTATTTACATTACTAACATCTATATTAAGACAAATCTTATACTAAATCTGACTTAATAAAGCTTGGCAAATGGGAATTATAATTTTAGTACTATATGGATGAAATCTCTTTTTCATACAACTGCCTATATTCTTCACATTTTTCTAATAAACTATTATGTCCCCCCTTTCCAACTATTTGTCCACCTTTAAATACCAGGATTTCATCTGCAAAAATAATAGATCTAATTCTTTGTGTAATTATCAATATTATTGCATCATTGTTGTTTGTTCTTATAGAATTTAAAACCCTTTGCTCTGTTTCATAATCTAAAGATCTTGTCGAATCATCAAAAATAAATAATGATGGTTTTTTAAAAACTGCTCTTGCTATTGTAATTCTTTCTCTTTGCCCTCCTGAAAGGGTATATCCTCTTGGACCGACTTCAGTATCAATACCGTTTACGAGCGTTTTAATATCATCATCAAGGCAAGCAATTGATATAGAATGAGAAAAAAGGGATTTATCATAGTTATATTCTATATTAAATTTTTCTGTCTCAGGTTCTAATGGTAAATATGATTTTAAAAATTTTCTATTTGAATATTGATCAAATAAATAGTGAGAAATATTATCTTGAGGAAGAACTATATTTTCTTTAACTGAAACAGAAAAAAGTTGTGGTTCTTGAAAAACAAAACCAATTTGATTTTGATATGAATTTAAATCTATATTTTCCAAAGGTAAATTGTTTATAAAAATCTTTCCACTAAAACTTTTTTCAAGACCGGATAATATATTCATTAATATCGATTTACCTGAACCTATTTCACCCGTAATTCCTATTATCTGACCCTTTGTAAATAAGCAAGATATAGAATTTATTATCTTTCTATCCTCTATAGTCAAATTAATATCTTGTAACTCTATCTTATCAATTTTATTTATTTTTGTTTTACCTGAATCATAATCATCATCATATTTTAATTTACTATCGAAAAAGGATACGAGTTTTTTATTCTCACTCCCAAAGAATAATATTTCTAAATGCCTTCCAATAGAAACAAGTGCCCTTTTAAACTCAACAAAAAAGTAGGCAAAAGAATACAGATAATCAAACATAAGGTAAAAATATTGTAAAAATGCAATAAAAGTACCTAAAGAAATCTGCTCTTTTATTACCTGCTTCCCACCGAAGATTATTATCAAAAGAAGAGCACTATAATTTATTATCAAATCAAGAGAATGCCATAATCCGTGAAAAAAAGAAAGTCTCATCTCTGAATTTTTTCTTGAAGACATAATATTATAAAACTCTTTTTTTGCGAATTGCTCCATCTGATTACTTTTTACTACTTTTATAGATGCAAACGTCTTTTCAATATTTGAATTAACAGAAGAAATTTTCTCTTGCAATGTTTCAAAAAGGTTTTCCCATGTTTGATCGAATAAAACCATTATAAATACGACAACCGCTATCGGTAAAACGACGAAAATAGTTAATTTTACTGAAAACCCAAACATAAATATAAGAGAAAATGTGATTATTGAAAGAGAATCAAAAAATCTAAAAAATCCAGAGCAGAGCATCCATGAAACTTTTTCTACATCATCGGTTAATCTTGTTAAAAGTTCTCCATGAGTGAATTTATGATAAAATTCTTTATTCTTCCTCATACTCCAATTAAAAAGAGTCAATGTTATTTTCCAGAGAAATGAAAGATTTGTATACACTCTATTCATCTGAAGCATGGTATAAAAAATTGCTGCGACAGAAGCAGTTGCAATTATCAATCCTATGGCTTTAGCAACCATGCTTGTTTGATTTGGATTAGCAAGATTGTCGATGATATATCTCAGTAAAATTGGATAAGCTGTGCTAGCAATGGTATTTATTAACGAAAGAATTAAAAGTAAAATAATTCTTGATTTATGTTCACCCCATAAGATTGCAATATATTTTAGCTTATATTTCATGGGGATTTGGCTTTTATTAATTTTTCTTGATTGCATATATTTTTCCTTATTTGCTAGATTTTAAGCTAAAAAAGCCGAAAATCTTTGCTCATCTTTATAATTTTGGTAAAGTTTTGCAAAATATCCATTAGAATTTATTAATTCATCTTTTGTTCCTTCTTCTACTAGTTTCCCTTCGTGAAAACATAAAATTCTATCACAAAATTCTATGGTAGATAATCTATGTGCTATTATAATAGCAGTTCTATTTTCTAATATTTTTTCAAGAGCTTTATAAATAATATTTTCTGTTCGATTATCAATAGATGAAGTTGCTTCATCAAGAAGAAAAATCTCTGGATTCCTTATATAAACCCTTAATAATGCTATTACCTGCTTTTCACCAGAGGAAAGATTTGTCCCATCCTCTTTTATTATGGTTTTTAAACCCTCTGGAAAATTTTCAAAAACAGATGATACTCCAAGATCTTCTATTGCTTTATTGACAAATGTTTCAGATAGTTTTTTATCCAGTATTATATTGTTTAATATAGTATCAGCAAACAAAAAAGTATCCTGAAATACCGCACCTATCATCGATCTTATAGCATTTATCGAAATATTTTTAAGTTCATTTCCATCTATTTGAATGCTTCCGTCATAATCTTCATAAAACTTTAACAACAAAGACGCAATAGTCGTTTTCCCACAGCCTGTTCTACCGACTATACCAATTTTTTCTCCTTTATTTATGGTAAAATTTAAATTTTCAACGGCAAATTTTCTTGTTTGGTAACTTTCATTATCAGTTAATTCTAATTGTTCATCTTTATTTTTCTCTTTTTCTTCTTCAATTTTTAAATTGTAAGCAAAACTTAGATTGCTAAATTTAATATCTTTTGTAAAAATTATTTTTTCTCCCTTTTCAATCTCTTCAATTTCCATTTGAAAAACATCATTAATTCTTTTTACAGAGGCAATTGCCTTTTGAAATATCTGGAATTGAGAAGAAAGATTTCTTATAGGACCAAAAAATTGTTTCATGTATGTCACAAAGAGAATAATAGTGCCCATTGTTATCTTGTTAGATAAGGATTTCAAACCTCCAAACCAGAGTATCAAAGAAATGCTTATTGCTTCGAATATTTGAAGCGAATTATTATAAATTGAATCGAAAAGACCGCCTCTTAATTCATTTTTATATTTTTTTTCAACACTTTTATTTATTTTTTGAAATGCCCATGGTTTTTTATGAAAAATCTTTAATATTTGATTGCCTTTCAAAAAATCAGAGAAAAAACCGAATAACTGAGAATTTATCTTTCTTAAATTAACCCAAAAGGGTGATACAGATCTTTGATACCAGAAAGAGAAGATAAATATAAGTATTATAACCGGTATTATTAAAAGTGTAAGTTGATATGAAAATTTTAATAAAATAGCTATCATGCCAAAGCAAATAAAAATATCTGATAATATCGATATTACACTATTTGTAAAGAATTCTCTTAAGCTTTCTCCATCTGATTCAATCCTTGAGATCAATCTACCGACTGGATGTGTATCAAAAATCTTAATTTTTGCGTGAAGAATATGTGAGAATATTGTTTGTTTTAAGTCAAATAAAAATTTCTGCCCAAAAAGCTCGGTTATAAAGATACTTAAGAATGTTAAAAATGAGAGAATTACTAAAAGTATAAAAAATAGAAAAGTATCTTTTTCAAGCCCCAAGATATCTCTTTTCATAATGTTTTCATCTATAGCATGCTTAATTATGACTGGAAGATAAATCCCAATTATAGTTGTTGCGATCATTAACAAAATAGAGATCAATAATGTTAACCAATGTTTACTAATAATTTTGCAAATTATTTTTTGTGCTTTTACCGTTCTCATAAAATATTCCTTATATTATAAAAAAAATCGCCTGGTTAGATCCAGGCGATTTATAGTTTTAAAATATTATTTAAAATATCAATGAAACAGGATCTAACCAAGTTTTACAAAATCCTGTTTCATCTAATATTCTTATCTGTTGTTTATCTTTTGCTAAAGAATATCAAAGAGAAACAGGATTATGTCATGTTTATTACAATTAAATAAGCTCTATCGTTTCTCTTTAAATTAACCATTTTGCTCTCCTAAATGTTGTAAATTCGTAAAATCAATTTATTTAATTTTAATTATTTGTCAAGGTTTATTAAATTATATTTAAATATTTTTTTTATGATTACAGACAAAATAAATAATTTTACTTATTATTTTTATTTGTTAGTGTTATTAAAATTAACAAGGTAAAAGATTATGATTATTTCTATTTTGAAAAGTCTTGTGTTTGGGATAATAGAAGGATTAACAGAATTTTTGCCTATTAGCAGTACAGGGCATTTAATACTTCTGAATACCTTTTTAAAAATTTCAGAAAATAAAGATTTTACAAATGTATTCGAGGTTTTTATCCAAAGTGGTGCAATTTTAGCGGTAATTTTTATTTATTTTTACAGATTATGGCCAATTAAAAAGAATTTAAAATTTGATAAAGATAAAATAAATCTCTGGATTTTTATAATTATTGCAACGCTTCCAGCGGTAATATTTGGCTACTTTTTTAAAGATTTTATTTCTGAAAAACTTTTTAATCCTCTAACTGTTTGCATTACATTGATAACATATGGCTTAATACTAATAATAATTGAAAAACCTGGTTTATTGAATTTCAAAAATAATTCTGATGAATTGGTTACAACTAAAATTTCTAATTTGAATTTCCTGAAGGCATTATTAATAGGGTTATTTCAAGTTCTAGCGATGATTCCGGGAACCTCGCGCTCTGCAGCAACTATTATAGGTGGGATTATAGTTGGTCTGGCGAGGGAAGATGCAGCCGAATTTTCATTTTTCCTTGCCATCCCGACAATAATTGGCGCATCATTATTTTCTCTTTTAAGTGCTAAAATTGATCTATCATTAGAACAGATTATTATGCTTTTTACCGGTTTTGTCTCTTCTTTTTTTATCGCTCTATTGGTTATTAAATCTTTTATTAAATACATTCAAAAAAATAACTTTTCTTTATTTGGTTGGTATAGAATAATTTTAGCAATCGTTGTTATTTTAATCTTGGTTTTGTAAAAAGAATTAGTTAATTATTTACAAAACTAATTGTTTATAAAATAAATTTCTATTATGGGTTTAATTCTTTATAGAATTAAATTTTTTAAAATTTGGTTTTTGATTTTATAAAATATATTTCATGATATCCTTTTTTTCAAAAACATCTGAGACCTTTGACTCAATAAAATTTTTATCAACAACAACTTTTTGTCCGGCATATTCGTTTGCTTTGAAGAGCAAATCTTCAAGAACAAGTTCTAGTATGGTGTGAAGTCTTCTAGCTCCAATATTATCTGTTTTTGTGTTAACAGATGAAGATATTTCTGCGATATAATCTATTGAATCTTCTGTAAATTCAAGATCTACATCTTCGGTCTTTAATAGAGCTTGATACTGCTTTATCAAAGCATTTTTAGGTTCGATTAAAATTCTTTTAAAATCATCTTTAGTCAAAGGATTTAGCTCGACTCTTATAGGAAATCTACCCTGTAGCTCAGGTATTAAATCCGATGGTTTATGAAAAGAAAAAGCACCTGCAGCAATGAAAAGGATATGATCTGAATTAATTGGTCCATATCTTGTCATTACAGTTGTTCCTTCTATAATGGGGAGCAAATCTCTTTGAACTCCTTCTCTCGAAACATCTGGACCGCTTTCAGATCTTCCCCCAATTATTTTATCTATCTCATCAATGAATACAATACCCATGTTTTCAACTCTATCTTTTGCAATTTCATTTGCAAGATCTTTATCCACCATTTTTTCGAGTTCCATTTCTTCAAGAATTTTTTTTGCCTCTGAAACCTTGACTCTTCTTTTCTTTTTTTTCTGGCCAAAAGGAGGAAAAATTCCTCCAATTGCAACACCTATATCTTCCATTCCAGGGATATTTAGCATATCACCAAAATTTTGCTGCTCTTTGACCTCAATTTCTATTATTTTATCATCGAACTTCCCTTGATTATAAAGTTCTTTTATCTTTTCTAATGTGACACTAGACTTTTTACTTGCTTCGCCAACGACTTCTATTTTACCATCCTTCAAAGAATAAGGTTCATCATCTGTTGGCATTAGTTTGCTTAAAATTGTCGATTCCACTTTATCTTTAGCTTTTTCTCTAAAAAGATCCATCTGTTCTTTTATGACAGATGAAACAGCATTTGACATCAAGTCTCTTATTATCTGTTCAACATTTCTTCCGACATAACCTATCTCTGTATATTTTGTGGCTTCAACCTTGATAAAAGGTGCACCTGTAAGTTGTGCAATCCTTCGAGCTATTTCAGTCTTTCCTACACCTGTTGGACCTATTAATATTATATTTTTAGGGATAATTTCATCTCGAATTTCCTTTGGGAGTTTTTTTCTTCTACTTCTATTCCTTAATGCTATAGATACAGCTTTTTTGGCTTTATCCTGACCTATAATGTATTTATCTAGCATCTTTACTATTTCAGTTGGGATAAGATCATCCAAATTAATTTTATTTTGTAATAAATTATTGTTTTCCACTTTAAATCTCCTCTATAACTATATTAGAATTAGTATAGATACATATATCTGAAGCTATTTTCATAGAATTAGAACAAATTTCCTTTGCATTAAGGTCTGTATGATTATATAACGCTTTAGCAGCGGCATATGCATAAGCTCCTCCAGAACCAATTGCAACTATCGGCTCATCTGGTTTGATAATTTCGCCTGAGCCAGAAAGTAGAAAAAGATCTGTCTTGTCGGCTACAATCATCATCGCTTCCAATCTTCTTAATATCTTATCCGTTCTCCATTCTTTTGCAAGTTCATAACTTGCTCTTTGAAGATCACCGGTGAATTTATTAAGTTTTTCTTCAAATCTTTCTAAAAGTGCAAACGCATCTGCTACAGCTCCAGCAAATCCAACAATAACAGAATCTTTATATATCTTTCGAATCTTTCTCGCGGTCTGTTTTATTACAATATTACTTAAGGTTACCTGCCCATCACCAGCCATACAGACAGAATCATCTTTCTTAACACATAAAATAGTTGTACCATATATTTTTTCCATATATCCTTCCTAAATTTTTTGATAGAAACAATATTTATTAAGCATGAGGATGAAATCTATTATACATCTGAATTTTTCTTGCTTTATCCAATTGAGTGTATTTTTCTGTGGTTGCTATAGATTCATGACCCAATAATTTTTGTATCATCCTTATATCTGCTCCATTATCCAAAAGCAAGGTAGCGAATGTATGTCTTAATTTATGAGGATGAATATTTAATAGGCTTCCATATTCACTCATCCTCTTAGATAATATATAAAAAAGACCTCTTCTAGTCAATTGATTTTTTCTATTCCCGCAAAACAGATATTCAAAATCATTGATTTCTGCTAATTTAAGAAGATTAGTGAAATCATTTTTAAAAGAAGAAGGAAAAGGAATAATCCTCTGCTTTTTACCCTTACCAGTAACTTTTATAATATCATGACCAAGATCAACATTTTCCTTTTTCAAATTTATGAGTTCCGATGCTCTTACTCCACAAAAAGTTAATAAAACAACAATAATATAATCTCGCAAACTATTATAATTATCCGTAGCGACCTTACTCTTAACATAATTTAAAAAGCCCGAAATCTGATTTTTTGTAAAAAATTCTGGTAATTTTCTTTCTCCTTTAAATCCTTTAGGAAAAATTATTAACCCTTTATTAATATAATTTCTTTTTTCTAAAAATCTTATAAATGAATGAATAGAAGATCTTTTTCTTATCAATGTAGTAGGTTGTCTTTTTAGTAATCGTAATTCTGAAAGAAATGATCTTATTGAATCTTCTGAAATCTCATTTATATTTGATATTTGCCAGTTTTTCTTTAAAAAAGATGAAAATTCATTTAAATCACTGTAATAATTCTGAAATGTATTAAATGAATATTGTTTAACTTTTTGAATATAATTACAAAAAACATCTATCGCTTCATCAACTTTAATCTCTTTCATCTGCCAATTTTAATTTTTATAAATTATCCTTATTTAAAGTAATTTTATAATCACAATCGGGATTCAAACATACTATTTGATTCGATTCTATATCATTATACATAAATGAACCGCATTTTGGACATTTGAGTAATTCCAACTTTTTAGATGATACAAAATCACATTTCGGATATCTTGAGCATCCATAAAAAGATTTATTTTTATAATATCTTTTAACAACAAAACCTAAATTACATTTTGGACAAATACCATATGATAGTGGTTTAGTGTTTTTACATTCAGGATAATTCGAACAACCTAAAAATAGTCCATTTTTAGAATGGCGTATTAACATATCTTTGCCACATTTATCGCATTTTAAACCTGTTTTCAAAATAAGCTTGTCTTTTACAGATTCCATAGTATCAACAGATTGAATCAAAGGATAGAATTTTGAATAGAAATTTTCTAAAACATCGATGTATTTCATCAGCCCATTTTCTATTTTGTCCAGATTCTCTTCCATTTTAGCGGTAAATTTATAATCAAATATTTCAGAGAAATATTTTTTAAGAAAATTTATCGTGAGTTTTCCAATCTCTGTTGGAATTATCTTTTTATTCTCTTTTATTACATAATTTCTATTGTAAAGGATATCAAGAATTGTCGCATAGGTTGAAGGTCTTCCAATACCTTCATCTTTTAATTTCTTTATAAGCAAAGCTTCATCATATCTTGGTGGTGGTTCTGTAAATTTCTCAATTACTTCGATTTCATTTATTTTAACTCTATCACCTTCTTTAAATTCTGGAAATTCCTGGTCTTTAGTATCGGGTTTTAAAAGATTTAAAATTTGAAGAGAATTTTTTTCGACTAAAGATTTGAATTTGATCTCAAAAACAAGATTTCTTGACTCCATATTTACGGTCAGATTCTTATATACCGGAGGTTTCATGAATGCCGACACATATCTTTCCCAAATGATGCTATAGATGTTGTACTCCTCTTTAGAAAGATATTGCTTGATACTTTCAGGTGTCAGGCTAACATCGGTAGGGCGAATTGCTTCATGAGCATCTTGTACATTTTTACCAGATGAATTATAATTTGATATGTTTAAAACTAATTTTTCACCAAAATTACGCTTTATAAAATCTTTGACATCTGAAATTGCTATATCTGAAACTCTGACTGAATCGGTTCGCATATAGGTTATCAGACCTTTGTTTTCTCCTGCTATGCTAATCCCCTCATACAATTTTTGAGCTATCTGCATTATTTTTTTAGGTGAATAATTGAACAATCTAAATGCGGATTGTTGTAAAGTAGATGTAATAAATGGGGGTAAGTTTTTTGAACTCGAAGATGTTATATTTAAAGATTTAATGATCCCTTCTTTCAATTTCTCTGGTTGATTAATCCTCAAAAGAACTTCTTCCTTCTGTTTTAAATTTTTAGGATCATAATTCTTATCATCAATTTTTTTCAATTCAAATCTGTATGTATTTTCGACAATCGCATTGATTGGCCAGTAAGCAGTAGGTTTAAAATTATCTCTTTCCTCTTCTCTTTCGACTATGTATCTTAACGCAACTGTTTGAACTCTTCCCGCCGATATCCCTCTTAATACTTTTTTCCACAATATTGGTGACACCTGATAACCAACAAGGCGATCTAGCACCCTTCTGGCTTTTTGAGAATCAACTTTTTGTAAATCAAGCTCTTTGGGATTTTCAAGCGCTTTAAGTATTGCTGATTTTGTAATCTCATTAAAAACTATTCTTTTAAGATTCAAATCACTCGCAACCTTATCTTTTAAAATTTGTGCAACATGATAGGCTATGGCTTCACCTTCCCTATCATTATCTGATGCAAGAAAAATATTTTCTTTGTAAAAAGATGATTTGATAATATCATCAACAATTTCTTTCTTATCTTTTGGAATTTCATATTTTGGATCAAAAGAATTTTTAATGTCTATCCCAAGAGTAAACTTTGGAAGATCTCGTATATGACCTTTTGTCGCAATTACATCATAATCTTTGCCAACATAACCTTTTATTGTTTTGACCTTGGTGGGACTCTCAACTATAATTAAATTCTTTTTGTCTATATTTTCTTTTTTTGGTTCAATCTTCGATTCTGTTTCTATTTTTGTTTTTTCACTTTTGGATATCTTTTTTGTATTCTTATTTACAGATTGTTTTTTAACTTTTGCATTTGTTTGGGCCATGTTTTGTCCTATGGCTTTTTTTATATTTTAGAATTCTTTTGTCAAGAAAATTAAATAATTTCAAATATATTTTTAAGATAATCTGGATAAATATGATTTAAATCATCGATTATGATATACTTTTTTTCTAAAAGCTGATAAAATGATTTCAAAATTTCCCCGATGGGTAAATTTAAAATTTGAGTATAATATTCTAATGAATTAAATGGATTTTTATATATTATTTTTAATAGTTCAATTTCGACATTTGAAAGATCATTATTTAGGTTAGAAAAATCAATCGAATCGAAAAAAACTTCATCTGATAATCTATCAGATTCCTCTATTAGAATCTCTTTACTTTTAATATAAAATTTCTCTTTCGAAAATCCATAAATTAACTTGGCTTTATTATTATTATAAAGTTTCAAATTTCCTTCAAACCCTGCTAAATCAATTGGATAAAAGACAAATATTCTTCTATTAAGTTTTTTAGCATATTCAGTAGTTATTAAAGCTCCCGATTTTTCGCCTGCCTGAATGCATAATAATTCATTGGATAAAGCAGCAATTATTCTGTTTCTTATAGGAAAATAATAATTTTTTGGCAAGGTATCTGGAGGAAACTCGGACAATAATAGATAATCCTTTGAAATAAGCTTTTTATAAAGCATTAAATTGCTTTTAGGATAAATAATATTTGTCCCACAACCAAAAACAGCTATTGTAGGGATATTTGATTGTAAAGCTGCAAGATGAGCATGATGATCTATTCCCATGGCAAAACCGGAAACAACCGTTCTTTTAATGGCATTTACAATATAATGAGTAAAATTCTCTGAAATAATGTTTGGCTTTCTTGTACCGACAATACTTATTTTCTTCGAATTAAGTAATGAAATATCTCCATCGTAAAAAAGTAAAAATGGGAGTAATTTACATTGATCAATATTTTTATCTGAATCCCCTTTCCAGCAATCAAATGGGAAATAATTTGAATCAGCAGTAATAAATTTTACCCTATTTTTTAGTAAAAACTTAGCTTGTTCCTTATAAATGCCCAAATTAAGATTTTTTAAATTATTCTTACCAGTTAAATTTATTAAATCTTTTTCATTTGATTGCAATATTTTTTTTATATCAAAATTGTATCTATTTAATAACTCAACCTTTTGAAGATGGGTTAGTATTTCAAATGGGATTAAACTAAAAGACAAAATATCTTCTATATCGTTTGACTTAATAATATTCATTTTGAACCAAGTTCTTCGTCAATTCTTGCGATATTATCTAAAACAGTTTGCCTTCTTGAATCTGATTTTGGAATTAAAGATAGTATTTTAACATAATAATCTCTTGCAAGATTTAAATCCCCTTCAATATACGCAATTTGAGCCAGAACAAAATAAGCTCTTGCAAACTTTGGTTCTAGTTTAGTAACCATTAATAATTCTTCTTTTGCCTTTTTTAAATCATTTAAAGCTTCATAATAAAAAAAGCCAAGACCATAATGTGCAGATGTCAAACTTGGCACAATTTCTATGGCTCTTTTATAATGAAAAATAGTTTTATTTTTGAGTTCTTCTTTTAATTCTCTATTTGATTCGATAGACCAAAGATTTGCATAACATACCCCAATATAGTAATGAGCTATATATTGAGTTGGGTCAATTTCCAAAGCCTGGGAAAGAAATTTAATCCCTTCATTAAATTGTCTATTGATCGTGTAAGATATCCCAAGACTCTTGCATACGGCTAACAACCCTTCTCTTGCTTGAGAATTAGTAGAAGAATATCTTAGATATATCTCATAAGCTTGTAATCTGGGTTGAATTTCTACACTTCCAGCAAGCCGACCAGCTTTAAACAATTCCATCTCTTCTTTTGTTGAACATGAAAAAAAAGTCAATATTACTACAAGGAAGATTGAAAATACAATAGATATTAATCTGTTATTGTTTACCACTATTATTCGCATTCATATTCCCAATATATGAAGATAAATAACTTCCATCACTTTTAAGTTTTGAGATTAAATTTTCCATCGTTGCAAATTTGTAAATTAGACTATCTCTATAAATTTCAAGCTGTCTATTCAGTGTCTCAATTCTTTTCTTATTACCTATAATTAAAGTTGAGAAATAATCACCTCTTTTTTTAATTGTTCCATCTGAAAAATTAGTCATCCCTTTTAAATATTGAAACAATTTTTCTCCTATACCACTGTCAGGGATTTTATCATGATCACTATCAAATCCAAATAGTTCTTTAACCTTTTGGGGATTATCTCTTAAAGCCTTATCTAACATAGTTTCATCAATTTCCAGATATCCTCCTTTTACTGATGGAGTATTTCCAGGTTTTCCGGTTGAAATTCCCAGTTGAGCCAGCATCTTATATGGTCCTTCTCCATATGTTGATTGCATCATCCTTTGCAGTGTATTATGAAGCATCATGAATGATGTATCTCCAGCAAAAGTACCGTTTTCGCCACCTTCATTATTAATTTTACTTTCCTTAATTATAAAATCTATCATATTATTATAATGACCAACCCATTCAATCACCTTTTCCTTCATATAATCAATATTTGGTTCAATAGATAAAGTCTCTTCCTGTTTGGTTTCCTTTTTTAGTGTCAATGTGACACCTTTAATAACATCATCTATTACATTTGATTCTTTCTCAACAATTATTCCATCGACTTTTATTATAGAATTTCTACCTTCTGAGATCAAATTTTTAGCTACAAATCCTTCCTTTTCTTGAACACTTTTAACGGTAAAATCTGAAACTGTATAGGTATTGCTGGAACTATTGACAAATTCAACCGATTTAATTTCACCAATTCCCAAATCCTCTTTCGAAATTGTGAAATTTTGAGTTGATGAATTTATCTCTATTATTTTCTCACCGTCGCTTCCAATTATTTTAACCTGCATTGGTTGATTAGAAATGTTGGAAGTATCCTGCAATTGGTTTGCAACAATTGGATCGGGATAAACTGTTTGAGGATCTATTGTTACAGGTGTACCTCCTCCGGATTCATCGCTTACAGGTACTTGAGCTAAAGATGGAGGAACAAAATCCTTTTTATTTACATTAAAACTTATAAGAAGTTTTTCACCTTTGTTTCCTTCTGGAATCTGTATTAAATTCTGTTGACCACTTGTTAATGAAAAAGGATCTGATTTTAATAAAATAGATTCGGATTTTTGAGCTTTAACTAAAATGCCTAATTGCTCAAATAGAGGTTGTATTTCCTGTGAAAAGACTATAGAACTGTTTTTCCCTTCTTTTTTTGCTTCAAAAGAGACATATACCGTATTTTTATCTTTATAAGTCAAATTTACATTAATTATATCTTTGGCCTGTTCCTTTATGGCATTAACAAGATCAATTATAGTGCCACCTTCAAAAGATATTCTTCTTATAGTATCACCTACTTGAATGCTGAAGTTGATCTTCCCTATCTTTGTATCAACAGAAATTGGATCGCTCGAAATTCTATAACTTTTAGCTGTTTGCAATATTTCAATCTTTCGCTTAGCTAGATCGGCTCCTCTTGTAGCAATAGCCGTAAAAAATTCCTCGTTTGAAGATTTTGCCAGCATTTCATCAAAAGGAGATCTATAATCGAGTAATGATTTGGAAGATTCTTGAAGCTTTTTCATTAGATCAAGTAATTCGTTTAATTTAGTGATTTTCTGATTATAAAGTTCATTTTGACTGTTTAATTTTTCTATTGGTTGAGATTTTATCTTTATAAGTTGTTCAATTAAACCTTGAACATCTATACCAGTATTTGTAAGATTGTTTATTGTTAATTTACCCATCTTTTAAGCCCTCCTTGACTTAAAGACAATCCTATTTATTATAATATAACCAATTTCATAAATTTCAACATTTAAATTGAATTATTTATTAAAGTATCGGAAAAATAATGAAAAGGAAAATAATAAAAAATATTAAAAGAATTAAGTTTTTAACATATTCATATACTCTTGAATCTCATCTGGAAGATTACTTTCATCGTCTTCAAATTTCTTATATCTAGAAATATTTGATCTTAATTCTATCTTCCTTTTATTTATAAAGGTTGTCACAAGTTTTTCATATGCAGGAAGTCTTTGTAATTTTAATAATATATCTTTTTTAAATGGTATTTCAAAAATAAAGATTCTTCTTAGTAAAACATTTAATTTTAAAATACCCTGTGATTCAAAAAATATCCATTGAATATAATCATTTGCAAATTTCTCTCTATCAGTCCTGTATTTGCTTAAGGATTCTTTTAATTGTTGCTTAGCTTCAATAGAAAGATCGTTGCTTTTTTGGTAAAATTGCAAATAATCAAGATATAGACCTGTCAATCCGCCAGAAGTAGCGTCCGCCCAACCTGGACCTTTCATTGTCTTGTTGCTTTCCCATCTAAAAGTAGCGCATGCCTGGGCAATCGATTTTCTTAAATCCGAACCAGTAAAAACAGAAGGAAAGACAAACCTTGCGGGCATGTATTTATTTGTACCACAATCTTGCCACATTATTACTCTATCGCCAATACCAGGAAGAATAATTATGTATGGTAATATCTCTTTTTTATATATATCATAAATCTCTTCTTGCCTATAAATTGCCTCTCTAAAAAATAGACTATAATCTATATCTTTAATCCAATCAAATTCATTTGCTATTTTTTCCTTTGTAAGGATCATCTCATTTATATTCCCTCTAATATTTTCAGAAAAAAAGATTGGCAAGGCCGTTAAAGGTGAGGATGTCAATATTCTATAGGCTATTTGGTAAAATGATTCAATTTCAAATTTTAATTTTCTTAAATTAATTGGTAAATCACTTTCTTCGCTCTTCTTATATCTTTTCTCCTCTTCTCTTAGCATATCTGTAAAGCTTTGTCCGAGCTCGTCTATGGAAGGTTCAATCTTTTCATCATAAATAGTTGTAAACCAATCAATTGGATTATATATTTCATAATTAACCTTGGATTGATCTTTAAATTCCATTATGAAATTCATATCATTTGGGGTTATTAACCTTTCATCTATAACCCCAAACTTTAAAAATTTTTCTACAACTTTTGGAAGATTTTTTGACTCAAGATATTGTAAAAAAATTTGAGTATAAAATTTAAAATATACTGTTCTTATGGCTTTATGTATTTTTCTTACATTATTATTGTCAGCTGTCTTATCAGTTAATTTAAGAAAAGCATCTAAAGCTTTACTTAAAAGTGTTGAATCGTCAGATGAAATTTTCCCGAAAGAACATAATTCATTAAAAATCTTCGATTGGTAAGAGGGAACTGATGTTTTTTGGTCTTTAATTATTATTGAATCAAGAGAAAAACTTTCACTTGAACTGTCATTAATTAAATCAGAAATAATTGAATCAACAGAACCTGTATTTTCTAAATTTTTGGTAATTTCTGGTTGTTTAACTTTTTTCTCGGTCAAAAACAGAAGATCATTTTTAATGTTTAAGTTAAAAGGAAGCGATATTAATTGAAAAATTGATTTATATCTATCACTAAAAGATTCAAAATATTTATAAAAATAATTATAATATACGCTTGTCTTTTCTTTTCCATATTTGTCATTTATAGATTTAAGTGTTATATATACAAGGTTATTTGAGTTAGAAAAAATCCTGTCTAATTTATTATCGATTTCAATAATTTTATTTTTGAAAAGAAGAATTAAATTATTAAGTTGTTTACTAATCGATTTTGCAATCAAATAGACAAAATCTGTATTTTTATTAAAGAGATTATCTTGAATTTCTGATGAGATTTTTTTAAAACTAAAAGCTAAATTTACCTGGTCTTGGTCAACAATCTCTTTATCAATATGAAATTGATAGTTTTTATTGATAAATCTAGAATTATCTGTTTCAAAAAATGTAAAATTATCCAATCCAGGGAAAAATCCATCATAATTTTTGAAAAGGGTTTCATATTCCTTAGAAATTTTAAATAAATTAAAGGAATCATCTGAATAAATTACTAGATTTGTATCTAATTTACTTAAGGTTAAAAATAATATAAGATTATCAAAAAATTTATTTACCTCCGAGTAGAATGAAAAGAAAGATTTGTATTGATTTAATATTTCATTAAAATCTGTAAGAATTGAAATCATTATGGATTTTGCTGTTGGGATATTTTGAGTAAAAAACGATAAAGGGTTTTGCATGAATGGGTAGGAATGAATAACTGAATCGTTAAGAGTCAAAAGTTTAATGGGTATTTTATTGTCTAAAAGTAATAAATATGGTAAAATAATTCTTTTATTTTGAATTGTAAGAATTGATCTTTCAATTTTTGGATTATCTAACTGAATAAAAAATTGAATATTTCCCGAATCTAGCAAATTAATTTTATTGAAATCATCTTCATAAGAATAAAATGTAGCTCCTTTCGGTATAGCCAAATCTTTTTGAACCTTTCTTGGATCTAATATTAAAGACAAAGTAAATTACCCTCCCCTTATTAATTTTCACCTTTTTGTTTTTGTATTTTTTCCTTTCTTAATAGCATCTTCTGATAGAATTCGACTTGATTTTGAATAAACATTGTGCTTTTGCATACAATTTTATCTTCGTGTTCTTCAAATTTTTTGGTTTGTAAAAATTCCGATTTGTATCTTGGGGCTTCATGTTCAGCAAGACCAACCATCTTCACAAGACCAGTAAATGAAAACGGAAATATAAATGACGCATTTTCCTGTGGAATAATTCTATTTTTCTGCAGCTGAATAAGAAGTGTATCCCACATCTTAGCGATAGGTTCACTTAACAATGAATTTTCTAGTTGCCGATATGCTACCCAGGTTCTTTCTGAGAGTAATGTAATTAATTTTGTAGTCAAACTTGGTTGAGTCACAACCATCGCATCGAAATTTTTTCTTTCTACTATCAAAAAAGAGCAATCTTCTGATGTTATTGCATTTGCCGTTCTCGGTTTATTCTCTAGTAATGCCATCTCACCGAAGATATCTCCTTCTTTTAAGACAGCAATAAGAATCTCTTTATCATTCATAATCTTGGTAATATTGACTTTACCTTTTTGGATAATAAACAACCTATCCCCAGGTTCGCCTTCGGCAAAAAGCAAAAAATCTTTAGGCACATTTGCATTTAAACCAGAAGATTTGATTTCTAGTTGAGCGTCAACACAATAGGGCTTTAAATTAACAGCCTTTTGCTTAATATCGTTAATATATTTGCCATTTGGGAATAATTTGATATATGTTAAATAAATTTTATATGCAAAAATGAATTTAGAACGCTGCTCATAATATTTGGCGTTAGAATAAAGAATGTCTTCTTCATTTGATGAAGATTGATTATTGACTTTCAATGATAGAGAAACAAAAAAATGATCATATTTTCTAAGTTTTTCTGAGAATGATTTGATTATTTTTATCGGTATTGTTGGTGATCTTTTTATCAATTCGGGGAATTGTTCTCTTTGAATAGAAATTATAGTAGTAGGTGAAGTTGATATAGCTCCTTCAATTCTTGGTAAATTTCCCATGCAGGATTCGACACCAAAAAAATCTCCCTTTGTTAAATCTATATCTACATCATCTATTATCTTTGAAAGTGGGCTTGTAAGTTTTACAGAACCTTCCTGAATTATAAAAAATGCTTTGTTGTTAATATCTCCACTGATCATTAATACTGCATTAGGATTATATCTTGTAATTTGGAATTTTACATTATCACTCATTTAGGGTCGCCTTTTTTTATATTGTTTAGCTTTTCCTTTAATTCGTTAAACTTATTCATTACAACAACTTTTTCTAATCTATTTTGTGAAAGGCCAAGATATTCAAAAAATGTTTTTTTTGGCATTTCTTTGCCAGCCTGAATCTTTATGGCATCTATAGTTTCTTGATTCTCAATTTTTTCTAAAATTGAAATATCATTACCTATCGATATTATATAATAAGAACCAAAAAATTCCAGGACAGCCAAAGAGGTATTTCTATTGATTTGTTGCTTTAACAAAATAGAAAAATGCTTATCCGTGTTTTCGCTTTGGCTCGATCTACTAAATCGAAATTTTATAAATAGATAAATTACAATTAAAATAAGCAAAACAATAACTGTTCTAATAAAAAAAGAAGTTAAAGAATTAGAATTTTTTTCCCTGTTATCCTGAGGCTGCGTAGTTAAATTTTCATTTATCACTTTAAGATTATCTTTTTCTTCGCTATTATCTTGTTGAGCATCTATATTAGTATTAATGATTAAAACAACAAGGATAAAAAAAAATATTATAAATTTTATAGATTTTAAATTAATTTTTATTTTAGTCATATAATTTATCATTTAAGAGATGATATTCTGGCTTCTTTACTTAAAATTTCGGTAATTCTTACACCAAAATATTCCTCAATTACTATAGCTTCACCTTTTGCTATTGGTTTTCCATTTACTAAAACATCCAATGTTTCACCTGCTAATCTATTAAGAGTAATTATCGTCCCTTCTCCCATTGAAAGAATCTCTTTAATTGTTTTTTGTGTTTTACCAAGTTCAACGGTTACTTCCATATCGACATCTAACAGCAAGGAAATATTTTTATTTTCTTCATCAGATAGAACAGGTTCTAGTTTTGAGAATGCAGCAGGTTGAAAAGATCTTGAGGCTTTTTGTCGACTTTCTGGTTGAGATGTTTCGTAGCTTTTCGTTTCTACTCTTTCTGCTCTTTCAGTAGACTTCGTATATGGTTTTGTACCTGTTTTTAAGCTAGATAAAACCTGTGCAATTGATAGTGAAATTATATGATATAATGTTGTTACAGTTTTATCAATTTTAAAATTATATGTTATAAAAACAAATGTATCATCGGGAGGTAAGTATAAATCTGAAAAACTATTAGCCTGAATATGTTGTGGAGAACCAGTATTAATATGAATCTTAAATGTATTTGAAAAATATGTTATCGATGAACCGATTATTTGAGATGTTGCTTCAGAAACAGCTGATGAAATCATCTCGGTAAGCTCTTTGGTTTCCTGCCCCATCATCTTTGAACCAATAGTAAGTGCATCTTGAGTCTTATATATATATGAATTAAATCCAGGAAGTTCATCTTCAAAGGGTAAACTAACCTGTAAAACCGGAAAAGGTAAGAGTGTAGCCAATCCTTCTTTCGCAATAATATCTATTTTGGGATTAGAGATTAAGACATCAGCATTTGTTGAAATTTTAAGAGTAGAACTTTGAATATCGATTAGTGAAGACAAAATTTCTTTTAATGCAGAAATATCATTATCATTTAATGCAGAAGACTCTGTTCCCATAGACATGTCTACATAATTATCCGTACCTTGTAAAAGAGCATCTATTTCACTCTGAGAAAGAGCACCATCACCCATTATCTTCCTCCTCGGCAAATATATCTTCAAAAGTTGGTGATTCCAGGACTTTGGTAATCTGAACAGATAGCTTTGAATCAAATATACCGGGTCTACCTAAAAATTTTATATGATTTCCAACTTTTATATTTATATCATCGGTCACTTTAACACTTTGAAAAGCTATAATATCATTAACTTTTAAATCTATTATGTCTCCAAATCTAATATTTGTAGAACCTAATTCGGCTTTAATTGTAAGTGGTATATCTTCAATTCTTTTTTTAAGATAAACAAAATATTCAGATCCCTTACCTTTTCTATATGATGAAAACCAGTAAGTTGGAGTAAGCTTTCCTATTATTGGATCAAGGGTTAATGCTGGTATACAGAAATTGCTCATCCCTTCGTTTTCACCGATTTTTGTTTCCAGAGTAACAAGAGTTGTCATTTGATTTGGCGCAATAATTGTTGCAAATTGAGGATTAACTTCGATTGTTCCAAGTCTTGGTCTTAAATCGACATAATTAGCCCATGATTCCCTTAAATTCGATAGCAATTTAACAACTATATTTTCCATTACAGCTTGTTCTATATCTGTTAATTCTCTTGTGATCTTTTGAGTCGTTTTCCCTTTTCCGCCAAATATTCTATCGATAATTGCGAATGTAATAGCAGGATCTATTTCAAAAATCGCAGATCCTTTTAATGGATCCATATTTATAATAGCCATTGTTGTTGGAGTCGGAATAGATCTTGTGAATTCCTCAAATGTGAGTTCATCGACAGAAGCTACATGAAACTGAACAGGGGATCTTAAAATTGCAGATAAAGTTGTTTGAGATAACCTGGCAAAAGAATCATAAATCATTCTTATGGCTCTTTGCTGGTCTTTAGAAAACTTAGATGGACGTTTAAAATCGTAGATTCTGATTTTCTTCTGGGTTGTTGTTTTTGAAACATCTTCTAAGGTTGTATCACCAGCATTTATAGCTGAAAGTAATTGGTCTATCTCATCCTGGGATAGTACTTCTGTCATAAAATCCTCATTTTTTAATCTATTTTAAGAAATAAAAAAGTCTATAAAATATACATCTTTTATTTTCCCATTAACCATTACATTATTTATGGCATTTTTTATTTCATTTTTTAAATTCTCTTTACCTTCTATAGAATCCATCTCATCTTTCATTTTGGAACTCAGAATTCTATTTATAATATCCCTTATTTGGGCTTCTCTTTGAGCCAATTCGGCACTTACTGCCGCATCTTTTTGAGTATAAGCAAGAGCAATTGTAACTCTTATAACATGCTGTTCATCAACATCGGCAGTATTAATAGTAAAATCTGCCAATCTCAAAGTATCATATGGAGGCGTGACATTTTTATATGTTTGTTCTATACTAATTTTATCAGGTTTTTCGGCCGTTTTGGAAGCAACTAGATAAGATATAGTTACAGATATTGCTATTAATATAATAATCCCGATTATATAAAGTAGAATTTTAACTATACCAGAAGATAAACCTTTAAATCCTTTCTTTTCCGATGTTTTTTTTTCTTCTTCGCCAGCAGCCTCAGTTTCCTTAAGCTGTTCTTCATCTTCAAAATTTAAATCATCAAGTTTATCCTTGTCCCCCATCCTGCTTCTCCTTAGATAAAAACAATTTAATTTATAGATAACAAATTAATTAACTAACTATATTAGTATAACAAATAGCTACAATGTCAATATCTTATAAAAAATTTTAATCTTCCTGTCTTAATATTACAATTTCTACTCTACGGTTATATGCTCTCCCTTCAGGTGTTTCATTTGTTTCTATTGGCCTTGTATCCCCATATGCGACTGCAGAAAGTCTTTTACTTGGAATTCCCAAAAACTCAAGATATAGTAAAACATTAATGGCTCTTTTTGAAGAAAGATCCCAATTTGTCGGAAATTGCTTTGATAACTCGCTACCAAAAGGGATTACAGTATTATCTGTATGACCTTCTATTCTGATTTTATTTGAAAGAAATTCAAAAGCCTTATATATCCTTTGGAGTACTTCTATTCCATTTTGATTTAAATCTGCAGAACCTGGCTTAAAATAAAAATCTGAACCTAAAGTTATAACTATCCCCCTTTCCTCAAGTTGTATCTTCATTTTTTTAGCCAATATCTCCGGTTGGAATAGAGATACGGCCTTTTCCACCGCCTTAGCAAGACTCTGCCCCTTTTCACTTGAAGGTAAAGATTCTACTTTAGACCCCATTTCTGCAAGTTGACCGGGTTCAAATGAATTTCCTCCAGACATAGGTCCAAGTCCACCTTTAAAAGGGGAGGGGAAAAATCTTGGTATATTTTCTACTTGAACATCTGTTAATACATACAGAAGTATAAAAAAACATAGCAATAAATTATTTAAATCTGACAGAGTAGTGATCCATGAAGGTGCTTTTGCAACTTTTTCTTTTTTGCTCATTTTATTTCCTAAATATTAACAATTATAAAACTATTACTATCTTTTCTCTATTATAAACTAACTAATTATTAAAAATACTGCTGTAAACAAATTTAATATTATTCCCCCATTTCTTTACTGATAGCTTCTCTTAAGGCAGGGGACAAAAAGGACACTAATTTATCTTTTAATATTCTTGGATTTTCACCAGCCTGGATGGATAGTATCCCCTCAAGCATAATCTCTTTTATCAGCACTTCCTGAGTATCCCTATCTTCAAGTTTTGTTTTAAATGGATGTGCGATAATATTAGCGCCTATAGTACCATAAAATGTCGTAATGAGAGCTGTAGCTAAAGATTTACCCAAAGCCTCTTTGTTTGTTAGCTGGGTCAGCATCAATACAAGTCCGATTAAGGTACCGATCATTCCAAAAGCAGGAAAGAAGTTATCTAATTTATCAAAAATTAGTTGATTTTGAGCATGTCTTTCAAGGATTTTCTCTATTTCTATTTGTAAAACATTCTTTATTTTTTCAGGCTCTGTTCCATCTACTACAAGCTGAATGCCTTTTTTTAAAAATGGATCAGAAAGCTCTGCAAGATCATCTTCAAGAGCAAGGATACCCTCTCTTCTTGCTTTTTCCGAAAAGGTTATAAGCATCTTAATTATAGAACTAGGATCAAATACAGGTATTTTAAATACAAATTTTGAATATTTTGGAATAGATAAAAATCTAGAAAGAGGAACAGAGGCTAAAGTACATGCTAAACCTCCTCCAAATGTAATTAAAATAGATGCTGGATCAAAAAACAATCTAAGTGAACCAGGACCCCCTGCTGTAATTATGCCCAAAATAACTAAAAAAAATGCAGCTATTACCCCTATTAACGATGCTAAATCAAGCATTTTTCCCCCTACAATAATAAAAAAAGTTATACAAATATTCTTTATAATTCGTTTTTAAATAATCCAATTCTTTTCCTATAATCTACAATCTTATCTATAATTTCTTCAGGTTTTTCTTTAACATACAAGGTTGTACCATTAAGTAATGAAATTAAGGTATCTGGGACCGATTCAATATATTCAATTATATGAGGATTTAAATAAAAAGATTTTCCATTAAGTCTAGTTAATTTAACCATTCTTTCCTCTTTCAGCATTTTGATCCTTTAATAATAATCATTTAATAATAATAAAAGGGAGCAATGCATTTTTTCAAGCAAAACCCCCTTTTCTTTGATTTAATAAAACAACTATTTTTAGTCAATAATTATTTAATGTACTTTTTTATCTTTTCAATCCCATAATTACCTGGAGCATCTGATCTGCTGTTTGGATGGTCTTAGAGTTCGCTTCAAATCCTCTTTGAGTTACAATCATATCTGTAAATTCCTCTGATAAATCAACATTACTCATCTCAAGTGCGCCTGCTACAAGAGCGCCTTTACCTGCTGTATTTGCAGCAGAAACATTTGCAGTCCCGGAGTTAATGGTTTGTGCGAAATCATTATCGCCAACTTTTTGCAACCCTTCTGGATTTGTGAAAGTTGCAAGAGCTATCTGTCCAAGTGGTAATTTTTCACCATTTGAATAAATTCCAGTAATTACTCCCTGATTGTCTATTACAAAAGTCTCGAGATAACCCATTGTATATCCATCCTGGTCGATAGCTTTTGTTGTCGTAGGCGATGCAAACTGTGTTATACCATCATATCCTCCACTAGTTCCAAGATTTAATGTAATAGCTTGTTGTTGCCCATCTGGTAAAGTAAAACTAGCATTGGCAATTAAATTACCTACATTTGATAGATCTATTGGAGCACCAGGTTCATTAGGATTGTCTTGTACCCCTATTATGGCACCTTCATTGTTAAATAACAAAGAAATTGTATTCGAATCATTCAAATTATCACCAGGAATATCTAATTGAATTTGGACATCTGGTAAATCCAATAAAGTAGCCTGACATGTCCACTGATTAACAGTTCCTGGAACTCTTGTAAAAGAAAGTTGAAGCTGATGCTTGTTCCCTTTTGAGTCATAAATATCTATAGACGTCTTATGAACAGAAGCAGCTAATTCATCAGCAGTTGGTTCTCTGCCAGTTGGTAGGGGAACTGTTTCAGAATTTAAGTTTGATTTATAATCAATTTTTGTTGTAGCCTTGGCAGGCGATTTTCCACCTACAGGTATTTGTATTTCACCTATAGGGTTTGCAGTATTAATAACATATTTGCCATCAATAAATTCAGCATTCCACCCCTGCACTCTAAAACCATTAGCTGGATTTACAAGAACTCCATCTTTGTCAAGACCAAAAACACCGGTTCTTGAATAGAATGTATTTTCACCCTTTTTTAATATGAAAAATCCTTCACCAGTAATAGCAAGATCAAGATTTCTACCTGTTGTCTGCAAAGCTCCCTGGGTAAAGATAGTACCAATTTGAGCAATTGACATACCAAGACCAACTTGTTTTGGATTTATTCCACCAACTTCAATTGTTGGTGCGGCTGCACCAGACATGTTTTGATAAAGCAAATCTTGAAAACTTACCCTATTTTTCTTAAAACCATATGTGTTGACATTTGAAACATTATTACCTATAACATCCATTCTAACCTGATGGTTTTGTAAACCTGCAACTCCTGCATATAAACATCGCATCATAATTAACTCCTTTTATTTTTATCTTTCATCTTCATCATAATTGGAAAGCGAATTATCATCATTTACATCAGCTGCCCCAGATTCTATAGATTGATGTGAATCATTATCTGACGACACCTCTTCTATTGAATTACCATCATTTTCTGGAAATTCCGAAATAGTTTGTGTCTGATCGGTTTGTTCAATATTAGACATATTATTGTCTGAAATAATGTTTGGGTCATTGGCTGTTTTATATATCGGAGGTAACCCAATCGAAAAGATAAATGATGTAGGATAAAGTGCACCATTTACAGATACCTTTGGAATACCAGCTTCAAATACTATATTATCTACAATACCAGTATCAATCCCGTAAGGAGTTTGTATACTAACTTCAGTGCCAAGAAGTGCAAGTGTTTGATTGACTAAGAATCCCTGATTCAATAAACCCAAGGTATCATTCATCTGTTTCATCTGCTCTAAACTAGAAAATTGAGCCATTTGAGCGATAAACTCTTTATCTTCTAAAGGTTTAGTAGGGTCCTGATGTTGAAGCTGAGCTATAAGTAATTTTAAAAAATCATCCTTACCTAACTCATGTTTTATCTCTTTGCCTTCAACCATTAAAGATTTATTAAATGATTCAACAAGCATCTGAGTTTTAGCATAATCTTCTTTGGTCTGATATGTGTTTACAGGATTTATTCCACTCATTTTATACCTCTTATCAAATTGATTTATTTATCAATCTTCCAATTCCTTTTGAGTAAAAGTATTTTTGGAATTGATTTTTGCTATTTGTTTCATTTAATTTCGATTGAAAATCTTCTGACTTAATAAAATTTCTTGTTTCAGCTATAAATCTGCCAAAATTATCAAAATTATTATTTTCTCCCTCATTTTTGACTTCAACCATTAAATTTTCAAGATTGTAACCTTGATTGAAAAGAAAATTAGATAAATTTTCTGTATCTCGTTGCATCACCTGCTTTGCTTCTTCATTCATAACAAAGGCAATTAAAGAGATATTTTGCCCTTCTTTTTTTAAATGTAACTTTAATTCACCAAGTTCTTCTGGAAAGAGTCTCATATTTAAAGTAAATCCGTTTTCAAGATTCTTAAAACTAATAGAATCAAATGAATGCATAATTTGTTCGAGCGAGTAAGAATAATTTTGAGAGATGTTATTCGCTAAATGCCTTAGTATTGGATTTACAAATTTGCTATCTTTAAAAGAAGAATCTGAAAAAATATTATTTAAGGTAAAATTATTTAAGTCAAAGTCAAAATGAGTTTGATCGATGTTTTGAGCTTTACCTTTAATAATTAAATCATTCAAGGACGAGCTTTTGCCATTTTCAAGATTAAATTCATCTGGTTTTAATGAATTTTGTTCTTCATTTTCCTTAAAATTTTCTTTTAAATTCTTTAGGTTATCAAAAAAAGTTAGATCATTTAAACCTTTGTTTGAATTAATATCAATCGATTCAAACTTATCATTTTGTCGAAAATTCAATGAATCATTTGATCTAATTTTAGAAACTTCCGATTTTGAATCAGATTTTTGAATATAATTCAATCTTTTGGAAAAAGTTTTTTGCCCTTTTTCGACAAAATCCTTAATCTGGGCTTTTTTAGAAAAATTAAGCTGGCTTTCTTTCAAACCTAAATTTTTTAAATCGGTAATCCTACTTTTTGAATCACTATTAAAAGAAATGTTTAATGAACTAGTATCCTTCCTTGGATTTAAAACCGCATCCTTGCGCCTTAAGCTAACTTGTTGATTTTGAATCTCACTTTTGTTCTTCCATGCAAAAAAATTTTCTCCCTGTTTGATCCGCTTTTGTTTTTTCTTTTGGATATCTTCCTTATTCTTTAGCAAATCCTCGAATAATTTGCTATTTTTGTTTGATTTTGCCTTTTTGGAACTTTTAACATTTAAGCGGATTGAATCTCCCTCCCCAAAATCCATCTTTTGAATGTTGGGAAGAGTAAGTTTCACATTTCCTCCTTGTTAGACTTATTATGGCGCTGGACTAAAAGTTGTTGCTCCTTCGACTTTGTATTCACTTAATTTTGCTGCTCTTTCAGGAGGCATCAAGCTTACCAAATAAGGAACAAGTGATGTTTCTCCTCTAGAAGCAAAATATTCATCCATAGCTCGAAGGATATCTACAACTTTAAGAATATCCATATTATTCAGTATCTTAACAGCTTCATTAGGTGGCATGTTAATAAACTGAATTGCCTCTTTTCTGATATTCTCCTTATAATCTTCGTATTCTTTTAATTTTCTATAAATATTTTCTTCTTTTTCTTTTAATGCCTTCTCTGCTTCGGCTATTGCCTTTTCTTTTTCATTTGCCTGATCTTCTTTGTCTTTTAATAAATTCTCTAATTGCTTTATTTGTGCGAATTGCGACTCATAGGATAGTTTAAGTTTATCGTAAAATTCTTTTTCAAGTAAAAAAGGATTTGCAATATCTTTACCATAAGGTATAACTGGTATTCTTGATGCTATTTTACTATAAGCCCTTGGAAGATTAACCAAACCAAGGTAGTTAAACCAATAGACTACTGCGAATAAGACAATTATCAATAATATCAGTAAAAACATTACAGTAAATCCATGTTTTGCCTGCATATTTAACCCTTAAATATTAAATTCTTTTTCATGATATTTGTTAGTAGAAATCTCATCGAGTATTTTGTTCTCTTCATGATAAAAATCTGAAATATATTTATTATATCTTTTTTCTTTTAGTTTCTCTAAAATTCTTTCTTCTTTTTTTGCGGCTATGTATTTTTCTCTTCTTCTATTATACTCTGGTAATAATTTTTCAATTTCACCATCAAGAAACTTAATTTCAGCAGCAATTGCATCAAAATATCTTCTATACTGTAGCTCAAGTTGTTCATCTTGAGCAGCAGGGGGATTTTCCAAAAATTCCTTATATTCTTTTATCTTATTTCTCATATTCTCAATCAATAATGCAATCTCACTAAATTCATACTCTTTTTGTTTTCTGATAAAAGTCTTAAGATGTAATATCTTTTCATATCTGTACGAAAAATTTTTCACTTTAAACTACCTTAAAATTAAATATATCCTTCTTCACTTTCTTCTTGTTCATCAGAAAAGACTTTATTCAAAAAGATCATGCTTTCATCAAAACTGTACCCTTCTGTAATTTCTTGTGCAAGAAAAGATTGGATTTGTTTGATTTTATCTATTGCATAGTCGATATCTGGATTTGAACCTCTTTGATATGCTCCAATTGAAATTAGATCTTCATTTTCAAAATAAGTTGATAAAATCTGTCTTAATTTTTTTACAAGTTCTTTTTGCTCTTTCGATGATATAGCATTAAATAACCTTGAAATAGATTTAAGTATATCGATTGAGGGATATTGCCCCTTTTCAGCTATATTTCTAGAGAGAACAATATGACCATCTAAAACACCTCTAACTGTATCCGAGATTGGTTCATTTACATCATCCCCTTCTACCAAAACGGTATAAATTCCTGTTATACTCCCCCTATCAGAACAACCAGCCCTTTCAAATATTTTAGGTAAAAGTGTAAAGACGGAGGTTGGATAACCTCTTGTTGCAGGTGGTTCTCCTATAGATAGGCCAATCTCTCTTTGAGCCCAGGCAAACCTTGTGATACTATCTACCATCAATAAGACATCTTTTCCTTGATCTCGAAAATATTCTGCTATTGTCTGTGCGACATAAATTGATCGTATCCTTTCGAGAGGAGATGCATCAGAAGTAGCTACGACAACTACCGATCTTTCAAGACCTTCTTTTTGTAATATATCTTCTATAAATTCTTTAACTTCTCTACCTCTTTCCCCAATTAGACATATGACATTTACATCAGCCTCTGTGTAATGTGCTATCATGCCCAAAAGTGTCGATTTACCGACCCCTGAACCTGCGAAAATACCAATCCTTTGACCTTTACCAAGAGTTAAGGGTATATCAATTGCCTTAACACCAGTAGATAGTCTTGAGTTTATTCTACTTCTCTGAAGAGATGATGGCGCTTTATTAAATATTGGATATCTTGTTTGGGAAAATATTTCACCAAGATTATCTATCGGTATACCCATACCATTCAAAACTCTACCCAGTAATTTATCAGAAACTGGAATTGATAATGGCTCCCCGGTAGCGATAATTATTTGATTAGGTTCTATCCCAACCATATCGGAAAGTGGCATCAGTAGCATCTCTTTTTCATTAAATCCAACTACCTCTGCAGATATATAATGCTCGAAATCATTAGGATTCTCTTTATTTTGAAATATCTTACAAATTTCTCCAACCTGTGCATGAGGACCTTTGCCTTTTATTAAAAAACCCTTAACTTCCTTTACTTTTCCTCTATATTTAATTGGATCTATAGTTAATAAAGTTTGCTCATATTTATCATATACCGACATTATTATTTTGACTCCTCAATCATTCTTTTTTTGATTGGCATCAGTTCAAGAATTTTATCTTCAATCTCTTTCAGCTGCAATGAAATTCTAGCATCGATCTCTCCAAAATCTGTTTCAATTATACAACCACCCCTTTCGATTGAAGAATCTTCGAGAAATTGTATTCCTTCAAGTCCTTCAATCATCCTAATAAAGTCTTCTTTGTGTTTTGTAGCCATAGCAATATCATCAAGGTTTACCCTGATAGTAACATTTTTAGAGCCTTTTACTTTTTTTAGTGCTTCAACTACATTGTTTATAATAACTGTTTTTTGGTTTTCGGTAATAATTTTGATTATTTTTTTAACAATTAATAGAACTATTGATACAATCTGATACTCTGTTCCTTCAATGATTTCTTGCCTTTTAGAAATAACTTCAGAAATAATTTTATGTAATCTTTCGATTAGACGACTTACCTCCCCAGAGCCTTTATTAAAGCCATCTTCATATCCTTGGTCATAACCTTTTTTCTTGTTTTCTTCTATTATTTCTGAACTTTTTCTTTCTGCTGTTTCAATTATATCTTTAGCTTCTAATTTTGCCTCATCTAGAACCTTTTGAGCCTCCTGTTTTATTTTTTCGACTTCGATATTTACCTGAGCCTTCGATTCTTTAATCTTAGCAAATGCAAGATCTTCGGCTTTTTGTATTATCTGCTTCGCTTCTTCTTCTGCTTTTTTTTTCATCATTTCTGATTCGATTTTCCATTCTTGTCGAAGCTTATCAATTTCAAGTTTTACATCTTCAACTGAAGGACCTTTATGACCTGCTAATTCAAATTCAGATTCCCGACCAGCTTCTACTGTTTCTTCTTTCGATTTAATCTTAGGAGGTGGAATTATATATTTTTTATCGATCTGTTTTATTTCATAATCTTTAAGTACATTTTTAGACATTTTTATTTCCTAATTTTAATAAATAATTTCATCTTCACTACCACGAGAAATTGTAACTTCCCCAGCTGCTTCGAGTTTTCTTATTATTGAAACTATTTTTGATTGAGACTCTTCAACATCCTTTAATCTAATAGGTCCCATAAACTGCATATCTTCTTTAAGCATAGTTGCACCACGCTTTGACATATTTCTAAAAATCTTATCCTGAACTTCTGCTTCAACATTTTTTAATGCTTTAGCAAGATCATTTGTATCTACTTCTCTAAGCAATCGCATTACTGAACGATCATCAAGCTGCACGATATCTTCGAATACAAACATATTTTTCTTTATCTCTTCGGCGAGTTCTGGATCTTCTTCTTCTAGTTTTTCCAGAATATTTTTTTGGGTTGTCTGATCAGAGGAGTTAAGTATATTAACAGCTGCAGGAACTCCACCAACACTTGCGAATTCCTCAGATGCAATTGCCGAAATCTGCCTTTCAAGAATTCTTTCAACCTCTCTAACTATTTCAGGAGAAGTTCTGTCCATTTTTGCTATTCTGCGGGTTACATCTGCTTGTAAATTTGGATTTAATTGCTGAAGTATTGTAGCTGCCTTTTTTTGATCAAGGTAGGATAATATTAAAGCAATAGTCTGTGGATGTTCACTTTGAATAAAGTTTATTAAATGTTGAGGATCTGTTCTTCTTGCAAATTCAAAGGGTCTAACTGCCATTGTGGTAGTCAATCTATTTATAATATCTACTGCCTTTTGAGATCCTAGTGCCTTTTCCAGTAATTCTTTCGCATAATCCAAACCACCTGTTGTAATAAAGTCTTGAGCCATCATCAATTCCTGAAATTCCATCAAGACTTTATCTCTTTCTTCAGGATCTACCTTTTCAATTCTTGCTATTTCATAGGTAATAGAATCAACTTCTTCTTCTTTAAGGTATTTTAATACTTGAGAAGCTACTTCGGAACCTAAAGTTACTAAAAAGATTGCTGCTTTTCTCTTCCCTGTTAATTTAGTTTTCTCTTTTGTTTTAGGAGCAGCCTTTCCCATCTTATACCTCTTTTAATTATTTATTAATCTTCAAAATAAAAACTCTTTTTAATTTTCATATTTAAATTAAATTATAAAATTATTTATATTAAAAATTTTTATAGATTTATGTAACATCCTCGGCTAACCAGGTTCTGATAAGTTTTGCAACTTCTTCTGGATGTTCTCTGGCAACATTAATAGCATTCTCTTGCATTTCCAATCTTGCTTTTTCTTCCATAGAAAGTTCAACTTCAATACCCTCTTTTTCTGCTGCTCGAAGAGCCTTTTCTCTAAGTTCCTGTTGTTTTCTAAGAAGTTCTTCTTCTTTAAGTTTTTTCCTTCTTTGCAGTTCAGCAGAGATAACTCGATATAGTACGATAATCAATAGAAAAAC
Organism: Brachyspira murdochii; assembly: GCA_020722965.1. Classification (GTDB taxonomy): domain Bacteria; phylum Spirochaetota; class JAAYUW01; order JAAYUW01; family JAAYUW01; genus Exilispira. The sequence continues at coordinate 114,610 of DYJT01000002.1, read as the reverse complement.
TAGTATTGAGACAAAAGAAGTTATTAATGCTTTTCTTAAAAGGTCTTTTCTTTTGATTATTGCATCTTCAGCCGCAAATTCTGCTTCATGATTGAACGGTATATTTTGAACCGTTACTATGTCTCCTCTAGCCTTATCAAACCCTATGGAACCCTTGACTACCTCTTCTATTTTTTTCAAATCTTCTTCTTTTAATGGAGAATATTTTCTTTTATAACCAAGCTTTGTCTTATCTACGACAAGATTACCTTTACTATCGATTTCAACTTCCCATATTCCATCTACCATTACAGAACAGGATATTTTATTTATCTGATAAGGTGTTAAAGAAGATATGACTTTTTCTTTTGAAACTTCATAATTTTTAGTTTGTTGATTTTCATTTACAACTACAGAACTTGGTAAAAGTTCTTTATATCCAGGCGGAACATTTGGTTCAGTTCCAGGAGGACCTTCGGGAATAGTCTGAGGTCCTTTATATTCCTTTTGTATTGTCTGTTCTGATATAGTAACATTTGAAGAAACAACAGAATCATCATAAGGCGTGTTTGGATTATCTGGTTTAATTATTATAGGAATTATCTTATCTGCCTCGCTTTTAACCTGATCGAATCTAATATCAATATCTAGTTGAATATCAATCTTGTTTTTCCCAATAATTTTTTGAAGTTGTTCTCTTATCCTCTGTTCTATTTTAACCCTTTCTCTTTCTTTTATCTGTAACTGTTGTTTAACAATATCAAGATATGCTGTTTCATCCTGGGATGAAAAATCCGAAATTATATTTCCTGAAGGGTCTGTTATGACGACATTTTCCTCTTTTAAACCAGGTATACCAAAAGCTACAAGTTTTTTTATCCCTTCTATCTGCTTTCTGTTTTCCAAAATTGTAGAATAAGGTTTTGGGATAACTGTCAAAGATGCAGTAATAGGTTCTGATGTCGCAGAGAAAAGGCTTTCTTTTGGCCATGCAATATTTAAGTAACATTCTTCAATACCATCTAATAATTTTAATTGCCTTTCAATTTCGCCTTTTATGGCTCTTTTTAAATTAACATCTCTTTCGAAATCCGTTGTAGTCCATTTTTGAGTATCAAAAAGTTCCCAACCGGTTACATTATTAGGAATTATCCCCTGTTGTCCTAGTTTCATCCTTAATGTTTGAGCTGTCTTCTGATCTTTTACTATTATATATTTATCATCCTTGGTGGAAAATGTAGTATTCATATCGCTTAAAGCCTTAGTTACTTTTGCATAATCCTCAGGTGAAAGTGGTTTTTGAAATAATAAGGTTTTGTCAGGTTTAGATGAAAATCCTATTATTACTATTAAGGCGATGAATATTACACCTATTACTGAAAATATTATTATCTTTTGCGTTTGATTTAACTTCGAAAAACTAGATGAAAAAAATTGACCAACCTTTTTGAAAAAATCACCCATACCCCCTCCCCAAAAAGCAGATGGAATCAATTATTGATCTATATAATACTCCTTTAAATCATTTTATCTTTGTAAATATTATAATTCCTTTTATAAAAAAATCAAACATATTAATTCTTATCTAATATTTATAAGTTCTTTATAGCCTGTAATCAACTTATTAATTACTGTTTTTGTGAGATTTAAAGCTATTTCTGCTTCTTTAGCTGCTATTGTAACATCGTCAATATTTGTGCTGTCAGGATCCATAACAAGTTGTTGTTGTAACAACTCGGCTTCTACAATTGCATTGTTGGTTTGGCTAATTGAGTTTTTTAAGTAATTTAAAAAAGTGGAAGAATTGTTATCTGTTTTTTCAATATAATTAAAATGCTTAGGTGATGTTGAGTTCATTTTTACTTGATAACCTTTAGCCTGAATGGAATTGATTGAAGAAACCGAAGAAACCTGATTAACAATATTAGAAATAGAATTAAAAAACTGTTGCATCCCCTCCCCCCAATATAAATAATTTTCCAGTACAATTTACATAAAATTAAAATATATAAAAAATTTAATTATAAATTTTAAACTAATTTCATATATATTTATAAAACATTACTTTAATAAGTCAATACTTTTCATATATAATTGTTTTGCATTTGTAATAACAACGCTATTTGCCTCATAACTTCTAGATGCACTTATTAAATCAGTCATTTCTTTAACGATATTTACATTAGGCATCATAACATAACCTTTCTTTGGTCCAGATTGAATTGCATCTGGATGATTTGGATCCCAGACCAATCTAAATGGCGATTGATCTGCTTCTATTTTTACGACTTTAACTCCTTTACCTGCTTTGACTTCAAAACCTGGTGGAGTAAAAGGAGATAAAAATTGAGGTTGTTCATCATAAGTTTTAAAAATAACAATCTTTCGTTGATATGCCCCACCTTCAGGTGTTCTGGTGGTATTCGCGTTAGCTATATTATTTGAAATAACATCCATCCTCAATCTTTGTGCGGATAAACCAGTAGAAGCGATATTAAAGGATCCTAACATAATTAAACCTTTAATTTAAATTTTAATATGTATCGGTTTAATTTAAATTCTAATAATAATTATTTTAAATTTTTTAATTTAATCTTTAATGAGATTTTTGAAGCAAGATTAACATTATTAAATATCAAAGTTTTATTGGCTTTTAGCGTAATTCCTTCGCTTAAAGTTGAAAGTTTTTCCAATAAAAATGGGGTCAAATTTTTCCCAAAAATATTTTTTACTTCTGCTTCTTTAATTGCCATATCTATTAAAACCGAAATTTGTTCAGAAGGTATTTCATCCTCTTTTGGGATAGGATTAACGACAAGAATTGAACTTTTTAAACCTAATTTTTTATTAAAAATATAAATAGAAGCTATTTCTTCTTCGTTATCCACTTTTAATTGTACTTCATAACCAGAATTTCTCGAATAAAATGCCGGAAATTGGTATGTCTTAAAACCCAATACAGGTATTTCATTTGTTTCTAATATTTCAATTGTTTTTGGGATATCGAGAATAGATTTACATCCTGCGCAGACAACCACACCCGAAAAACTCGAAAGAGCATGGATATCAGCAGAAATATCAAAAGTTTTCTCTACATTTCTATGAACTCCACCAATCCCCCCTGTCGCAAAACATTCTATTCCGGCAAGATTAGATAAAAAAAGGGTTGCGGCAACAGTGGTCCCAGCATTTAATTTTTTAGTATAACAATAACTTATATCTTTGGTCGATGACTTGAAACAAGATTTTGAATTTTCAGCAAGAAGCTTTATCTCTTCATCAAAAAGCCCGATTTTGGGAATACCGGCTATTATCCCTATTGTTGCTGGAATTGCACCATTTTGTCTGACAATTTCTTGGCATCTTTGTGCAACTTCTAAATTTACAGGATATGGTAAACCATGAGTTATAATGGTAGATTCTAATGCTACTATAGGTTTATTCATTTTTATAGCATTTAAAATTTCATCTGAAATTTCTATTGGATAATCTACTTTTCTCATTTTCCACTCCTTTTATCTTTTATACATATGACGACTTTATCAATTGAATTTAATTATTTTTCTTATATTTAGTTATATTTATTTATTATCTATTTAATTATTATCTTTTTATCTTATTAAAAAAATTTTTATAAACTAAACCAGTCAAAATTGAAATATTTATCTAGAATCTATTTTTTCATTTATCAAAATAAGATAATCAAGAACTTTTTCCATAGAAATTTCAATGCTTTTTTCAATACTAAAACCATTATAAAAAGATTCTAAAATCTTAGAAAATAGAAAATCGCCTGCACCTGTTGTATCTTTTAATTTCAAAACTTTTTTTGGTAAAAATCTTTTTTCTTCTTTAGTCTTTCGTTTATATAAAATAGATCCATTTGATCCTTCGGTTTTTAATATAAATTCAATTTTCTTTTTTTCCATAAATTCATAAACCGAATCATAGCCATCTATCAATTCATTAAATTCAAGAATATCTGGAGTAGTTAAAAAAATATTGTTTATTAGATCTTTGCATCTTTTTGTCTTTTCGATTGAGATTGTCTCAAAAAAAATTTTACAATTTTTAGTTTTTAACTCTTTAATTACTTTATATAGCTCTTGAGGGTTTATATTTGAATCGAGAACACATATGTCTTTTTCGCTTAATTTATCTAATAAGTTTTTTATTTTTTCAAAATTTAGTTCATTTTCTATTATTCTAAAATCTGAAGTTGCAATCAAACATTCGCCTTTTTCCATTAAAACATTATATATTGAAGTAGGAAAAATAGATGATCGATATAACAGAACCGATGTAGTATTATCTAATAGATTAAAGCTTAAATTATCATTATCAAATACCACTTTGTAATTTTTTTTATTAAGCTCTTTATTAATTATATTTGAAAATTCGTCATTCCCACTGACAGAAACAAATATTTTGTCTTTACAATTTAAATGATTAAAGATATTAAATCCTACTCCTCCAACCCTATAAGTAAAAATAGATGGGTTTGATGTAGAATTAATAAATTTATCCTTTGTAAAAATGAAATCTAAAGAAATACCACCAAAAATAATTATCATTTTCTTTGCTATATTTAAATATTTGAAATAAAATAATTTAAGTTTGTTTATAATCAATAAAAATTATTTTGCTATTGACAATAGATAGTTTTAATTTATATATACTGTAAGTAATATCAAGGAAGTTTTATGGAGAATGAAAATAGTTATAAGATTCATATTAGATTCAAAGAAATTGAAGTCGAAATTGAGGGCGATAAAGACTTTGTTGAAAGAAATCTAGACAAAATTTTTTCAGAGCTAAATTTAGAAAAAGATATTCAAAAGGTAAATAAAGTTGATTTAAGCAAAACAGCCGGGAAATTACAAAGAAAAAAGAACAATTCTTTTATCATAAAAGAAAAAAAATCAAAAGAAAATATAGCAATTGATCAAAACTCGATTGAAAATGATTCAGAATTTTATAACTGGATAAAATCTAAAAATGCAAATACTATAATAGATAACATTTTATTGATCATTTATTGGCTATATGAAAAGCAAATAAAGTACTTTTCTCCAAAAGATGTACTAAATTATTGGATGAAAACCGGAAAATCGGAGCTTAAAAATATAAATCAATATTTTAAATATATATCTTCTGAAAATAAAAATTTTATAAAAAATGCTACAAGAGGAGAATATTCACTGACAGATATTGGATTAATATACATAAAAGAAAATCTATTAAAATAATTTTTTATTTTACATTTTTTATAAATAGTAAAGAATTCAAATTTTTAGTATTTCTTTAAATATAAATAATATAAAAAAAATAAAAAATATAGGCAAAAAAGAAAATTAAGTAGTAATTGATTACAAAATTGTTTATAATTAGAAAATAAATGACAATCTTCAGAATAAATAATTATTTGTAAATATAAGTAAGATTTGATAAACTTTCTTTTTCTAATAATATAATTTTCTAAATATATAGATTTCGAATAATATAATTAATATGATTGTTATAATATAAACTATGATAATTACATTAGTTGTTAGTCTATAGTTTATAATTTATTGTAATTTGGAATTGGAGGTGGGGAGAGTCGAACTCCCGTCCTACATGGCTCAGTAACCAATATCTACATGCTTATAAATTTTTCTTTCTCGTTTATTTCAAGAAAAATTTCAAACTTAAAATAAACCAGTCTGTAAATACCTTCCTTTTCCCCAGACAAGAAAAAGAAAGATTACTCCTGTAATCGGGGGAATATCTGAAACCAGGAGTATTTTCAGATTTCCCTGCTGCACTTAATTAGGCAGCAAGAGCTAGTGAATTGTTGTCAATTCGTTTTTTTCTGAAGTTTTAAGACTTCCAGAAAGTCTGCATGCAATTTGTTACCCTACCATGCAGTCGAAACCAGATTCACCCCCATAGGGTGTTATCAAAAATCACTCTATATCTCTATCTATTAAATAATCGTTTTTATTTAAAAAGTCAATATATTTTAGTTTATTTTTTCTTGTAATTTTTGATTTAATAAATATAAGTAGATTAACCGTATTAAATGAGAGTAAAGATGGTTAATTTAAAGATTGATGGAAAAGATGTTACAGTCGAAAATGGCACAACAATATTAAAGGCTGCTCAAAAATTAGGAATTAATATTCCAACTCTTTGTTATCATGAAGATCTTCCTCCTACTGGAAATTGTGGCATATGTGTTGTCGAACAAAAAGGAGGAAAGACAGTTAGATCATGTTCAACCCCCGTTAGTGAAGGGATGGAAATCTATACAAAAACACCTTCTTTATTAAGAGCAAGAAAAACAGTAGTGGAACTTTTACTTTCAAATCATCCTAATGATTGTCTTGAATGCCCCAAAAATGGGGTTTGCGAATTGCAAAAAATTGCTGCCAGTTTGGGAATAAGAAAGATATCATATGATTCTATCCCAAGAACAATTACAAAAATTGATGATTCCTCCTCTTCAATCATCTTAAGACCTTCATACTGTATACAATGCGGCAGATGTACGCAGGTATGCCAAAATGTTCAAAATGTTCACGCGCTTGAAACAAGTTTTAGGGGTTTTAATTCATTTGTTGGACCAACTATGGAAAGATTACTCGATGAATCTGAATGTGTAAAATGTGGCCAATGCTCTTCTGTATGCCCTGTTGGCGCAATTGTTGAAAAAGATGATACTTCACTGGTATGGGAGGCATTAAACAATCCTAATCTTGTATTGATTGCACAAGAAGCCCCAGCAGTTAGAGTAGCTCTTGGTGAAGAATTTGGCCTTCCTACTGGAACTAATGTTGTAAAAAAGATGTACACATCATTAAGAAAACTTGGTTTTAATTATATATTTGATACCAATTTTGGAGCAGATTTAACTATCATGGAAGAAGCAAGTGAGTTTGTAGAAATTTTTAAAAATAATCCCGATGAATTTCCTTTAATAACTTCTTGCTGTCCTTCCTGGGTTGATTATCTTGAAAAATTCTTTCCAGATTTAATTCCACATTTCTCTACTGCAAAGTCTCCTCATCAAATGTTGGGAACGATGGTAAAAACATATTGGGCACAAAAGATGAATATAAAACCAGAGAAGATATTTTTAGTTTCCGTTATGCCATGTACTGCTAAAAAATACGAAATAGATAGAATGGAAGATATGTATGCTTCTGGTTATAAAGATGTTGATGCGACAATAACTACAAGAGAATTAGCTCGAATGCTTAAACAGGTAGGTATTGATTTACCTTCTTTAGAGGATAGCGATGCAGATGATCCATTGGGAGAATACTCTGGTGCTGGAACAATATTTGGAGCATCCGGTGGTGTCATGGAAGCCGCATTAAGAACTGCCTATTATTTCTTAACAGCACATGAACTACCAAACCCCGATATCCCATTTGTCAGGGGGACTAAAGGTGTTAAGGAAGGTGAAATAGAAGTTTTAGGTAAAAAAGTTAGAATAGCTGTTGCATCAGGTCTTTCCAATGTAGAAAAAATATTAAAAAAGGTTAAACATGCTAAAGAAAACAAATTAGAAAACCCTTACCATTTTATAGAAGTCATGGCTTGTTTTGGTGGATGTGTCGGTGGAGGTGGTCAACCTTTTGGTTCAACAATAAAAAAAAGAGAGATTAGGGCTAAATCCCTTTTGAATGAGGACAAATCATTACCTCATAGAGAATCTCATAATAACCCTTCTATTAAAAGATTATATGAAGAATTTCTTGAAAAACCTCTTTCAACTAAATCCAAAAAATACTTGCATACCCACTACATTCCAAGACCATTATATAAAGGTGAACATGGTGGTAAGTGGAGAGAATAAAATTTAATAAAAAATGCCCTAAAAAAAGGGCGTTTTTTTATTCTTTAACAATAAAATTTATGATTTTGTCTTGAACAAAAACAATTGAAACTATTTTTTCTTTTTTAACATATTTTTGAATATTTGCCAATTTCAAACTTTCTACTGTAACATTATCTTTATTAGAATTAGCTGGCATATCTATCGTAGCTCTTTTTTTACCATTTACCATTATTGCGTATGTCACAATTTTATCAATAATCTTAGAGCTGTCATAGTCAGGCCATAAAGCTTGTCTTGTTCCGATAGGTAAAAATATTGGTTTTCCATCACCTACTTTTTCCCATAATTCCTCTGCTAAATGTGGAGCAAAAACCGAAAGCAGGATGATGTAATCCTGTGCTGACTTTTTGGTAATCGAACTTAATTTCACTAATTCGTTTAAGCATATCATCAGGGCAGATATTGCAGTATTAAAGGCCGAAATAGATTCTATATCTTCTGAAACTTTTTTTATTGTCTTATGCAAAATCTTTTCTACATCTTCTGGGATCTTATCTGCATCTAATGAAACATTTAAAAAGAAATTATAAACTTTTTCAAGAAATCTTCTTATGCCCCCAATTGAATTTTTATTCCAAGGTTTTGAAGTCTCTAAAGGTCCCATGAACATTTCATACATCCTAAAGGTATCGGATCCAAATTCTTTGACAATATCATCGGGATTAATAACATTCCCTCTTGATTTTGACATCTTTTGATTATCTTCTCCAAGAATAATTCCCTGATTTCTTAGCTTTATAAATGGTTCTGCTGAGTTAACAAGTCCAAGATCAAAAAGAAATTTATGCCAAAATCTCGAATATAATAGATGCAAAACAGCATGTTCTTTACCTCCAACATAAATATCCACCGGCATCCAATAATTTTGTTTTTCTATTGAGGTAAATTCTTTATCATTATGAGGATCTGTATATCTTAGATAATACCAACAACTTCCAGCCCAGTTTGGCATCGTATTGGTTTCTCTTTCTGCATCTGAGTTGCAAATCGGGCACTTTACTTTTACCCAGGAATCGACTTTGGATAATGGAGAACTACCATCACCAGATGGTTCATAAGATTCCACCTCTGGTAATAAAAGAGGTAATTGATCTTCTTTTAATGGGACATGCCCACATTGAGGACAGTTTATAATAGGTATAGGTTCTCCCCAATATCTTTGTCTGGAAAAAATCCAGTCTCTGAGTTTATAAGTAACCGCAAATTTACCCTTTCCAATCTTAGAAAGTTTTTCTATGATTTTTTTCGTACATTCCTTAGTTGGAAGGTTAGAAAACTCTGCACTATTAATCGAGAAACCTTCTTCTACAAAGGCTTGATTTAATTCCAATTTTTTCCCTGGTTCTGGTGCAACTACTTGAATAATAGGAAGATCAAATTTTTTTGCAAAATCGAAATCCCTTTCATCATGTCCAGGTACGGCCATAATTGCCCCTGTACCATAATGTATAAGGATGTAGTCGGATATATAGATAGGTATTTTCTTGCCATTTAAAGGATGTATTGCATATGCTCCTGTGAATGCACCTGTTTTTTCTTTATTTAAACTGGTTCTTTCTAAATCAGATTTATTAATTGCGCTTTTTATATAAGATTCTACAATGTCTTTCTGCTTCGGTGTTGTTATTTCATTAACAAGTGGATGTTCTGGAGCTAAAACAAGATAAGTCGCACCATATAAAGTATCTGCTCTGGTTGTAAAAACCTCAATCTCTTTAAATATTCCTTCAACTTCGAATCTTATTATTGCACCTTCTGATTTACCAATCCAATTTCTTTGCATTGTTTTAATATCTTCAGGCCAATCTACAAGATCCAGATCTTTAAGCAATCGTTCGGCATAAGCCGTAATTTTAAGTATCCATTGATCTATCATCCTTCTTTCAACTGGAGTGCCACATCTTTCACATTTACCATCCACAACCTCTTCATTAGCAACACCTGTTTTACATGATGGACAATAATTTATTGGTGCCTTGGACTTATAAGCAAGCCCTTTTTCAAAAAGTTTTAAAAATATCCATTGTGTCCATTTAAAATAATCGGGATTAGTCGTGCTAAAAGACCTTGACCAGTCATATGAAAAACCAAGAGATTTTATCTGTCTTGTAAAAGTCTTGATATTTTTTTCAGTCGTAATTGATGGATGAATTTTTGTCTTGATGGCATAATTTTCAGCGGGTAATCCAAAAGAATCAAATCCCATTGGATGTAATACATTATATCCTTTTAATCTATAGTATCTTGAAAGAATATCTGTGGCGGTATACCCTTCGGGATGACCAACATGCAAACCTTCTCCAGATGGATATGGAAACATATCAAGAATATATATTCTTTTCTCTTTTGGAAAGGTATTATCTTCTTTTACTTCATTACATTTATTAATTTCCCAGTAATTTTGCCACTTTTGCTCAATTTCAATATGATTGTAACTACCCATAAATACCTCAGATAATAAATTCAATATTTGATATATTTGGTAAAAAATATTTTAATTTTTATTGATGTCAATAGAAAAGTAAAAAGCTGATATTAAATCAATCAAATTAAAAACCGATATTTGAATTAAATAGTAAATTTATATATTAAGGAATAAAAATGCAAAAACTGATAAATCCAAATACAAATGAAGTCTTATACGGCAAAATCGATGATCATATCGTGATAAATTATCAGGATTATAAATTAAAATCGATTTTTGATAAAAATCTTCCAAAGATTATTCAGAAATTCAGGTTTCATAAGTTCAATTTTATAATGATAATTACAGATACTCATCTTCTGGGATTGGGAATAGTTGGATTAACATATATTTCAGATATTTTTCTTTTTTCATATTGCTTTAAGACAAATGATTATCTTGAAATTGAAAAAAAAGTACCATTCGAATTTAATTTAAAATATCCTATAGATGCGGAAAATTTCAAGATTGAATATAACACTAAATCTGAAAAATTAATTATAGAAAAGAATAAGGCATTATCTACTTTAAACATATTTGCAGATTTTCCTCATAATTTCTACATTGAAGGTAACTTTGCCTATGGAACAAAGATAAATAACCCATTAAGAATATGCTCTCCAAATGGTGTGAACTGTTGGACTTTCACCGAGAAATGCACGGGGATAGAACCAAAATCATTGAAATTAAAATTAAATGATAAACAGATAAACCCAGATCTTTCAAAGACAACCTTGCTATATGATTGGTCATGTGGATACATGAAAAGATTAACTAACTGGAATTGGGCTGCCTTTTCTGCTGCCGATCCGAGGCTAAAGATGACCTTAGGTGGTAATTTTGCATCCTTTATAAATGAGACATACACAACAGAAAACGCTTACTGGATAGATCATAAGATTTTTAAAATAAATCAGATAATTTTTAATTTTGAAGAAAATAATCCTGACAAAAGATGGGAAATAATAAGTGATGATAAAAAGGTAAATTTAAAATTCATACCGATAAAAAAAAGAGTTCAAAAATTAAACTTAGGATTTTTAAAAATATATTTTAGGCAATATCTTGGAACCTTTTCTGGTTCACTTTATACCGATGATAAAACCGAATTTCAATTTGAAAACGCATGGGGTGTAACAGAAATTCAAAGAGCCTTGTGGTAAAAAACCTTATTTGATTATACCAAGATAGAGTTTGAAATTTTCGATAAATTTATTCAACTCTAACTATATTGATTAAAACGATCCTTGAGGAAATAAAATTACCTTTTCTATACTATTTAAACCTAGCAAAACCATCAATAATCTATCTGTACCTAAGGCTATACCAGAAGTTTGCGGCATACCTTTTTTCAAATTCTCGATGAATCTTTTATCGATTGAATATTGATTCATTCCTTTTGATCTTCTAACTTCAAGTTCTTCTATAAATCTTTTTTCCTGTTCAACAGCATCCGTTAATTCATCAAATCCATTTGCAATTTCTATTCCATTAAGATACAGCTCAAATCTCTGTGCAATCTTTTTATTATCTTTTCTAAGCCTTGCCAGAGATGCCTGATAATATGGGTAACCAACAAGGAATACTGCTGGTCTGGTCTTTAAATATGGTTCAATTTTGGTTACCATATCTACATCAAATCTTAATGGGTCACATTCTTCAATTGGATCCCACCCTGCAATCTCTTTATATATATTTTGGACTTCGATTCTTTCAAAAGGAAAAGAAATACTATTAAACAAAGATTCACATGCTTTTATATCTATCTCATTTGATTTATTAAAAGATAGAAAGTTGGAAATTTGATCTATTTCCATTTTAACTATCATTTCACAATCTTTCATAAGATCATCAATAGAGCTTCCAATCCTGTACCACTCACACATTGTGAATTCTGTTTGATGCAAAGAAGAGCAATTTTCTTTTCTAAAACAATGGGTAATTTGGTAGATTTTATCATAACCTGCCATTACAAGAAGCTTCATCTGAAGCTCTGGTGATGCTATTAAATAATAATCCTCGGATTTAAATGTCTCAATATTTGATTCAGGAGCAGGTGATTTTATTCTTATAGGTGTTTCTACCTCAAGAAATCCCTCATTTTCGAAAAATATGCGCATAGTCTTCAAATAATTCATTCTTATTTTCGCAATCTGCATTTTTCTTTGAAGAATAAATCTTTCTTTTTCTATTAACAATTCTTTATTACTATTTTCCATCTTCTTTCCTTTCTAACATATTATTCACAATTTAATAACAAATACTTTTCAAGAACTTTTGCTCTATCTTTTGTTAAAAAAATAGAATCAAATATTTAAGATGCTTGTATATAAAAGGATTTAAAGGGAATATAAAAACTTAAACAATAAATATTAACAACTCAATTATAAATTTTTTTCACATCTTATTCACATTAAATTAATTAAACGAATAAAATCAAAATTGTAGACCAGAATTTTTGAGTGCTTCCATGTCTAGTCCAAGCATTTCAGGCTTTATTTTTCCACCCTTCATCTTACTCATCATCTTTTTCATATTATCAAAATCTCTTTGAAGCTGGATGATATCTATCAGCTTAGTTCCTGAGCCTTTAGAAATTCTTCTTTTTCTTGAAGGATTATTTAACAAAAGAGGATTAGCTCTTTCTTTTTTGGTCATTGATTGAATTATAACCTTATAATTAAAAAACTTTTTTATCTGTTTATCTATCTTATCTTGATTTATCTTAGCTGCACCAGGCAGCATTGAAAGAACCTGATCGAAACCTCCCATTTTTGCTATGCCTTCTATTTGAGTAAGCATATCATTATAATCAAACTTATTTGTTTCTATCTTTTTAGCCAGTTTTTCTGCTTCTGCAATAGAAAATTCTTTTTCTGCCTTTTCAACTAAAGATAAGATGTCTCCCATGCCTATAATTCTTTGAGCGATACGATCCGGAAAGAAATACTCAATCTTATCCAGTTGTTCTCCATTAGTAACAAAAACTATAGGAACTTTTGAGACATGTTTTACAGATAAGGCAGCTCCACCTTTTGTATCAGAATCAAATTTCGAGAGTATTACACCTGTAAGCTTTATATATTTAGAAAATTCAAGTGCCACATCCGCTGCTACCTGCCCTGTCATAGAATCAACTACGAGTAAACTTTCATCGGGCTTAGCAATCTGGCTTATTAATTTTAATTCATCCATAAGATCTTTATCTATCTGCAACCTTCCTGCAGTATCGATTATTACAAGATCTAAACCCTTTGAATCAGCATAGTTTATACCTTCCTTAACGATTTTATCAGGTGTTTTTTTGGGTAGGTTGAAGACCTCTACCCCAATCTGGCTTCCCAATATCTTTAACTGTTCAATCGCCGCGGGTCTATAAATATCGCCCGCAATTAGTAAAGGGAATTTCTGACCTTTATACATCCTGGCAATTTTTGCCGCTGTAGTAGTTTTACCACTACCCTGTAGACCGGCAAGCAATATTATGCTTCTATTCCCTTTACTTTTTATTTTTAGCTCTTTTTTCCCTTCGCCAAGGAAATAAACCAGTTCATCATAAACTATCTTTATAAATTTATCTCTGGCAGACAAACCTTTCACTATTTGCTGCCCAATTGCTTTATCCTTTACATTTTTCAAGAATTCATTGACTACATCATAATTAACATCGGAATCAATCATTATTCTTTTTAATTCATCTAGTGCCTCATTTATCTTCCCTTCTGTTATTAATCCTTTTTTAAAAATAAAAGTTAATGCACTATCAAAACCTTTTGCAATTGCATCAAGCATCATCGGCTCCTTAAAATTAAATTTAATTTAATAATATAATTTAATTTAATAAAATTTTCATTATTAATGAAAATCGAGAAAATTAGTTTCTATATTTTTAATCATCTGCTCTACATTTTGATAAAACTCAAAAGAGTTATTTGTAATTTTTTTTAAAAAACTATATGCAATATAAAAATCCTTTCTACCATCATAGTATGCAACCGCTAGATAATAGTTAAAATAATCTTTGTAAGCCGAATTATCAAGAATATCTATCTTGGGATATGCAAGCAAGATAATATGTTCATAATCTTTTAATTCGAAATATATTGAACAGATCAAAAAATAAGAGTTATCATAAAGAGAATCTTGGGGATTTAATCTATAGATTAAATAGAATAAATTATCTATCGCAATATCTGTATTCTTAAGCATTATCTGCGTTTTTGCCATATAATAATAAGAATAGATCTTGATTTCATAATCGCTGGATAATTTTGAAATAGCAAAATAAGAAGATGCCGTTGGATATTGTTTCAAATTAAAATAACATACACCTAAATAATATGAGATTTTTGATGCTCCAATTTTATTGTAGATAAGAGGTTCATTCTCTTTTCCTTTAATAAAATAATTAATTGCATCCTGATATATTCCATTCGAAAAAAGAAAAAAGGCAATATCAAAATTAGAAACATCGTTTTGGTTGTTTGAAATATCTGTTTTATCGATAAAACTCTGAGCAAATCCTGGGTTTATCGAAATATTTTCCTGAACGTTAATATAATAAGTTATAGTTCCTTTTTTGGTTAAATCATAAAATTCAATAGTGGTTTTCCCAATTTTTTTAGGTTTGAAATGAAAAGAGACTGTGTCGTATGAAATATCTTTTGAAACCAGTGTAAGATATTCCTTATCTAGAGATTGTATAATCCAGGTATTACCTTCAAATTGAATATAAAATATAGTGTTCAATAAAACTTCTTTTTTATAATCTTGTTGTTGTGCAACTAAAATATAGGATGTTATAAGGAATATATTGATTAAATAAATTAGATTAAATATTAAAAATAAATACACTTTTTTATTTTTCATTGGAAAACCTAATTTTTCAAAAATATTTCAACCTGTCTCTTATAAAAATCAAATTCAAAAATAAAATTTGTAAAATCTCCAAATTCTTTATACTTAAATAAATTTTCAAAATCCTTCTTATCTATTTCTTGTATATTATTGAAGTTTAAATTTTTATGCGTATTATCCACAAAATCTATATTAGGTTCAAGTAGTTCTATTTTTATTACTTCTTTATTCTCTATTTTATCTTCAAATGTCCCTTGATTTTTAATATTTTTAACAATTATAAAGGTAAAAACAAAGGATAAAATAAGAACAATAAATATTACTATAATTGCAATAATCTTTGAGCTATCATCAGGGAAAAGAAAATCAAGACTTTTTTTAATATCAAATTTTTTCATTCTCTTTTATTATAAATCTTTTTTTAACTAATATAAATGAATTTTCAAAAAGTTATACAGCATCTTTGATATCTTCTATCTTAACCGAAACAACTTTTGTTATTCCATAATCCTCCATTGTGATGCCATACAAAATATCAGCAATCTCTAAAGTCAACTTGTTATGAGAAATAATGAAAAACTGAGTATCACTAGAAAATCTTTTAATCAACCTTTTATAAAGATTAACATTATTTTCATCAAATGGCGCATCAACTTCATCCATAATGCAAAATGGTGAAGGACAATATAAGAAAAATGCGAAAAGAAGTGAGATTGAAGCCATAGCTGTCTCACCACCCGATAAAAGAGAGATATTTGAAATATTCTTACCAGGAGGTTGGATGATTATATCGATTCCTGTTTCAAATAAATTATCTGGTTTTGTTAGAATCATAGATGCATTCCCTCCTTTAAAAACCTCATAAAAAATATTTTTAAAGTTTTCATTTATCTTGTTAAATGCATCTAGGAATTTTTCCTTTAAATTTTCATCTAAGGTCTTTATAATTTCTAGTATTTTTTCTTTTGTTGAAATTATATCTTCCTTTTGTTTTGTAATAAACTGAAATCTTTTTAAAGTTTCATCATACTGCGTTGTAGCCAAAAAATTTACTTGACCAACCTCTTCGATTGCTTTTCGTGATGAATAGATTATATTTCTCAGTTCTGATTCTTTTAAATTTGAAAATTTAATATCATTTAAAAAATCGTTAGACAGGACAATTCTATAATTTTCATAGAAATTCATCCTTATAGATTCCAGTTGAGTCTCTAATTTTGCCTTATTAATATTATATTCTTCTCTTAATTTTAATAAATTATTTTTTTCTTTAATTAAACTTTCATTTTCTATATAATACTTTGTCAATTCTTCTCTACATTTATCTATCTCTTTTTCTAATTCTCTTATCTTTGAATCAATATCTTTTTTCTGTGAAAATATTTTATCTTTCTCATCTATTAATTCAATCCCTTCGCTTTTTATTTTTTCCATAGTTTTTTCAAGCTGCGATATCTCTTCGTCTTTTTGTTTTATATTATAGTTAAGTTCTACTTTTTCATTCTCGAATCTTGTCTTATTTATCTGGTAATTCTTAAGCTTTTCATCTATCTGAAAAATCCTGCGATTTGTCTCATCAAGTCTTTTGTTCATAAGGTTTCGAGCCTCTATCAAATTATTAAATTCTTCCTGAAAATGGCTCAAATTATTTTTTTCCTGTTCCAACTTTTCATCTACATCATTAATTGATGAATTTGATTCTTGAAACTTTGAATATATTGAATCTTTACCAAATAATAAATTCTCAAATTCATAAGACTCTTTGGAAATACCATCTGTCTTTATAAATATTTCATTTAAAACTGAAATAAGTTTCTCTAATTCATCTTTTATAGATACTATATAAGAAACTATTTGATCATTTGATGAATTTTTAAATTTAATTAAATCTTCAATTCTTGCCTTTATTCCAATTAGTTTTGTTTTTTCTTGAGAAGATAGATCGCTAATATTTTTTATATTGGAAAAGAAATTGATTAATTTCATTCTTACAACATATAAATTTGAAAATAATGTAGAGATCTCCTTATCCAAAAATTCTTCTTGCTGGCTATATAAACTCTTGAGTTTCTTTTCTAATGATTTAATTTCTAAACTTGTTTTATCGATATTATAATTATATTCTTTAATTTTCTGATCTAGTTTGCCTATATCTTCTTCCAATTCTTCTTTTTTTTCTAATTCTAGCTCATATTCTTGCTTTAATTCATCAAAGGGAAAAGAAAGCAGCTCATCTATCTTTTTGATTCTGTTTTTAAAAAAGTTTAAATCTTCCAATTTCCTTCTTTTCTCTATTGCTAATTCTTCAAATCTTTTTTGAGACAATAGTATGGTTCTTTCTATTACCGCAATATCTGATTCAATTTTAAATATATTTTGCTTTTTCTCATCAATATCTTTTTCTAATTCTTTTATCCTTTCATTTACTTTATTCTTACTTTCTTCAATTATTCGCGTTTTTTTTTCATAATTCATTAAATTTTCATTACTTTGTTCATATTCTTTCTGTAATTTATCGATAGACTCTATTATTTTTCTATATTTGATTATCTGAAGCCCTTGCTCGGCAAAAATAATATTATCATTTGAATCTTTATATATTCTGGCTTTTTCCGCCTGTTGCTTTAATTTATTGACTTCATTTTCTATTTCCTCAGAAAAAAGTGAGATAGATTTTAAATTTTCTTCGGTTTTAGCTAATTCTAAAAATGCTTTTGATCTTTCAATTTTAATGTTTCTTATACCTGCAGCCGATTCTATCAATTCTACTCTTTCTTCTGGTTTCATTTCTATCAATTTGGTTACAGATCCCTGTCCAATAATTGAATAATCGATCGAAGTAATCGAATAACTCTTAAGTAATTCGGTTATTTCTTTAGGTCTTGCCTCTTTTTTATTTAAATAGTAGACTGTTTCACCGGATGGATATAATCTTTTTTTTATAGAAAATTCTTCTTTATAATCCTCTATCGAAAAGTTATCATTATTCTGATAGTCATAAACATTAAAAATCAACTCTACCTCAGCAAAACCAGCAGGAGATTTAACATCATTCCCCTTGAATATCAAATCCTGTTTTTCATTTGCTCTTAAGGTTTTTAAACTATGACTTTGAAAAACCCAAAATATTGCATCGACAATATTTGATTTCCCGCATCCATTGGGTCCTACAATTCCTGTTATATTTTTATCGAATACAAATTGGGTCTTTTCGGCAAAAGATTTAAAACCATAAATATTAAGTTTTCTTAATTTTACCCTCATTTAAAAAATAGACTCCCATACTTCTGAAAATTGATAACCTGTTAAAAATGTTGAAATTATATATACAGAATAAGATAAGACAAAATTATATTGTGTCTTGTCTGAAGATAATACAAATGATCCACCTATCTTAAATTGAATTGTTATATCATGTAAATATCTTGTTAAAGAAATAGATAACGATCTTAGATCGAAATTAGAGTTCAATCTTGCCTCATAATCAAAAAAATTAAAGGAGTCTAATAGATCCAGCATAACTTCTTCTAAAGAAGAGTATCTATATAAAAACTGATTGTATGATGAGACATTAAATATTATTTGAATCTCTTTTTCAATCGAAAAGACAAGATAAAAGTTATTCTCAAAAAAACTATTAAAAGGGTTTTGGTTGTCCAGTTTAATTGAAAGATTGTTTGAAATATTAAGCCAAAAAAATAATATCTTCATCTTAGGAATTGTCAATGATAGATTAAATTGATGATAAAGAAAATCTTGAGTTAGTAAATTAATTTTGCTATTCCAATTAGCTGAAATAAATTGATAATTAAAATTACCATTCAAATTAATTGATTCAAATTTTTCAGCAGAAAATTCCCAGAGATTATAATTTGTTGAATCAAGAAAATTATAATTTAAGTTTGCCGAAAAATTTAAAAAAGAAAAAGGAGAAATATTAATAGATATTCCCGCACTATTCGAAAGCCATCCAAAATCTATAGGTTCTAAAAATGAATTTCTATAGCTTTGAGATAAATTCAATGTTATCCTAAAAATTGGGACCTGAAAAACAAAAGAGTTTGATAATGTCGAATAGTATATAAGTGATTCGGTAATACTATCAGTAGTTGTATTAACATAAGAGATATTATTACTCATAGAAAGAGAATATGAAAAGAATTTAAATCTAATTGAAAGTGTTGGAGTAATCGAGGTAGATGCGGATAAAGATTCTTTTTGAACAACCTTATCAGAATTATAGTATGTAAGGTAATTCGAATAATAGGAATTTGATATATTAAAGTTTATCCAATCTTCTGAAATACTAAACAAATTTCCACTTAAGTTTAGACTGTACCATTTAATTGAACTTAAATAATATTGATAATATTTTGGGGAATAAAGATAATATTGTAAATATGCTTGATCTAAGGATTCGTTTTTTTCAGCCGTAAAGCTTAAACTTGAAGATATATTTACATTAAAATTCATTATCTTAAAACCAGATTGTATCTCTTCGTTAAATGTTAAATTTGTTGAAGGGAAAAGATCATAGTCATCAGTCCAATCAAATTCTGTAAACTGAGTAATATCAAATCTTAAAAATCTTTCTCTCAAGAAATAATCATAGTTAAAATAGGGATCAGTAAAAAAGGCATATTTTAAAGATATATAAAATCCATTTTGAAAATTAAATTTTATCATTCCATTAAGTCCAGCACGTAAATTCAAATTGTTTATCGTAAATTTTACATCAGGTGGAATTATTGACCATAAAGAAGATGTACTATAATAAAATAGATCTGGACTTAACGCAAACCCACCTAAAAATGTATAGTTAATGTTTTTATTTTCTCCTTTTGTTTCAAAACCCAAATATAAACCTAATTTTTCATATATATCAAAATAGATTGAATAATTTTTCCTTTTTAGGGTATTGAATAACATGAAACCTTCCCTATATCCATAATCCATCCCGAATAATAATGGATAATTATATCCCTCTTCATAGGAGATATATAAAGGGAAATAAAAAAGTTTTTCTGAACCAATAACAAATTGAAGATTGTAAAAAAAAATCAACGACTCAGAAAATAAAACCTTATCGACAATTATATAATAATGAGGTTTTTGATAATTGCATTGCGTAACAGTTGCTTTTTCTGTAATAAGCGTATCATTATTTGAAATATAGGCTAAAGGAGTTGAAATTATGTAATTATTGGAATAGATTGTAGCATTTTTAAAGACGCCATTTTTTTTTGTCAGAGAATATTCAAAACTATCTGCTATCAAATTTAGTGATTTGTTTTGAAAACTAATATTTCCATAACCATAGATTATCTCGTCATCAATATAAAATATAAATCTATCTGCTTTAAAAAGATAATCCTTATATACTATTAAATTATTTCCAATTAATTCTATAATCTTATTTTCATCAGAGTACCTGAGAAAGTCTGTAGTTTTTATATAGATTACTTCTTCAGACTTTCCCTTTTTCATTTCTGTAAAGCCATAAAACTCATATAGCAACTTCTTTAAATCTTCCAATGTGGCATCAGGCGAATAAGTTAATCCTAGAGCGTCCGCAATCTTTTTAAGCTCTTCCAGGCTGGAATAATTTATGAGGAAAAATGCTTCTTCGGCAGTTAAATACTTATATATTGATTCAAAAAATAGATCATCTTGATTTTCCTGGGCTTTAAGATAAAAAAAAGAGGATAAACTATATAATATAAAAAAGAAAAAGAAAATTTTTAATAAATATTTCATCTATTTCCAATTTTAATAGATTAAAATAAAATTGCGATTAAAATAGCTATTATTGAAACAACAGAAGAAGCAAGCGATATATAGAGCGCAGTCTGATTTTTTTCCAAAGCAGCAATTCTTGATTCTAATGATTTATATTGAGATTCCATCGATAAAAGCTCATTTTTAAATTCATTTACAAGATCTTTTATTATTTTAAGCTCTTCTTCTGTTAATTTAGATTTTTGTAGGATCTCATTGATTATTTGATCAAAATTATCTGGTGTTATATTTGTTGTAGAAACATCTGTGTTTTTTATTTCGGATTGAAGATAGATTAAAAGCTTATAAATTACTAAAGCTATTTCATATCTACTCATGGGTTGATTGCCTTTATAAGTACCATCCGGATAACCTGTTATCAAGCCTAATTGATAAAGTTTTAATAATGCTTCATATGCCCAATGACTTGTAGGAACATCGGTAAAGAAGTTTGGGGGCAATGAAGGAGCCACCTGAGAAAAACAATTAATTGAATAAAGATTAACCAATAATAAAAGAGCGACAATAGAAATAACTATCTTATGTTTCATCATCATACAAACTCCTTTAATTAAGGTTTACTACCAGACTCTTCTCTTAGATATTTAGCCGTATAAGATCTATCATTTTCGATAAATTTATCGATAAAACCCTGAAAAACTACCTGCCCTCCTTCATTGCCCCCTTGCGGACCTAGATCCACAATATAATCAGCCGATTTAATAAGATCAAGATTATGTTCTATAACAACAACAGTATTACCATTATCTACCAGCTTTTGTAAAATTGCAATTAGTTTGGCAATATCATCGAAATGAAGCCCGGTAGTTGGTTCATCTAGAAAATAGATATTCGATGTGTTATTTCTACTGTTTTTACCAAGTTCACGAGTCAACTTTAATCTCTGAGCCTCTCCACCGGATAAGGTGGTGGCTGGTTGACCAAGTTTTAAGTATCCTAAGCCTACATCGATTAAAAGTTTCAATCTATTTGATATTGGTGGAATTGTTTTGAAAAAATCATAAGCCTCATTAATCGAAAGATCTAATACATCGGCTATGTTTTTGCCCTGATAAAATACCTCAAGAGTCTGAGAATTAAATCTTTTCCCTTTACAAACTTCACAGGTGACGGAAATATCTGGTAGAAAATGCATATGAATAGTAGTTTCTCCTTCACCTTGACAATGTTCGCATCTACCCCCTTTTACATTGAAAGAAAAACGACCTGCATTATATCCTCTTGCCCTTGATTCGGGTAATGAAGAATAAAGAGATCTAATATGGTCAAATATTTTAGAATATGTCGCTGGATTTGATCTAGGAGTCCTACCTATCGGTGATTGATCGATATGATAAACACCATTTATATTTTCAACACCTTTAAGGTTATCGTAAAATTCTTCTATTTCAGAGCTCTTTTTTCGATATGTTTTTTCAAAGAAAAGAGCCGGATAAAGAAGATCTATAATCAAACTTGATTTACCAGATCCAGAAACTCCAGTAACTACGGTGAATGTCTGAAGCGGTATTTCAACATCTATATTTTTTAAGTTGTGCAATCTTGCGTTTTCTATCTTTAAATAGTTACCATTGCCTTTTCTGATTTTTTCTGGGGCTGGAATCTTTTTTTTACCGGTTAAATATTGACTGGTCAAAGTATCTGCCTTAAGTAATTGCTCGACAGTGCCTTCAAACATGACATTTCCACCACTTATCCCTGCATTAGGACCAAGATCGATTATATAATCAGAATTTAACATGGTCTGTTTGTCATGCTCTACTATGATTAGTGTGTTTCCAATGCTTTGAAGTTCTTTTAATGCATTTATAAGCTTTTCATTATCTTTTTGATGTAAGCCGATTGTTGGTTCATCAAGAACATACATAACACCAGAAAGTTGGCTTCCTATCTGTGTTGCTAAATGAATTCTTTGAGCTTCACCACCTGATAAAGTATATGATCTTCTATCCAATGTTATATAACCAAGTCCTACATCGACGAGAAATTTTAATCTACCGGTAATCTCTTTCAATACATCTTTTACAATTACCTTTTGGACCTCATTTAGTTTTAAATTTTTAATAATCTCAAGAGATTTATCTACAGAATTCCTGGTAAGTTCAATAATATTGTATTCATCTATCTTCACAGATAAAGCATAATCGTTTAATCTATTTCCATTACAACTATTACAAACACTTTCTTTCATATATTGCTCAAGCCATTGTCTTATATCTTCAGAATTTGTCTCACTATATCTTCTTTTAAGTAAAGGGATTATTCCCTCAAAAACCTTCTTACCAATATATTCACTTTTGGCAGATTTATATGCAACTGTTATCTCTTTATTACTACCATAAAGCAGCAATTCTAGTTTCTCTTTTGGTATCTTTTTTAAAGGTTGATCTAATGGGATATCGTAAGTTTTACAGGCAGATGAGATAATAGAACCGAACCAGCTCGATTCATCAAAGGAAAAAGGTATGATTGCACCTTCTTTAATAGTTAATTCAGGGTCAATAATTCTATCAACATCGAAGTCCAGATTAACACCAAGGCCATGACATTCTTTACAGGCTCCTTCTGGGGAATTAAATGAAAAAAGTGCTGGAGAAATATCCGGATATGATATTTCGCAATGAGGACATGCTAATTTTGTAGAAAATAAAATATCATTTGTTGTATTATCATCATTTAATATACGAATAAGAACCTTATCATTCCCATATTTTATAGCCTGTTCAACCGAATCAAATATTCTCTTTTTTTTATCATTTGAAATCTTAATTCTATCGACAATAATGTAGATATCGTGCTTTTCATTCTTGTTTAATTCTATATTTTTATCGAGTGTATATTCAGTACCATCGACGATTAGCCTATAAAAACCAATCTTTCTTAGATTTTCAAAATCATTTTTAAAAGTTCCTTTTTTATTTAAGGCAAATGGAGATAATATCAATATCTTAGTATTTTCTTTTATGTTGAAGATGGAATTAATTATCTGATCAATAGACTGTTTTTCAAGTTTAGTGCCACATTTATAACAATAAACCTGTCCAATATTGGCATACAATAATCTGAGATAATCGTAGATTTCTGTTATTGTTCCAACGGTTGATCTTGGATTTCTATTTAATTTTTTTTGTTCAATAGATATTGCGGGGGAAAGACCTTCTATGTAATCCACATCAGGCTTTTTCATGAGCCCTAAAAATTGCCTTGCGTATGAGGAAAGACTCTCAACATATCTGCGTTGTCCTTCGGCATATAGCGTATCAAAGGCTAAGGAAGATTTACCAGAACCCGAAACTCCTGTAATTACCGTAAATGAATTTCTCGGTATGATCACATTTATGTTTTTTAAGTTATGTTCTCTTGCCCCTACAATTTTAATATCCTGTAATTTTATCTTGTTTTTTAATACCATCTTTTGACCTTAATCTTATTCGAAAAATTATTTAAAAAGGATAGAGAAAAGATCATATAATATATTTAATAAAGGTTAATGAATTTACTCTCTTTTTGTGATAAGCAAGATTAAATAAATTTGATAAAAAGAAAAGAAGATTGTTTAATTTATCACTATTTAAATTCTCCAATAAATTCAAATTTTGAATAGAAATACAATTTTTTATATCAAGCTCATTTAATACAAATAGTTCTTTTGGACATCTTATAAACCTATCATTATTAATATTATTAATATAAATTTGATTACTTTCTTTCATCTTATAAGAATTTACCATATTTTTGTCGCTAACAAATTTTAAATTATGGGTATCATAAAATATAGAATCTTTTTCAGGTAAAATAAATCTTCCAGAGTTTAATAAAAGATAAAAAATTAATAGTATGATATACGAAAAAATAAAATTTTTGTTAAAATCATTTTTTAAAAATATTAATTTTATGAAATCTACTATATTTTGATATTGAAAAATAGTTTTCTCTTCTATTTGAATCGAATTTTTTATAAGATCACAGATTATCGAACCCAATAACAAACTATTTAAACTATTTTTAATAGTTACAAAATCATCGATTATCTCATAAAAAAATTTTTGACCTTTATTTTGATATTCATACTCAATAATCATCATATAATCCAATCTATTATGTTTGTTTATCAAATCAAAATTATTTTTTGGCTGATAGATAAAATATTTTTCCATCATTGAGTTTTCAGAAAAAATATAGATCAATTTATTGTTAATATCAAAATTAATTGCATCTAGAACAAAACCTTTATTCATCTTCTGGTTCTTTAATCTTTATAAGAACTTTATCTATCTTATAGCCAATCATAGATTGAATGGTAAATTCATAGTTTTTATAATTGAAATTATCACCTTTTTTAGGTATATCGCCAAGATTTTCCATAATAAAACCGCCAAGTGTATCTGCTACATCCTCTGGTAAAAAAATATTTAACTCTTCGTTTAAGTCAAATATGGAAATCTTGGATAGAACAATATATTCGTTGTCAGAGATTTTTTCAATCAATTTTTCAATTGTATCATATTCATCAAAAATCTCTCCTACTATTTCCTCTAAGATATCTTCCAAACAGACAATACCAGAAAAACCACCATACTCATCTAAAACAATTGCTATATGAATTTTTTTTTCTTTAAATTCTTTTAATAAATCCGTGACTCTTTTAGTTTCGGGGATAAAAAATGGTTCCCTTAAAATTTTCTTAATATTTATTTCATTTTTATTATCTTGACTTAAGTATTTTAACAAATCTTTTACATATAATACCCCAACAATGTTATCTATAGATTGATCATATGCGGGTATTCTTGAATGACCACAGGCAATTACTTTAGAGAAAATTCTATCTAAAGGATCATTTATATCTATGGAATCAACATCTATCCTTGGTTTCATAATTTCATGAGCCAGGGTATCTGATAGTGCAATAATCCCATTTATCATCTTAATCTGATCTTTTTTTAAATCTTTTAAGCTACTCTGATCCGGAATATCTTCATCTGATTTGTTTTCCTTCTTTTTACTAAAAATCGAGTGAAAGAAACTCATAGACTGCTAAACCTCCTCATTAATTCCTCGGTCTTTTCTTCTATTTGCTTATAATCTTCTTCGACTTCATGTGTATAACCCAATAGATGTAATATCGAATGAAAAACCATATATACTAAGGTTGTTCTAACATCTTCTTCCTCTAATTTTGCTCTTTGCCTTATTTTATCAAAATATACGACTATTTCACCTAAATAATCCTGGCTGTAATTATAAGAGAAAGAGAGAACATCAGTTGGGTTATTTATGCCTCGATACTTAAAATTTAATTCTGTAATTGTCTTTTGATTTACAAAATATATCGATATTATTTTTTTTAATTTATAAAGATCATCTATTGTTTTCTCTACTTTTTTTAAGGTAATATCAAGATCATTGATAATATCGTAGATATCTATTTTTAATTGCTCATCTTCAAAATCAAATATTAAATAATCTGTTATTTCCATTATCTATTTTCTTTTTCCAAATTTTTTATTTTTTTTTCATCAGGGTATATTATTCTGTTATGAAACATTGAATATAGATTATTTACCATTGAATTTTTAATTTTTTTAATATCGCTTAGGGTCAATGGAGATTCTTCAAGTTGCCCATCCTTAGATTTATTGTTTATAACCTCTTCTACTAACTGTTCTAAACTTTTTTTATCTGTATTTTTTATAGTTCGGGAAACAGCTTCTATCGAGTCTGCGATCATTATGATAGCCGCTTCTTTTGTCTTAGGTTTTGGATAATTATAACAGAAATTGGATTTATCTATCTTTTCAATCTTTTTTTCTAAGGCTTTAACATAAAAGAAACTGATAAGAGATGTCCCATGATGTTGCTCTATAATATCTATTACCTCTTTTGGCAAGTGCAATTTTTTTGCCTCGTTTATACCTGCTTTTACATGATTCTTAATAATGGTTACAGCCATATTGGGGTTTAAAACTTCGACTGTTGGATTTTCTCCATGCTGGTTTTCGACAAAATACTTAGAATATTTTATCTTGCCGATATCATGATATAAGCCACCAGCTCTTGTTATATAAGGATTTGCATCACAACTTGCCGCAGCATTCTCTGCTAGATTAGCAACAATTACGGAATGATGATAAGTTCCAGGAGCCTTAACCATAAACTCAGAGAAAAATTGACTGTTAAGATCACAGATTTCCATTAACTTAGAAATTGTAGGAAAATTAAAAATATTTTCAAGTATTGGTATTAAGCCAAAATATAAAATTATTGAGACTATAATATTTAAAACACCTGAAATTAAAAGATCCAATGTTCTGTAAGTCTTTGGAAAAATTATATTTACTATCAATGAATAGAATAATGTCATTATGATAGAGATAATCCCTTTAAAAAATATTGCCTTTTTGAAACTATGAAATTTAACTGCAAATAGGGATAAAAAGGTGTAGAGTAACAGACCATAAAATAATAGAGGGATGTCATAATTTGCCATAATAAAAATGATAAAAAGCAAAATAAAATAAATAATAGGCATATCTTTTTTTGAATAGGCAAACTCGATTAAAAGATAAAAAAGCAACAAAGGGAAATGATAAAATCCAGTAATTATTTTAATATATTTTAAATCAAGAAGAATATAAAAAATCAATGAAAAATATAATAGGATGAAAAAGTATACAATATACCTTTTATAAAGATTAAATGAGTTTATGTAATTAAAAAGATAAAAGGAAATCATCAAGCCAACGATAAATAATGCAATAAAATAAGAGAAAAGAATCTGAATCTGGTTATTTTTTAATGTTTTTTGTATTAAAAAAAGTATTCTTTTTTTTTCATTATCGATAATTTCCCCTTTCTTTATAATTACCGTTCCTGCTTTTAATTCAACCATTTTAGGGGTAAAATTTTCAAGCATCTTCCTCTTTAACTCATCACTTTGAAGTTGATCATATACTAGATTTTCTTTTAAATTTAATTTTACAAAATCTAATAATAGTTGTTTTTCTTCTGGAAGTAAATTTTGATCAAACAGGGATCCATTAAAAACCTGATCATAAATTTCTGTTATTTTATTATCCCGATTATCCAAAGTGATAAAATTATCAATAGATACCTCTTTTCTAACTGTATCAAATTGTCTGAACCAATCTACAACTACAAGCTTTTTGGAATTAGTTAAAATATCTTCTAAATTTGATAAAATAACACCTTTGCTATAAATATTGTATAACAATGATCTAAAAGTTCTTATTAAAGAAGTATTATCTGCAATAATAATTAATAAAGTTAATAATCTTGGGTTATGAACTTTTAAATCTGTCTGATTATTGATATATTTTTCAAGTATTTCGGGGACTGGTCTTTCATTTGAAATAAAATTAAACAGTTTTTCGAAAAAATTCCATTGCTTGTAAAAAACAGAATCATAGATATTATAAACAGGGGGAATATCCTGTAAAAAGATCTTTTTTTCTTCCTCATTTTTCAAATCATCCATAACGAGGAGATCTTTTTGTAATATTATATCTTCTTTTGCAATATCAGAAAAACTTGATTTCAAATATATATTATTAATGCTAAATATTTGATAAGAACCATAAAGAATGATAAAGCTTAAATATAAAAGAAAAAAGATAAGAATCTGTTTTTTTGATTTTATATTTATAAAAAACATATTATTATCTTTGTAGTTTTTGTTCATACTCTTCTAAAACACTAAGCATTTTTCTTACTAAACTATGTCTAATTATATCTTTTTTTTCGAACTCAATTATTGAGATCCCTTCTATAGTTTTAAATAGTTCAATTATAGAAGATAAACCTGAATCATTTTTTCTTTCAAGATCAATTTGAGTAATATCTCCCGTAACAATGACTTTTGAATGAAATCCCATTCTTGATAAAAACATCTTGAGTTGTGAATAGGTGGCATTTTGAGCTTCATCAAGAATTATTATCGCATCATTTAAAGTTCTTCCTCTCATGTAAGCTAGTGGAATTATTTCAATAATATCCGAATGGATAAGATATTCATAGGTCTGAGAGCCAACTATATCGAAAATAGAATCATATAAAGGTTTCAAATAGGGACTTATCTTTTCAATGAAATCACCTGGTAAAAATCCTAACTTTTCTCCGGCTTCAACAACAGGTCTTGTTAATATAATTCTTTTATAGTTATTCATAAAAAGTTGTTGAAGAGCAAAACCTACCGCTAAATATGTCTTTCCTGTTCCAGCAGGACCAAAACAGATAGTCAGATCAAAATTTGTCATCGATTCAAAATAATGTATTTGATTCTCTGTTTTAGGCTCAATTTTTTTCCCAATTCTAGAAAGCTTTATTGAGTTTTTTGCTCTATGATCCGAGCTTAATAGATTGTTCTGCTCCGCCTGTTCGACAAGAAGTCTTACTTCATCAAAAGGTATATGCCCATTTTTTTTTGCTATAGAGATAATATTCTCAAATATTGAAGTTACTGTATTTAATATTTCAGATTTTGCTTGAATAATGTATTCATCATCACCAATATAAATATCTATGTTAAAATGATTTTCTAAATATCTAATTATTGAATCATTAATTCCATTTATTATAGGTATTAAATTGTTTGAAACCTGAATCTTGCCTTCAGAATAACCAAAATAATTCTCTTCAGCATTGCTTTTTTTCATTAAATAGATTATCCGATCCTTAACCCTTTATAATTTAATTTAGCGTAAATAAATAATGCGATAAATAATTTATAGAAATCGAAAATAATAAAAGGTAAAACTCCTATAAGAAATGCCTTTTTAAAATCTATAAATCTTAATAAACCTAAAAATCCAAAAAGATAAACTATTAATATTACAAAAACTCCTTTTGTAAAAAGTTTTACAAAGTTGACATTTTCTTGAGTTAAAGATTTTCTTTTATCGCTTGCAACTAATGATGAAAAAAGAAAACCAAGAAGATATCCACCAGTAGGTCCTAATATTGCTTGAATTCCAGAAACATTGGCAAAAAATGGCAAATTTAGTAACCCAAGGCAAAGATAAGTTAAGATTGAAAAAAAGGCTATCTTTTTATCCTCAAAAAATATTATTAAGAAAATAACAAGCATTTGAAGGGTGAAAGGCACAATAGAAAAAGGAAGATAAAATTTGATTTTAGCACTAATAGCTAAGCTCAAAGAATAAAATATTATTAAAAAATAGCTAATTATCTGTTGTTTGAAATTGATTTTTTTAAAATATCTTAAAATTAGTTGGTTCATAAATTTCCCCTTTTATTATACTTTACATGCTCTTTTTTACTATTTATTTAAATTTTTGCAACTAATTTATGTAAATAAAATTTTATAAATTTAATAATAACACATAAGCATTTTGAAAATATTTTATTTTAAAATTTATTCAATTATTGAAATTTTTTTATTATTATTTTTTGTTTATTTAGACGATATAATAGATAGAGGAAAAAGGAGTTTGATATGATTACCATGGAAGGTGTAAATGATTATCAAAACTCTCGAATTATATTAAATGCTCAGATTTATTTCCTTAAAAAGATGTTTGATGTGACAAAAGAGCAGCAAACTGTAATTCGAGAAAGTGTAAAAGCTCCCCCACAGGGCACTGATTCAACTTTTACAAAAGTAGTTTAATTAAAATTACCGATAAATTTAAAAAATTTATCAAAGTACCATTAAAGGGGGAAAAATGGTACAAATATCTTGCAATTTAATTAATTGTTGTTATTATTAAGGTAGCAGTATATGTTAAACTGCTACTTTTTTTTAATATAAATATTTTAATATAAATATTATGTATATTCTTGGAATAGAATCTTCATGTGATGATACATCTGTCTCAATCGTTGAGAATGGTAAAAAGATAATATCATTATTTACCCTATCGCAAAATGATGCCCATAAAATTTTCAATGGAATTGTTCCTGAGATTGCATCAAGGGAACACTTAAAAGTGATATATAATGTAACCAAAAATGTTTTATCTAATTTTAAAATAGATATTAATAAAATTGATGCAATTGCAGTGACAACTTATCCTGGATTAATTGGTTCACTTGTAATTGGTGTAAATTTTGCCAAAGGTTTGGCTTATAGATATAATAAACCACTAATTCCAATAAATCATATTATGGCACATTTTTATTCGGCATTTTTTGAAAATGATATTTCCTTCCCTTTTCTAGGGTTACTAATTTCAGGTGGACATACAGCTTTAATTCTTTTTAATTCGTTTGAAGATTATAAAATTCTTGGTAAAACAATAGATGATTCTTGTGGAGAGGCTTTCGATAAGATTGCAAAAAATTTTGATTTAGGTTACCCTGGCGGTCCTATAATAGATAAATTATCAAAAAATGGAAATCCTTTTGCATATAATTTCCCTATCGCTTTATCTGATATTAAAAAATATGGTTTGAATTTTTCATTTTCTGGTTTAAAAACAGCAGTAATTCACTTTAGGAAAAAATATCGATTCGAAAAAAATAATAATGACGAAAAATTAGAAGATATACTGGCATCTTTTCAGCTGGCAGTTGCAAAAACACTGATTTTGAAAACAAAGTACGCCATTACAAAAACTAGATTAAAAACACTGGTAATTACTGGTGGTAGTGCAGCTAATTCCGAAATAAGAAAAAATTTTAAATTGCTCGAAAATGAAGGGATTAAGGTAATTTTCCCACCTATTCAACTTTGTGCAGATAATGGTGCTATGGTAGCTGGTTTGGGCTATCACCTATTTGAAAATTATAAATTTAATATAGATACTTTTTTACAGTTAAATGCTAAATCCAGAATGGTTGAGATGAAAAGAAATAGTCTGATAACTTAACATAATTTAGTAATCAATCAATTTACAAAATAATATTAAGAATTAATTGAAATTTTTTAATAATAATTTATATTATTTATGTAACAAATCCAATTTTATTGACTCAGATTAAATAATTAAATAATATAAGGAGAAATCTATGAGTAAAAAGATTTTGCTTGCAACAGAAAAACCATTTGCAAAATCTGCCGTTGATTCTATAAAAAAGATTTTTACTGAAGCAAATTTTGAACTATCTATTCTCGAATCCTATAAAAATCCAGAAGATTTAAAAAATGCGATAAAAGATGTAGATGGAATAATTGTGAGATCAGATAAATTAACTTCGGATATAATAGAAAATGCGGATAATTTAAAAATAGCCGTTAGAGCAGGCGCTGGTTATGATAATATAGATCTAAATGCTGCATCCAACAAAAAAATTGTAGTAATGAATACCCCAGGACAGAATTCTAATGCAGTTGCAGAATTAGCCTTTGGATTGATGCTGTATATTGCAAGAAAAGGTTATACAGGTAAGGATGGTACTGAATTAAGAAATAAAACTTTAGGTTTGCATGCTTATGGTTATGTTGGAAAATATGTGGCAAAGATAGCAAAAGGTTTTGGTATGAATATTTTGGCTTATGACCCTTTTGTAGATTCATCAGCTATGATTAAAGATGGCGTTGAACCTGTAAAAAATCTTGAAGATCTATATAAAAATTCAGACTATATCTCTATTCATTTGCCACTTTTGCCACAGACCAAAAAATCTATTAACTATAAATTATTTACCTTATTAAAAAAGGGTGCAACAATTGTTAATACTGCAAGAGCGGAAGTAATAGATGAAGATGACCTTTTAAAGATAATGGAAGAAAGAGAAGATATATTATATTGTGCCGATGTAGCTCCTGAAAATAGGAAAACTTTCGAAGATAAATTTGGTCTACGAGTCTTTTTTACCGCTAAAAAAATGGGTGCACAAACGGTTGAAGCCAACAATAATTCTGGAATTGCCGCAGCCAGACAGATTGTCAACTTTTTCAATAATAATGATACTACATTTATGGTAAACAAGTTTTAACTGGTTTTTCGTATCTTTTTAATAAATAAAAAGGTTGGCTTACTGCCAACCTTTTTTGATTAATTTAAATTTTACTTAATTCTAATTTAATGCTAAAATTCCATTGATTTATAAATTGACTTACGAAGTTTCTACTTACCCATTGTAGCAATCATAATTGCTTTTATGGTATGAACTCTATTTTCAGCCTCATCAAATACTAGTGAGTGTTTTGATTCAAATACTTCATCGGTTACTTCACAGATATCTGGAAATTTTTTAGATAAATCTGTTTCATTGCTATGAAAAGAAGGTAGGCAATGTAAAAAGATAACTTCAGGATTTCCAGTCTTTTTAATCATATCCATTGTAATCTGATAAGGTTTAAGAAGTTTTATTCTCTCTGGGATTTTATCTTCTTCACCCATAGAAGCCCATACATCTGTATAGATAACATCGGCTCCTTTGACACCTTCATCTATGTTATCTGTAACTGTAATTTTAGCTCCGGTTTTTTTTGAATATTCTACACATTCATTTAAAAGTTCTTTTTCTGGATGCAATGATGCTGGTGCAACAATTCTATAATCCATACCAACCATGGCAGCACCTTCCATCAATGAGTTAGCCATATTGTTTCTTCCATCACCGACATATGCGAATTTAATGCCTTTTAAATACCCGAATTTTTCTTTTACCGTTTGAAAATCTGCAAGTACCTGTGTGGGATGAAATTTATCTGTCAAACCATTCCATACTGGAACACCGGCATATTTTGCAAGTTGTTCAACAGTTTCATGTTTATATCCTCTGAATTGAATACCATCAAACATTCTTCCAAGAACTCTTGCGGTATCTTTTACGGTTTCTTTTTTACCCAACTGAATATCATCTTTACCAAGATATTCAGGATGTGCACCCTCATCATAACATGCTACTACAAAAGCACATCTTGTTCTTGTTGAAGCTTTTTCAAAGATCAGGGCAACATTTTTACCTTCTAAATTTTTACCAGAGATTCCCAATCTTTTTTGTTTTTTAAGATCAATAGCCATATCTATAAGCATCTCTAATTCATATGGCGAGCAATCCATAAGACGAAGAAAATTTCTTCCTTTCATGTTTACCGGCATTTTTTACTCCTTAAAATTCGAACAATTAACATCTATTAGTTACAATGATTAAATTTAATGTCAAGATTTAGAAAAGATAAAAATAGCGGCGAAGGGATTTGAACCCCTGACCAATCGGATATGAGCCGAGTGCTCTACCACTGAGCTACGCCGCCATTATCTTGTTGGACAAAAAGATAATTAACATATTAGATATAAAAGTCAACTATTTTATCTTTCAATCTTTATTACACTATCTTCCAATAGACAACATTAAACTCATTCCTTTTCTATTAATTAGAATAATTATTTTTTTGGCATTTTTGAGTTTTTCTAGAATCTGATAAAATTGTTCAGGATCAGTTATTCCATAATCATTTATCTGATATATAACATCACCTTCTAAAATCCCAAGTTGAGCGGCTGGAGAATTTTTTGCTACACCAAGGACCACAACACCATTTTTCACACCATAAGCCTTATATTTTTCCTTTGTTTCAGGATCTAAAGCGGTAACTATAACTCCAAGCCAGTTATTTGGTTTGTCTAATGAAGATGTTTTTGTCTGTCTTTTTTCAATAATAATAGTCAATGTTAGATTTTTAATTTTACTAGCTTCTTTTCTCAAGATTTGCAAATTTACCTTTTCGCCTGGTTTTGTAGATTTAACGAAAAAGGCAAGATCTCCCGGATTTGTTACTTTTTTACCATTGTATGACAAAATTACATCGAGATTTTTTAGTCCAGCCTTAGCTGCAGGTGAACCTGGTTCAATTGATGCTATAATTACCCCTGAAATTTCTTTTAAACCAAAGTATTCTGCCTTACTTTGATCCATTGGATAAACAGTAACACCGATGTAACCATATTCTATAGGTCTACCGGAAATTAATTCATTTAAATTTTTTTTAACTATATTGATTGGAATAGCAAATCCTACCCCAGCATAATTACCAGTTTGTGAATATATTGCATCATTTATTCCTATAACTTCTCCTTTAATATTTAATAATGGACCACCAGAGTTTCCTGGATTTATAGCCGCATCTATCTGAATAAAATTTTCAAATTGGTTTATTCCAAGTGATGTTCGACCTTTAGCAGAGATAATTCCTTGTGTAAAGGTTCCATCAAGGCCAAAAGGATTCCCGATAGCAAATATTATATCTCCAATTTCAATAGAATCTGAGTCTCCTAACTTTGCAACAGGTAGTATTTTGCCTTCTGCATTGATCTTTATGACTGCTACATCGAGGTCTTGATCTACCCCAAGAACTTTACCTTCATATTCTGATCCATCCATCAGTTTAATTTTTAAATCTTTAACATTATTTACAACATGGTAATTTGTCAAGATATGACCTTCTTTTGAGATAATAAAACCTGAGCCAAAAACCTCTACCTGCCTTTTTTGTGTTTGATCCTGGGAAAAAGGATCTCCAAATGGAAAGTAAAATGGGAAATTTGGTACCTCTTGCTCAATCAATGAAGTTATATGTACAACCGCTGGTAAATTATCTTTAGCAATTTTATTAAACTGTTGTTGAAGTGCTATATAATTAGAACTATTTGTATTCACTAAATTATTCTGGCTATTTTGATCATTTTGGGTTGAATCCTGTGCGATTATAACATTATTTGTAAAATCTGTTTTATCAAAAAATTTACCCTTTATAAATAAAGCTGTCGTAATTGATGCCGTTAAAATAATAAAAAGAATAACAAAAGAGAAAAAATTTTTTAATTTCATAAATTCCTCCAAATCAATATCATATCTAATGATATCACCAATAATTAATATAACAATATTAAATGTGATAAGGCAATAAAAAATTAGGTTAACCAAAGATATTGTCAAGATGCAATATATTAATCTTGTAATAAAAAGGTGCAAAAAGTTGAA
This sequence comes from Brachyspira murdochii, assembly GCA_020722965.1. Taxonomy (GTDB): domain Bacteria; phylum Spirochaetota; class JAAYUW01; order JAAYUW01; family JAAYUW01; genus Exilispira. Next base: position 78,710 of record DYJT01000002.1, on the reverse strand, counting down.
ATATGTTCAGTTGGTGAATTATCTACTAAGAAAGTAATGCTCCATATAAACCTCCCAAATTAAGTATATATAACTAATAAAATTAAGTGTAATTCTATAAGAATAAAATATTTTTTTGAACAAATAATACAAATTATTATTTAAGCAAATCTCTCAAAAAACGAATCTGCTTGCTCGTGTTTTTTGTCATTTCGCCTTTTTCTCTTTCTTATCCCAACCTCTTCCCCGACCCCCTCCCCAATGCAACTTTTGGGAATAATCCATTTTAATTAAATTGCCTAATACCTAATGATAATTAATGATGTATTAGTTTATTACTCCAAAAACAAAAAACCTTTATTTTTGTATTAGTAAACCATACCATAAAGCAAAGCTGCTTGTTCTACTCAGAAAATATTCTTTTACTGTAGTTATTTTATATAAATGAAAATATATAACTTTCTATAAACATTATGCAAAACAAAAAAAATAATTCCCAAAAATCAAAAAGTTAAATTTATTTAATTTTTTCTTAAAAAAACATCTAATAATAATTTAATCATTAAAATATTTTTTATCTATTGTTTTAACTCACCATTTTGATCTAGTTTTAAGATATAATAATCAGTAGAGCCATTATTTTTTACTCCAGGTATCTCATTTGTCTTTGAACTTCCGGTAGCTATATATCCTCCATCACTAGTTTGCTGGATAGAATGCGCAGCTTCAACATTACTTCTACCATACATTTTCTGCCATACCATTTTATTATTATCCATAAAACTTAGTACAATTAAAAAAACAATTAAAGTAATAAAAATAAAAATTATTTTTTTTATCTTAATCCTCCATTTTATTAAAATTGCAATTTAAAATTAACAGTTATAAAATTCAGAAAAATTGAATAATCAACTTTTTTTTTAAAAATTCTTTACTTTATAATAATATCAAAATGTATAAGTTTTTAAACTTTTTTTAAAAGAGCCATTAGTTATTTGATGCATAAATAACATTAAATCTTACTGCTTTTGTTTCGCCAGAATCTCCATCAACTATTGTAAGAATATTTTCTCCTTGTGGTGGTAGATAATTTATATTATTTATACCTTGAGTCTGCGTAATGTAAACACCATTTAGGTACCAGAACAAAATTGTATTTTTATTTGCAGTTGCCGATTTAAAAATAATTTTCTGATAATTTCCATCAAAATCCCTTGGAACTACTATAGTAATACCAGAGATTGGATATATTATATCGATATTTCCAGTCTTTTTATTTCCACTACAATTTGGATTATGCGGGGGTCTAAATTCATTCAATAACCTGTTATCTCTTATAAATTGACTTATTTGGGCAGGAAAATTAAGGATAAATTTTTTTGTATATTTACCCGGTTCCCAACAAGCTGAACATACCTCATATTTACCATCCAGAGTCGTATAGATTACCGTATGATATGGACAAACAGGTAATGGAATCATGTCAACAGGTGCTTCTACCATTTTCCTCTCGCTGCAAAATGGACCTGCAGTATAACCGGTTTTTGCACAAATTTCAATATTTGTAAGTTTTTTATAAGGATGGGTAAACCAGACTTTCTTAGAATTTTTTGGCAACCCTCTAAATATATCAAGCATTAAAGATCCAGCAATTCTGCTACCAGAAAGCATTACATTTGGAGTTCCATCAAAATTACCACACCAGACTCCAACTACATATGAAGGTGAAACACCTATCGCCCATGCATCTTTATATCCATAACTTGTTCCTATTTTCCAGGCAATAGGACTTAATGATGAAAATTCTTCCCATAACTGTTCATCATTTGGTCTGTTAACTTCCTTTAGCATCTCAAGAACTAGAAAACTTGCCCCTTCAGATAATAACCTTTTAGAAATACCAACCTTATTTTTTTTATCTTTTATTACTTTTGGCGTAACAAATTCTCCGTACCTGGCAAGACCTAAATATAATGAAGATATTTCAAATAAAGATGCTTCTGCCCCTCCAAGGATTAATGTTAACCCATATTCCTCTGAATTCCTGAATAGATTTTTTAAACCAGCATTTTTGAGAAATCTATAAAAATTATCCACACCTAATTTAGATAGTAATCTTACTGCTGGAACATTTAATGCGCGGGTCAATGCATCTTTAACAGTTACCATACCATTAAATTTACCATCTGAATTTAAAGGTGAATAAGAACCAAAATTAGTTGGAATATCTGGTATCAAAGTATCTGGTAAAACCATTCCTCTATCAATCCCTAGAGCATAAAGAAAAGGTTTTAAAACAGAACCTGTTGATCTTGGAGATATTACTCCATCAACCTGACCAGAATTTTTTATATCATAAAAATCCTGACTGCCAATCCATGCCTTAACTTCAGATGTTTCTACATCAATTACCACTACACTTGCATTATTAATTCCTATCAAAGAGTTTATTAAGGAATGATTTTGAGTTATCCTTTCAACAAGCTTCTGAATATCTAGATTTAATGTTGTTTTAATGATTCCATATTTAATGTCGCTGTTCTTTTTAACATACTCACAAAACTGTGGCGCTACTGTTTCAAAAGTATTATTTCTTGAAGGAATCTCTTCTTTTAATGACATCTCAAAAATTGTTTGATCGATTATTCCTCTTTTATATAATTTTTCTAATAGCTTATTCCTTTTATTTTCAAGTGTTCTTGTCTCTTTCATAGGAGAAATAATTCCTGGCGTATTAGGTAGAACAGCGATAGTAGCAGCTTCAGCCCATGTAAGGTTTTTAGGGTCTTTCCCAAAATATCTTAATGAAGCCGATTTATAACCATAAATATTACCACCATAAGGAGCAAAGTTTAAATATAGTTTCAAATTTAATACAAAGAATTTTTCTATTTCGGAAGCTTCTATAGGTCTGGAAAATTCTCATCTAGCCTGAAAAATAACATTGTTTGAATTCGAATCATTGCCTGATATAAATTCATATGAATAATTTTTTATATTGATTTGTTTCGCTATAAAATTAAATTTTAAAATTTCGTCTTCTTTTTCTATAATTCTTCCCAGATCGATAGAACCATGATATAAAATATTATTTTTTAATCCTGAATCTGGTTTAAACACGAGTGTATCTGTAGATTCCCATGATATTTTACCTTTTATTCCTGGTTCAAAGATAAAAATATTGTTCTTAACAATTTTCCCTACCTGATCTTTTGTGACTACTGGTTTTTGAAACTTAACGATAATATCTGAATCTGGATTAATTATTCCATTAGCAACGCTATTAACAATCTTTGCAATTTTCTCATTATAATAAATTTGATCAAATTTATTTATCTTTGGCGTTGTGCATGAGTTCAATACTAAAAAGATTAAAATAACAATGATAGAAAAACAAAAAAACTCTTCAATAAATTTTTCATAAAATTCTCCTTCTCAGGATCTTTATCCCAAATAAAAAATTCAACCTATTACCTAAACTATTTTTAGATATTTTGATTTAATTTTATTATATCTGGAGTTTCTTTCACCTACTTGATTTTTATTATATCATCTCTTTTTTAAATAATAAAACAAGAAAAATTAAAAATAATTAAAAGTTTTTATTAATTTATTTTTATAAATTTTTGTGTTATGTTTAACATTTATAATATTATATAACGAACTGATTTTTAGTCAACTTATATTTTAGTTTAACTTTTTAAATTAAATTGATAGTAAAATTTCAAAGATAATATGTTTATTATTTAATTAAATAAATTTTGAAACAGAATTATATATTGATATTTGCTTATTTAAAATACAAAGAATTAAAATGATTAAATTAATACGATTATTAAAATTATCTAAAAAATGTAGCGAATGTATTAAATAGCTGTGATGCCAGTGTTTTTGATCCAGAATCTTTCAAATAGCTATTTATAACCTCACCGTTAATAGCATATAGATCACTTTTTAGTAGATTCATATACCCTTTTTGTACACCCGAGTTAGATTTATGTATAAAAACTATTGTACCATCATCTTTTATTTCTACTATTAAAGCTACATGAGAAAAAGGATCATCATCAACATTATTTTTATTTCTATCATAGGTATTATCAAATATAATAATATCTGCTAAATTAAATGTAATTTGACTTGTAGAAAAATAATTACTTGCGATTAGATATAATTGATGAACACCACCCAAACTATTTTGATCAACAATATAAGATTTTAAATCTATACCTGCTTTATAATATATATAGAAAATAAATCCTGAACAATCATATAAAAAGGATCGAGAATTTACAGTGAACGATGTTATGCCTAAAGATTGATTAGCAATTTCAACAATCTTTCTTCTTAAATCTGTAATTTCAGTTTGATCATAAGATTTATTTTCTTCAGGTTTCTGAAAAATATTGAATGAATAAAAATTTTTTATATATTCATAATCTCTATAATATTTATAAGATGAAGAACAACCAGAAAAAAATATCGATATATAAATTATGAAAATCAGATAAAGAAAAAATATTTTTTTTATTTTAATATTAAAATTCATATAGTTCTTTATATATTGGCTTTTCTGGCGTAATTATTGATTGAAACAATTTAAGCTTACTACCTTTAAAAGCTAATTTTTCTATGTTTAACCCAGGTAATTGATTCCAATACTTAAAATCATCAAAATAGCCATATTTCTGATATTTTATTCTAGCAATTGTAAGATGAGGTTTAAATTTTCTATCCTCTTTTTTAATATCGGACTTTTCCAAAATAGCTTCAACAGCTTCAAAATTCTTAAGTAAAAGATTATTATTGTCTTCAATCGGCAATATTATTACCTTTGGTTCTTTTTTATTTGGAAAGGCATCTAATCCTCTAAGGTAAAATTCTTTATCTATTAATGAATAATTATATTTATAACTATTTAATGAATTTATAATCTTATCTGCCTTTTGATTCTCAAAAAATTTGATAGTTATATGAATGGATGATATATCAACATAATTTAATTTTAATTCTTTAGCGTTAGAAAATTCTTTTTTTAAAATTTGCGTAATATTTTCGATTTTTAGTAAAATTTCGTCTTCCAAACAATAGGCTAAAAATAATCTCATATAAAAAATATAGATACATATTCTTGAATTTCTTCAACTAATAAATTATATTTAATTCAACTTTTAATGATAGATAATAAATGTTGATAATACATAAATTAGTCGATATAAATATCCAGATAGCAGATGAGAAAGTAGTATAGTATAATAAATTTTGATATAAAATAAATTGCAGGTTATTTTAAAATTTGAAAAGATGATTTGAAAAGATGAAATTTGATTTTATTTGAGTTATAATAATTTCATAATTGTTAAATTTAAATTTAAATTATTTATATTGTCTAGCAATTTATTATATTTTCTTTTGCAAGGATGGAAAATGATAAAAGATAAAGTTAAACTATCACCCATAGGATATAATCTATTTTTAGATGCTTTGGCTTATTGCAAAGAGACTTTATCACAATCTCAAAAGGTTCACACAAGGGTTTTTTTCCCATCAAAAGATGGACAGCAAATATTTTATATAGAACAAGCGAAAATAATCGAGGAATTGATTAATAAATTTGATATAAAAAACGCTTTCTCAAATAGAGAATCAGAGTATTTCAATTTTATTAAAGAAACAGCTATTGATATAATGAGAATAAAAATAAGTCAGGAATCTTCTGAACATTATCTTTACATCACTCAGTTTGAAGATAATACTATCAATATGATAATAAGAGATTCCGAATCGTTTGGTATAATAAATATAATTTTAATTTATATCAATGATGATTTCGATGTCGAAAAGATTGAAAATCTTCCATCAAATCCATACACAAACCCAATGTGCTCATTGTCAATAGAAAAAAAAGATTATAAAAAGGATTTTATATAGTTTTAAACAAACTTTAATTAATATTAATAATAAAAAAAACAATTAAAAAAGTTAATTTAATATAAAGAAATTTGATATAAAGAGTTTAATTTACTATGAAGATTGAGAAAATAGATGAATTTAAATATATCATTCAAAAATCTGGTAGCATGAATGTCCCCGTCATATTGTATGCTAATGAACAAATAATAAAAGGATTGTCCGAAGATAACTCTATACAACAAGCTATAAATGTTTCAGAACTTCCTGGAATAGTAAATTATGCTATAGCAATGCCTGATATACATCAAGGTTTTGGATTCCCTATCGGTGGAGTCGCTGCCTTTGATATAGATGAAGGTATAGTTTGCCCTGGTGGTGTTGGATTCGATATAAATTGCGGTGTAAGGCTAATTAAAACAAACTTAACCGCAAAGGAGATAGAAAAAACCATAGAAAAACTTTCATATTTACTATTCAACAATATTCCTTCAGGAGTTGGATCTCAGGGAATTAAGAAATTCGATAAAAATGAGATAAGAAAAATCTCAGAAAGCGGAATAAAATATCTTGAAAAACTAGGGTTTGCTAAAGAATCTGATTCTGAAAATATAGAAGATAATGGCTTTTTAAGCGGGGCTGATTCTTCAATAATTTCCGATGAAGCACTATCAAGAGGAAGAACCGAATTAGGAACCTTAGGAGCTGGTAATCATTTTTTAGAAATCGATTATGTTGATCAAATATATGATGATGTTATAGCTAAGAGATTTGGCTTATTTAAAGATCAAGTAGTTATATGGATTCATAGCGGTTCTAGAGGCTATGGACATCAGATAGCAAAAGAGTATATTCAAAAGATGAGACAAAGGATGGCTAAGTATAACTTAAAATTGAAAGATCCAGATTTGGTTTATCTCCCAATAAAAGATGAACTATCTTTGCAATATATAAGCGCCATGAAATCTGCCGCAAACTATGCATACTGTAATAGAGAATTAATTACATATTATATTCGTGATTCCTTTCAAAAGATATTTAATAAAACAAGTGATAGTCTTGGCTTAAATATACTATATGATGTATGTCATAATATCGCAAAATTCGAAAAACATATCGTAAATGGTAAATCTAAGGAACTTTTAGTACATAGAAAAGGTGCAACAAGATCTTTTCCCGCAAATAGCAAGGGTATACCTGAAAAATTTATCGATATTGGACAACCAGTTTTAATTCCAGGTGATATGCAAAGAGGATCTTTTATACTTATTGGAACCGAAATTTCTATGAAAAATAGCTTTGGTTCTGTATCACATGGAGCTGGTAGAATAATGAGCAGAAATAAAGCAAGAAAATCGATCGAAATTTCCGAAGTTCAAAATATCATGAAAGAAAATAAGATTCTTTTATTGGCGCAAGATTCAAGTTTAATCAAAGAAGAAGCACCACAAGCTTATAAAAACATCTTAATGATCATCGATATCTTGATATCAAATTCTCTTGCTAAAAAGGTTGCAAGAACCCTTCCAATTTCAGTTGTTAAAGGTTAACAAAATCTTATTATTTAAAAATTTTTTTGTTAAAATTCTTGACATATCCGGTAAATGGTTTTAGAATAAGTTGGAATATGTTTAATTTTTTTTAAAAGGAGTTTGTTATGAAACGAAATTTTCGTTATCTATTTCTTGCTCTTTTTATCCTTTTATTGGTTACCTTTGCTCTTTCTGGTTGCAAGAAAGAAGCTAAAGAGGTAGTCATCGGAGGTGTAGGTCCGATAACTGGAGAGGCAGCTACTTTTGGTATTTCAACAAAAGAAGGTGCTGAATTAGCAGTAGAAGAATGGAATGCTGCAGGTGGTCTTCTTGGGAAAAATATTAAGATTATATTCCAGGACGATAAAGGGGACCCAACCGAAGCCGCTACTGTGTGGACAAAACTTATAACTCAAGATAAAGTAGTAGCAATCGTAGGTACAGTTATGAGTAAATGTTCCTTAGCCGGTGCACCTATAAGCCAGCAATATAAGGTTCCTATGATCAGTCCTACTTCAACAAACCCAAAAGTTACCGAAGTTGGCGATTATATTTATCGAGCATGTTTTATAGATCCATTCCAAGGTACTGTTGGCGCTAAATTTGCTTATGAAAATTTAAATTCAAGAAAAGCAGCATGCATTTTTGATGTTGGAAATGACTATACAAAAGGTTTAGCTGAGTTTTTCAGAGATAAATTCACAGAACTTGGTGGAACAATTGTAGCTTTTGAAGCTCACCCAACCGGCACAACAGATTTTAAAGCACAATTAACAAAAATTATAGCTGCTCAACCTGATGTTATCTATATTTCTGACTATTACAATGATACAGCTTTAATTGCTAAACAAGCCAGAGAACTTGGTTTTAATGGACCACTTGTTGGAGGTGATGGATGGGATTCACCAGATCTAGTCAAAATCGCTGGCACAGCTATTGAAAATGGATATTTTACTAACCATTTCTCAAAGGATGATCCAAGACCAATAGTTCAAGAATTTGTTAAAAAATATCAGGCAAAATACAATAAAGTACCAGATGCACTTGCTGCTTTAGCTTATGATGCCACAATTATCATGTTAGATGCAATTAAAAGAGCCGGTTCATTAGATCCAGAAAAGATAAAAAAAGCTCTTATGGAAACAAATATTAATGTCGTTTCTGGTTTAATTACATTCGATAAAAATAGAAATCCTATCAAGTCAGCTGTAATTATAGCTATCAAAGATGGTCAACAGGTTTATCAGGCAACAGTCAATCCTTAAGTTATATTTAATCAGGGGGGAATTATCCCCCTGACTTTTTTGTTTGTGGGGGATCAAATGAATATTAGCACAGTATTACAACAAATTTTTAATGGTTTACAGTTAGGCAGTATTTATGCCCTTATTGCCCTTGGATATACTATGGTATATGGTATTGTAAGATTAATAAACTTCGCACACGGCGATTTTTTTATGATTGGAGCTTATGCTTCATACGGTCTATTTTTTGCTTTTGGCACTATCATTTCATCTTCGCTACCAGGTAATATCGCTGTACTAGTTTTATTCTTTGCTATTCTATTAGGAAGTATGATCAGTGGTGGAATAATCGCTATAATGGCAAATCAATTTGCATATAAACCCTTAAGAGATAAGCCAAGACTTTCTTCACTCATTACAGCAATTGGTGTTTCGATGTTTTTAGAATATTTTTTATCTGCACTACCTGCAATTGGCCCTTCTTATAGAGGATTTCCAGAACTTATTAAAAAACAGACATACAACTTTGGCCCGGCAATTGTTTCAAACTATGTATTACTGGATTTGGGCGTTGCTGCCCTTTTAATGATTTTTTTGACTATATTAGTAAAGTATACAAAAATCGGAAAAGCCATGAGAGCAGTTTCTCAAGATAAAGATGCGGCAAAACTCATGGGAATTAATATAGAAAGTGTCATAGGTATTACATTTTTAATCGGAGGTTCTTTCGCAGGAATCGCCGGTCTCCTTGCTGGATTAACTTACCCAAGAATTTATCCATACATGGGAATTTTACCAGGATTAAAGGCTTTTATAGCTGCAGTATTGGGAGGAATAGGAAACATTCCTGGAGCAATGCTTGGTAGTTATATAATGGGTATAGCCGAAACTTTTGCAACAGCGATGAATTCTCTTATTGGTGAAGGGATTGCATTTGCAATTCTAATAATAGTTCTCCTTTTTAGACCCCAGGGTCTACTTGGTGAAAAGATCGCTGATAAGATCTAGGAGTATATATGAAAAAAGATAAAACAGAGAATAAAAGCTCAATTTCCCATGGTTTTTTTAGTTTCTTCAAAAGAAGGATAGTCCTCTTCTTTATATTTTCGATTTTATTGATGTTTTTAATAATGCTTCTTCACAAGTTTGATATTTTTAATGCATATATAATCCAGATAATTAATGTCTCACTGGTTTATGTAATTCTTGCCGTTTCACTGAATTTAATCAATGGTTTTACCGGGCAATTTTCGATAGGACATATGGGATTCGCTGCCGTAGGGGCTTATACTTCAGCTACTATCACAACTCTTATATTAAAAATAACCCCTATAAATATACCAAATTTTGCTATTTTTATACTTTCTCTTTTAATTGGAGGTTTATTCGCTGCGGTAGTAGGTTTTATAATAGGTTTCCCTTCCCTTAGACTTAAAGGTGACTATCTTGCTATTATGACACTTGGTTTTGGTGAGATAATTCGAACAATTTTCAACAATATTGATTATGTTGGCGGTCCTAGAGGTCTACTTGGAATACCAAAATTTTCGACATTCCCGATAATTTATATAACAGCAATTCTGACAATCATTCTTATTAGAAACCTTGTTTTTTCAACGCATGGAAGGGCATTATTATCCATCAGAGAAAATGAAGTTGCGGCAGAACTTGTCGGTATCAATACAACCAATTATAAGATTCTTGCCTTTGTTATTGGAGCTTTTTTTGCAGGAATAGGTGGGGGTCTTCTCGTTCATCTTATCCAGATAGCACATCCTACGCAATTTGGATTTATGTATTCAATATTAGTTTTAATAATGGTCTATGCTGGAGGTATGGGTAGCATCTCCGGTTCTGTAATAGCTGCATTTGTATTAACTTTTCTTTCTGAAGGACTCAGAATAGTCCTAGCATCATTAACAGATATCTTAAAAGTTCCTGTTGGCGATCAATGGAGAATGGTTATCTATTCTCTTTTACTAATATTTATAATGCTTTTTAGGACAGAGGGTCTGATGGGAATGAAAGAGCTTAAATTCTTAATCCCTGAAGAGGAGGATATGCATGAATAGTGTTCTTAAAATAGAAAAATTAACTCATTATTTTGGCGGTTTAAAGGCTGTATCAAATTTTAATATTGATTTACCTCCTTCGGCTCTTTGGGGATTAATTGGCCCAAATGGTGCGGGTAAAACTACTATTTTTAATCTTATTACAGGAGTTTATAATCCTACCGAAGGTAAGATTGATTTTTTAACTCACAATATTAACGGGAAAAAGCCATATCAAATAGTTCATATGGGTATTGCAAGGACATTTCAAAATCTTAGAATTTTTAATACTCTTTCGGTTCTTGATAATATTAGAATTGCCAGACATTATGCTACTCAGAGTTCTAAACATACCTTCACACGAAGTGAAGAACATACAAAGCATTTCACCAAAACATCTTTATTTGATTCATTCTTTAGAACATCCACTTACAATTCTGTTGAAGATCAAATTAAAGAAGAGGCATTCGAGTTATTAAGAATATTTAAACTTGAAGCATTTATGTATGACACAGCAAAAAATCTTCCATATGGTATGCTTAGAAAATTAGAAATAGCTCGTGCTTTAGCAACCCACCCATCACTACTTTTACTTGATGAGCCAGCAGCCGGGATGAACCCAGCGGAGGTAGGTAATCTTATGGAATTAATCCACCTTATCAGGGATAAATTTAACTTAACTATATTGCTTATTGAACATCATATGAAAGTAGTCATGGGTATTTGTGAATTTATTAAGGTGATAGATTTTGGCGAAACTATTGCCGAAGGTAATCCTAAAGAAGTTGCTAACAATAAAAAGGTCATAGAAGCTTACCTTGGTAAAGGAGAATAGCATGCTAAAAGTTGAAAATTTAGAAGTTTTGTATGGTCAGATAAAGGCAATTAAAGGAATATCTTTTGAAGTACCAGAAAAAAAAATAGTAACTTTAATTGGTGCCAATGGAGCCGGCAAAACGACCACTCTTAGAACTTTAAGTGGACTTATGAAGGCCAATAAAGGAAAAATTTTATTCAAGAATCAAGATATTTTTAATCTTCCAGCGCATAAGCTTGTTGAATTAGGTATATCTCATGTCCCGGAAGGTAGAAGGATATTTGCCACGCTTACTGTTCAAGAAAATCTGGATATGGCAGCATGGCTTATAAAAAATAAAAAAGAAAAAGAGAAAAAATTCGATGAGGTGTTTGAACTATTTCCAAGATTGAAAGAAAGAAAAAAGCAGTTAGGTGGAACTCTGTCTGGGGGTGAACAGCAAATGCTTGCGGTCGCAAGAGCTTTGGTTACAGGTGGTTCATTTGTTTTGTTTGATGAACCCTCGATGGGATTGTCTCCAGTTCTAGTTGAAGAAATATTTAACACAATACTGAAGATAAATAAAAAAGGAGCGACAATATTACTTGTTGAACAAAACGCGAAAAAAGCTCTTGAGATTTCAGATTATGCATATGTTTTAGAGGTTGGATTAATCAGTTTTCATGGACCCGCAAGCGAGATTGCCAATAATCCAAAAGTAAAAGAAGCATATTTAGGAGTTTAAATTTTACAATTCCTCCATCTATTTATTACAAAAAAATTTGGTTGCTAAAGTTATATTGCTTTTTATTGCTAACGATTAATGAGAGAAAAAATGAAGGATAAGATTTTTTATTTTACATTACACAAAAAACTAAATTTTTCATACAGCTTTTTATTTACTGTTTTTTTAATTATTTTTTTAATTATCATAGCTATTTTAACCAAGCAAACTAGTGATGGTTCAACTATAAATTTACTTGGTAAACAAAGCCTTTATATTCAAAAAATAGAAAGAGATCTTTTAACAATAAAACATCGTAATGGTAATACTCAAATATTGAAAGAGGATATTCAATACATTGATACATCTTTCAAAGCTTTAAAAGATGGAGGAATTGTTTCTAATACTACAAAAATCAAAAAAATAAGCGATAAAAAGGTTTTTACTCAATTGATAATACTGATAAGATTATGGGATGAATACAAAAGCATCTTGGAATATTATATTCAAACAAAAGATGAAGGTTTATTCACCTCGGCATTAGATAAAAATGAAAAATTAATTTCTGAGACAACTAAAATCACAAATCTTATGGAAGATTCTTCCTTGCAAAGAGTATCATTGATAAGATATACAATGGTTTTGGGATTACTGATTTTTCTAATAGTTTTTCTATTTTTTAAAAGAATTATTCATGATTTTATATCAAATTTAAATATTTTTCTTAATTCATTTGAACTTGGCTCGAATGGAGATCTATCCCACTTTGTTAAGATTAAATCGAAAGATGAAACTCAAAAATTGGCAATATTTTATAATAATTTTATCTTTAAACTTGTTACGGTATTAAACCAAATCAAAATAATGATATCCAAAAATAACGAGAGTTTTGAAATTTTAAATCAAAAAACGAATGAAACATCTAAAACCTTAGATAAAATTTATGATGATAGTAAAGAAACATTAAACAATTCATTGCAACTTTCTAATAATTATAAAGGAATGTCTGAGGAAATTTCAGATATTGAGCAATTTTTATTAAAGATAAAAAATGAGATTAATATTCAAAACAAAATAGCAAACGAAGTAAAAGATATTACCAGAAACCTTACTGATAGTATTTACAACCTTAAAGAAAAAAGTCTTGAATCTCAAAAAGAAATTTCAAATATCAAAAGCATGATAAATAGTGGTGAAAAAGGAATTGATGATTTCAAAAGATGGATTTTATCTGTAAATAGTTCAGTTGATGAAATTTCCCAAATGATACAATCGGTGCAAAAAACAATAGAAAAAACATCTATTTTAGCGATGAATGCAGCAATCGAAGCTGCTCATGCAGAAGAGTATGGTAGTGGTTTTGCTGTTGTTGCCGATGAAGTAAAAAAACTATCCGAACAAGAAGAGCAAAATATCTCTCAAATAAACTCGAATCTTGAAAAAATTCAAAATGAGGTAGCCTCTGCCAATGAATCACTTAAAGGAAATATAGACACAATAAGTTCAATATTACAGACCACTATCTCATTTAGTGAATTCCAGAATTTTATAAACTCTCAAATCGATTCTACTTCAAAGAATAGCGAAAAGGTAATTGAAATAGTAAATAAATTAACTGAATTTACTTCTAATTTTTCAAATTTTAGTAATATAATCTCAAAACATCTGGATAATATCAATAGCAACCTTTTTGAAGTTAAAGACAAAATAGATTTAAATGACAATTATATCAAGAATATAAACGAAGAAATTAATCTTATTAAAAAATCGATCGGTAGTTTTATAGAAATAGAATACACAAACAAATTCCTAATAGACCAGCTGGTCGAGATGATAAATGTTTTCAAACTTCCTGAATCTACTGATTTATTGAATTCCGATAAGACTCTGTAATTTACTACAATTTTCTATATCTTCGTGATAATCATCACTCTTTTCTGTTTCAAGTAAAAATGGTACATCCTCAAAAGGCTTAAAATTTACTAAAAATTTAAATGCATCTAACCCAATATATCCCTGCCCTAAATGCTGATGCCTATCTTTTTTAGAATTTAAAGGGAATTTAGAATCGTTAACATGAATTACTTTCACATGTTTTAATCCTATGATTTTATCGAGTAAATTCATAGTATTTTCAAAAGATTTTTCATCTCGTATGTCATAACCAGCAGAGAAAGTATGGCAGGTATCATAACAAATGTCAAATGAGGAGCTATTTTTTACATTTGAAAGTATAAATGCAAGATCTTCAAATTTTGAACCAAGATTAGTTCCCTGACCTGATGTTGTTTCAAGAAGAATCTTCACATTTGAAGGAATATCGACAGAATCAAAGGATTTTACTACCTGTTTTAATCCATTTCCCGGCCCAAAACCCATATGTGAGCCTGGATGAATTACATAAAAATTTATATTATACCTTGAGCATCTATTAAGTTCATCCTGCAAAGAATTTAAACTTTTTTCAAGAACATCCTTATCAATTGATGCTGGATTTATTAAATAAGATGCATGGGCTACAACTTTAAAGAAGAATTTATCTTTTATTAGTTTATTAAAACTATCTATATCTGACTGAACGGGATCTTTTCCTACCCATCTTGTTGCATTTTTAGTAAATAATTGAAGAGAATGAAATCCAAGTTTTTGGGCAGTAATCAAAGCAGAAGTCAGACCATTTTTTATGCCAATATGAGAACCAAACCTTTTATCGAATTCCATATCTTTTTTTTATTAAATTTTAAAGTTAAAAGAGGAACCTTCAGGACTTTCATTAGATAAATTTTTCTTGGAGGTATCTTTTTTTCCCAGTTCAGCCCAGGCACTTCTTAATTCAGAAAGTATCTTAACTACATCAGAAAGTTTTTTTGCATCCTTTTTTATATTTCCATCAATCATCTCTTTCATGCAATAATCATAGATTGCAAAGAGATTTTGAGCAATATCACCACCCTGTTCAAAATCAAGGGATAACATTAATTCTGATACAATATCCTGAGCTCTAATTATATTGTTATTTATTAAATCAAACTTTATTGAATTTTTATTTATATATTCAATAGCAGTATTAAGGCATACAATGGCTTTATCATAAAGCATAATCACAAGCTGAATCGGGCTTGCAGTTTTAACCTTCATCTCAAGATAACTTTGAATTTGTTTATTATCTGACAAAATAACCCCCAAGCCTACTCATTTATTGTATTATCGTCATCTTTTCAAATGATTTTATAAAAAATACCAATTAGAAAATATATTTCAATAAAATAAAAGATTATCATATTTGTCCATTAAAATCTTTCCTAAATATTCGGATTTTTCTCTTTCTGTATACTTTATATAATGATATGACATAAGATTCAAAAGATATCTATTAAATATTTCATCAGAATTTAAAAAACTAAAATAATTAAAACTTAAAAATTCTAATTTTTTACTATCTATTTTTTCAAACTCAGAAATGTAATTTTCAAAAAGATATTTTTCGCCTTTTCTTAATACGGAAAATAGGTTATAATTTTGCGTAGTTTTGGTGTAATTTTGCCTGGAATTATAAAAATAATAAAAATATGATTCCTTGTAATAATACTTTTTTTGAAAGAAAGAAAAATCTATCCCAAATGTTTTAATATCATGATATCCCAAATATTTTAAAAATAGATAAGAAAAAGCACCCACATTTTTGGTAGGAATATTTATAAAAGGGATATTTTCAAATATAGACCTATAAAGATTCAGAGCCTCTTGATTAAAATTTGTTCTTAACAAATTTTTTTTCTGAATACTTTCTATAAAATAATAGATATCATAAAAGTAATTCAAAGAAAAAAAATAAAGATTATTCAATTTATTTAATATAAAATTTGCACAGCTTATTGGTAATATTATAGGTATCTGTTTAAATGTTGAAGGAAGCTTATTAAACATAAGTTTTGCTATATTTCTGCTATCCAAAAGAAATATTAAATCTGGCTTAATATTATGATTAATACAGAAATTCAGACCATTGTCTACGGTTGCTATTAAATTACTTTTATCTTTGGTAAATTTTAAAATTTCTTCTATATTTTCTTCTTTATCTAAAGATGGCGAAGCACCAATTATAATTGCTTTTTTTTTGTTGTTAAATTTCAAATCTTCAAAATTTTTTTTATTTTCAAATTTTAATTTTAATTCATTTGAATTTTTAATATTACTTAAATTTCTGATAATATTGTTCAATTCAAATTTAAAATTTATCAAAAATGTTTTGATATTTAAAATAAGCTCTTTTCTAAAACCTTCCCATTCTTCTTTTATGTCAGAAAGATTATATTTTAAAAAACAATTTTGGTTCTCTTTAATATAAATTTTATCTATAAAAAAGGGATTAAAAACATCAAAAAGATATGAGAAAACAATTGATTTCAACTTAAAATCATCTTTAATTCCTTTAATATAAATGAAAATCCTGTTGTTTTTAAAAATTTCATCTATATTCATGTAACAACAGCTTAGTAAAAGTAGATCAAGATTTTCGTCTATTAAAACAAATATTGGTTGATTATTAAAATTATTATTTTTTTTATCATTTAAACCAATAGCCTTTAAATTATACAAATTGTATAGAAAACCAATTCCATATATTTCATAACATATATTAGAATTAATATTTTGTTCAATATCTAATGATTCTCTAATAGGGTTATATATTGAATGAATCTTTTTGTTGCTATTTTTTTCAATAGGCACATATAATTTATCTGCAATCTTCTTTATCTCAAAACCCTTTTTAATTATTAAAACTTTTTCAAAAAGTTGATCCACAAGCTTATTATTTGAAATCGAGAAATTCAAATCATAATTAAAATAAAATTTCGAGATCATTATCTCAAAATAGGGGATTTTTTCTGCAATAACCGATATATTTTTTAAAAAAAAAGATTTATTTATATTTTCCATTTTTAATTAATAAAATTATTATAAATTTTCTCTACTGATTATTATTTCTAAGCAAAATAATCTAATATCTGTCTTAAAAGGTCAGAAAAAAAACTAAAAAAATTTGCTTTCCCCTTTTTTGTGGAAAGTTCTATTATTTCATATTTTATATTTTCTTCATCTAGTTCCAATTGCCTTATGATTGCATTTAAAATAGAGTTAAAATTCATAACAAAATCTAATAAATTAAAACCAACCGAATCAAACCCAGAAAATATTGAATATTCATTAATACTATCAATTTGTTTTTTATTTAAATTCCTTTGTTTTTGAATAATAGAGTTAATTAATTTTTTACTGCTTTTTATTAAATCTTCCATTATAATTTTGGCATTACTATCTTCATCAAAAAAAAGAATCGAATTATCTTCATCTAACTTAATCTGATATTGATAAAACCCGGAATTGACTATTTGGGCAAAAGAAAAATATCTAATAAAAAATTCTGGTAAAATAATTGAGTTTTTATGAGCATACAACTTGTTTTTTGTAAGAGATGCTATAAATGACCCTGATGAAATTAAGCTACCTTGAAGTATAAAAACTGGAAGTTTTTCACCTAAATTCTTTATCAAATTTAATATATTTATCCCTTCGAAAAGATCTCCTCCAGAACATTCAAATAAAAAAAGGGCACAAACATATCTTTCATTTTCTATCTTTTTTACTATTTTTTCAATTTTTTGATACGAAATTATCTCAAGATTCAAATCAGAATTTTCATAACTTTCAGGCAGAATTATACCATTAAGATAAATTATCGCTATTTTTCTATCTACTGCCCATTCTTCTTTATAGATCTTAACACTTTCAAAAAAAAGATATTCTTTATTTTTTATAGAGTAATTGTTTTTTGATGAAAGTTCTTCTACCTTTTTAATAATATCTACTTTGGTAGCAAAAAGATCAATCAAACCATATTCAGTTAAATCTTTTAAATCATCAATATTTTCTTTCAAACTAAGTGAAATTAAAAGATCCCTATCAATATTTATGTTTTCTATTATTATATTTATAAAGTAATCGAAAATCTGCTGCACAATATTTTTAAAATTATCATTATTAAAAAGAGTTTTTTCAAGATTTTTTATTATTCTTTCTCTTTGAGTATCGCCTATATTTGAAAAAGTCAGAAAATTGGACAAAAATGCTGTTATATCCTCAATAATCCCTTTTTCAATTATTCTTTTAGAAAAATCAAGAGATTTTATCTTATCAAAAATTGCGTAATTAAAAGAAGTTGCAATTGCGATATTCAAGATATCAGGCTTTTCAATGAATGCGATACACAAGTTATTCTTTTTTAATTCATTTATTATTTCTATTAAATCTTCATAATCGGTTATTCTTTTTATCCTGTCTCCAAAATAAAACAAGAAAACATTTCCTTTTATCCTTGATTTTTCTCTTAATTTTAAGAATAAATCTATATTCGGTTTAGTTTCATTAAAGTCAATTATATAAAGGTTCCCCTTAGTCTTATTTTCATGATATTTTCTATTATTCGAAATATTAAAGCCAAATGAATATGTGTTATTCTCGGTATCTAATGAGAAAGAAAGATTAAAAGAATTATATTTTTCATAAAAACAAAAGTATAATTCTAGAATATTTTCGGAAAGATAAGAGATAGAAAACAATTTTGTATAATCTATATCTATAATAAAATTAATCTTCCAATTTAAATAATCGAATAGATTTTCTTGATTTATATTATTTGAAAAGATTGAATGTTTGAAAAAGAGATTTGAAGAGATTATTATCATTTTGGAAATCTTAAATCCCAAAAGCATTTCAAACTTATTTTCAAATATTTCTTTGTACTGGTCTTTGTAAGGGAAATATACCAATAAGCCGATTTCTATAAAGCCAAAAACTCTCGCATAATATCCAATACTCGCATACATATTGCTTAGCATTAATCCAAAAGAGATTGGAAAGTTTTGTATTTTAAAATTAAAAGGAATACCAATAAAAAAACTGTTATCAAAAGTATTAGGGAGATAAAAAGAGATTAATAGACTATTTAAAATATTTATGCTCAATAGATTGAAATCTTCAGAATAATATTTAAATGAAAAAGAAAAAAGATTATCAGAAAATGCATAAAATGCAGGATTAGAAAAAAAACCATAACCATTGAAAAAGCTATTGAATTGATAAACCTGTTGAGCGTTACAATTTATTTGCAAAATGAAAAATATAATAAAATAAAATATAAAAAGATAGATTCTTCTCATATTCAAATTCATATCATATTCAAATTCATATTTAAATACAATCAAAAAGCGTAAAATTCTGAATTTTCAGTTATCATATAAATTGTCGGATTTTAATTAATTGCAATAAAATTTTTAAATAATAATATCACATTATCTTTCATTTGGAGGAAATATGATTTCCCAAATTGATTTAAAAGAAATTGTTAATAAAAGCAAACAATATACAGAATTAAGAGTTTCTGACACACATAACATCAAAATATCTATGCTAAATGGAGAAATCACGCAGAATAGTTCAACAAAAATTAGTGGGATTTCTTCCCGAAGCTATTATAATGGCAAATGGGGATTCTCATCAAGCCCTAATATCAGCAAAGAGACTGCTTTTAAGTTGATACAGGAATCGACAGACAATGCAAAATTTATCTCTTTCAAATCACCTTCAAAACTACTTCCATCTAAACCATTTTCTCACACATTTAATTATGATGAATACAATGTTGTAGATTTAAACGAGTCTCAAGGCGCTTATATTAATTTTTTAAAAGAAATAGATAATTATATAGCAACAAAATATAAAGATCTATTATCAAGAGTCCTTATTTTTACTCAACAGGTATTCAAAAAGGAATTTGCAACATCTGATGGAAGTTTTAGCAGCATCTTGTACCCACGAAGTTATATTTATATTGTTTTATCTATAGAAAAAGATGGCAAACCAATAGAATTGATGGATGTTTATGGTGATATTGGGAGATTTTCACATAATTTCCCCTCTGTCAATATCCTTTTTTCATTTATAGATAAACTATATGAGAATTTAAAAAGAAAAGCCGAAGGGATATTTGCAGAAGCCGGAATAAAAAAATGTATTTTAGATTCTAAAATTTCTGGAATGCTTGCTCACGAAGCGATAGGTCATACGGTAGAAGCAGATATGGTTATCGCTGGTTCAGTAGCAAAAGATAATCTGGGTAAACAGGTTGCATCTCCTTTAATTACTCTGACAGATTTTGCTCATCATGCCTTCTCGAAATTGTGCCCTGTTCCTGTATTTATTGATGACGAAGGGACATTATGTGAAGATGCAACAATTATAAAAGATGGTATTTTAGTAAATTACATGAATTCAAAAGAAACAGCACAGATACTAAATATGAACCTAACCGGGAATGCAAGAGCATATCTATTCAATGATGAACCATTAGTAAGAATGAGAAATACCGCTATTTTACCTGGCAATGAAACACTTCAGCAGATGATCTCATCCATAGATGATGGCTATTATCTTTGCCAATCATCGAATGGGCAGGCTGATACTAATGGAGAATTTATGTTTTCAGTGACTTTTGGCTATGAAATAAAAAATGGAAAACTTGGTAAAGCGATAAAAGATACAACAATATCTGGAATCGCTTTTGAATTGCTAAAAAGTGTGGATATGGTTTCGAATGATTTTCACTGGGAATCTTCTGGTTTTTGTGGCAAAAAACAACCAATACCCGTTGCTTTAGGAGGTGCTGCAATTAGGTGTGATATTATGATAGGAGGAAGATAATGTCAATCTTTGATAATATTGAAAATGATAAGATTATCGGCGAAAAAACCATTGAAAAAGCTAAAAAAATAGGGATTGAAAAATTACTTATATTTGTTGGTAGAGATGAGAATTATGAGTTAAACTTACATACAAATACATTAGATCTATTCAGAACTACTTTTACAGAATCAATAAGTATTACTGGATATATAGGGCATAAAAGAGGATCTGTCGCTATAAACACTTTGAATATTAATGAAATTGAAAAAAATCTTGAAGAATTAAAAAATATAATAGAATCATCATTAGAAGATTCCGCAAATGAACTTGCTCCTTTTGAAGCTATTAAAGAATTTTCAGATGATAATTTTGAATTCTCCAAAGAAGAAATGGTATATAGACTCGAAGAATTGATTGATAATGTTAAGGGAAAATACCCTTTAATAAACCTTGAAGAAGGATTATTAGATTACGAAAGAGGTTATCTTCATCTAATAAGTTCAAACGGAACTCATTTTTTAGACAAAAGTAGAAAATATTCTTTTACTACAGTTTTTTCTTCAAGAAAAGAAGATAAAGTCTCTTCTTTTAATTATTTTACATGTTCCAAAAAGGATTTGAAAAAACCTATTTTAAATTGGGAAAATCTTGAATTTTTATTGAGACAAAATATTGAACAACTGGATGCGAAAAACATAAATAACAAATTTGAAGGTTCGATAATATTTACACCTTCTTCTGCATGGGAATTATTCTCATTTTTACTTGATAGCCTTAGAGATTCCTCAATTATTAAAGGAACAAGTATATATAAGGATATGGTTGGACAAAATATAGCATCCGATATTTTAACTATAATTGCCGATCCATTAAGTAATGAGTTTGTTTCAAAATCATTCTTTACCTCAGATGGATTTTTAACAAAACCCTTAAAATTAATTGACAATGGGAAACTAAACTCTCTTCTACTATCATATTATGGATCATTAAAAACAGGAAGACCAAGAGCTCCAAATTATGGTCAGGGTTTTATAATCAAAGGGAATGACAACCTTCAAGATCTTATAAAGTCTACCAGTAATGGTATTTTAATGGATAGATTTTCTGGTGGAGAGGTAACGCCAAATGGCGATTTTTCTGGAATAGCTAAAAATAGTTATATTATCAAGAATGGGCAGATCTTATACCCTGTAACAGAGACTATGGTAAGTGGAAATTATTCTTCACTTTTCAAATCTATAAATGGAATCTCTAAAGAACATATAAATGATGGTTTTTCTTTTATACCTTATATTAAATCTGAAGGTGTTATAATAAGCGGTAAGTAATTAAGATATGTAAATAAGACTACTTAATTTAAATAAAAAGCTGCCAGATTAACTGACAGCTTTTTAATTTGCTACCTATATGTCAATAGCTTCTTCTTTGATATCCTCTTTGGTTAAAGCGTGTGTTTTTGTCGATAGCTTCGTTAACCTTTAAAGGTCTTCCATCAACTTCTTTGCCATTAAGGGCATTAATAGCATTCATAGCTTCGGAATCATTTGCCATTTCGACAAACGCAAAGCCTTTTGAGCGTCTGCTCATTTGATCAACAACGATTTTTGCAGATGTTACTTCACCAAAAGCCTCAAATTCTTTTTTTAGTGTTTCTTCGTCGGTTTTGTAATTCATATTACCGACATAAATCTTCTTAGACATAAAAAAAACTCCTTAAATTCTTACAGATCATATTAGTTTAAATATTAGAGAATAAGGATCGATTAAATAATTGATTTCAAAACTTATTAAAATCTTTCATTAAACCAATACTTTCCGCTTACACAAATATAATAATCAAATTTTATAAAATAGCAAGAAAATTTTTACAATTTTTTAATTTTTTTTTTAATTTTTGAAATTTTAACATTTGAAACTAAAAATAAATAATTTTTATGCTATTCGGAATTTAATTTTTTTTTAATAATTTATTATTACCTCAGGCAAAAATAAATAATCAGATTAGGAATTTTTGCATTATTAATTCGATTTTTTAATTCTCATATGGATGATTTTTTAAACTCTTTTGTTTTTTATCGTTATTCGGCTATTTTTGCCCATGTTATTAGCTTATTTTTAATCTATAAAAATAAGTTTTCCTATAGATTAAACTTTACAAATACAAAAATAATTTTTAGGCATATAATTGAGGGAATTTTTACTTCTATCTTGCTTATTATTCTTCTTTTACAGATAAATGCTCTATCTAATTCTATATTAAATGATGATTTTAATTACTATAATCTTATATTTATTCCCATTTTTATACCATTATTCGAAGAATTACTTTACAGATATATTCTAATGACCTTATTTTTAAGAAAAACAAATAAAATTTTAAAATTATATTTGGCAGTATAATTTTTTCTCTATCTCATTTACCATTTTCTTCGACCTATATACTTTTTCTTTATTTTATCTGTAGTATTTTACTAAATCTATTATACTCAATTGAAAATTACCTTTTCCCGTCTTTTATGGCTCATAGTTTATCAAACTTGATTTTATTTTAATCAAATTTTGATGTTTTATTTTTATCATGTGATAAATTTGCCAAAATTAATTTTACAACAATTTTTCAGGATTTTTTGTTATGGTAAACATATTATCAATAGCCATAGGTGGTTTTATAGGTGCAATTTTAAGGTTTTTACTTTCTAGATTTATAGGTTCATTTGATATTTCCTCTTTCCCTTTGGGCACCTTTATAGTTAATTCTATTGGATGTTTTTTTATTGGACTTTTATACACAATATTTGAAAGAATTTCTATTTTCCCGGAAATTCGAGGTTTTTTGTCAATTGGTTTAATAGGGGCTTTTACAACATTTTCTACATATATGATGGAAACAGTCAATCTTTTTAGGGATAAAGAAATCTTTCTTGGAATTTTAAATATCTTTTTAAGCAATATAACCGGAATAATTTTTATTATTATTGGTATTTATGTAGCTAAGTTATTGTTTTTAACAAGGCCATAACATAAAAGGAATTTAAAATGAAACTATCCGAAAACTCTATGTTATTAAGAATTTTTATCGGAGAATCTGATAAGTATAAAGGGAATCCCTTATATGAAGCGATTGTTAAAAAAGCTAGAGAATTACATTTAGCTGGAGCGACAGTCACAAGAGGTATTTTAGGTTTTGGGGCCGATAGCAGAATGCATAGGGCAAAATTTCTAGATCTATCAGAAGATTTACCTGTAATAATTGAAATCGTAGATAGCATGGAAAACATTGAAAAATTATTTCCTTTTTTAGATGAGGTTGTTACAGAAGGTCTTATAACAATTGAAGAAGTTAAGGTTATAAAATATAGGCACTCTTGAAAGATAATTAATTATAACAATAAAGATTTTAAGAATTAATAATAAAAAGATAAGAATTTAATAATAAGAATTAATAATAAGAATTAATAATAAGAACTAATAATAAAAAATAATAATAAGAA
>DYJT01000002.1:17393-54141 GCA_020722965.1 Brachyspira murdochii | reverse complement strand
AAATAATAATAAGAATTAATAAATAGATGAATTACAATTTGAGGAGTTAATATGGATTTTTCTAATAACAATTCTTTGGAGTCTAGAAAAAAAGCAATTTTACTTATATTTCTTTTTGGTTTGATAAGTTTACTAGGTGATATTATATATGAAGGTGCTAGAAGTGTATATGGTCCTTTCACCAAACTTATCGGGATGGATATAGCTCTTGTTGGTTTAATAACCGGTCTTGCTGAATTCTTTGGATATTTTATCAGGATTATTTCTGGTTATCTTTCGGATAAATCAAAAAATTATTGGTTATTTACAATCCTTGGATATTTTCTTTTAATTTCGGTTCCTTTAATTGCTTTATCTTATGTCTGGCAGATAGTAAGTGTTTTCATAGTGTTCGAACGAGTTGGTAAAGCAATTAGATCACCGGCAAAAGACACAATACTCTCATCTGCCACAAAGCATATTGGAACTGGATTGGGATTCGCAATACATGAAGTTCTTGATCAAATCGGTGCAATAATAGGTCCCTTACTCTTTAGCTTCATTCTACTCCTAACAAACAAAGATAAAGGTGAATTAATTGGATATAAAAATGCATTTTTATTTATGTTTATTCCATTTTTAATCTTAATGATATCTCTTGTTTTTGCCAGGATAAAAGTTCCTCATCCCGAAAGACTCGAGATTACAGATGAAAATCAAAGTGAAAAACTATCAAAGACATTCTGGCTTTACTGTGCATTCACAATCACGACTACAGTTGGTTTTATTTCATTCGCTCTTTTAGGTTATTATTTCAAGGAGAAAAATATTTTAAACGATGTACAAATACCTTTCTTTTATGCAATAGGAATGGGAGTAGATGCTATTGCAGCATTAATCGCCGGGAAATCCTACGATTTATTTAAAATTAAATATAAGAATTCTAATGCTGGATTAAAAGTTTTAATAGTTATTCCATTATTCACAATTTTAATTCCAATATTTGCTTATTTTAAAAATTTCTACATGGCAATTATAAGTATTGTTGTTTGGGGTATTGTCATGGGATTTCACGAAACCATAATGAAATCTTCAATAGCTGATTTGACTCACCTAAAAAAAAGAGGAACTGGTTATGGGATTTTCAATACTTTCTATGGGCTTGCAATATTTATTTCAAGTATGATTTTTGGTTTATTATTTAAAATAAATTATCTGTCAATTTTAGTTACGGTAATTTCAATGCAGATCTTATCGATTATAATATATTTTTATCTGTTAAGAAAGATAAATACCTAAATCCCAGTATTTACTAAGTATTATGGGTTTTTTATAATTACCTCTATTTAAGAAATATAAATAATTAAAATTTAGTGTAACAGATTTTTGATTTGTTGTAATCACCTCTATCAAAGATAGATAAATACGAAACACGGACACTTGGCTTATTCGTTATCGCATGCAGTCACCTCTATTAAAACAAGATAAATGCCTAAGCCCAGTATTACAAAAATATTTGATTCTTTATAATAACATCTATCTAAAAAAGATAAATAGATTGATCCCTTTACTTACTTTTTAGTAATAAAAAAAGGATAATTTTTGATGTAAAAAGTAACACCAGCAAAATAAAATAAAGTATTAGATTATTGTTCTTTTTAAAATTTACTATTTCAACATCTTTTTTATATGGATATATTTCATCTATACTTATATTTTTATAGATTAATTTATCCTTTTTTTTATATAAAATACAGGTATTATTCATCTCTAAAAGTTCTGCCTTATTCAATTTATAATCAGATAAATTAAAAATATAATCTAACCTCTTATCTTGGTAATTTTGTTGTATAATTTCAGAAAGTATTAAAAAATAGATTATTATCTGAGGTTTATATATAAAATCCTTGGAGATAAAAGCCGGGAAAATTAGTCTTAAGTCTTTGTTTGATAAATCATATAATCTTCTAAGTTTATCAATAGAGTTTATGATATTGCTTTTGTTTGTCGCAATCAAAAATCCACCTGTAAGTTCTGGATCTACTATTACATCATAATCTTGATCGTTAAAATTTACATTGATAAGTTTACCTTTAGTCAGTTCTTTTTTTAAACTTTTTTTTATCGATTTATCGATTTTATCTTCTTGATAGATGAAGATAGAGGGGATCATATTTTTATTTATATTAAAACCTCTTTCTTTAAATTTTAAAATCTGCGAATCAACATTATTGTTTGACAAAACATTTTTTATAAGGTCTGAGTAATTACCTTTTGACTTGAAAGAATATGGTATTTTAGCAAGATTAATGTAATATGATTGGTTAAATAAAGTAACTTTTAAAAGAGTTTTTTCTTTTGTTTCAATAATCAAAGAATTTTCGCTAATTAGTTCTATCTTTACCTTATCATGTGCATCAATAAATAATTTGTTATTATCAAAAAGTTCGACCTTCGGGACAAAATTGCCTTGAGATTTAATAAAATAACAATATTTTTTATCCGAAGTTGGGTCGGAAATTATTGCAACAGGGTAAAAGAAATCTTTATCTATAACACCAAGTTCAACAACTTCGTAGTTATTTTTCAATCTTTTACTTAAATTATAGGGGAAAAGATCTGTAATAAATATTATTTTTTTATATTTTGAAAATTTCTTATTGAATATTTCGTTAACATCAAATTCAAAAATTTGAAAATTTTTTAAAAATTCTGAAGAAAAAAGCTTAGGGCTTATAATATTTTTCATCTTTTTCAAATTTATTAATTTTGATTTTCCTGCCTTATAATCAAATATTCCAGCATAAATATCAAAAGATGGATAATCATTCTTATGAGCGTAATAGTAATTAACCGCTTTTTCAAATTGAGTAATTCCATTTATATTTACTTTCATCATTGAATATGAGGCATCGATTATAAAAGCTGTTTTATTATTAAATGAAAAACTTATAAAAATATTGGATAAAATCAATGCTATAATTATGGCTATACAAAAATCAAAAATTATATCATAAAATAACTGAAATAATTTCAATAGAATTTGTTTAAATGATTGGCTTTTAAATCTTTCTAAAAATGTAAAAGAATAATATACTTTTTTTCTCTTTAATCTTCTTACAAAAAGAAGGATGAAAATCGGAATAATTAAAAATGATAAAAATAGGAAAAAGTCACTCATATAATTTTTCCATAATATGCCAATAAAGATCTTTAAAATTTAAGTTGTCAGAATCATGTTTAATTTGGAAATAAAAACTATTTATAGATTTTGAATTTAATAGATTTAAAAATTTCTCCTGTCTTTCCTTTAACTCATTTAATGTTGAAGAATCAAATGGCATAACCAAATTATCGCTTTGCTCATAATCATATACTTCATAATCTGTAAAATCATTAAATATCTTCTCAAAAGGTGTAAAAAAATGGATTAAAAATAATTTTTTAAATAAAGACCTATATAGCAATCTATTGTTTATATCGAAAAAATCAGAATAAATAAATAATATCTTTGGTTTAAATTCCTTGTACATGCTTTTTACTGCAAAACTTATATCTGTTTTTCCATCGAATTGAATTGATTCAACAAAATTTGCGAGTTTTGAATAATTTTTTTCACCTTTAACCATGCTTAAGATTGATTTTATTTGTGAATTAAATGTAACAAGATTTAGTGTAAAATTCAACTTCAATAAAATATATGATATAGAACATATGATTTTTTTAATATTATCTTTATCATAAAATAACTTCATAGAGGAAGAATTATCAATGGCAAAATAAATAGGTAGCATTTGCTCTTCAAAAAAATCTTTAATATAATATCTTTCGGTTCTTCCATAGAGTTTCCAATCTATTTTTTTAAGGTCATCTGTCAACTGATATTCCCTGATATTCTTGAAATCAAAAGAACTCCCCTGCCTTCTATATACCGGGTTATCACTTTTAATATGAACAGGATATTTATGTTTTACATTCCTTTTGGAAAATGATTTTGCAATATATATTGCTTCATTGTCTGGATGTATCATTATTTAACCTTTTATAACTCTTGTTCTATAATGAATACTGTCTTTTAACTCTATAGATCAAATCCTCAATAATACCTTTTTTATCTATTGCTGCTGATTCACCTTCGAAATTTAAAATTATTCTATGATTCAAAATATCAAAGGCAAGATCCATAATATCTTCAAAAGCCATATTCATCCTGCCTCCAATCAACGCATTCCACTTGGCGGCTCTAATCAGGGCAATGGCTGCTCTGGGAGAAGCTCCATAAAGAACATAATTTTTAACTAATTCGGATTCTGTTTTTTCAGGATGAGTTTGAACAATTAGTTGAGATATTAATTGTCTTAATTCATCCATTATTATTACCTGATTTTCTAGGAATAAAAGTGACTGCAATTTCTGATAAGGAAATGATTTTACTGTAGTATTCTCCCCTTCAGTCTGCAAGACTTCATTTTTTTGAACAATCTCTTTTAGTATCTTGAACTCTGGATAATCTGTGTATAATTTCATGAAAAACCTGTCTACCTGAGCTTCTGGAAGGGGATATGTACCTTCAAGCTCTATTGAGTTTTGGGTCGCAATAAGCATAAATGGTTCGGGTAGAGAATAGGTTGTACCTAAAAAGGTTATTCTTTTTTCTTCCATGGCTTCAAGACAGGCAGATTGAGTTTTTGGTGTAGCTCTATTTATCTCGTCACCTAGTATAATATTTGCGAAAATGGGACCTTTATAAAATTTAAAGGATTTTTTACCTTCAACTTCTTCTATTATATTAGAACCAATGATATCTAATGGCATAAGATCAGGAGTGAATTGAACACGAGAAAAATTTAAATCGAAAAACCTTGAAAAATGTTTTACAAAAGTTGTTTTTCCGAGTCCAGGTGGCCCCTCGATAAGTAGATGTCCTTTTGCCATAAGCGTTATAAATGCCTTTTTTATGGTGGAATCCATACCGACAAGTCTTTCACTCATGAATTTGAAAAAGCTATCGTAAATTTCCTTTAATTCCCTAATTTTTTCATTCAACATAGATATTACTCCATATATTTTTTTGAAAAGAAAGATAAAATAATATCAAAAACAAAAGAAGATTACCAATAAAAATCAGATTATATATCGCACTAAACATTGAAATTCCTGTTAAATAAAGGACAAATAATCTATAAATGCTAGCAATAATAAAACTAAAAAAGGAAAAATAATTTTTTCTGGAATTTGAATTTAAGTTGATAATAATTGTGTTAAAACTGGAAAGAAAATTTATCCCGATTAAAATTATTAAATTAGCTCTTATTACATTTATAGATTTAAATTTCAATACCTCATATATCTGGTGTAATACATCGAAAAATGGGAAGGTCGATGAGATTATAATAGGGAAGAACACAAAGGAAAAATAAAGCGGTGAATAAAAAATGAATGTCCTTATTGCAGGTAAATTATTATAATTAATATATTTAAATTTTAGCTTTTTATTTTTGTCACTAGATAGATAGATTAATCTTTCAATCCTATTTAACTCTAAACTGTTGAAGTCGATCTTTGTTCCAAATATTACCAATATCTGGTATATAAAGAATATCAAGTATTTGGTAAATTCTTCAAAGATGATGTAGTAAATGCTGGAAAGTCTAACCTGATATATAAAGCTTAATCTTATTAAAAAATATATCATTAAGACAGAGATAAGAAAGAGTAATGTTTTTATCCTGAAGTAAATCGAAAAATTGTAAAGTATTTTTTTTATTCTTTTCATTCTTTTTCTTTATTTAACATCTCAAAATATAAAAGAATCAGTTTATAAAAGAACTCCTCGTCAAAGCTTACATTAGATGGATTAATATTAAATTGCTTTAATATGAAATTGAATATCTCAATCTTCTGTGTTGGTGTGAGTTGATTACTCAGTGAATATGAAAATTCAGATGAGCTGGAATATATAGTTTGCAATAAAGTCGAATAATCAGGTGAATTAACGGTATAATCTTTAATATCCTGTGATTGATAACCTGGTTTCCCTTCATTTTTTGGATTTTCTGGATGAAATAATCTTGTCTTTAAAAAATCAAGGAAACTTTCCCTAATTTCGTTTTTTTGAATGTTAATTTTAGTTTGTTTTTCTATAATTATTTTTTCATTTTCCTGTTCTTGTTCAATATATTTTTGTGATAATAAATCTAATTTCCCTTTCTGAACTTTACTGGAAGAATTATTCTTATCGTAAATATTTGCAGAAGTACTACCTTTTGCGAATTTATATTTGTCTTCATTAGATAATCCAGAGGCTATGCTTTGCTGAAGTATTTGATTCAATCTTTCAAGATATTCTTTTTGATTGATCCCACTTTGTGTAAAGGATGAGGTATATTGATTATATAGATTATTTAATATCTTGAATTGCTCAGATTCTTCATCTAATTGATTTAAAAGTTTTTCCACTATTGATTGCATCGTTAGAACTTCTTTATATTCAGATGGGATAATCTTATAAATTACCTTCCCATACTGATAAAACGAAAAAATAGAGCCAAATATAAAAAACAGCAAGAATATTATCAGGAAAATAAAAATAATCTTCCAATTTCTTTTTATCTTTATTTTTTTATTATCTGTTTTAAGGACAATATCTTCTAAAATATTGGCAAAATACTGACTATTTGAGTTACTTTCCCTTTTGATTATCATGTAAGATTCAAATATATTTTTTATATCAATTTTTCTTAAATATTTTCCTAGATAATTTTGAAAAATCAGTAAAGGGAAAAATATAATGAATAAGATTATAGAGAAATAATTAAATACAAAAATAAAATAATTTCTAATGTTGAAGAATAAAGCGCTTAATCTTATCATTGAATAAACTGATAAAAATATCAAAGATAAAAGAATAAGCTTATAAAAAAAATCATCCCAGATATTATGATATAATCTTGAAAAAATAAAATCTTTGAATAAAGTTAAATTTTCTTTTTTCTCTTTTTTCATTTTTTCTTATTTCAAAAAAAACGCAATTTTTCTTATAGATAATAAAAAACTAAAAAATATTAAGGTAAAGATAAATGTATAAAGTTTTAAATCTATTTTATCTATTGTAAAAAAAGCCATGGGTATTGAAATCATAAAGAATATGCTTTGTATTAAAACCGAATTTGATTTTGTATTTTGATAATCTGCATTGTTTAAAAATTCCTTTTGTTTAATAAAGTTCAAGGTTATAGCATAAATCAAAAGAAAGTAAAAAATCTTGATGCTCTTATTTAAACAATATGATGTAGATGCCAGTCCACCGATTCGAGTGGTATAGAATATGAATGCTAGATCGAAAAATAAAATCTCCAGTAGATTTCCCAATTTACTTTCTGTAAAAAATAGGTAAATCATCCCTGCTAAATAGGCAAATATAATTATTACAATATTTGAAACAGAAGGATTATATGATTTTGTAAATGCGAAGATAAAAAAAATCAGAATAAGAGTCGCGATAAATAAGAAGACCATTATATTCTTACTCTTGCTCATTTAATACCTTACCAAATAACAGAATTTTATTCTGTTTAATATAATACTGATAATTCTGATAAACAATACAAAAATATTCGGGTAATGATTTAAAATATTCTATTTCAGGGAATATAAGATCCAAAGGAATTTTTTCATTCTGATAAAAAATCTTAAAAAAAGCCATTTTATTAGTTTGCTGCCTTATTGTAATAATCTTATAATCTTGCTTAATCAATTTGAAAGACAGAAAATTAAAATATTCTATATCATTTTTTACGTCTAGTTTAATATTAATTCCTATTATATTTTGATCATCTTGCTGCTTTTTATCTTTTGTTGTATCGAGATATTTGGGATCTAAAATATTTGTCATATAGGTTTTTAAAATCAAATTTTGATTATTAAATAAAACTGCATAAGATGAAAATATTAATGTAAGGAAAAGAAGAATTAAAAATCTCTTTTTTTTATCATTCAAAATAAGTAATGCTGTTATATATAAAATAGAAAACATTACAAACAATAAGATTGATAAACTATCCGGCTTTTTTTTATCAAAATATTTGATATAAGTATTTGCTAATAAACTATAAAAAGCCTGATTATATTCATTTGGAATTTTAATTATCGCATTATTCTGGTTTAAGTTTATAATCTCATAATTATACTGTTGATAGAATGTAAAATTCAAAAGATCTTTTTCAGCATCTTTGTTTGGATTAATCTTAAAATCATAGCTGTAAACCGTTTGTGAATCTAGATTTAAAATCAAATTAATTTTTTCAAAATTAGGATTAGAATAAAAATAACATTTTATTGTCGGGCTGTAATATCTAATATCTGAATAAAAAACAAGTATTTTCCTTTTATCATATGTATAAGCA
This sequence comes from Brachyspira murdochii, assembly GCA_020722965.1. GTDB lineage: Bacteria > Spirochaetota > JAAYUW01 > JAAYUW01 > JAAYUW01 > Exilispira. Next base: position 45,757 of record DYJT01000002.1, on the reverse strand, counting down.
AATATCTGTATTGAAGCTTTCTTTTGATAATTCAAATTTGAAATTACTATTGAATTTAATTTATAGCTTTTAAAATTGCCGAAATTTAAAACTGGTTCGGCCTTTATACTATGTTCGAATAAAAATAAATTTAATATAATAAACAAAAGGATAATAAAATTTAAATATTTTTTATTCACTATATTATCTTACCTTTTATTATTAAATATTCTCAAAAAATAAGTTGTTAAAATTGAACTTAAAAAAAACAATACTAACCAGAAATTTATTGAATAATATTTTTTAAAAAGACTTTTAGGATATGCTGCTAAAAAAACAATAGAATTATAATTATCAGCATTACTAAGACCATTAAAATTGATAGGCATTTTTAGCATGGTATTTCCAAGATCTTTTATCTGCAATGAATATTGCCCTGTTTGTATAGTAGATATTGAAAACTCAAAATAACCTAAGGCTAATCTATTTAAATCTTTTTCATACACCTTTTCACCATTGAAAAACAATATTCCATGAGGATTAATTAGCACAGCAGAATTAATTACAACGGAAAAACCCGAAGAAATTTCTGTTAAAGAAACCTTTGTAAGTAGATTCGCTAATTGACTATCAAAATATTTATTAAACAATAATTTAACATAATTTTGCTTTAAAAAATTTTTTGTATAATTTCCTTTTAAGTCTGATAAAAAAACTCCTACCCCCTTCGAGCCTTTTTTAACAAATGCAAAAAGAGGGTCATTATATTGATTTTTTAGAATTATTTTAGCATTTTCTTTTGCTGTTGTTATATTCATGCCGTCAATTTCAGATACTATATCATCATAGGAATCAGAAATTATATATTTTTGAATTAAAAATGGAGGTCTTGCGATTCTTTTTCTATCTTCAAAAAGAATCGTTGGGATCATATCGAAAGAATTGGCGATATAAATATTCCCTCCTGTAGTTTTTGCAATTTTTTCAGCAAGATTAGAATTTATATCGCTACCAATTTGAATGACAGAAATTGTTATATCATTTTCAATAGCTATACTTAAAATATTTTCCCAGGAAGCTGGTTTTGTCTGAAAATCGGAAATAATTATGGCATGTCTATTGACAGAAGGGTATCTTGATAATTCTTTTAATCCTTCTTCCAGACACAAAGCCATATCTGTCCCACCTGTTGCCTCTATCTTATCAAATGAAAAAAATCCTGTAACATCCTTTACTTTTGTAAAACTGAATAATTTTGTAAATTGATCCCAGAAAAGATATATACTTATAATATCATCTGGTTTTAAATTGGTTAGCATCTGGTATGCAGAAATCTTTGCTAGAGAAAGTTTTTCCCCCATCATAGAAGAAGAAACATCTAAAAATAAAGAAATTGAAACTTTTGGATCTTCCTTTAATGATTTTGGTGATAGCTCTATTGGTAAAATAGGTTCAATCTCAGGATTGTCTTCTGTTTTACCTATCTCATGCGATTCTGAAACAAAGAAAATTCCAAAATTATCTTTTTTAAAACCATCTACAAGTTTACTGGAAATGTTGGGATCTATCCTTTTAAGCGGTATCCCGTCAAATATAATCAATGAATAATCATTTAAGTTTTTGTTCTTCAGATCTTCAAGATTTATCTTTTCAAGATTATAAAGAGTATCTAAGAAATTTTTATCATTATCGTTTGTAATAAAAAGTATTTTTCTATCAATATCTTGTGTCAATGCTATTTTAAAAAAATATGATTCGATATTTTGAGCCTTAAGTTGAATTTCGAAATTTACACTATTTTCATCCGAATATTCATAGACAAATTCGAATATATTTGAATTTTTTATCAGATCATCTACATTCTTTTCCAGAATCAAGACTTTTTTATTTTCAGCAATTTTATATAGAATGACATCATTAAATTGGTTGATTTTTTTGGATAACAAAATGTCTACTTTTACCTTTTTTTCATTCAAAAAATATCTTGTATTTATCGAAACAATCTTATTCCTATTTGTTTTTTCAATAATAAAATCTATAGGAATACCTGTTTTTTTCTCTATTATTTTACAATATTTTATCTCTTCTTCTTGAGGATAAAAAGGCATTATTAATAAAGGTTTTTCATACCATTTTATATCGTTTATAAGAAAATTAAAAAAGCTAATAAAATTTATATTATTGCTTTTTAAGTTAGATTCAATGTAACTTTTAAATTCATCTTTAGTGTGAATCTTCGAAATTTTTATTGTATTATTATTTATACCATCAAATAAAGTTATTATTTTATACTTTTGTAAGATTGAATAATAAAAATCTATATCTATAAAAGATAAAAAAGGGGCGTAATAGTGATCTATTAAAAATATCGATGGGAAAAAAAGTGGAATATTAAATATTGCAAATAAAAGGAAAAAAAGCGGTAAAATAAAAATTAAATTTTTTTTCATCGAATTTATTTTATAATTTCAATTACCTTTTGAGCATAATTTAATAAACTAGATGATTTATTTATTGCAGAAAGCTCTGAGGAAACTCTTTCAATCTTTTTTACGATAGCGGATTTAAACTCGGGATCAAAAAGTTGTTCTATTCTTTTAATAATCTCATTCGCATTGCAATTCTTTTGAAGTAATTCTGGTGCTATTTCTTCCCCTGCTAAAATATTACTCATCCCGACATGATTTGTTTTTACAAGCATTTTACCTATAAAGAATGTAAGAGCAGAGACTTTATAACAGATTATATGAGGAAGATCAAGTAATAGTGCCTCTAGTGTAGCACTTCCAGATGCCATCAATGCAAATTTAGCATCTTTCATCAGAGAATAATAACATTTATCCAGTGTTTTAATATATCTTTTACCAGATATCAGGCTTTCGATTTTATCTTTGAATTTATTGTTAGCAATAGGTAGATAAGCATAAATTTTGTGCTTTTCATATAGATAATCTGCAACCTTGATAAAAATAGGTAATAGATTCTTGATTTCTTGATTTCTTGAACCTGGTAGTAAAAAATAATATTTATCGAAAAAGGCTTCTTCTGGAGGTTTTTCGGAAAGTTTTTCTTCGAGATATTGTCTATCAAAAAAAGGATGCCCGTAAAAATATGCATTCTCCGTAAGTTTTTTATATTCTTTAAAATCTGAAAAGAATGGAACTAAAAAATAATCTATTTTTTTAACTAGTTTCTTTCCACTCGATTTACCCCAAATGGAAAGCGGAGGTGGGAAATAATAGATTACTTTAATTCCTAGTTTTTTTAATTTTAATGCAAATGGGACATTAAATCCTTGATTATCTATTAATATGCATAAATCTGGTCTATTTTCTTTGGAATTAAGGAATTTTAAAGCCTTATTCATTATTGTAAAATGATCAAAGATATAAGGAATAGATTCTAAAAAACCAACAGAAGATCTATGAGTAAAATCATGCAATATTTTTACACCTTCTTGTTCTAAAAATCTACCCCCAAAACCATAAAATTCAATTGATTGATCTAATTTCTTAATCTGATTTACAAGAAGTGAACCCTGTAAATCACCGGAAACTTCACCTGCTGAAATAAATATCTTTTTCCCCATCTGTTTCCTCTCTTTATCATCAATCTTATTTTTTAAGATATATTTGACATCTTTATTAAAATAACTTTATCTATAAATTATTTTATATTATAGGGCATTAATTTTAAATTTTCTCCTAACTTAAATTTATCGAATTTTATTGAAATTTCCACAAATTTAATCTTGAAATTTAAAATTTATAAACAAATTGCAATAAGATCATAATAAAAATTATCAAGGAAAAATTATTTATAAATTTATATGTTTTGTAAATTTTGTTGATTATTTTTTATATCAAATATTTATTAAAATGTCCAAATCAATTAAGGTGCAATTAAATATTAATAAATGAAACAATAAATGAAACAATAAAAGTTTTTCTTTACTAATTTTCATACATGACTCTTTTTTCAAAGTAATTTATCATCAAATTCTCTCTATCCGCCCGCTGATAGAAAGAAAACGATAAACTATTCAATTTCCTTAATAAGATTTTCCAATTCTTTAATATAGTTAATAAAGGCATCTTTTCCTTTTTCAGTAATTTAATAAGTTGTACAAGGGATCTTTCCTTTAAAAAACTTTTTTGAAACGATATATTTATTTTCCTCTAATTTAGTTAAATGAACAGACAAATTTCCATCTGTAGTGTTTAATTGTAATTTTATTTCATTGAATTCTGCTTCCTCTATTCTGTATAAATATGAAATAATTCCTAACCTTATTTTTGAGTGGATTATAGGATCCAAATTTTTGTAATTAAATTCATTCGACATGTTTTTATGTCCTTTTTTATATTTTAAAGCTCAATCGATTTTTTTATTTTTTTAAAATAGAAAAAACCTGGAAGCAATTGAAATAAAATTTGATAAAGACTAAAGATTAATGGAATGATAATTTGGTTTTTTATCAGTAAAAGACTTAATCCTGCTAATAACCATAATAATGCCATAACTTTTAGGATAATTCCATTTTTAACTGTAAATCCATTGAAAAAGAATCCAAAACTTAAACAAAATGATAAAATTGAAAATGGAAATGAACAATTAAATGTATTTGTTACAAGATAAAATGAAGATATAATTATAAACATTAAAACTAATAAAGAAAACCATACCAAACCAGTAAGTAATCCTAAAATACTATTTGATTTAATCTTTCGATTTTTTCTTTTTTTGTTACCAATTATAACTATGAAAAAACTTATCAATGGCCAATAAATAACCCAAAAAAGACTTATAAATCTTTCAAATCCAAGATATGCCATTAAATATGGGATTATAGTTCCAAAAATCGCCCATAAGCTAAAAGAAATAAAATAGTAACCATTTTCTAAAGTCTTTTGAGTCGATTCCTCCATCATCTTCTTAATCAGTAAAACATTTTCTTCCAATTCTTTCTTGTCCATAAATCCCCCTTTTTATTTAAGCTTTATAATATAAAGTACTTTGTTTTAAAATCAAGAAAAATTTTAAATTTTTTTTTAATTTTCCTTCTTGAAAAAAACTTTTAAATAATATTCAAATTCTTAAAATAATTTGTAAATTTCAACTATTTGATTAAGAATAAAATAGACAAACAGTATAATGTAAAATTTTTCCAAAATTTTAAAAAATTTTTATGCTTTTTTGAGCTATTACAATTTGATTCTTAATTTTATTTATTTAGCTAAATAATATTTATGTAAAATAATATACAAATTTTTCTGCGCTTTAATTCTTTCTTTTACTTGATTCTTGTCTTTTTAATAAATTTGATAACAGATCACAGATTTTGCCAGGGTTGGTAAAATAAGAAGAGTTCTATCATTTAAAATTGATATGATAAAATCTGCATACCAGCCATTATCATGTAAACCATTAGCTAAAACATAGATTTTTCCATTTAGAAAATATTTTAAAGTCTTGGAATAAGAATACAGAAATTCTGAATCCGAATACACATATAACCCATCTATATTACCCAAATCTGAAGCGATGATATTTTTATTTCCTGTAGTAAGATCATATTTAATCAAACTTTTATCAGCACCTATATAAAGAAAAGAATTTTTAAGAAATAAACCATTAACATTTGAATAAGTTCCGGGTAATTTGGAAACATCAAGGTTAGGTGATATTTTAAAAACAATTCCTGTTGCAGTATCAGAAACAAAAAGGATATTATCATCACTAATAACAATATCATTTAAAAAAACTGAACCTTTTATTTGAATAATATTAAGGATTTCTGCAGTTTGGGCATCTGCAATAACCACTTTTCTAATATCTGTAAAATATATTTTATCATTTTTATAAATAATCCCTTTAGGTGCATCTAAATTATCAATCCATTTTTTAGATAAAATCTTACCATCTAAACCTATCAAACTAATGTATCCATTATGATCTATTATCGATGGACTACCATTTATATTGGAAACATAAAAATAATTTCTATCAGAATCATAAGATATACTTTCAGGTTCCTGAAGAATTTTATCTGTTTCCCAGTATTTTGAAATTTTTGGAATATTTGATGTGAAAATTATAAAAAGAAAAAATATGAAAATAAAAACAAGAATCACTTGATATACTTTTTTATTTTTCATTCTCTGCTCCTTACAGATTAATTTTAGATAAAACATTTTCTGCCATAATTTTTTAATACATTATTTTAATATATTATCAATATTATATTTGTTTTCAAGATCATGATTATAGAATTTCTTAAATTAATTTCAATTTGATTTACATAACATCACATACACTTACAAAAGAATATAGCCTGAAAATTATACATAATTTTTGTAATTTTAGTTTTACCATATTTATTTCTTTTCCCCTCTCATCCACATAATCCTCGTTTTTTAAATATAAAGAACATTGAATTATTTAAACTTTACCAAAAAGGTCGATTTTGATGAATAAGATCTTTTCTAAAGCTTTTCATTTAATAAGAATTATAACCCGAGAATTTTCTTTTTTTATTTCAATTAAAACAAGATTTTTATCATTTGATTGGAAAAAAGATATGGGCTTAGTAAATGAAGCAAATAAAAAAATTGAAAATGAATTTGTAATTAAACATTGATAAATCTGATAGTTAATTTCAAAGCTCAAATATAGATGGATAGTAAGATAAAACTCTATATAGAACAAGCCGAAAAAATACAAATTAAAATAAAATATCTTGCCCGATGGAAGGTGCACTTAGATTTTCCTTAATTTATTTTGAAAGATCAAAAGAAAGGGTGAAAGAAAAATCTTTTTTTATCATGGATAACTTAGCCAAAGTGCATTTTCCTTCAGATTAACAAGGGGTGTTCAAACTGCCCTGACCATAAGGCAGTACAAAATAAGGCAGTATAAAATGGGAATGTAAAAAATACCAAACATAGGAAGCTTAAAATGTTATTTTTTTTATTCCTTGTAAAATTTACCCCTAAACAATACTTTATTTCTACACTTAGTTTCTATAAATCTATTTAGGATAAAGAGTCTCGAGTTTTTCTTTGTTTTTGAGTTCTTCTTCCATCAAAACTTCCATCATAAACTCTAACTCTTTGTTCTTAGTTTGTTTCTCAAAATCACGGTAAAATTCATAAGCGCGTTTTTCAATGTTAATAGCTACTTGCAAGAAATCTTCTAAAGAAGCATTCTCAGCAATCTGAGCAGGCTCGGTATAACGAACTAAATCCTCTTCCCTTTGCTTTCTCTTAATATCTTGTGGTAGGAATATCTGAATGTTTTTGTTGTTCTTTATATTCTTGATATTTTCCTGATGCTCTTTTTTCTGATCAACCATTAAAAGAATGAACACATTTACCGGCTCAGAGAACTTACCAACAAACTTTTTATAGTAATTGTAGGAATTCTCTTCCATCCTAATGGCAAAATCCAAAAGCTCTTCTACCGTAGAAATCTGCTCCAATGGTTTGTTGCTCAAATACATATCTATCCCTATTGCAGCCTGATGTCCGGTAGCAATTCCATTGATTACATCGGGGCCTTTCACTACATCACCGGCAATAAAAAGCCAATCCAAACTTGTCTGATAAAACTCGTTTACCTTGATACGACGTCCATCGTACTTCAATTGATCCTTAATTCCTTCGAGGTAAGAGAGGTCCGGTGCCTGTCCGATGGATTCAACAATCATGCTCCCTTCCAAAAAAAGCTTATCATTTTCGTCAAATGTAGGCGAAAAACGTTTTTCTTCATCAAATACTCTCAAACATTTACTGGTGACAAGACCTTTTATCTTGTCATTTTCAATAACGACCTCGCTGGGTCCACGCCCAGGATAAAAGACAATGCCTTCTTCCCTAGCCTCTATGATCTCTATCTTATCCGCCGGCATGATATCTTCAGTTTCCAAACAAGTTACAATTAAATTAACCTTGCCAAATTTTTGTCTTTGCAATCTTCCAAGAGATCGGGCAATATCCATTGCTACATTTCCACCGCCTATCACCACTATTTTTTCATGTACAGGAACATCCTTTCCCTCAGTAATATCCCTGAGCAAATTGATGGACTGATAAACATCCTTGTGATCGCTTCCCTTTATCCCGGTACTTCTTCCAACAGGCAACCCTGTCGCTATTAAAACAGCATCATAATCCTGTTTTAACTGTTGCAAAGAGATATCTTTACCAACATTAGTATTGCAAAGAATCTTTACACCCATTTTTTCAATAAAGGTAATATCTTTGTCTAACATATCATAAGGCAATCGATACTCAGGGATTCCATATCGCATCATTCCACCTGGTTTTGGTAGTTTTTCGTAAATAACAGGGGTTACACCCATTAAAACAAGATAATAAGCCGCCGTTAATCCCGCAGGTCCTGATCCTACGATAGCCACCTTTTTATTAATCGGTTTAACAACTTTGTTATCAATCGCCTTAGAATAATCTGCAAGGGGGATATTGTCCATTGCATAACGTTTCAGCCAACGAATGGCAACAGCCTCACCACGAACGCCAAGACTACAAGCAGTTTCACACTTGTGAGTACAAATACGACCGCAAATCTCAGGCAGAGGGTTTGATTTATAGATCTGTCTCGCACTCTCATAAAGATCATCCTGCCAAATAGCATCAATATACTCAGGAATATTCATGTGAGCAGGACAGGTTTCTGTACAAAGTCCGCAGCCAACACAACGCTGAGCCTCGGCTATTGCCTGTTCCTTAGAATAACCACGCACCATTTCCACGAAAGAGCTTGCTCTTTCTTCTACAGATAATTCCTCTGGTTTAACTCTTTCCAATTCAAGGAAATTAATCTTATAATCGGCGACATAACCCTGTGGAAATTCTTTATTGTGAATCCCATTTTTATCTGGTAAAATCAGAAAGCTATTCAAATCATCGTCAACATGAATATATTCTTGTGTCATGCTTAAAGAATTGGTAGTACAAACATCCACGCAAAGAGCACACCAACAACAACGCCCATAATCAATGGCGGGACGAAGATTGCTCTTCCCGACTTCAGGTTTAATATCAGGTATTTCAACCATCCGAATGGCATCATTATCACAAATCTCCGCACAAGTTCCGCAGCCAATACACTTATCCCAATCATTCACATGAAAACCTCGATATCGCTCCGCCGTTGGCTTTGTTTCTTTTGGAAATTGAACTGTTACCGGTTTTTCCCCAAGGTTTCGAAGAGCCTTGAAAGGTTTTAATACACTTCCCATATATTTTTTATCTGTCATATTCTTATCCCCTCTATCGGTCAATTTCAGGTGCACAGGCATCTAATGAAAAAACAATCTGAGCTCCATCTTCTAAGCGACTGCCAACTAACAAATCCTCTAATATATGCACACCATGCATGGTAGAAGCTCCACGAACATGAACCCTATAAGGTTTCTGACCTCCATTACTTACAAAATAATAGGCATACTCACCCTTAGAAGATTCGGTTCTCACATAAGCATCTCCAACGGGAAGCTTCCATTTAAGAGGATTGGGTAATTTGTTCCAAACAGGGCCTTTGGGAATGGTATCAATTATCTGTCTAACAATAGAGATACTTTGTTCTATTTCCAAACGACGAATAACCGTTCTTGCATAAGCATCCCCACCAGCATGTGTTGGAATCTCAAACTCCAGTCTGTCATAAACCTCATAGGGATCATCCTTACGAACATCTGCTGCAATACCAGTCGCTCTCAATACCGGTCCTGTTGCACCCCATTGAATAGCCTTATCTGGTGCTAGCACCCCCACTCCTTTAGATCGATTATGGAAAATAGCATTCTCAAACATCAAATTGTCATAATCGGATAGCCGAGACTCGATATAATCCATAACTTCGATAACTTTTTTTTCAAAACCCTTAGGGAAATCTCGACGCACCCCACCAGGCATGATGTAGATATGATATACCCTCGCACCCGTAAGATCTTCAAATAGATCCAGAATCCTGTCTCTATCAGCTACTGTCCAATTCGGCATGGTATAAAGACCAATGGCCGATGCATGCCCTCCGATGGTAAAGAGGTGAGAAGCAATTCTTGAAAGTTCCAGTACCAAAGTACGAATATATTTCGCGCGAAGTGGTACTTCAATACCTCCCACTTCTTCCACAGCACGAGCATAATTTTCTTCATTCGGATCAGGATCAGGTACGCAGATTCTGGGAACAAGGGCAATATTCTGGATAAAAAGTCTCTCTTCCATAAGTTTTTCAAAACCGCGGTGAAGGAAACCTCCTTCCGCTCGGGATTTAACAATGATATCTCCCTCAAGTTCCAGTTTAACCGAATAATTTCCCGGCATACCTGGGTGATTAGGACCTATAAAAAGTTCATATTCCCTTTTTTCGTTCATTTCTGACCCCTTGCTTTTAAGTCTTCCATCCATTTAGGTTCATAGTCATCTTTAAAGGCAAAAAAATCCAGCGCAAATTTACGAGTTTGAAAATCCTTACGCATCGGGGGTGGTCCGTCCCAATCGGTTAAAATAAACCTGGAAAGATCCTCATTTCCGTCAAAAACAATGCCAAACATCTCATGAATGTCACGCTCAAAAAACTTGGCAGGTTGCCAAATCTTTGACAATGATTTAAAATGCGGCGTCTGTGAACGATTAATTCTAATCTTAGCACTTACAAGAACCTTATGAGTATAGCTCCAAAATTGATAAATTAACTCAAATTCTCCTTCATCAATCCAATCCACACAATTAATGGAGGAAAGGTGTTCAAAACCCCAATCCTTTTGCATCCGAACAGAAAAATCGTATAGATCTTCTGCTGGGAGTTTGACCTCAATCCGTCTTTGCCTTTTGATAATAGGGCAAGAATCGGCAAATTCCTTTATCAAATCAATGATTTTTTCTTCGATCATAATTGCCTCTTATTTGATTTTAAAATATTCTGCGTCTTTTCGAATATCGACAAGAGTGTCAAACTTACCCAATACTCTTTCCTGATTCTTGCGATAGGTCTCATAGTTTTTGTAATAATCCTTCCAGGCATTGGCTTGCCCCTTGTCAATCTTATCAATCAACTTTTGAAAACCAGTCAAAATTGCTTCCGGTCGAGGCATACAACCTGCGATATATAAATCGACTGGCAAATATTGATCTAATCTTTTAACTGTAGAATAAGAATTCCAATACATTCCACCATTGATGGTACAAGATCCAAACCCCACTACATATTTTGGAGATGGCATTTGTTCGTAGGTAAGTATTATTCGTTTGAGAGATTTAGCCGCAAGATACCCTGTAATCAAGAGAATATCAGCCTGTCGTGGTGTCGCCATGGGTTGAATTCCAAAACGCTCCATATCAAAACGAGCTGTCATAGTTGGAGGAAGCTCAATGGCTCCACATCCTGTACAATAATGTAACATCCATAGGGATCTTTTAGAAAGTTTATCCAAAATAATATCCCAAACTTTTCTTTGTGAAAGTTTTTCAGACACTTTTACCTCCACTTATAAAAACAAAACCAACAGAATACCCACAATGGCAAGGCCAACAGGGTATTTCCATAAAAATTTAACTGCATCATCTGTCTTAAATCTTCCAAAAACAACATTGATAGAGATGACAATGGTAAAAACCGCAAATAGTTTTAATAATAACTCTACCCAATTTTGCGCACCACCGAGAAAAAGGTTTATATAAATAGTCAATTCAATAAAAACAGCAAAAATGTGTTGGATAAACATCATTCCAAGAAATTTACCGCCCATCTCAACCATTGGACCGCTAGCTATCTCAGCTGGTGCAATAAAGGTCTCAAATGGCTTTTCCCCCATCATTCCCTGAAGGGAAATCAAAGCCGCAAGACCTAGAAAAGGATTTTGAATCAAGCCCCAAGTTGCAATGCCACCAGCCTGCTGTATATGGATAAGTTCCAACATCGAAGTGGTATTCTTAGCCATTGCCATTCCAACAAAAGACATTGCAAATGCCACATCATAGCCAGCCATGATCATCAGTGCACGAGCAATACCAATACTTGCATTCGGATTAGCCGTTTCACCTGCACCAAGAGCCATACCAAGCGGGGGAATCAGAATAATATAGAGGATAACCAGGGTATCCCCGAATTGCGAAAAATAGTGAAATCCAGGTACAGGAATAAAATAAAGTGTTAATAGACTTCCACCGACCAACATAATAACCGAAAAATCATGCATATATCCATGAGAAGTATTGGTTTTTTTACCCATAAGTTTGACAATATCAAAAAATGGTTGAATCACCGGAGGTCCAATTCGGCGCTGTACGCCTGCGTTAAACTTTCGACTATAACCCACGAGGAAGATACCTGTTGCAAAGGCAACCAAAGGATAAATAATAAACCAGATAATCACATTCAAACTCATAGTACCCCCATTAATAGAAACAACAAGATAAGTAAACCACTAAAAATATACATCGTATAAGTTGAAAGATTACCTGAATAAATTCGAGCGGTAAAGTCACTAAAATCTTTCATAAATGATTTAAAAAAATGCTCTAGTCTGTAAGAAAAATCTTTAATTAACTTATCTGCAATGACATGTTCAATAGCGGCATAGAAATGATAGTTATAATTGTATTTAGTTTTTTCATCGATGAAATTCCCTGCAGCATAATTACTATATTGTGAGATATGTTTTCGCTTACTTCCCATCAAGAAAATCAGAAAGGCAATAGCAATACCAGCTAAAAACACCAGATTCACAACAAACATATTGAGATTACCGTCTTGCGAAGCCACTCCATTTAAGGTATAAGCTAAAGGCTCTAATCCCAAAGAGGTTTGAATCGGTACAATTAGTTGGAGTGCCAAACCGGGGAATACACCGAGCCCCCAAACAGATAGGATGAGAATCCAGATAGGAATCTGCATTAAAAAGGGCACTTCTTTAACATTTTCATACTCTTTATGAAGTTGACCTAGAAAGATATTGTGTATAAACTTGTAAACATAAAGAATGGCTCCCAGGGTCCCAATAAATGCCATAGTTGCCAAAAAAGGATAATGACCTAAAATCAAGGCTCGATAAATCATCCATTTGGAGACAAAACCGTTCATTGGCGGAATCCCTGCCAACCCTATAATTCCAACTAAAACACCAAGAAAAGCCACTGGTTGCTTCTTGATAAGACCACCGAGTTTATTTAGGTTGGTAGTCCCGGTTCGATACTCAACCGCACCCAAACTAAACAATATTAAACTTATATAGGTGAGGTGATTGACAATATGAAATAAACCCCCGGCTACACCCAAAGGAGTCCCAACTGCCAACCCAAGTAGCATATAACCACCCTGACCGATCCCGTGCCATGTCATAAGCTTTTTAGCGTCATTTTGCAAAAGAGCCGTAAAGGTTGGAATCACTATAGTTAGTGCAGCAAACCACATGAACAGATAGCGAAAATTAATCCTTCCGATCAAGACCATTTTATCAATGTTGGTAATCCCAAAGATCGAAAAAATGAAAAAGATAATGGCAAAAACCCCCATTCTGGTTGAAATTCCCGTCAAAAAGACGGTAATCGGGGTATAAGCCTGGGCATAAGAATCCGGAACCCATTGATGCATAGGCCAAACAGCAGCCTCAATAGAAAAAGAAAATAGCAGTAAAATTGTAAGAAGTAAAAGTTCACCTATATGAAGCATTTCTACCATCTGGTGAATCACATTGAAATCAAAACTTCCAATTCTACCATAGATCAACATTAAACTAAACAATAAAAGCATTCCAGAAGTAATCGCATAAATCATATATTTATAGGCAGATTTTCTCGTATTAGGTCCCTGTCTCATCAAGAAATAAGTGCTCCAACTCATCAGTTCCCATAAAAGGAAAAAACTCAAAAGATCTCTTGCTAAAACAAGACCAGACATTCCAAACATCTTTAGGTACAACCAGGAATAATAATGAGTGTCATCTTGCTCTTTATCCATGAACTTAAAGGAAAACATAACTGTGAGAAAACTCAAACCTGTTATCAACAATAAAAAGTAATAACCCAGTGGGGTGACATAAAAGCCAATGTTCTGTCCCATGAAGATCACTGATGTGACGAAGGATTCGCCTTGTACTAAATGAAATCCGTACCAGAGGGCAGCCCCTGTTACCAATAAAGCAAAGAGTTTTTTTAGTAGCTTCACCTTTAATACTATGAGGTTCACTATTAATCCTACCAAGGGCAATGATAATAAAATTTCGAGATTCATTTTTCCTCCATTCTTATCGGATTAAAGACAAACTAAAACGCTTTAGCAAATCACCAGCTGCTTGAAAGCTATGGGACTGCATAAGAGGTAAAACCAAAAAGAGTAACATCATTCCCATGGCAAGAGAAAGCAAGACCAACTGAGTTAACCAGGGGGCATTTTTGATCGAAGTCACTTGACTTGCAACCTCATTTTTTTCAAACATTACATCAAACAAGCGTACAAAGTATGCGGCTTCTATTACAGTTGCCGCAAGAATGAGAGCCACTTCTGTCAATCGTAACACTCCTCCACCTTGAATTGTAGACAGAATAATTTGAGTTTTACTGAAAAACCCAAAAAGTGGTGGAACCCCTATCAAAGACAGGGCTCCTATCACAAACACCAAAGCCGTAACCGGCATTTTTTTTGCGATTCCTTTATAATCTTTATAATTGTAAGAACCTGTTTGTTTAATCATAAAACCAACACTCAAGAATAAGGCTGTCTTGGCCAGGGCATGGTTGACCATCTGCATTAAACCTGCGCTTACCCCTTCTTGCGTTCCAAGACTCAGTGCAAAAAGGATCAGCCCAACCTGCCCGATACTGGAAAAAGCCAATGCTCGTTTGATATTCTCTTGCCTGAAGGCAACGATCTCCCCTATAAGAAGGCTTAGTACACCTGCACCAGCTAAAATCGAGAAGAACAAACCGCCATCCAATACTGAATAAATCAAACGCATGATAATCAAAAGAGCGACTTCAATAACAAATCCTGAAAGTAAGGCACTCACAGGAGAAGGAGCAGAAGCATGCGCATCTGGCAACCAACTGTTAAAAGGAAAGATTGCGGCTTCCACACCAAGGCCGCTTAATATAAAAACACTAATTAGTAACTGAATCTGAAATGGTATATTGACAAAACGATCAGCAATGTCCGAAAGATTCAAGCTCCCAAGATACATATAGATCAGGGCAATTGCAATTAAAATGAAAAGAGAGCTAATAGATCCCTGTACAAGGTATTTTAAAGATGCTTCCAGACCATTGCGATCTTGAGTATAAGCTACCAATATAAAAGAAGATAGACAAATAATCTCAAAAAACACAAATAGGTTGAAAATATCATTTGTCATCGCCATTCCGTTGGCACCTGCTATTAGAAGAATAAAAAGAATATAATATTTTACTGAATTTTTATCATTTTCAATATAAGAAAGAGAATATAGTAAAGATAAAAAGCCGATCAGATTTATCACCACCAACATCAATGCCGAATAATGGTCAATATATAGATTGATACCTATCGGTGCTTTAAATCCACCAACAATTACTTCTATGGGTAATTGTGAAATAATCAGGAAAAAGGAAAAGATTGTATTAAATGATAAAGCCAACAAGGCTAAAATTCTAGAAAAAATACGGGAAATCCCGGAAAGTAGATAGATTAAAAAAGCAGTTCCCAAAGGAATAAGAATTAACAAAATAGGGCTTACCATTTTAACCCCCTGATTTTACTTATATCCAGGGTCTTGTATTTTTGATAAAGCCTTATAGCCAAAGAAAGCCCCACCGCTGTGACTCCAAATCCAATAACAATAGAGGTTAAAACCAAAGCCTGAGGAATCGGGTCCACCATTTTGAGAAGATCGGAAAAATTTCCGCTTAGGATAGGAGCTTGTCCATTCTTAATGAATCCCGTTGAAACAATCAGAATATTGACACCTGTATCCGTAATATTAAGTCCAAGAAGGATCTTGATGATATTTTTTTGGGTAAAAACAATCAAAATTCCGATCGAAATCAACACAAAAGAACCATAAAAAATAATATTAAATGTAACATCATCCATTATTCTTCTTCCTCCTGATATAAAAATGCTTGACTTACTGCTCCCGAGAGCTCTACCGCAACCTTGATTCCAATAACTGCATAAATCAGAGGAATAACTCCAGCGCTGATCAATGTTTTAGGTATTCCTGTTCCTAGAAAGTTGGCAAGAAAACTCTGTTGAGGTCCAAACAAACCCACCAAACCCAATCCGATAAAACTCAAACCTGCCAATGTTTCAAAAACAATAAAAAGCATTTCATGATACTTAACCTTGGAAGTAAGCAGCACTACAAAGAAGCCTGTGGCAATAACAACACCACCAGGAAAACCACCACCGGGAGACAGATGCCCATGAATAATAATATTAGCCCCCAAGAGAAAAATAAAAGGAAATAATAATCCAGAAGCTGTTTTAAGTACAAAATTTTCATCTTCAATAATTTTATCTTTCTTATTAGCTGTACCAAGAAGTAAAGCCACACCCAAAGCAGCAAGGAAAAGAACTGTTACTTCTCCAAGAGTATCAAATCCACGATACAACACAACTACTGAGGTAACTGAATTTGCCGATCCTGTTTGAAATTGAAAGCCAAAGATAATCTTACTTCCAACAGGACGATGATCCATAAGAGAAGTTTCAACTTTCACCTGCCCGATAGTGCTTATTATATAAAAAATAAAGGCAGCTATTAAAAAAAGACCTATCCATTTACTCGCATTTCGCATATCAATCTCCACTCGTTTTGGTACGACTCAAGGCAACCATAAAGATAACCATCGTTAATGCAGCACCAATCGAAGCCTCCGTAATTGCTACATCAGGTGCCGCTAATGCCAAAAAGATCAAGGCAGCAACAAAACTCACCATACCTGTCACAATAATAGTCCCCAGAATATCTTTGATAAACAACACTGCAATAGATGCTACCATCGAAATAATCATCAAAAAGATAACTGTCAAATACATCTTATTTCTGCCCCTTTATTTTATTTTGAAAATCTCTATAGGCATCTTGATCCTCTGCCAGAAGAGGTTTATAACCTCTATGATGACTGGCCCGAGCCAATACCGAACTGCTTATAGGGTTAGTCAAAGCAATAAAGACAATAAGAACGATAGCTTTTGGAAGAAAATCAATATTATAAAGTCCTGCTCCAAGAATAAGAGACATTGCTCCTAATGTTGTTGCTTTGGTTTCTGCTTGCAGGCGATTATAAACATCTGGCATTCTCAAGATTCCCAAACTGCTTAAAAAGAAAAACAGAGCACCAATGATCATCAAAATCAGTCCAATTATTCCGATTAAACCCATCAAACATCTCCTTCCAGGAATTTTGCTACAATAACTACGCCGATAAAACCAATAACCGTATAAACTATAGCTACATCCATAAAGATAGATCTATTCACAAGAAGTCCAAAAAGCACAATTATCGCGACTGTAATTGTTGCAAGTGTATCCAAAGCCAAAGCACGGTCGGATGCAGTTGGTCCGATTAACAGACGCACAAAAGCCAATAATACCGATAGGGCTATAATGCCCAAAATAATATTGATAATAATCATTTAAAAATCTCCACTAGAATTTTTTCGAAATGAGAAGCAATGAGTTTGGTAGCTTCAACACTATTATTACTCTTGAAATCTATCCAATGAATGAAAAGTGTGTCGTTTTTTACATCGACCGTCAAGGTTCCAGGAGTTAAAGTAATGGAATTGGCGAGGACCAAGCGCCCGAGTTCAGATTGAAGCTTGGTTTTAATCTCCACAATTCCCGGATGAATTGGTAAAGAAGGATGAATAACGCGAATAGCAACATCGATGTTAGACTTTATCATTTCAATAATAAAAACGATTAAAAAATATGGAATAAACAGAATTGCCTTAGGTGTCAGTTTCAATGCATCAAAATAATGCAAAAATCGATGAAAAAAAAGAGCGATAAGTAAACTCAATGCTGCACCAACAACCAACTCCTGTAAATCAAGGGAAGTTAATAACACCCATAGTCCGAACAGTAAAAACCAAACCAACATGATAATTTTGATTTTTCTCATGTTTCTCCTACCATTAAATTAATATAATAAAGAAAATTTTTAAAGCGTAAATATAGCTTAAAGAAGAAAGACAATGAAAAAGTTTCAACTGTAAAAATAGACTTTTCATCTGCTAAGTTTTGACACCTATATTCTTTTTGATTTTAAATTGTTTTTTCATATTTTTTGATTTATTTTTTATCTTTTTTAATACTATTTGACAACGATTTTTTTGCCTATAGTTACCGAGAATTTAACGAAACTGTCGGTTTCGACTGGTTTGTCGAATTGTCGAAACATCGTCAATCATCTATTTGGATTTTTTATTTTCAGTTTTCTCGCTAATCCCGAATTCCTACTGTTCAAAGTTTATAATAAATAATAATTTTGTCAAAAAACTTTTCAATTTTTTTTAATTTTTTAATTTTTTTAAAGTGATTAATCTTAGGAGCATAAAGAAAGTCAAATTAAATCTCTTGTTATGATGCTATTTCGTTTGATGATTTGAGGATAAAAAAGTTCTTCAATGTGGATTAGGCAAAATCAATGATTTGTCTTTTATTATCCGTTAAAGGATTTGCAGTTATTGGATTTTTAGTAAAACTAAATCAGGGCACCAAGTATAGAAGAGATTCAAGCTAACTCTATTTAACATTTTTATCTAAAAATGAGTTTGAATACTTTTTGTATTGTTTCAAACTTAACCATATCTTAAACTCTGAATTTTGCTACAATAACAAACAGTTATATTTGTAATGCTTCCTTTAAACTTGTACAATTAAGTTTATATAAACTTATAAAATTAGGTGGAATACTATGAAATCAAAATATTCTTTCCCAGCAAATAATACAAATTCTTGCAGAAGCAAATCTTCAAGCAAAAACAATTTTTTCAGTATGCAGAAAATATTCTCTTGGTTCTACTATTTTCTATAAATGCAAATATAATTATAGCAATCTCAATAAAAACTATGCAAGACGACTCAAAGTTATTAAAGAAGAAAATAATAATTTAAAAATATTGTTAGCTGATAAAAAACTTAAAATTCAATTATTAAAAGACTTAATAAAAAAACTCATATTAAAAGATCAAAAAGTTAAATTGATTTAATTCTATCCTAAAAAAGTGAAATCAAAAATTTTCCATTATTTTAAATTTATTTTCCAAATATTCTTTTATCAATTAGTAACCATAAACCAAGAATTATGAAGATAATTGGCCAGAAATTAACTACATTAAAGGAAATGAAGAATAGACAGATAGAAATCCCTAAAATAATAAATGCTGGGCTTAAAAATTCATTCTTCTTGCTTATAATTATTGGGATAAAAAACGAAATACTAACAATTAACATTAAAATTGGCCATAACTTATCGAAATTATGCCAGCCGGTGAAAACATTGTAAATGAAGAAGATTGAACTCAAAGTCAAAATAGTAGCTGGAATGTATAGCATATATCTAATTTTGGAAGAGGCTAAAAAGAGAAAAATCCCTAAAATCAACAAAGAAAAAGGCCAGAGTTCAAAACTCCATTTATACATATAACCAAGTATTAATAATGTGCCTAATATTATCAATAAAATGCCAAGAATTTTTCTCATAATAAATCCTTATTCAGATTTTGCAGATCTTTTGAAATTTTTTGAATCAAATATAATCCATAAACCAAGTACTATAAGTATTACAGGCCAAAATTTGGTAAATTTCAATGAGATAAAGAATAAACCTATGGTGATTATAAGTAAAATATTTGCTGGAACATAAAAATCACGATTTTTGCCAAAAATAGCGGTAACATAAAAGGCAAGACTAACAGCAAACACATATAAAGGCCAAAGATAATCGTGATAACCCCAGCTTGTAGCTACATTAAAAAAGAAGAATAATCCTAAAAAGGTAAGAATTGTCCCAGGAATAAAAAGACCTGAATTTTCTATATTCGCTCCAAATAAGAAAAATATACCAGGGATCAATAAAGCCAAAGGCCATAATTCTAATCTTAAATTTAAAGTATGATTAAAGATTAAAAAAAGTCCGACTAGAATTAATAATATTCCAAATACCCATCTATTCATAAACACCTCCATAAATTTATAGTCAATATGTTATAATCTATTTTTAATTCTACTATCTTTTTGAGCCCATTTAACTTTTCCCTTTAGGATAAAAAACAAAAAGATTAAAAGTGGGATAATTGCAAAACCATAAAATAGTTTTATGAATAATATATAATCATATAATCCATGGAAAAATGAAGCAAGTAAAATTGATAAAATCAGATAACCGGATTTTTTTATAGGATCATTTTCGAATTTAGCCTTCCCAATATAAAAACCCATTATAGCCGAGAAGAATGCATGTGCAGGAACAGCAAGGATTGCTCTAAATATCCCAACACTAAATCCACCTTTTATAACATAAAATATATTTTCCAATGTCGCAAAACCGAGAGAAACAGTTACAGTATAAACAATCCCATCCATAACTTCATTAAAATATGGAGATCTATATGGTCCAAGTATTACCATAAGATATTTGGAAAATTCTTCGGCAAGACCAATAACAATAAATGCTCTAATTATCTGAACTAAAAAACCTGAGAAATAAGCCAGCAAAAGCTTACCAAGATAAAGTTCTAAAATTATGGCTATAAAAGCCGCTAAAAATCCTAAGAAAAATGATATTATTACTTTTCTTATAGGCTCATGTTCATATTTATCCAGAATATAAAAATAGATAGCTAAAAAAACCCCTGGTGCTACCGCAAAAGCGAATAAACCATAAATCATCAGAAACCTCTATTGGTTTTTATTTTTAAGATATAAAATTTTTGAAAAGGAAAAATAAAAATTAGTATCTTCTTTCTATTAATATTTATAAATTCAAAAAATAATAAGTCAATCTATTATAAATGATTTATCATCCATTTTTATCACATAGACAGCTGGTTGTTCATAAGGATGGGCTTTTTTAAGAGATCTTAAAACATTATCGATATCTTGATCTTTGACTATTGTTTCAAATCTTATTTCATCTACAAATTCATCCTTACCTATTTCGCCAATATATGGATTTGCATTTTCATTTGGACGAAATCTTCCCACTCCCTTACAAGTAAAGCCGGCCCTATCATATTTTGAGAATTTACCTGCTCCAGAACTAAAGATTGCATCTATCACCTTTTCACTCTCTGATTCTGGAATAAAAGTGATTAGAAGATACATAAATTTACCTCCATTTTTTGTTAGGAAAATAGATTTCAAATAAAAAAGATTATGGGACAAAACAAAAGATGAAGATATTTCAATATAATTAAATTTAGTATAATCAAAAATTAATAGAAATATTAATTTTTTAAAGATTCTTAGACTTTAAAAAGTTTAAAAGAGTATTTTTAAAAACTTCTGGATTTTCAACCATTGGTGAATGTCCAATATTTTCAAATTCAATGACCGTACTGTCATTTAACTCTTTTTTTGTCTCTTCAACCATTGCCTTTGTTATGATTATATCTTTTTTACCCCACATTATTAATACAGGTTTATTGAAAGAGGATAATTTACCTTTATAATTAAATCTTTCTAAAGATTTTGGATGCCCGGTATAAGCAAATGGTGCCATAAGCATAGCATCATCTGTTAGCTCATTCAAAAATGAATTATCTTTAAGTTCTGGCGCAATAGCAGACAAAGCCTTATACATTAAATCCCTGCTTGTTTTATACATCTCAATTACGGGATAATGTTCTTGTGGGGTAACCAAACCTGTAACAGATGAACTATCTACAAGTACAACCCCCTTTGGTATATTTGGATAATTACTGATAAATGAAATTACAACTGCTCCACCCAGGCTATGACCAACAATTACAGGAGAATTTAATGATAATTTATCGATAAATTTCTTAAGATATTGGGCATAGATATCTATCTCTGCCTTATCAATATGGGAAGATCTTCCAAAATTAGGTAGATCTAATGCAATAGTTTTATAATCATCAATCTCCATGACTTTTTTCCACCATCTCGATGAACCTGTATTACCATGTACATAGATTATTGGTTGTCCTTCTCCTTTTTCAATGTAAAATATATCTATGTTATCTATTTTTATAAATTTACCATCCATTGTTCTTCTCCTGGCTATAAATTTTTTAATCTCAATAAATGGTATCTGAAAATATTTGTGATACCACAAACTAATTCCCCATGCAATTCCTCGTGGAAAAAACAATACAAAAGTTATTAAAAGAAATCCAATAATTACCGAAAGCCATGGGCCAAATCCTCTACTAAAGAAGAACCTTAAACCTATAATGATAATTGACCCTATTATATTCCCATTTAATGTAGCAAGACCGCCAATCATGATCATTGCAAGTAGATCAAGTGATCGGGATAAACCAAAATCTGCGGCTCTAATATAACCAACTATATGGGCATATAATGCACCCGATATTCCGCAAAAAAATGCACTTATCATAAATGCAGATAATTTTGAACTCGAGGTATTAGTTCCAAATGAAATAGCAATTATCTCCTCATCTCTTATCATTTTCCATTTTATTCCCATTGGACCTTCTACGATATTCTTAATAATAATTAATACAATGGAAAAAACGACAAGAACTATTAAAAATGAAGAAAATTCGCTTTGAGACAATTTCGGAATACTTCTTATCCCATCATGTGCACCTAAATATGGTACAACAGATATTATCTGCTCAATCACGACGCCGAATGCCATAGTTGCTATTGCAAGATAAAAGCCTTTCATCCTCAAAGCAGGGAAGCCAATTATAATACCAAAAATCGAGGCTAATATACCGGCTATTATAACTGTAACAGATATTGGCAAACCAAATTTCATAGAAAGAACCGCACTGGTATATGCTCCAATAGACATAAAAGCGGCATTACCTATTGATACCTGCCCCGCAAAACCGGTCAAAATGTTTAACCCTAATGCCGCGATTGCAAATATTACTATCTGAGAAAGAATAACAAGGACAAAACCCTGATTGATAAAAAGAAGACCTAGCAGAATACCAACTATTAAATAAATTAAGCTATTTTTTAATACTGACATATTAGACCTTTCCTTTGAATTTTGAAGCAAACAAACCTGTTGGTTTAATCATTAAGGTTATTATAATTACAACAAGAATGATAGAAAGTTGTAAATCTACTGGATTTACCGTAGATATTCCAAATTTAGTAAACAATCCATCTAGTCCCAGAATTATTAATTTCTCTAAAACACCAAGAATAAGACCACCAAAAAATGAACCTATGAAACTTGAAAAACCTCCAAAAACAGCGGCTGTAAATCCATATAGTTGAAGATTAACAAGCATACCAGGATTTACCGTGGTTTTCGGTGCATTTATAAAACCCGCAAAAACAACTGTTGCAATCCCCAAAGCCCAGGCAAGACTATCGGTAAAATTAACATTAATTCCAACAACCTTTGCCCCAAGTTCATCTTCTGCCCTTGCTATAAGTGCGAGTCCGGGTTTTGTAAATTTAGAAAATAATATAATAACTACCGCCAGTAAACTAATAGTTATAAAGTTTGCGAGATCATTTCCAGGGATTATCAATGGAAAATTATTTGGGTTTATACTAGCTGGAAGATAAATTAATTTCGGTGGAATTGAAAATATATCTTTAAATAGTAATGGTTGTGTTCCCCATATTATTAAGGCAATACCATCGAATATCAAAAGAACACCAAGTGTTATAATTAACATTGAACTATGCGATAGTCCCTTAACCTTTTTCATCAAAACTTTATCCATGAATATTCCAAGAAATGCGCCGAAAAGAACACCAATAAAAATAGCAAGAAATATATTTTGTGTTAATACCAGAACTGTCCAACCGACAAATACACCTATCATACCCGAGTTTCCATGGGCGAAATTCATTACTCCAGTCGTTCTATATATCATTGCCAGACCTAATCCAACAATCCCATACATACAACCAGAGAAAAGACCAAAAATCACAGATTGCATAATTCTAACAAACATTTTGATCTCCTATATACCTAGATAAGATCTTCTAACAGAATCTTCATAGAGCAACTTTTTTGCTTCTCCTTCTATAATGATTCTACCATTTTCCATTATATAGGCTCTATCAGCAAAATCTAAAGCTTTAAATGCATTCTGTTCGATCAATAAAATTGAGATTCCTATTTCTTTAAGAGCACTAAGAGTATCATATAACTGGTCGACTACTATTGGCGCTAAACCTAATGATGGTTCATCAAGCATCAAAAGTTGTGGTTTTGCCATTAAAGACCTGCCTAAAGCCAGCATCTGCTGTTCTCCGCCAGAAAGATAACCGGCAATCTGTTTTTTTCTCTCATAAAGTTTTGGGAAAAGGTCATAAACCTTTTGTAATTGCCTTTTATCCAATTTAACAGCAAAAGATCCAAGTCTTAAATTCTCCTCTACACTTAAAGATGGGTAGATTCTCCTCCCCTCAGGGCAAAGTATCATCCCCTGCTTAACCCTTTTATCATAGGTGTACCTGGAGATATCCAAATCTTTATAGAATATAGATCCAGTAGATTCAACAATCCCTGAAATTCCGTATAAAAGAGAACTTTTCCCGGCTCCATTAACACCTATTACTGTAACAACTTCTTTCTCTTTTAAGCTAAGCGAGACAGATTTAACTGCATCAATCTTACCATAAGAAACTGAAAATTTATTAATTTCTAACATCATAAGAGTTTCCTAAATAAACTTTAATTACTTCGGGATTTTTTGAAATATCGTTAGGATTACCAGAAGCTATCAATTTTCCAAAATCCATAACTGTCACAACATCAGAGATTCGCATAACCAGATTCATGTCATGTTCTACAAGTAATATAGTTATACCCATAGATTTTAGTTTTAAAAGAATCTGATCAAGCTCATTCTTCTCATCTGTATTTAATCCTGCAGCAGGTTCATCAAGTAGTAAGATTTTGGGTTCACAAGCAATAGCCCTTGCAAGCTCGACTTTTTTTAAAATACCATATGGTAATGCACCAGTAAATGAATTCATTCTATTTTGAATACCAAAAATAGCCGCTGATTCAAATGCGATCTCCTCTGCTTTTTTTAAGAATTTTGAATATAACTTAAAGGTGGAATTAAATAAATTAGATTTATAATTATGAACAATAGCAGCTACAATGTTGTCTTTAATAGTCTGATATGGTGAAAGTTTTAAATTCTGAAATGTTCTGACAATCCCATAATTGATTATTTCATAAGGTTCTTTTTTTAAAATATCCATACTCTCAAAATGAATTTGACCGGATTCTACTTCAACTATTCGAGAAATTGCATTGAACAAAGTGGTTTTACCTGCACCATTTGGCCCTATTAAAGCATGAATGGTACCTTTTTCCACATTCAAATTCATCTTGTTAACTGCGACAAGTCCGCCAAATCTAACAGTTATCTCTTTACATTTAAGCATTATTTTCTCCTGGTAAAAAAAAGCCACTGAAATTTTAAAATTAGATTATTATTTCAGTGGCTTAAAATTTTATTAATCCATGGTAATCCAGTCAAAAGCCTTCTCTAAAGTTCCATCTTCCTTAAATTTAAGTATATACATCGTCTGAACACCCAATCTTGCCTTATCTTTTTTGATGTTGATAGGTCCATAGCTTATCATTGGGCTAATTAAACCAACCCATTTATTCATAGACTCTAATGCACTAATAAGTTTTTCTCTTGTTAGATTTTTTCCAGCTCTTTTGACCCCTTCTGTAAAAACTTCAGCCGCAATCATGCCTGCGACAGCATATGCGTTTGGAATCTGACCTGAGAATGTTGCCTGATAAACTTTCAAAAAATGTGCGTTTTGATCTGTAAAGTCAACATTAACCCAGGCAAGAGCTTCTACACCTACAGCCATATCTGCACCAGCTATTGCTGCAAATGTAGGATCGGCATTTGAATAGGTAAGCAGATAATTTTGTTTTGTTAAGCCAAATTGTTTTGCCTGTTTCACAAAATTTGAAGATTGTGGAACAAACAGCATTACCAAAATAGAATCGACATTTGCTTCTGTTAATTTTACAATATTTGATGAAAAATCAGTAGCTGTTGGTTCAATGGGAATTTCGGCTGCCAGGTTTATATTTTTTGCACTTAAAGTCTTTTTAAAGGAATTTAATTCTTCTTTCCCGTCATCTGTATTTCTGTAAACTATGGCAATTCTTTTTGCTTTCTTTTGTTCAACAAGGTATTTAGCGGCAATTGCGCCTTCTGTTGTATAATTGGGTTGTACTCCAAAAATATATCTTTTTGGTGGAATTGTTAAAATACCTGCTCCTGCAGCCTGGTATATGTATGGTACTTTTTGCGCTTCAACATAATCCATGACAGCAAGATTTCCTGGTGCACCAAGACCACAAACAAGAGCAAAAACCTTGTCAGATTCTACCAATCTTTTTACTTCTACAACGGTATTTGAAGGATTAAAAGCATCATCGGCAACAATCAGGTTTATTTT
The DNA here is from genome assembly GCA_020722965.1 of Brachyspira murdochii. Taxonomy (GTDB): domain Bacteria; phylum Spirochaetota; class JAAYUW01; order JAAYUW01; family JAAYUW01; genus Exilispira. Next base: position 19,140 of record DYJT01000002.1, on the reverse strand, counting down.
TCTTCCATAAATACCACCATTGTTATTTACCCAGTTAAAATAAGCATCCAAACCTTTTTTAACTGGTACGCCAATCGCTGCAACTGGTCCAGAAAGTGCCTGAAATGAGCCAATCTTGATTTCATTTGTGGTGATTCCATTTTTATCACCAGGATTTGCCACTGCAAAAACAACTGATACGGCAATCAGAATTAGAAGAGCAAGATAGATCTTTTTCATATATCCTCCTTATCCATCTTTGCATTAGTTTATTATATACTTTGAATATTTTTCTATTATCTATATTTTTCTATTATCAATATTTTTATATTATCTTATAATATCTATTCTATTATCTATATTTTTCTATTATCTATTTAATGCTTCCCCACCTAATAACGGATGCTGCCCATACAAATCCAAGGCCTGCTCCTACCAAAATGATATTGGATCCTTCCTTTATTTTCCCTTGTTCAATTCCTAGTTCCATAGATAAGATCTGATCATTTTGACCAATATGGCCATAATTTTCAAGATATGTGGTTTGATTTTCTTTTAACCCTAGCTCTTGAAGTATAAGATTATGTGCTGATCTTTTGAAATGTAAGATAGCAAGATAATCTATATCTTTTCTTTTTAAATTTCCTGATTTTTCTAAGGCTTTATCAATTACCTTGTAAAAATTTGGTAAAGTTCTTTCATTAAGTTTGTTTTTAAATTCTTCTTCATCTTGAACTACAAAATGTGCGTTTTTTAAATCTTCTTCTTTTACCGGCCAATTTTTTGACCCAAATACGGGGAATACACAATCTGTGCTGAAGGAGCCATCTCCCAAAAAAGCAGAATCAAGAACAAGATTTTTATTATGGTTTTTTTTCAGAATAGCTGCCGATCCACCACTTCCAATGTCAAGCATGAATTTAGTTGTGGGTTCTTTTAAGCTAATCAAATCATTATTACGATAACCTGATACCAGTAAAACAGTATTTAAATCTTCTTGTGTTATCATCATAGATTTTGCAACGCTTAAAGCCATCATGAAAGAGCCACACATCCCTTCCATATCGAAACTCCAGGCATTTTTTGCACCAAGATTATCTGCAACATATAGTCCTGCTAACCAACAAAGATAATCTTTATGCTGTGCACCAAACCAGATTATCAAATCGATATCTTTTGCATCAATTTCTGCCTTTTTTAAAGCAATTTCTGCCGCTTTTAAACCCATATAAGAAGTAGTTTCAACGGAATCTGCAATAGGTTTCTTTATGACACCAAATTTTTCTTTGATAACTTGCTCATCAATACCAGTTTGATTTGAAATTTCTGCGGCTGTAATGAAATTTTTAGGTATATAGACCCCTGTTGATACTAATCCGATATTGGGAAAATTCATATTTATTTCCTTTAATAAATAATTTTTATATATCAACTTTAAATTATTATTTTATAAAAATTTCATAAAAATTTTTTGCTTATAGGTGAATCACCTCTTAATTTAACAATTTAAATAGAATATAAATTTCAAATGTCAAGTCTTTTTTAAATATTTTTAAATTTTTTTTAATTTTATGTTTTATTTGTATTTCTAAAGTTAAATTTCAGTTATTAATTCATTTTTCTACCTGAAAAGATTTAATTTTATCATTTTTTATTATTCTTTAAAAATTTTTATAATTTAATCTTGCAAAAAATAAATGATTTACTATAATTTTTTTAGAAAGTGATTCACTTCTCAATTTAAAGAAATATTTTTAAGGATAAAAGC
>DYJT01000002.1:13525-17293 GCA_020722965.1 Brachyspira murdochii | reverse complement strand
GATAAAAGCGGTAAATGACAAAATAAAAAGATAAAAAAATATAAAAGATAAAATTAAAAGATAAAAAAAGAAAAGGTAAAATTAAAAGAAAAACAGGTTAAAAAAATACCAATGAAAAGATATAATTATGAAAATTCTGATAATTCATCTGATAATTCATTGGATAAAATTGTAAGATCTTCTATTGATCTTTTTTCGAAAAAATGGTATTCTTCGGTTTCTGTGGCAGAAATTTGTAGGAAATCGAAGATTTCTAATGGATTATTTTATCACTACTTCAATAATAAAGAAGAATTAATAAAACTAATTTTAAATAGGACTGTTAATCAGATAGATGATCTATTAAAAGAAGTTAGTGGAGAAACTATTCAAGAAAAACTTTCGAAACTCATTAAATCCCTTCATGATTATACAAATACTAACAAAAAATTGATACTTGTATTCCGTGAAGGACAATATAGATATTTCGAATATGAAAGAAAACTTGTTGAAATTTATAAAAATACTTTAAGAAGAATAATAAAAAAAGATACAAATCTTTCACTTTATCTATTTATCTTTGGTGGTTTAAGGTTTTCATTAATCAGAAATTCAATTTATAATTCTAATATTTCTATTGAAGCATTAGAAGATATTATTTTAAATGGTATCTTTAGTAATTGCGATTTTGATGATTCAAAAATTTTTAGGACAATAAAAATACCCGATTATAAATTCGCCTTTAAAAGCAAAGATAAGATTCTTGAAGAAGGTAAAAAGCTATTTGGTCAATATAACTTCGATGAGGTTAATATATCTAAGATAATGGAAAAATCCAATTTGGCAACTGGAACATTTTATAAATATTTTAAAAGCAAAGAAATTTTTTTTGAATTTCTCGTTGAAATTTCAGGAAAGCAGATCAGACACTTTATTTCAGAAAATTTAACAGATGATCTTAATCGCTTAGAAAAAGAGATTAGAGGAATATTTTTATTCATAAATTACTTAAACATAGACAGAAACTGCTACAATATCGTTAGAGAAGCAGAGTTTGTAAACAAAAAAAAGGCAATAGAATACTACCATGCATTTGTAAAAGGATATCAAAAATACCAGAAAGATTGGTTAAATCCAAAAAAAGTTAATTCTATTCCATATTATAGTGAAACTGTCATAGAATTTCTACTAGGCATTTCTCATTATTTTGGTATAGAATATATTTTTACCGATGAAAAAATAGATTTACCAGACATTTTAAAAGAACTTGCAATTTTTTTAAAAGAAGGGATCAGGAGGTATTTAAAATGAGGAAAATAAGTATTCTAGGAACAGGTAGTTATTTCCCGGGTTCTCCTATAGACAATGATGAGCTTATGCTTCTTACCAATATTAAATTTGACAAAGATAAAATTGAAAATGTCATAGGGATAAAAAAAAGACATATCGCAAGATTAAGAAACTTAGATGAAACAACAGCCGATTTCGCAGAAAAAGCCTCAATTATGGCAATTAAAAATGCGGGGATAAAAAAAGAAGAGATCGACCTTATAATCGTTGGGACCGATACTCCTGAATATATAAGCCCAGCAACTTCTATTATCATCCAGGGGAGAATTCAGGGTTATCAAAGATCAACAATGGTTTTTGATGTCGGCGCCTCCTGCGCGAGTTTTGTTACAGCATTTGATACAGCTGTTAGAATTATGAAATCTAACAATAATATTAAAAATGCCCTTGTTATCGGTGTTTATAACATGACTAACTATGTAAGAAAAGATGATCCTTTTGGATGGTCTATTTTTGCCGATGGAGCCGGGGCTTTTATTTTAGGAGATTCTAAAAATGATAGTGATTTTATAAACTCCGAATTTGTTTCTGATGGAACTCAATGGAATTTCATAGGTGTTTATGCTGGTGGAACCAGAAAGGTTATAGATCATAAATTACTGGATTCAAATAAATGGGGACTTGAGCTAATACAAAGACTGCCGCCAGATAGAAACATAAAACTCTGGCCACCATTAGTTGAATCGGTATGCAAAAAATCAAATGTAAAGCTTGATGAGGTCGATTATTTTATCTTCACTCAGATCAATAAAAGCGTCATCGTTGAGGTAATGAGTATCCTTGGCCAGCCCATTGAGAAGGCAATTATGGTAATGGACCAATATGGATACACTGGTTCTGCTTGCATACCAACCGCCTTTCATCATGTCATTACTGAAAAAAAGATAAAAAGGGGAGATAAAATTCTTTTTTGTGCAAGTGGTGCGGGATTAGCAGTTGGTGCAAATTTTTTTATATACTAAAAAATTTAAATAAAATTTTAGGAGTTTTTATGAGCAGATATCTTGAAATCTACAAATCAAAACTGAGGTCGATTGAAGAAGCAATTCAATGTATTAAAAGTAATTTTGATGTTGTTGTCGCTCAATGTGCCAGTGAACCTCAAGGGACAATGTCTAAACTTCATTTAATAGCCGATAAAGTTGAAAATGTAAGAGTGTTTTCCGTTTTAACACTTAAGCCTTATGATTTTTATATGAAACCTGAGATGAAAGGTCATTTTGAACTTGCCAGCTGGTTTCATGCTCCAGGGTCAAGAGAGGCGCTGAAAAAAGGTGCCGGTACCGTTACATATGTGCCTAATATGCTTCATAGAGCTGCAACAGATAGATTGTACGCTCATGCTCCAGAAGTCTTTATAGGAACCTGCACTCCGATAGACAAAAACGGATTCGTAAGTTTATCCTTAGGCATAACCTACGAAAAAGACATCTTAGAACATGCAAAATATGTCATATTAGAAGTAAATCCAAGACTACCAAGAACTTTTGGTGATACTCATATTCATATAAGCCAGGTGACATATTTCGTAGAACATGAACAGGATGTTCCAACTTTACCGGCTCCTTCTCCAAGCGAGACTGATATTACAATAGGAAAATATATTTCTGAACTGGTAGAAGATGGTTCCACAATTCAACTCGGAATCGGTGGAATTCCTAATGCAGCTGCTCTTGCATTAAGAGAGAAAAAGGACCTTGGGGTTCATACAGAAATGCTTGTTGACTCTATGATGGAACTTTATGAAATAGGTGTGATAACAAATTCAAAAAAAACCTTGAAAAAAGGAAAGTTTGTAGCTACATTTGCAATGGGAAGCAAAAAGTTATACGATTGGCTTGATGAAAATGTTGCAGTTGATTTTGAAAGAGGAAGCTGGGTGAATAACCCTTATATAATTTCCCAGAATTCCAGGATGGTTTCTATTAATACATGTTTAATGGTTGATTTCACGGGACAGGTTGCAAGTGAATCGATTGGAATAAACCAGTATTCTGGGACTGGTGGGCAATCCGATACCGCACAAGGAGCAGTTGCAGGGTTTGATGGTCTTGGGAAATCGATTATTGCATGTTATGCTACGGCAAAAGATGGTGCGGTTAGTACCATAGTTCCTACTTTACCTGAGGGCACAGCGGTAACATTGCATAGATCCTTTACAGACAACATAGTTACCGAATATGGAATAGCTAGATTAAGAGGTAAGACTGTACGAGAAAGAACTTTGGAATTAATTAATGTAGCTGACCCTAAATTCAGAGATGAACTAAGGCAGAAAGCTAAAAACATGGGTTATATTTAAGTTTACAAAAAACTAAATTTATAAAATTTATTAAAAAAAATAAAAAATTAAAAAAAAATTAGGAAATAATTAAAAAGGTTCCAGAAAAACAGAAAATTATAAAAAGTAGAAAGCCATAAAAAACAGAAAATTATAAA
>DYJT01000002.1:1238-13425 GCA_020722965.1 Brachyspira murdochii | reverse complement strand
AAAAAACAGAAAATTATAAAGAGTAGAAAAGCTATAAAAAATAGAAAATTATAAAAAATTTAGAAAAGTTTCAAAAGAATAGAAAAGTTACAGAAAAAAGAAAAATAGGAGGATATAATGTCACAAGTTTACATCATTGGTGCTTACAACACAAAATTCGGTAATTTTGTTAAAAAGAACAAGGAAACTGGCGAAATCACCGACACAAAATCTATCTATGATTTATTAACCGAAGCTGGACAAGGTGCATTAGAAGATGCTGGTGTTAGTGCTGAGGAAATCGATGGGGTATGGCTTGGTTCTTGTGCTCCAGGATTATTTGCAAATCAAGAACACCTGGCTGCCATGGCTACCGAAGTTGCTCCAGAAGCTTTTAGATTTAAAAGAATGACAAGATGCGAAGATGCCTGTGCTTCTGGTTCTGTTGCGATATATGATGCACTTTATGCTGTTGAATCTGGAAGAGTTAAAACAGCATTAGTAATTGGTGTAGAAAAGATGAATCTTCTTAACACACAAGGTATTACACATGCTCTTGCTACCTGTTCTTACTGGCCAGAAGAAGGTGCAAAAGGGATGACATTCCCAGGCCTTTTTGCCGAATATGCAAAGGGTTATAAAAAACAATACAATATCGATGATGCGACTTTCAGTAAAATGCTAGCAACTGTTGCAGCATTATGCTACCGAAATGGTGTTGAAAACCCCCTGGCTCATTTTAGTAAAGGTGGCCCTTCTGACAAATTGCAACTTTTTACAGCCGAAGCAATTTTAAATCTTCCACCCGATAAAAATCCCATGATCGCCGATCCTTTAAAATTGCATGACTGTTCTTTGGTTACAGATGGAGCCGCAGCCATCGTAATCACTAAAAAAGATATAGCGATGATGAAAAAAGACAAAGCAGTCAGGATTGCCGGTATTGGGCATGCTGTCGAAAGGATGGCAATATCCGTTAGACCTCAAATGTATAGACTCGATGCCGCAAAGGTAGCTGTTAAACAGGCACTTGAAGAAGCTAAATTAACCTCAAATGATATCGATATAGCTGAGGTACACGACTGTTTTACTATTAACCAGCTTCTTTGTACTGAAGCTCTTGGTTTTTCAGAAGATGGTAAAGCAGGATATGATTATTTAAATGGAAGATTTACACATAATGATAAAGTAGCGATTAATCTTTCAGGTGGATTAAAGGCAAAAGGGCACCCGGTCGGTGCAACTGGTGTATCAATGCATGCCCTTTTGTATAAGCAATTGATCGGACAGCCTATTGGTATTGCGCCAAAGAAAACCCCAAAAGTAGCTGCGACTTTAAATGTTGGTGGTAGTGCCGTGACAAATTGCGTAAGCATTTTGGTTAGAGAGTAATTTACCAAAATATATATTTTCTATTTTATAGCCTTTTTTTATTTTAATTTCTTTTTTTTCTTTTTTATTTTTAAAAAAAATAGGAGTTGTCCAAAACTTAGCGGCAACTCCTTTTTTATTCCAGGTCCACTTTTTTTGTTAAAATTAGACTAATTTTCTTAAATTTTCATTCTTTTTTAAGCTATATCAATATTACATAGCATCATAAAACATAGCTTCTATTGAAGTTAGTGTACAAAAAAAAATGATAAATTTATCCAAGATAAAATGCATAGGTAAATCCTATACCAATTTTCAACCATGAAAACATTGCTATAAATATAAAAGAGATAGGATCAATTATCTCCTTATTATCTACATATATTGAGGTTATAAAAAATGCACCAAATATAAAGGTATGAAAAGATCCTTTTTCAAATTCAGGTTGAATCAAAGATTCTCTTATAGCAATGTATGGTAGTACTTCGCTTTCAACTTAAAATATATGATGTTATCATACGAGATTGAATTATGTTATGTGAGATTCCTATTTCTAAATAATCTACTAAATGATAAATTTTTAGCGCTAACCTTATATAAATTATTAAATATAATTCTTGATAATTGGAATTACATATATTATATAGCAGATCTATTCCTCCACCAAATCCAACCCAATCATTAATATACTTTAAATATGATAAACCTCCCATAATCATAACATTATTAAAAATATTAGCTACTTGAATAAAGGGAGATATCAGATAATAAAAACTGGCAACAGAGCTAAAATCAATAATTAAAAATGAACCATCAAAAGTTTCCTGTGCAAAGGTAATTTTACTGGCAAGAATTATTAAAATAATAAAAAGGAAAAGGATAACAAAGATAGTAGCCTTTTTCATAGATTTTTCCCCTTATTATTATATATAGCACAAATTAATTTATAGCATAAATCAATTACCTATTTTAAGATTATTTACTTTAAAGTACCTTTTTCTATTATTGTATCATAGACTCCAAGAATCTCTTTCGGTCTTTTAGGAATCTTTAAATCATGTTTTGATTCAAAGAAAAAATCTCCAACTTTATATTTTAAGATTTTATCATTTGGGATTCTTAATTTTATAATAATAGTTTTGTTATATGGAGTGTATCCATAAAAAGATGAAATCTCATCAAAACTTAAATTTACGTAATCTTTAATAAAAACTTGAGAATTTTCCGGTAGTGTAAATGACCAAAATCTTCCCTTAAGCTCGATATTGTATTCTTTATATTTTTTTGTTTGCGAAAAAGATAATAGATTGAAATAATCCATTTTTGGTAATTTGACTTCATTCAGTTCATCTATAATATAAATATTGCTATCTTTTTGAACTCTTCCCAAAGACAGAATGGACTTATACCATGGATTATTTGAGTATTTAACTTCATAGTAAGGGATAATTATTGATAATCCAGAAGTGTCGTTATCCTTTTCTATTGAAATTGAACTTAAAATTGGCTTTTCTTCTGTAAATTCAATATTAAAAGAAATTAAGATAACCATAGTTATGCAAACTATTAGTAAAAATGTTGTTATAATATTTCTATCATAAGGCAAAATCTTTTTATAGTTACCGATAAAAAATAATACGACTGGAAACAAACCGATAAATGACAAAACCATATTTTTTAAACCTAAGGAAATAAAAACAAGATAAGAAAAAACGACACCAATTAAGGAAGGGATCATTAAAATTAAAAAATGAAATAAGTAATATAATTGATCTTGCTGATTTTTAAAATATTTACTAAAGATAAATTTAGTTATCTCTATAAAAACAAATCCAGTTCCCTGTAATAAAAATAGAATTGAAAGTCCAGGTAAAATTTTGAAAAAAAGACTTAATAAAATAAATGCAAAAAAAGTAGAACCAAAATAAAAAGAATTAAAATCAATGAATCTATTTAATCTTACGGCTATTAAATGTAGAATAAATGAAGCAATCGCAAAAACAGCGATAAAGTAAAGTACCTCATTATAAGGGTTAGGATAAAACAGATTTAAAACCGGGAAAAGAAGATAAAGAGTATACTTCGCTATATATACAGATAAAGCAAAAAGAAAAAATGTGATAATATTTATCAATAGTGATATAAGAAAATTTTTAAATGAAAAATATTTCTGTTTAAGATTAATCAAAAGCATAATAGTAAAAACAATTAATAGAATCAAAGAGAATATTAAAACAGCTAATTTAGAAAGAGTTATAACCTTTCCAAAAATAGAAAAATAAAGGAAGCCATTATTTAATTTTGCTTTTTTTATATCATTTGAACTAAAATCATAATTTGAAAAAGCAGATAAAAAATTTTTCGCCTTTAAGTTTGTCTCATAAAGGGAATTTAAACTTAAATTTTCAGCATTATCTAAAAAAGTATGATAAACAACAGAATTTTGAATATAAGCGAAATTCAATCCATCAATTCCTTTTATTAAAAAAGTGGAGAAGTCTGTATTATTAGGCATTTTTTTATATATATCATTTGCAAATGAAAAACCTATCAGATTTTTATCGTGTTTTGAATACTGTTTTATTAATCTATTATATTTATCATTGGATTGGAATAATATGCTTTTCCCACTATTACCTCTTGCTTCAAGGTTTAAAACGGCTTTTATCTTTGTTATTTCAGGATAATTTTCGACAAAATATTGAGCACCGAGCAAACCAAGTTCCTCAGCATCCGTAAATAGAAAAATAATTGTATTTTTAAATCTTTTTCCAGCATTATAATCATCTGCGATTTCTTCAAAATTAGAAAGAAGAGCTGAAACAGAGGAAGAATCATCTGCAGCACCAAAGCTGTGTGCAACTGAATCATAATGTGCTACCAAACATATCCTATCTTCTTTTTCTCCAGGAATTTCGACATAGATATTTTCAACATATGCGAAGACAGTTTTTTCACTCGAATAGTTTATGGTTTTGATAACTGTACCATTTTGAATAATAGTATTTAAATGATGCTTTTGGATAGTTGAAATAATATAGTTTTTTACCTCTTCTTTCCTTAGAGTGCCGTAACTATGCTGACTTTTGGAGATGTTATTAAGGTGATAGAGGCTACTTTCAAAAATAATTTTTGTTTTAGTATCTGTTTTCTTATAATCCTGAGGAACCAACTGTAAAGAACAGATTATAATGACAATAAGAGCAATAATGCAACCACCAAGCCAATAAAAATTTATCTTCTTTTTCATTTTTTTTCCCTATTCCCAATATTTTTTCATTCGGGATACAAGACTTTTCCTATAATTTTCAAAATCTGTAATAGGGTTTAATGCGATCTTTTCTTCACAGGCAGCTTTTGCAACAGCGACGGCTTCATATTCTATAATTCTTGGGTCAAAAGGCTTTGGGACAATATAATCAGGACCATATTCAAAATGTTGATTGTTATATGCTTTTTCTACTATTTTTGGGACAGGCAATCTTGCAAGCTCTGACAAAGCATATGAAGCTGCAATTTTCATCTTTTCAGAAATCTTTGTAGCCCTAACATCTAAAGCTCCTCTAAAGATAAAAGGGAAACCTAAAACATTGTTTATCTGATTAGGATAGTCTGATCTTCCAGTTGCCATAATAACATCTTTTCTGGATTCTTTCGCTTCTTCATATGTTATTTCGGGATCAGGATTTGCCATTGCGAATACAACAGGATTTTTATTCATGGTTTTAAGCATATCCCCTGTTACACAACCCTTCACAGAAACCCCAACGAATACATCCGCTCCTTTCAGTGCATCTTCTAAGGTTCTACAATAGGTTTTTGATGCAAACTCTTGTTTTTCAGGAGTCATCCCATCTTTTCTTCCACTATAGATGACACCTTTGCTATCACACATTATTATCTGATCTTTTGTTAATCCAAGTTTTAAAAAATGTTTTGCACATGCTATGCCGGCTGCTCCCGCTCCATTAAATACAACTTTTATATCCTTTATGTTTTTACCGGTGATATTTAAAGAATTTAAAAGTCCAGCTCCCGAGATTATCGCAGTTCCATGTTGATCATCATGGAAAATAGGTATAGAGCAAATTTCAATTAATTTTTGTTCAATCTGAAAGCATTCTGGTGCTTTTATATCTTCAAGATTAACTCCCCCAAATGATGGTTCCAGCAATTTTACTATTTCTATTACCTTATCAGGATCATGTGTATCTATTTCAATATCTACAATATCGATATCTGCAAATCTTTTAAATAATACCCCTTTGCCTTCCATAACAGGCTTACTTGCCAGTGCACCTCTATCACCAAGGCCTAAAATGGCGGTACCATTTGATATTACGGCAACAAGATTCCCTTTGTTTGTATATTTATATGCATCAGCAGGATTTTTTTCGATTTCAAGAACAGGTGCGGCAACTCCAGGAGTATACGCTAAAGAAAGATCAAATGCAGTCTTGCATGGTTTTGTCAAGAGTGTGGCAATCTTTCCTGGTTGACCAATTTGATGATAATTCAAACTCTCTTCGTTAAGATTCTTAATGGTGTTTTTTTTCATAAATCCCTCTTAAAACTTTTAATTTTTTTGATTAAAAATTGAAAAAACAAGCCAAATAAAGCATGTTTTAATATTTTTCCCAAATTAAATTATATAATTTAATACTAATTTTTCAATTTCTATTATTTTTTAAATTTTTATATTAACTAAATTTCAGGAAAATTTTGAATTGATGACACCTATCGATTATTCCTTTTATAATATTAACTTGCTACAACTTTTTCATTAATATACACAGTAGTATACAAGATTGCCCATATAATTATTAAGGATGAAATAATCGTAAAACTGATAAAATAATTTATATAACCGAGTAAAAGACCTAATTCTTTTTTATCCTTAATTAATATGATTTCTTTATCTGGATAATATATCTTAGAAGTAGTGGCGAAAACAATTCCAGCATGTCCTGCCCCAATTAATACAATATTAGTCTTTATTTCCTTATTAGTTTCTCCTCATTCAATTTTTTTCCTTGTTTTCTTAAGCTTTCAATTGTCAAGTGTTTTTTTGAAATTTAGCATTTTAAAATCTTTACCTGGTTTTGGGCAAGCGTTTGAAATCGTTATAACAAAGACAAAATGTATTTTACCGGCAAGCTTTTCCATTACCTCGTTGAAAGCCTTAAAAATAGTTTCGGATTCTCCGAAAGTGACAGAACTTGTAAGTCCAATTTCCACTTCAAGCCCAAAACTTTCTACAATTTTAACGGTTTCATAGACATAATCGCCATAGTTTTCAACCTTCAGCGGGTAAATTGAAAATTGTGCTGTTATCAACATTTTATTCCTCCAGATATAAGTAAGGCACCAAAAGGTTTAAGGTATTTTCTTCCGAATATTTCAAGTTTTTCTGCGTTTTTTAAAATAAATTTTGAAGGGGATGGATTGAAAAAAACAGATGAATTAGTGGATATATCACAAAGAAATTTTTTCATCAATCTGTTAAGTTCGAAAAAACTATAAAAATGCATTTCTTTGAATAAATTATTTTTATTAAAAAGGCTATTAATCTTTCTTGAGATACCATAAAATGAAAAAATATTTAATACCGCTACAACAACTTTACCGCCTGGTTTGGTGACTCTCACCATTTCTGTTAGGAATTTCTGAGGTAATTTAGAATTTTCCATCGAGGTCATAGAGATGGTTATATCAAAGGTGTTGTCTTCAAATGGTATTGATTCTCCCTGTCCAGATTTAACATTCAAATCTCTTGATTGAGCTATTTTAAGCATATTTTCAGCAGGGTCTATTCCGTAAACAATAGCTCCAAGTTTTTTAAATTCATTTGCAAATAAACCTGTTCCTATACCCACTTCAAGAATTGATTTCCTTTCTATACTGCCTAAAGCAGTTAAAAGAGCCTTAAGTTCGAGTTTTTTTACCTCTTTTCCCTCATCGGTTTCAAACCATCTGTCATAGTCATTTGCAACTTCATTAAATTTTTCTTTCATATTGTAATTTTACCACAAAAGCTTTATAAAGCAAATAATTTTTATAATTCACCTATTTTTTCAACTATATTAAAAAAAGGGTAGATCTTTCGACCTACCCTTTAAAAAATTTAGTTATTATTTTACTTTCTTGTGGCAAAACCACCAATCATAACAGGTATATTCTTTCATTCTTTTAGCTGCGGTTTCTACATCAGCGGCAGGTGGAATAATAACTTCATCTTTAACTAGCTCATTATCAGGCCAATTTGCAGGAATTGCTACCCCTTCTTTATCTGCGAGTTGCAAAGCTTTTACGATTCGAACTATTTCATCCATGTTTCTACCGACCTCTTGAGGATAGTAGAGCATTAATCTCAAAATTCCTTGAGGGTCTACAATAAATACGGCTCTAACTGTATTAGTCCCTTTACCTTTATGTATCATACCGAGTGCTTCAGCTATTTCTCCTTTGTCATCTGCAATAATTGGGAAAGGGATCTGCACTTTAAGAGTGTTTTCGATCCATTCTACCCATTTGATATGAGAAAAGACCTGATCTATAGAAAGTCCAATCAGTTCTGTGTTGAGATTTTTAAATTGTTCGTACCTTTTTGCGAAGGCTACAAACTCTGTAGTACAAACAGGAGTGAAATCTGCAGGGTGGCTAAATAGAACTAACCATTTTCCTTTGTAATCCTCTGGCAATTTTTTAACACCATGAGTTGTTTTGGCGGTAAATTCTGGCAATTTTTCGCCTAATAAAGGTAATCTTTTCATCTCTTCCATTTTTTCCCCCTTGTGTTTTATAAAATATTAAAAAAGATATTAATAGTCAATATATATAATTATTATTTTAATTAAATTTTTTTTAATTTTTTTTATTTGATAATTAATTACAAATCTAGCGGGTTTACTATTCCAAAATTATAGCCCTTTTTGGACAACTTCTTGCTGCCTTTTCAATACAATCTTGATTAGCGGAATTAGAAGATCTTACCAGAGCAATTCCATTATTTCCCATTTCAAATGCATCGGGGCAAATATTGACGCATATTCCACAGCCTATACAAAGTGATTCGTTTATTTTTACCTTTATTTTTTTATTTTTTTCTACTTTATTTACAAACTCTTTTTTTTCTTTATTACTATCCCTTATTATATCATTGTTTTCATATTGCCTTGTCATCCTCGCCCCACATTTTGGACAGGTCATCTGATAACATGGAACCCCCCTTTGATGAGCAACAGTTGTTCCACATGATGGACATACACAATTACCGCCTGCACCTAATCCCATTCCACCCATTCTGTTATGACCACCACCATAACCTGAACCATGATTATCACCTTTGTGCATTTTTAAATCCTCCTTTTTTATAAATATTTAAAAGTAATGCAAAATATCTTCATTTTTAAAGTTTTTTTCTTGCTATTGCACATTATCAGGTTTTTTTGGCCTTTATTTATTAAAAACCTTAAAACTACTTCGACAAAAATATTTTTAAACTATAATTTTTAAATAAACACTTTCCCAAATTGATAGAAAAGTACAGCTACTATCCATCCTATAAGAATTGAGTAAATGATGGAGAATATAGTCCATTTCCAACTATTTGTTTCCCTATAAATTACTCCAATTGTAGCAATGCAAGGAATATATAAAAGGCTCATTATCATAAATGAATAGGCTGTAAGTGGAGTAAACAGAGTGGGAAGAATAGTTGCAAGACTATCTTCTCCGCCAAAAAATGTACCCATAGTTCCAACAACAGTTTCCTTTGCAATAATCCCAAAAAATAGCGTCACTGCAGCCTGCCAAAAACCAAATCCTGCTGGCTTAAAAAGTGGAGCTATGAATCTACCTAGATGCCAGACATAAGTTCCTTCACCCGCATACTCATGACCTTTTGGGAAACTTGCAAGAAACCATATCAATATAACACCACCTACAATAATCGTTCCTGCCTTTTTCAAAAAAGAACTCGATCTTTCCCATATATGTATTGACACACTTTTAACCGTTGGCCATCTGTACAATGGAAGCTCCATTACCAGGGGTGAAACAGGTCCCTTTAGTTTTGGTATAACAGACTTAAAGAGTTTTGCTGAGAGAACTGCGACCAGAATACCCAAAAAATAGAGGGAAAATACGACAATTCCTTGATTTTTAGTGAAAAATATACTTGTAAATAGCACATATATAGGTAAACGTGCCGAACAAGAGATAAAAGGATTGATTAAAATTGTAAGAAGTCTATCTCTTTCATTGCTAAGAGTTCTGGCAGACATGATTGCAGGAACATTACAGCCAAAACCTATGATCATAGGTATAAAAGATCTTCCAGGAAGACCTATAGCATGCATGGCTTTGTCCATAATAAAAGCGGCTCTTGCCATATATCCAGAATCTTCAAGAAAGGCAAGAAGTAAAAATAAAATCAAAATATTTGGTAAAAATACAAGTACCGATCCGACTCCACCGATGATACCATCTACCAGTAGAGAGCCAAACCAGCCTGTAAAATATGTAGACAGCAATTCCCCAAGCCAAACGATAAATTGATCGATGTAATCCGCAAAAATACCTCCTATAGAGAATGTCAACTGAAAAGTCGCCCACATCACGAATGCAAAAAGAGGTAGACCTATCCATTTGTTTGTGACAATCTGGTCAATTTTATTTGATATGTTAAACTTTTCATCGGAAGAATAGCCTTTTGTAACTGTTTTTAATGTTATACTTTCTATAAATCCATATCTTCTTTCAATAATCTCGGTTTCGAGATCATAACCAAAATTATTTTCAAGTTTGGATGCCTCTTTGGTTACAAATTCTATGATATCATCCCTTTCTTTTTCTTTTAATATATTTATAAATTCTCCATCCCCTTCTAAAAGTTTTACCGCAAAGAATCGTTTTGGGAAAGGCAGATCCATTTCCTCAAGACTTTGTTCTATTTTTAATATTACCTGCTCGATATCACTGCCATAGTCAATATTTAATGGCTTAGCTTTATTGCTTTTTGCTTTAATTATTGTTTCTTTTAATTCTGTAAGTCCTGTTTCTTTTACTGCGGATGTAAGGACAACAGGTACACCTAAAATCTCCCCTAATTTTTTAATATCAATTTTTATATTTTTTTTCTCTATAATATCTGCCATATTCAGATCTAGCACAATATTTGCACCTAATTCAAGTAGAGAAACAGTAAGGTACAAATTTCTTTCAATATTTGTTGAATCTGCCACGCTAATAACAACATCAGGATTTTCTTTTACAATAAAATCCCGTGCAACTCTTTCATCTATTGAGTAACTCGTTAGGCTGTATGTCCCTGGAAGATCCGTTATCGTAAATTCATGGTCTTGATAAAGCATTCTCCCTTCTTTTTTTTCAACAGTTACTCCAGGCCAGTTTCCTACATGCGCATGACCGCCGGTTAAGGCATTAAACAATGTTGATTTCCCGGCATTTGGGTTACCAGCCATTGCGACTCTATTTATTTCAAGTTTTTCTTTTGTCTGCATATTATATCCTCCATTTATTTTTTTGTTATATTGTTTTTTTATATTGGGAGTGCTAACAATTTTGATGCAATTCCTCTTCCTAATCCAAATCTTGCACCATCTATCTCTATAATAATTGGCCCTCCATTTGGATTCGATACTATTTTTACATGCACCCCGGGGTAAATACCCATCTCGCTGAGCCTTCTAGTAAGACCTCTTCCAGCTGAAATTTTGAATAGTTTTAACTCTTCACCATTTTTTGCATATGTTAACGGCATCATATTACCTCAACTATTATTTTTGCTGCTTCTTCTTTTCTTAAAGAAAGGTGATAACCTTTAATCAATATGTCGATTGGATCCCCCAGTGGTGCGACCTTTTCTACTTCAACTACTGTGCCAGGAACCGTTCCCATGTCTAATAACCTTGCTTTAAGATTTCCCATTTCGCTTTCTACACGAACAATTTTTGCCTTATCTCCAACTTTTAGCTTATTTAACTTAGATTCCATTTTTGTACCTCCTTTCCCGATACTAATTTCTTTTTCATTATTGATATTTAATTCTTTTGTATTTGCATATTGATGTAGATTTTCAATCCACTTATTACCTTGTGTTACATTGGATTTTTCTATAAATTCAACAAATTTTGTGAGTTTTATAACTGTCTCTTTGTTCAAATCATGTTCTATTCTATGTGCATCTTTCTCAGCTAAAATTTCGCTTATACCCAATATGTTGTGCAAAAAATTATAAAGCATTTTGTGCATTTCATATAATTTTGAAGCTTCCTCTATCCCTGTATCTGTAAATTCTATATATCCATAATGCTCATGAGCAACTAAACCTCTTTTTACAAGTTCTTTGATTGCACTAACAACTGAAGGAAACTTTACATTTCTTCTGTGAGCAATGTCTTTTAAGCGAACGACTTCTTTTTTTGTCTTTACGATATAGATTTCAAGAAGGTAATCTTGAAGACTCTCGGTTAGTTCCATAAACTATTTCCTTCTCTTTTACAAAACTTATTGAATGCACATACACTACATTGTGAAGCATAAGACATAAGATTTGATATAAAATTTAACTTCCCTTTTCTAGCCAGGCTATAAAGTGCTTTTATCACATCTTTTTTCCCAAATCCTGATTTTTTAATAATACTTTCCACACTACTTACGCCATCCTTTTTAGCAATTGCCAGTATTATGCTTTCCATTTTATCCCTCCCGATTTAGTTTTATATAAGATTGTTAGTCCTAGCTAACTTTTAATTTAAAAAAAAATTTGTCAATATAGAAACAGTGAAAAATGTAAAAAATATTTTAATTAAAT
>DYJT01000002.1:0-1138 GCA_020722965.1 Brachyspira murdochii | reverse complement strand
AAATATCGTTATTTTTGTATTTTTTAATATCATGCTCTTTAAGTCCATAGCGCTCATCTTTTTCTATATTCCCAAGTGGTTCAACATGAACTACTATGTCATAAATGTTAGGTATTGATGTTCGTATTTTTTCTTCGACTATTTTTGCAATATTATGTGCTTCATTAACAGTACGATTACCATCTACCTCGATATCCAAATCTACAAAAAAATATATACCCAATTTTTTTAGTCTTACTCGGTGTGGATTACTTACGCCTTCTATATTTTTTATAATCGTGAATATTTTTTCATATAAATCCTGGTTGTCTTCCCCTTCCATTAGCTCTGTTATTGTACCTAAGAAAATTTTTACCGCAGAATACATTATCCATATGCCTATAAAAATTGCAAGTATCTTATCTATGATAGGTAAATTAAAGTAAAAGCCGAATCCCAGACCAACAAGAACACCGATAGATGTGATAATATCATTCTGCATATTTTTAGCATTTGCCATAAGCATAGAGCTTTCTGATTTTTTCCCCAAAACAACCTGACTGTACGAAAGAAGAAGCTTACCAGCTATTGAAATAATCGTGATATAGATAGCTTCTATTTTGGGTAATTGAAAAATATCATGTCTATATAGGGATTGCACAGAAGATAAAACAAGCTGCCCCCCAATGAAAAAGATTATGAAGGCTAAAATAAAAGTTGCTATTGTTTCTGCTCTAAAATGCCCGTAAGGATGTTTTTTGTCTGGTGGAAAAGCAATTATAACGGAGGCAACGAGTGTAATTAATGAAATAAATATATCTATAAGACTATCAAAACCATCGGCAAGTACAGAAAGACTTCCTGCAATAATTCCAACTACAATTTTGGATATGGCTAAAACAGAATTTCCAATTATACTAATAATTGATGCAGTTTTAATGATTTTGTTTCTTTCCATATTTTTCCTAGATAGAAAATATTAAAATTAAAATCATCGTAAAATATTTTTATCTTAATTTTTTAAGGTAACTAAAGCATATAATCTTAAACTATCAACTATCGAATTAATAATTTTTATAATTTAATTTAAAGTTATTTTATTATATATAAGTATCTTTTTTATTTTGTTCTAATCTGTGGTGTATTTCGAAAAAATAAC
>DYJT01000010.1:71517-72780 GCA_020722965.1 Brachyspira murdochii | reverse complement strand
ATAAAACCATACAGACGCCTCGTCAGAATGAGGAAGGGAATTGAAATGATAAAAGTGGAGCGTGCAAATTGCGAAATAAGGATTGGAAACCACCACAAAAGTTGGGGTAATAAAAAATTCTCAGTTTGTAACCTCAAGGTAATTTAATGTTTTTTTACGATTTCAGACAAATTGCTTTGCAAAATATTCTTCAAAATAAATACAAATATGGGTTGTCCAATAACTTAAGGGCAATCGGCATTCAATTGATACTTTAGGTAAACTTCTTAGTATGAATCTTCTGAAGTTCATGTTTTGCTTTATATTACCGAATAAAGCTTCCACATCAATAGATATTTTCTTTCGTAAATATGCTCCATGCTCTGTTGAAATATTATCTAATGCTTGCTTTTTGTATTTTGTAAATAGTTTAAATCCAGACTTTTCATAAAAACTTTTTAAATGTGGTTTCAGAGTAAAATCATAGCTTCGATTATTATGTAATTTGTACCATAAGATAAATTGATCCATTGATCATAAATACTTTTGGCTATTTTTTAATCTCATCTGAAGTTATCTCTGATTCTCCGCCAAGTTCAGGCAGGTTTTTATCTTTGTATTTTTCATCTTCTTCTTCATTTAATTTTTCAATATCAATTAACAATTCTTTTACTTTTAATCGTATAAAATAGATATTTTCTCTTAAAGCTTTTTCTATCTGTCTTTAAAAATATATTTTTTGTGTATAGGGATAAACTAATGCTTTGAACATAATTAAAGGATGATATGTACCAGCTCCTGTAACCTTTGTAAGTTTTATAAAGAAATTCAAGTTCCCTGTTGTTTACAATTTCACTTACAACTCTAACAATATGGTTTTTTTGTATAGTTATGGTCAATCAATACAAATTTACATTTTGAAAAGATAAAACCATTGGTTTGCTCCCTAAAAAACATGACATATATCATATATATAGTATAGAAATTATATTATATAGAAAGCAAAAAAATTTATCAATAAAATAAAAAAGTTTAACAATTAATTAATAACAAATAAATAAAATAATTTAATTAAAAAAAATATTATTAAAAAATTAAATATTAGTTGAAAAATATTTTAAATTGAGCTATAATAACACTAGCAATATATTTTTATAAATTAAAAGGAGTAAAACAATGAAAAAGAAGATTATTATTTTCTTTATCCTTATTTCGGCAACATTCCTTTTTTCTATGCAACTATGTTCGCTGATTTTTGGAAGTGCACCTACTGTTTCAATTACC
>DYJT01000010.1:0-71417 GCA_020722965.1 Brachyspira murdochii | reverse complement strand
ATCAAAGCTATGTAGAAGTTTGGATTGATAATCATTTAGATACAAAAAAACAAGATAATGATGTTACAACCGGTCAATTTACCGTAGATTTAGATCTATCAAATTTAACTTCAGGATCATATAATATCCTTGCTAAAGGATATGATGCAAATGGTAATAGTAGTAATACTGTGACAGTAAGTATTACATATCAACGAAATTTATTAATAAATGGCAATTTCGCAAGTTATATCGATTATTATGATTATAAGTATGAAAATAATTCTCAGATATTAACTTATTTAAACAAAGCTGATGGAGATTGGCTAGAAGGCTGGGTTTTTTCTATAAATGAAATAGAAGCTCTTGATAATAAAATCAAGATAGATCTTAATGGTACAAGTTTAGTTTATTATTCAACTGTTCAAGATGGGAATGGGTACCCTATGAAGATGTCAATTCTTCAGGATAACATTAACCATACTGTTACCTCCAATACTAAATTATATATAAAATTTAAAATTGAATATGAGGAAGGAGGTCCGGGTGAAGGTGCATTGAAAATATTATTTAATAATAACACACAAGTATTTGTATCATTTTCAACTTTGATCGGAGGAACTGATCCAGGATCAGAATTTATTTTAGATACAAATCAGATTTATGAACATACACTGCCTATTTCAGATTTTCAATTTTCTAGCGGAGCAATACCGGTAGGTAATGATTTAATTAGTTTAAGAATCTTTGTCAATTGCCAGCATTGGAAAGTAACTATATATGAGATAAAAATTTTTGAAGACCAATAGTTTTAAATTTTAATTAATAGATATTAAAAATAGATTTAAATCAACCAGTGCTATAGCTGCGGATGCCTCAACAATTAAAGGTGTTCGCAGCTAATAGCCAACATTACAACAAAAATTTAATGCTTTAAAATAGAATTAATTTTGTAAAACTTAGGTGGAATAATAAAAGCATTTTATTCTAACACTATCATACCTTCTTCATCTATCGAGATATCGGGTTTAATTTTACGATTATCTTTGTAAATCTGATTTGTAAGAATTCTTAAAAAATAAATAGCCTTTTTATTCTTGTCATATACAGGATTTTTAGTGGATAAATCTATTGGAACTATGCTACCTTTGATGAAACTATTTGAACTTAAATCATATATTAAAGACAAAATGCAAGAGATAGATAAATCTCCTTTAACCGAAAGTCCACCAGATGCCACAAAATTTCCTAAGGAATATGCTATTAATTTACCTTTATAAAGTTCCAAACCTCTTAAAATATGAGGACCTGAGCCGATAACAAGGTCTGCTCCAGAATCAACTGCTGCATGTGAAAAAGCGAAAATATTCCCTCTATTCTCATTTCCAAAATATTCCGTTTTGTTGTAAACATGTTTTGAATCCGATCCTTCTTTACCTCCATGAAATAAGACAATTACAAAATCATAATCTTCTTTTGCCTTTTTTACTATCTGAGAACTTGTAGAAATATCTCTTAAGTCGTTGAATCTAGAACTATAATAAAATCCTAAAACTCCTATCTTTTTGCCCTTGATTAAAAATTCGGTAATAGATGATTTAATACCAATAGGTTCTATTGAAACCTGCTTTAAATATTTAATTGTATCATTAAATCCCTTTAATCCATAATCAAATGAATGATTGTTGGACACTAAAACACCACTAAAGTTTAAAAATCTCAGCAAATCAGGGACTATGTTTGGTGAAAATTTAAAGACAAACATTTTGCCAGAAGAGGT
The DNA here is from genome assembly GCA_020722965.1 of Brachyspira murdochii. Lineage (GTDB taxonomy): Bacteria > Spirochaetota > JAAYUW01 > JAAYUW01 > JAAYUW01 > Exilispira. The sequence goes on along the minus strand of DYJT01000010.1, from coordinate 69,658 downwards.
TTTTTTTGTAGGTTGGTCAGATGTCGTAATTGCACCTTCAAGATTACCGAGATTTAAATCCTTATTGAAGTATTGAACTAAGTCGGAAAAATAACTTTTTGCATTCGCAAAATTATATGGGAAAACCATATCACCAACAGCAGAGATAGAAATTGTGTAATCCTGTGAAGATAAAAAAGAAAATGAAGTTAATAAGGAAAGTGATAAAAATAAAAAGATAAATATTTTTAAAAAAAGATTATTATTTGGCATGTCAAAGAACCTCAATTTTAAATAAAAAAGCAAATAAATTAAATTTTAATTTTCATATTAATCAAGGAATTTAAATAAAATTAATAATTTTTACTTTATTTTTTTTGCGCATAAGAAAAAGGTTTTATAAAATTACTAGTGTGGCAATGTCTGCAACATTTGTGCCTGTAGGCCCTGTAATTATAGAATCATTTAAGGTATGAAAAAAAGTATAAGAATCATTATTTTCCAGATAATCATCTATTTTAAGATTTAACTGCAATGCTCTAACAATTGTTTCGCTATCACAAATGGCGCCAGATGCAGGGCTTACCCCATCTATTCCATCTGTTCCAATGGAAGAAAAAACAAATTTTTTATCTTTTAAAAATTTTGCCATATATAAAGTCAATTCAGAATTTCTCCCTCCTATTCCATTTCCTTTTACTTTAACCGTTGTTTCTCCTCCGAAGATTATAGCAACAGGCCGATTTGTTTTTAATTCATCATTAGCAATTGATTTACCAATACTTGAAATGATTCTGGCTATCAATAAAGCATCTCCTTCGATTTCTGAACCAAGAGAAAGAACCGAGTAATCGATATTTTTAAGATAATCTTTTAAGGTATTTATTGCTATACAGTTAGTAGCTGCTAGAATATTATCAAATGAAGATTTAATTTTCTCATTTTCTTTTAATGTCTCTTCAATTTCACCTTTAATCCCTTTTTTAAATATTGATGCAAAATCCTCAAAATCCGCCAACAAATTGTATTTTCCAAGAATTTTATAGGCGTCCAGAAAAGTTGAAGAATCAAAATATGTTGGTCCAGAGGCAATTATATCCAGCGGATCCGATACGACATCAGAAATTATCAATGAAATTACCGTTCCCTTTAATCTTTTTAGTAATCTACCGCCTTTAATTTCAGAAAAATGTTTTCTAACCGTATTTAGTTCATTTATATCTGCACCATTTTTTAGTAGTTCTTTTGTGAGATTTCGGACTCTTTCCAGACTTATTGATGAAGATTCGACAAGGGCTGAACCTCCACCAGAAATTAAAATAAATGTCAAATCATTATCAGAAGTTAAATCGGCAATTTTTAAGATTTCTTTTCCAGCAATATAACTATTTTCATCTGGAACAGGGTGACCCCCCTTAATATACTTTATATTATTGAATTGGGGAAAACTTTCCTGAACTCCAATAATAATCCCTTGTCTTATTGGTAAAATAGATAAAATTGCATCTGCCATCTTTATGCTTGCTTTCCCAAAGGAAATAAGCCTGATATTTTCGAATTTTTTTAAATCATATGTTTTCTTATGAATAGTCATTTGATTATCTTTAATTATGATCTTGTTTAAAACACTCTTATATGGATCTACAGAGTTTAAAGCTAATTCAAAACCAGTTAAGATATCTTTACGGATTTTATTTAATTTTTCATCATTTGAATTCATAAAATTTGTAATCTTTATCATATTAATATCCAATTAAAATAATAATTAAATCTAATAATTCTTATAATTTTTTCAACCTTAACAATATAATCATAGTATAAAAGATAATAAAAGAGAATTGGATCCAATTTAGTTTAATGATAAAAAACAATTATAAATTATTTTGCAGATTTAATTGTAAATTTGACAATTACTTAAATTTATATAATATTACAAAAAGAAAATATTAATGATATAAATTATTATAATAATAACTATAATATTCAAAATAAAAATAATTGTAAATAATAAAAACTTCTTATTTAAAAATTTAGGAGTTGAAAAAGTGCAGTGGTGTACGACTCAAAATCAGATTACTCACTCTATTAGTGAAATACCTTATAGAGATATCGATGATTTTCAAAATGAATTATCAGAATATCTGGATAGAGACTTCAGATTGATCCTTTTAGATAGTATCGATGATCCAATCCAGAAAGATTCATCCTTAACTACTTTAATCGCACTTCTGGCAAATGATGATCATTCAAATATCAAGGTTGCAACTACAAAGATAGATAAAGATAGTCAAATACCTTCTCTTGCAGCTAAATATCCATCTGTTGCCGTTTTTGAAAGAACTTTATCAGAAAAAAAAGCAGTTCAATTCAAAGATCATCCATATTTAAAACCTATGAAAGAGATAGATTTCCCCTTTATCTATCCTTCTTCAGAAGAATTGCATCAGGTTGGGGTAGGACCTGTTCATGCTGGCATTATAGAACCAGGTCATTTCAGATTTACCTGCGAAGGCGAAAAGGTTTTATTTTTAGAAATTTCTCTTGGTTATCAAAAAAGAGGGGTAACTGATTTACTATTAAAACAATTAAAAGAAAAAGTTAAGTTAAATAAAATTTTAGCAATGACGGAAAGTATAGTCGGCGATTCAGCCATTGCATATTCCAACCTTTTTACCATCTTGATAGAATCGCTTGCCAATATTTATCCTGATAAAAGAGATCTCGCAATAAGAGGAATTTTTGCCGAAATGGAAAGAATAGCGATGCATTTAGCAGATCTTTCTGGCATTGCAAATGATGTGGCATACTTATCGACTTCATCATTCTTGCAGGCATTGAGGACTATGGTGATAAACAATCTACTTAGAATATCTGGCAGTAGATTTGGAAAAAATTTTATAGGAATTGGAACAAATAGATCTGATTTTAACAATGACATTATTGAAGATTTAAGAGAAAATTTAAAAGAAGTCTTAAAATCATTTATAACAATCTGTGATGATTTTTTTTCTAATTCAATGATAATCGCAAGACTCGAAAATACGGCGATTTTGAGTACAGAAAACGCAAAGAAGCTGGGACAGGTAGGTTTATCTGCAAAGGCTTCTGGTCTACCCATAGATGCAAGATCTAACCATCCATATGGAATCTATAGAAATTTCCCTATATATCCTTATACCATTAAAAATGGTGATGTCTATTCTCGAGCTTTTATTCGAAATATTGAGATTCAGCAATCTATCAAGTTTATTTTAGAGGTTCTGGATTATTTTCCCGAAAGAGAACATGAAGAATCCATTAAAGCATTAATAGATTTTCCAAAATTGAATAAAAATTCTTTTTGTGTTGGTATTGTAGAAGGGATAAGAGGAGAGATCTCTTCATTAATTATGACAGATGAAAACGGAGATGTTTCAAATTTAATAATAGTCGATCCTTCTTTACACAACTGGTATGGATTATCTGTTTCAATGAGAGGGGTGGATATATCCGATTTTCCAGTTGCAAATAAGAGTTTTAATCTTTCTTATTGCGGAAATGACATGTAGCTAGAATTTTGGAATTATTGCTGGAATAATAAAAAAATATTGAAATAGTTTCGGAAGGAGAATATGTATTCATTATTTAAAGCTAGATTAAAACATGGATATCAAGCTATTAAATCTGTTGAAAAGGCTCAAATACATACTAAGTTCAGGGGTCTGCCAAAAATTAGTAAAGATTCTGTATCACCTGAAATGGAGAAATTGCTGCTATCGTTATGCCCTACTGGCGCAATTTCAAATAACCCACTATCGATAGATCTAGGTAAATGCATATTTTGTGGAGCTTGTGAGGATTTTGTCGAAGATAGTCCTATTAAATTTACAAATTTTCACAAGATATTTGGTTTTAAAAGAGAAGACCTAATCGTAACTAAAGATAAAAATGAAGATTTTTTTATAAATTTGCGACCAGATAGGGGAATAGTTAGGAATTTTAAAAGGTCATTTAAGATAAGAAGTCTTTCTACTGGTGGATGCAGTGCATGTGAATTAGAACTTTCGGCATCTTTTAATGTTAATTTTGACATCGGTCGATTTGGAATAGATATAGTTGCCTCACCAAGGCATGCAGATGCATTGTTAATTACAGGGCCAATTACGAAAAACATGGCAGAAGCCTCAATTAGGACATGGGAATCTATTTCAGAACCAAAATTAATAATACTATTTGGCGCATGTGCTATAAGTAAGGGTATTTTCATGGAATCCAGTGAAATAGATAGAAGCATTTTAGATAAAGTTATGCCAGTCTTATATATTCCTGGATGCCCTGCGCATCCTTTGACTTTTATTGCTGCTACAAAAAGACTGATTGGTTGGGGGGATAATGAACCTTAATGTTGTCGAAGTTTCTGAATTACTTCAAATACCTAAGAATAAGGTTGTAAAACTTGCAGATGGTTACCAGATCCCGAATTATAAGATAAATGGGCAATATTCGTTTTCACTTTCAGAGTTGATAGAATGGACTCTAATTAATCATAATTACATTTATTCTAATCTTATTCACTATGCTCTAAAAGAATTTAACATGAATATTGTCTCTTTATTTGAAAGGGGTACTATTCATTATGATATTCAAAACTCGGGTAACTTAAAAGAATATGATAATATATTAAAATTTGCATCAATACCTGGTAGTGCTAGAATTCCAGATATTGAAAAATCGTTAAAGGTAAAAAATAGCTTAACAATTGCCAGTTTAAAAACTAATTATGGAGCTTTACATCCCAGAAATCCATTGTTTTGTTTTCATAAAGAAGAATCGATATCTATTTTGAATTTTAAAAATAATTTTACAATCGATGACACAAGAAAGTCTTCTATAAATACAATTTTTATTAATTTCAACGCCAATGCCGCAAGGCATCTTCTGTGTCGTCTGATAATTTCATATCTATGCCAGAGTATCGATATGGCTTTGTTCTTAGAGCAAAAAAAGGGGAAAGAAGATCTTATAACTTTAATAACACAGATAATAAAGAAATAATTTTTTTTGAAAAAAACAAATTAAAGGTAAATATATGACTTTTTTATTTTTTGGGATATTGTTGATGTTATTCGCAACGATATTTGCATTTGTATTTAATAAAAATTTAAAAATAAAGATATATAGTTTTGTTCTATTTATTTGTTCTATAATATTTATTATCTTTACTGTTAATCCACTTTTCATAAAAGATCAATTGATATTACAAAATGATTTTATATTAAAAAATTTTGAAATAAATAAGGTCGGTTTATTTTTTATATTTGTTCTATCAATAGTTATTTTTAGTATCTCCTTATATATTCCTTATTATGTTAAAACACATGATATTGCAGAATCGAATTTAAATTTCCATTTATTCAGTTTTACTATTTTGATAATATCTATTATCCTGCTATTTTTAGCTAAAAATCTACTTATTTTTTTAATTCTCTGGGAATTGATGGGTATTTCTTCTTTTTTTTGTATATTCTTCGATGGTAAAAAGGGGAAAACAATAAATGCTGCGATTCAGTATAATATAATGATGCATATAAGCTTTATATTTATTGCTATAGCTACAATGATGAGTTATAAGATTACCGGTTCATTTTCATATGAAATTGTTAGAGATTATTTCAATAATAATGGTAATATAATAGATTCAAGATTAAAAATAATTATCTTTTCACTATTTGCTATCGGTTTTTTTATTAAATTAGGAATATTCCCTTTCCATTTCTGGCTTCCCGAAGCTCATCCAGCATCCCCATCTCATGTCTCTTCATTTATGTCTTCAATAGTAATAAAAACAGGTTTATATGGCTTGATTTTAATCTTAGGAATTTTTGGTGTGCAAAATTTAAATTTATCAATTTTCATTATCTTTATTGGCTTACTTTCTGCCAGCATTGGCATAATTAATGCTGCCTCACAAAAGGAGATCAAAAAATTCTTAGCATATTCGAGTATAGAAAATGCAGGTTTATTACTATTTTTTTATGGCTCGATTCTATTCGCCTATGTCAATAAGGATTATTTTTTAGTTACTTCAGCTTTCCTCGCAATTTTTGTATATCTTTTAAATCACGCCCTATCAAAATCATCCGCATTTTTAAGTGCTGGCATTATAATAAATGAAACAGAGATCAGCAGCCTTGATTCTCTTGGAGGTTTGGTACATTTCAGTAAAAGCGTAAGTAGTGCAAATTTTCTTTCCAGTATTTCACTTTCCGCTTTACCTCCATTTGGGAATTTTATAGGAGAATTACTTATTATAATAGCATATTCAAATTATATAATTAATGTCAGTTTTTCATTGGTTCCTTTTGCTGTATTCCTTTTAATCGGTCTAATAGGTGCGATAACGATACTATCCTTTGTGAAGTATTTTTCTATTGGTTTTTTAGGCAATTTCCGAGCAGAAGCTACAAATAAAAAGTGGGATATTGGTATTTTAACTTCTATTTCAATTTACATAACATTAATTCTTGCTGTTATTCTTTCTTCGCCATATTTTTACAAAATTTATTTTAACTTATTTAAAGATTATAGCCCTTTTTTAATAAGCATTGAAATACAAGATTTTATGAATGAAAGCATGGAAAAAATTGTAAGCAACTCTTTCAATTTTTATAGTTTAGTAATATTGTTTTTATTGTCTATAGCGGTTTTTTCGTTTATTTATAATAGATTAAAAATCAAAAAGAGTAAAACCTGGGCTTGCGGTTTCATCGAAAAGCAACAAGATAATTTTCAATATAGTTCAACCTCTTTTGTTCAATCATTTATAAACATTTTTAAGCCATTGACAGGAATAAAGAAGAAAGAGAAGAAAAAAGAAGAATTGTTTGCAAAGACAAAATACTTTGAAACAGAACATTACGACATAATACACAAAAACTTTTTAACTCCAATAATTGAAAAAATAGATAAATTTTTCGAAAGATTTACATTTATTCAAAGCGGGCGAACACAAGATTATATTATCTATGGATTGTTATTCCTTGTACTTATAATAATTGTAACTCTTTTAAGACATCTTTAACTTCGGAGGCTATATTTGGAAAATATATTTTATATAATCTTAAAATTGATTTTTATAATATTTTTTCCACCATTAATGATTGGAATTATAAATAGGGTTAAAACAAGCTGGGCAGGTAAATTTGGACAAAGCATCTTTCAACCTTTTTATGATATTTTAAAATTATTAAAAAAAGAGGTTGTAAGATCAAATTCATCCAGTTTTATTTCTACAATAGTTATCCCAATGCAGGTTATCTCAATTTTATTTGTTCTTTTCATGCTTCCTTTTGGGAAGATACCGGCATTTGTCTCTTTTAAGGGTGATTTCTTTTTATTTTTAGCCTTGTTAGGGCTCTCGACAATATGTCAGGTTTTAATCGCCATGGAATCAGCGGGGTCATTCGAAGGAATGGGTGCTAGTAGGGAGATAAATTTCTCAATCTTTGTAGAACCAGCCTTGATGTTGCTCTTTGTATCTTTGGTTTTTTATACAAAGCAATTCTCTTTAAATAATATTTTATTTGAATTTTCTTTTTCAAGTATAGAAAAATCGATGGTTGGAATTTTAATAGGTGCATCATTTTTTATAATAATATTAATAGAGGGGAAAAGAATCCCTATTGATGATCCAACCACTCACCTTGAGCTTACGATGATCCATGAGGCTATGATACTTGATTTAAGCAGCAAGGATCTCGCATTTTCAATTTATTTTTCTTACTTAAAAATTTTCGCATTCTCGACAATCACAGCTAATATTTTTATCCCTTCCTATTTATCACCGATGATTAGCATTATTCTTTTCATTCTTATAATATTTATTATTTCAGTTTTGATAGGACTTATTGAATCGCTATTTCCCAGAGTCAGGATGAGTCATGTTCCTGATTTCATGTTGCTTGTCCTTTCTGTAAGTGTAATGATAATCGCGATTATCTTTACGATGAATATTTAAAGGAAAAAACATGATAGAAATATTATTAATTTTATTTAGCGTTGCACTTTTAGCCCTTTCGCTGACAACAATGATGGATTCCTATGTAAGAAATTTAATATATCAAGCAATTATTCTTTTTTTTATTACAATTTTTACTTCTGAAAGAAAAGATTTAGTCACTGTTTTAGTAATTGTAGCTGAAACATTAATAGTAAAAGGGATTGTAGTTCCATACATACTTTTTAAAAACATTAAGGAGAATGAAATAGTTCGAGAAGTTCAAGCAAATACCCCCCAATATCTTTCAATTTTATTGATGTCAGTTATTTTGATATTCGGTTTTGTTATAGCATTTTGGTCAAATAAACATATCAGGGAAATTAATTCTCTACAGTTTGGTATATCTATCTCGACTATGCTTGCAGGTCTGTTTTTAGTTATAGTTAGAAAACAACTGATTACACATGTTGTTGGTTATATGGTATTAGAAAATGGGACATTTTTACTTTCATTAACGGTAATAAAAGAGCTACCAATATTGGTAACAGCTGGTATTACACTCGATATACTTATGGGTATTATGCTTGCAGGAATACTTATCAATCATATAAAAACAGAGTTTAGCGAAGAAGCGGGGATAGATAATCTTAGTTCGTTAAAAGATTAAAAATATAAGGGGTTATAAACGTGTTTGAATATTTTATAATTTTAGGAATTTCCCTTTCCTTTCTTATTTTAATTTTTAAAAATAATAGGATAAATTATCTGTTGCTAATTTTATTTGCATCTATTCAATTAATTTTTACAATTTTTATCTCAAAATCCTTTTTTGAAAATAAAAACCTATTAAATATATTCTGGTTTATTAATTCATCAGAAATAGCTAAATATATCTTTATAGATAAATATACCGTATTTTTTATGATTATAACTTCAATCTTATTTTTCTTCAGTAGTATATCATCAATCAGCAAAATTATATTTATGAAAAGTAGTACTTTTTCATTATATAGCAGTTTTATGATACTTTTTTATATTTCATTGTTCGGAGTAATATCGTCCCAAAATATTATAGTTCTATGGGTTTTTATAGAGGCAACAACAATTACAGGGGGCGTTCTAATCTATCAAGATAAGACAAAAAAATCTCTTGAAGCAGCTTGGAAATATCTTTTTATATGTTCAATAGGTATTGCTATATCTTTTGTCGGGATAATATTCTTGTCTTTAGCATACAGTACAAAAAGTTTATCTTTTTACAATCTCTATTTATTAAGAAATAGTGCCAATCATTTTTGGTTAGAACTTGGCTTTGGTTTTATCTTGATCGGTTTTGGGACTAAAGCTGGTCTGGCACCTACTCATAGCTGGCTACCAGACGCACATTCCGAAGCGCCATCACAAGTTTCCGCACTTTTATCTGGTGCATTGTTGAACACTGCTTTACTCGGAATATTACGGGTATTAAATATTTTACCAGAAGAAATAAAAAAAGTCTGCAGCGATTATCTATTGATAACCGGTTTGCTTTCATTATTTATTTCGGCTGTATTTATGAATCGAGCTAAAAATTATAAAAGATTATTAGCTTACTCATCAATTGAAAATATTGGTCTCATTTCTTTAGCTCTTTCATTTGGTAAATCAGCAGCCAGTATCGCATATCTATTGATAATATCACATAGTCTTACTAAAGCATCATTATTTTTAACTTCGGGTGTTATAAAGGATTTATACCATACAACTGAAATTAAAAAGGTAAACAAATTGCTAAAATTAGAGCCAATGACTGCTATCACATTTGTATTGGGTTTTCTAAGTATAGCTAGCTTCCCATTGTTTTTATCATTTTTTGCAGAGCTAAAATTAATCTACTTTTTAGTTGAAAGCAAAAATTGGCTAATTTTTTCTTTGGTCTTTTTTTTGCTTTTAGTTATCCTTTATGCTTTGTCTAAGGTTTTTATGAATATTGTATTTGGTGGGGAAGGCGATTTAGTATCTTCTGAATTGCTTAAAGAAAAGGCAAAGAAATTAAGATTAATCAATTCATTTCAGATAATCAGTGCATTATTTATGATTTTATTATCTTTGGCTTTAGGAATTTATTTTCCACAAAATTTTTTGAATTTCATTTCAAATCTTTAATTTATAAAAATTAGAAGGCTGATAATATAAAAAAACAAGATTATATAAAAAAGATTAGCAGAAGTTTCTACTTAAAACATGAATTTTATCAGAAAACATGATTTTTATCAAAGGAGGATTATGTGGGTAAAAAAAAGAAATTGACAAAGAATAAAGAACAAAAATTCAAAGAAAAGGAAGATAATAAGAAAGGAAACATGAAAAAAGGAAACATTAAGAAAGAAAACATAAAGAAAGAAAACAATAAGAAAGAAGATAAAAAAGATAGTCTGCTTCTTTTTTTAAGAGATGCTGTAATTATAGTGATATTATTTATTTTAATAATCCAACCACTTATTGTATCTAGCTATACAATCCCCACAGCTTCAATGGATCCGACTATTCCACCGGGTACTAGGTTGATAGGTTTACCGATAGTATATGGTGGCTTTATCATTGGTACCAGGATAAAATTACCTTCATTAAAAAAGATTAATAGGTTTGATATCGTTATTTTCAAGCATCCCGATATTAAAATCAGAACACCTTATGTAAAGAGAGTCATAGGTCTACCAGGTGACACAATATATATCGACGGGAAGAATGTCTTTATCAATGGGCAGAAGATATTTGAGCCTTATACTAAATTTATCTTAGATCCACAATATGCGGCTCATCCAGAGGTGAAAAGGACAACATATGGACCTGTAAAGGTTCCCGAAGGAAATTTATTTGTGATGGGTGACAATAGAGATAATTCAGAAGATTCGAGATACTGGGGATTTTTACCTATAAAAAATGTATTTGCGATGCCTTTAATTGTTACATTCTCAAAGGATCCGGATTCTAAAAAGATAAGATGGGATCAGTTCGGGAAAATTTTATTTAATAAATAGTTATAAATAATTATAAATAAATATTACCTATTTTAAATGATATGCATTGCTTAATTGCAATCATGTTTATAATTGTGAGAAATCTATTTATTTTTTTTAATTATTTTTTTAGGTATTTGTCTATTGTTTATAAGCAATCTGTTTGTTGTTTTTCAGGAATTTGCTTATTGTTTATAAGCAAACTATTTATTGCTTATTTGTGATGATATGTTAATCGTTGTTTTAAGTTAGGGAGATGTTATGGATAAGTTACCTGATTCGATAAAGAAAATATTTGTAGATAAAAACCAGGATAAATCATTACCAGACAACCTGTTCGCAGTTTGCCCAGGATGTCAGGAGATCATCTATAGACCTAAACTAGAGCAAAGTCTTGGGGTATGTCCGTTATGTTCATACCATTTCAGGATATCTGTTGATGAATGGATTAAATTTATAGGTGATTCCGATTCATTTTCCCCATTATTCGACGAAATAGTTTCTGTCGATCCATTAAATTTTCCAGGGTATAAAGATAAACTCGAGGATTTATATAAAAAAGGGATAAATGAGGCTATTAAAACAGGTTATATCAAATTGGATGGTATAAAGGTTCTAATCGGTATAATGGACGCGGAATTTATCATGGGCTCTATGGGTTCTGTTGTTGGAGAAAGAGTAACCAGGTTGTTTGAATTGGGAATGAATGAAAACCTTCCAGTGATAATTATCAATAGATCTGGTGGAGCAAGAATGCAGGAAGGGGTAATATCTCTATTTCAAATGGCGAAAACATCTGCTGCTGTTAAAAAATTTTCTGATTCCGGTAATCTTTTTATTTCAGTTTTGACAGATCCTACAACTGGCGGTGTTTCTGCTTCATTCGCTTTTTTAGGTGATATAATTATCGCTGAAACGAGCGCATTAATCGGATTTGCCGGTCAAAGAGTCATAGAACAAACCATTAAACAGAAGCTTCCAGAAGGATTTCAGAGGTCAGAATTTCTAGAGAAAAAAGGATTTGTCGATATTGTCTGTGATAGAAGAAAATTAAAGGAAACTTTAATTAAAATTTTAGAGATACATAAATATCGAAGATAATATAGAAGAAAAATAATCTGGAGATTAAAGTGAAAAAGGAGAAAATTTTAAAACAGATCGATAAATTAAAATCTATTGCAATTGCTGAAGGCCTCGATCTTTCATCGGAAATAAATAGGCTTAGAGGTCTTTTAGAACTTGAATCTAATGATTACAAAAAAGAAAAGCAGATTGAAGAAGTCTTTTCAATTGTTCAAAACTCGAGAAAAATTGAAAGACCCAAACCTCAAGACTTCATCAAATATTTAGTTAAGGATTTTATAGAATTAAAGGGTGATAGAAGATTTGCAAATGATGATGCGGTAATAGGAGGGATAGGTTATTTTGAAAAATATCCGATTACAGCAATTGGAATACAAAAAGGGCATACATTAAATGAAAATATTACATTTAATTTTGGTTCTCCGCATCCTGAAGGTTATAGAAAGGCTCTAAGATTGGCTTTTCAGGCTGAGAAGTTTAATAGGCCGATCTTGTTTTTTGTAGATACTCCAGGCGCCTATCCCGGGATAGATTCCGAGGAAAGAGGAATGGCTCAAGCTATAGCCGAAAATCTATATTACCTTTCGGACTTAAAAACACCAATAATATCGATAATTACAGGTGAAGGCGGTTCTGGTGGGGCACTTGCAATAGGCGTTTCCGATATTTTGATTATGATGCAAAATGCGATTCTTTCCGTTATTTCTCCAGAAGGTTGTGCTTCAATTATATTTAAAGATTCATCAAAAGCCGCACAAGCAGCTGTATCATTAAAATTGACATCATTTGATTTACTTTCTCTTGGTATAGTAGATAAGGTAATTGATGAAGGTCCTGGACTAGATGTCGATGCCGAGATTGGTTATAGAAACCTTTCTGAACAAATATCTACTTCACTGGCATATTTTTCTTCTTTAAATATAAAGGAACTGGCCGAACATAGATATCAAAAATTAAGAAGAATTGGCTTTTACAAAGATACCACAGGTTATTTAAAAAAAGGATTAAACAAATCTAAAAATTTTATATACGAACTTTTTAAGTTTTAATCTTCAAAAATAAAACAATTAATATTAAGGATTGAATATGCAAATTAATACCGTTAAGCCAAATGTTTTACCAATTTTAATAGATGAGAAACTAGATCAATATTTGAATAAAGAAATTATGTTTAAAGGTGTAATTCATAGATTAAGAATATTGCCCAATGTAACTTTTATGATTCTGCGGCTTGAAAGATCTTTAATTCAAGCTGTAGCCGAGCAAGATGTCGATTTATCCTCATTTTTAGAAGGAGATTTCGTAGAGATATCAGGGATTGTTAGACCCTCAAAATTAAATGACAAGGCAATATTAAATCGTAATCATGAAATCCTGATAAAAAAAGCGAATCTAATTCATAGACCTAAAGAAATTCCACCTTTTGAGATAAACAAAAAAGAACTAAACATTAAAAATGATTTAGAATTCGATATGAGACCGATATCTCTTCGTCATCCCAAAAAAAAAGCTATTTTTAAGATATCTGAAACAATCGCAAATAGTTTTGCCAATTTCCTTACAGAAAATGGTTTTACAAGAATATTTTCACCAAAAATAGTTTTTGCCGGAGCAGAAGGGGGGGCAAATATTTTTAAGGTTCAATACTTTGATAAAATAGCATACCTCGCTCAATCTCCACAATTTTATAAACAATATGGTGTTGGCATATTTGGAAGAGTATATGATATAGGCCCTGTTTTTAGAGCCGAAAAGCATAATACCACAAGGCATGTCAACGAGTATATTTCGCTGGATTTTGAGATGGGTTATATCAGTTCTTTTGAAGATATTATGGCAGTTGAAACAGCTTACCTAAAGTATTTAATAGAAAAATTAAAAGAAAAAAATTCATTTGAAATAGAATTACTTGAAATTGATCTACCAGAAATAAAGGATAGTATACCATCTATTAAATTAAAAGATGCTCATGAAATATTTTTTCAGCAGACCAAAAAAGATTTTAGAGATGAACCAGATTTATCTCCTGATGAAGAAAAATATTTGACTAAATGGTCAAAAAATGAGTTTGGAACAGAATTTTTATTTGTTACACATTTTCCGACTATCAAAAGACCTTTTTATACTATGGATGATCCAAATAACCCAGGGGAGACACTTTCATTCGATCTTCTTTTCAGAGGTTTAGAGATAACGACCGGTGGGCAAAGAATTCACGATTATGATATGCAATATAATAAAATAAAATCCTTTGGGCTTAATCCAGAAGATTTCGAATCTTTTTTACAGCTTCATAAGTATGGAGTTCCACCTCATGGAGGTCTTGCAATTGGTTTAGAAAGATTGACCGCAAGACTATGCAATATAGATAATATAAAAGAAGCATCTATGTACCCGCGAGATATAAATAGAATTACCCCATAGTTACTTTTTTAAGGAATTGTATGAAAAATATTTTACTCATAGGAAATTCAAGTCTTGAAGATTCAGTAGCATGGAAGCTAAATCAAGAAAATAATGTTAATTCTATATTTTTATCCCCTGGAAATGGTGGTTATTTTTCAAAATCTAAGGCGAAAAATATCGAGTTAGACTTCAATAATAAAGAGGAGATAATTAGCTTTTTAAAAAAGGAAAATATCTCATATGTGATAGCAACTTCATATAAAAAATTGACAAAGAAATTAGAAGAATGTCTAACAGAACTTAATATTCCTCTTATTGGTGCTCCAACAAAATTACATTCTTTCTTTAATTCAAGAATAAATTTAAAAAAATTTTTGATAGATAATTCTATACCTACCAATTCTTTTCAGATTGTAAATTCGTTCGAAGAACTTTCCAAGATTATCGAGAATTTATCTACTAAAAAGTTAATCTATCTCGATTCTCAAAATAGCTGGAAGGGATCATTTTTACTTGAATCAAAGGGACAGGGAGCAAAAATAATAGAATCTATTAGATTAAAGTTAAAATCAGAATCAGATAGGTTTTTAATAGAATCGACGCAAAAAGGGGATGAGTTTTCTGCTATAATAGCTTTTGATAAAATAAATTATCTTCTTTTCCCTATCATAAAGGTATATCCTAAATCTTTTGATAATGATTATGGATTATTTACATCTGGTATGGGTGCATTTTCTCCCTGCCCAAATTTTTCAAATATTGACCTTGCAAACCTGAATGAAAAGATTATTTTCCCTCTCATAGAAGGATTAAAAAAGGAAAATTTATTATTTCCTGGTTTTTTAACGATCAATTTTTTGAAAACAGGCGATAAGTTAACTGTATTAAATATAATTCCATCAATTTCAAGTCCTGAGATTGAAACTATAATCTCTATTATGAATTCATCTTTCAATAGCCTTTGTATGGAAATAATCTCAAAAACTTTAATAAAATATTTATTAAAAATAATTCCATCCTTCTCTGTCAGTGTAGTGTTAGTGTCAAAAGGTTACCCTCTCGATTTTGAGAAGGGAGTTTTAATAGCCGGGCTGGATAAAAAGATAGATAATATAAATATTTTTCATAATAAAACTTCATTAGTAAAATATTCAAAAAACAGAGGTTTTATAACTAATGGAGGCAGAGTCATCACGATAAATGCCGTAAGGCAAACTTTAAAACTTGCAAGAGAGGCAGTTTACGAAACAATAGAAAATAATCTTATCTTTTTTGATGGTAATTTTTATAGAAGTGATATTGCTGAAAAATATTGCAAACATATATAATTTTTTATGCTTGAATTAAAATATATAAAATATACGATAATTAATAATAAAAAATAAAAAAGAGTCATTATGGAATTTGTATTTATAACTAATTCAAAATATAAAGTAGAACCAGATAAAAATATTAAATTAGGCAATATTAAATATATGAATCTTGATGAATATTTTGAGAAAAAACAAAACCTGGAAAATCTGGATTGCATTTATATAATTGATCAAAACTCGATTAAAGAAAGCGACTTAAATGAAGTAATAAGTGGGAAAAAGCCCGAATCAATTATTTTGCTAAACGATACACTAGATTGGGATAAATTAATACAGACTTTTGAAAGTGGTTTAACATATTATGTTAAGCCAATTAAAGAGGATGATTTCAAAAATTTAATTTGATAAAATCTATTAAAATTATTGGAGGAGCATATGAAATTTAAATTTTATTTCTTTTTGTTTCTTTTCCTTTTACTTTTTATAATATCACAAAATATTTATGGACAAACATTGTTATATTCTGTTTCCCCACGATTATGGGGGTTTGATTTTTATTTTTTTATTAATGATTTTCCGGCTAAGATTGGTTCAATTGGCACGACGATGATGATATTGGGAATAGGCTATGGACATGAATCTTATGGGTATTTTAGAGATTCTTCAAATAATCCTATAAATTATGATGAAAATTCAACATATTCATTTTATTTTACCAGAACTAATATTATAGGGACAGTTGGTTTTTCCTTTTTATTTTTTTATAATGAATCATATGGGAAATATCTCACTCAATTGACATTCAAATTTATTTTAGATTATCAATCTTATGAACAACAAAATGATTCTAAAAGCAGCTATCTTTCTCAAACAAACTTACCAGATAAGGAAGGAATCTTTCAAAATTCTTTTTTAATTGAATTTTACTTAAATTTTCTTAATTATTCAATTAAATTCCACTCCTATAATGGGATTGATCTCTTATTAAGTTATGAAATATATCCGCAATTTATAAATCAAATAGCCGATTTTTCAAGATTTAAAGTAAGATTAAGAGGATTTTTGCCAATAATTGAAAGTGAAAGTTTTACAGCTTACATAGCAGATAGATTGTCTTTTTATTATACACCAACTTCAAGTGGATATATCCCGGTTTCATCTTTGACAGCAGGGAGTCTGGGATATTCGATGAGAGGAGTTAATTGGTGCCAGTATGAGGGTACAATTGCATTTATTAATAATCTTGATTTAAGGATTTTTTTACCTAAAATATTTAATCAAAAATTCATAATCCCAGGATTAATTCTCTTTTTTGATTGCGGTGTAAATGACTATCAATCATTGGATGGTAAACTTGATTTTTCATTGATGCAGTACTCAACAGGAATTGGTATTGTGCTTGCTTTAATAGGAATAGATTTAATAGATTTCTACCTGGATTACAATATCAATGATTCAATTTTATCTTTTAAGCTTAGATTTGCTCTTTATTATTAGTTAAAAAGTAAAATTTATTCCTGTGGATATTCTATTTCTTTGTCATTCACATATAATTTTATGTTAATGTTAGTATGTTTTTTTAACATAGTTGTAACACCACAGTATTTAGTTTGTGAAAGTCTGATAGCCTTTATAAGATCATTAATTCTATCTTCTATATTACCTGTGAAATAATATTTTAGTAATATATCTTTATATACCTTTGGGTGTTCATTTGTTTCATCAGCAGATGCTTCAAGAGTAAAACTTTCGACTGGAATTTTCATCTTTTTAAATAAAGATGCAACATCCATCCCGGTACAACCTATAAGGCTAGTGAGTAAAAGCCCTTTAGGCCTGGGACCCCTATCTTTTCCACCATGCTCAGCAGAAGCATCGATATCAATTTTATGCCCATTAAGTTCTGCTGTAAAATAAAGATCTTCGTTCCATGTAGCCTTTGAATGCATATTGACCCCTTTTCATAAATTGTTGAATTTTAAATATAATATACAAAACAATTGAAAAAAAGTCATCAGGTATAATAAATTTTATAAATTTAAATTTTCTTACTTTTTTATTAACGAAGTTTCATAGAAGAAGATATAAATTAGGTAAATTAAAATTTAAATAATTAGATCTTTCTACTCTGGTTTAGCAAGTTTTTGTTGAGTTTTTGCATCGTTAGAAGGTAAAAGAAGTTGTTCTTCTTCTTTATTCTCTTTTTGCTTTCCTTTTTTCTTGATATTTTTAATGTTACTCTTGATCTGCTCGATTGTTTCGGATGTTATTATAAATTTATCATCCGTAGATATTTTAAACTCTTTGACATTTATCTCTAGATTTTCTATAAGAGAAACAAGGTTATTAGAATTTGCCTCTAATTCTTCGGCTATGCTTATCCCTTCAGCAGTTAAATCAAAATAATTTTTAGCAATATTATCTATAATATTTGTGTTTTCATTTTGTTTGTTTGCAGAATTTAATATGGATTTAACCTCATCGGAGATTGTTTTAGTTTCATCCAAAATCGATAAGATTGAATTATTAATTGTCTTTGAATTTTCAATAGATTGGATGATCTTTGTGTTTATGGTGTTAATAAGATCATTTACCTGATCGGAAATTACCGAACTACTCTCAGCCATTTTCCTGATTTCTGATGCAACAACAGCGAAACCTTTACCACTTTCCCCTACTCTTGAAGCCTCAATAGATGCATTTAAAGCCAATAATTTGGTGTGAGAAGCTATATCAACTATGAGTTTCAATGAATCTGTCATTTTTTTTGAAATTTCAGAGATCTGTGAGAAGGATGAAAGAGATGATTCGAATACAGAAATTTCTTTTTGAAGTATAGTTGTAGATTTTGAGATAATTTGAGCCGATTTATTCGATTTTTCAACTATAAGGGATGTGGAATCCTTTAATTCATTTACTGAGTCTAAAAGTTTTTTAATAGATTGATTTTGGTTCTCTGAATTGCTTTCAATCTTTCTTGAAACCTGAAAATTTTCCTTAATCTTATAAGATATAGCAGAAAAGTATTTTATATTTTCTTTTATAAGATTATTTAAATTAATAGATACTATATTAATTTTTTGAATTATATCACCCAATTCATCAGATGTCGATATATAAGATGTGAATGTAAAATTACTCTTTTCAAGTTCTGAAAGTATATCTATTATTTGTTTAAAATTTTTCTTTAAAAAGGACAGATATACATAAATAAAAATAGCAAAAACAATTAAAGCAAATAGTAAAAGTCTGGAAAATATAGTTTCGGTTACATAGTTAAGCTCAAGAGATAGAATTGTACCACCTTGAATTGCATATTGAAGCAAAGAAAATGTGATAAATAGAAGCAGTATTGCAAGTAATGATGATGGGATCATAAATGTTAGAAATGTCTTTGGCATTATTCCTAATTTATATATTTTGTAAGGAGATTCTTCTGAATTCACTTTAACCTTTCCAAGAATAATAAATTGATTCATCAAAGAAAAAAGGGATAGATAATAGGATAATATCGATAAAATAACAAAGATAAAAATAAAATAGAAGATTAAAGTTAAAACAAACATTCTTGGGATATAAGAAAGATATACAGCTATAAATAAACCTATCAACGAGAAAATAAAGAGTCTAATCGAATAGTTAATAGTTAATAATACAGGCATATTAAGTAATTTTGCTCTATATCTTAAAAATTCATTCTGATCGAAAGAATATGAAAGATTGAATATAGAGAAATAGTCTGAAATATCCCTTACTTTGAAAAAAGTAATAATAAGACCAATGATAAAATTAGATGAGTAAAGTATTAATAACAAATTTCTAAAATTTACAAAACTAGGACCCATTACAGGAAAAGGTTGAAATATATACCATGAAAGATATGCAAATAATATTGAAAGAAATTCGCTTAATACAATAGGAATAAAATTAATCTTTTCTTTATTATAGATATTTTCTAGTTTTAGTAAATTCCCTTTTTTGGTTTTTATACTTTCTTTTATTCCTTTTTTAATATAAGGTTTATAAGATGATTTTTTTGCTGTTCGTTTTTGTTTTGCTTTCATTTTATCCCCTAAAGATTCTATTCCCTAAAGGAACTTTTTTTCAATTATCGTCTAAATTTTATTAAAACTACATCTATAACTAACTAATAAAACAGATTTGAAATTAATTTTTATATAGGTTTAAATCTATCTTTTTCTTTCTATATCTATTTGCGAATCGGTGAGCCTCATCTCTTATTTCAACTAATAATCTTAAACCCTCGTTGGAAAAAGGTAATTTTATCTCTTTTTTTCCTTTTTCAACAATAATAGATTCTTCTCTTTTTGCAAGACCAATAATTGTTATATCGATATTCAAACTTTTGTTAATTGTTTCTGAGATTCTTTTGACATGACCTTTTCCACCATCAATACATACAAGATCTGGTAAATCTGAATGCGTGTTTTGGTACTCTAATAGTCTTCTTATGACTATTTCTTCGATGGCGGCATAATCATCCTGATATGTAGTGCCCTTTATCGAAAATTGTCTATAATTACTTTTATCGGCAGATCCATTGTAAAAACTAACAGATGAACCTACTATATAGGAAGAGCCGATATTTGAAATATCAAAACCATCAATTCTGTGAGGGATCTTTTTCAAATTCAATATTTTTTGTAATTCTTTTAATCTTTTATTCTCGCTATATAAAGCAATCTTAAATGATTGTTTATATAGTTCAATTAATTGTAATAGTAATGTCTTATAAATTCCAAGTTCTAATTTAGATCTATATGTCTTAATGCTAATCTCTTTTTTCAATAATTCTAATAAAGCTTCATTAAAATGATTTGAAGGTAGATAAATAGTATTAGCAGGTTCGATTTCAGAATATAATGAAAGGATAGCCTGAATTATCAAAGAATCTAAATCTTCATTCAATGAAAGATATGAGAACTTTTTATTTATCGAAAGAGTCTTAATGCCATCTTTGCTTCTAATTAAAGTAATATATCCATTATTGTTACGCAAATAGAAAGCTATAAAGTCATATGTCCCTTCAGAATTCCAATTATATGAAAAGCTGGATTGAAACTCTTTAATTAATTTATATTGGCTTTTAAGTGTATTTGCCTTTTCAAATTCCAAAGAAGAAGATAACATGTTAATCTGGTCTTCTAACTCTTTTAATAAATAAGAATATTCTCCTTTTAAGAATTTTAAGGCTTTCTTAAATTGAGAATTATACGAATCCTCATCTATAAAACCAGCACAAGGAGCACTGCATTTGCCTAGATGATAATTTAAACATGGTTTTGATCTATTTTTTAATTTTTTTTTGCATGTTCTTATTTTAAAAGTTTTTTGAATAAATTCATATAATTTGTTGGTCATCATTTTTGAAATAAAAGGTCCAAAAGTAATCCCATCAAATTTATCCTTTTGCCTTATTATGAATACTGAAGGGTAATTTTCTTTAGTAAATCCAAGTAAAGTATATGATTTATCATCTTTAAGTTGGATATTGTATTTCGGTTTTAATGTTGATATTAAATTTTGTTCTAAAAGAAGGGCTTCATATTGAGACTTAGCAATTCTGTAATCTATATATGAGATGTTTGAAACAAGTACTTTGGTCTTATCGTCTATAATATTTTTTGAAAAATAAGAACTCACTCTTTTTTTAAGATTAATAGCTTTGCCAATATATAAAATTTCATTATTTTTATCGTAAAACAGATAGACACCACTTTTATCTGGTAAAGTATTGTAAAATTTCGCATCTAACATCTTTAATTAAAAATAGGGTGAAAATAGAAAATAATCAATATTGACATTGATAATATTTATGGTAAAGATTGCAAAAAAGGAGCATATTTGTGCCAAATAAGAAATCAGCAGAGAAAAGAGTAAGACAAAATTTAAAAAAAAGACTGGAAAATAAAAGTGTAAAATCCGAGATAAAATCAGGTTTTAAGAACTTTTTATTTTCCATAGACAATAAGAACAAGGATCAGGCATTAGAAATGTTCAATAAATATCAATCACTTTGTGATAAAGCGGTAAAGAGAAATGTTATTCATAAAAACACTGCTGCTAGATACAAAGCGAAAGCATCCAAATTGGTTGATAAAATATAATTTATTTTTATGAAGTTAACAAAAAAGGAACTTATAGATTTAACCTATCAAAATGTGGCAGGTATAAATAAAAATATTGTAAGTTCGATAATTAATCAATTTTTGGTTGAATTAAATAAAATTCTATCAACTGATCAAGAGGTAGATATAGAACTACGGGGTTTTGGTGTATTCAAAAAAAGAAAGAGAAAAGATGTTCAAATATTTAACCCTATAATTAAGGAAAAGAAGCTCTTTTCTGGCCTATATACTATAAGGTTTAAAAAAAGCAAAGAAAGTAAAGTTAAAAAAGAGGTTAACTCAAATGAATAAATTTAAGATTGCAATGGTTGATGATAACTGGGAGATATGCGAACTATTTAAAACTATAATCCAAAATCTTGAAATGTTTGAAGTAATTTCTTTTGATAAAGGCTATAGATTTCTGGAATATATTGAAGACAATCAGTATGATATCGCCATTATAGATATAGACTTACCAGATATTTCGGGTTATGAGATAATTAAAGAGATTAGAAATGAACATCAGAATTATGTACCAATTATAGTAATATCTGCCTTTGATGATTTTCCTCATAAAATAAAGGCTTTAGAATTGGGAGCAGACGATTATATCATTAAACCTGTTAACATTTTTGAAGTTGTTATAAAAATGAATAATCTTTTAAAAAGACAGAGTTATTTGCTTGAGTTAAATAAAAGAGAAGTGATAATTCAGGAAAAAGCCGAGATAATAAAATTATTAAAATCCTTTTTTGTTGAAAAAATATATAACCCTGCAAAAAAACTTAAAAACCATTTTGACAATGAATTATCCAAGGAAAAAGATCAGTTTTCAACCAGTTATATTATAGATTCTTATAAAAAATTATCAGAAGACTTTAACAATTTGATTAAAAATTACGAAGATTTAAGTTCTGAAATTGAAAAAAGAATAGAAAAGATAGAAGAGAAAAAGGCTCAATTTATACCGCAGAAAGAGATCGAATCAAAATTTAAAACAAAATTTCAATAATATTTGACAAAAATCTTTTGGAATAGATAATATTTATATAAAAATTTAAGAGGCATTATATGCTTTCAGAAGAAAAGAAATCATTACTTCGATATTACAATGAAGGGATTAAACTGTATTTTGGTAAAGATTTCAAAAATGCTATTTTACAATTCCAAAAGGCACTTGAAATAGATCCTAATGATGGCCCTTCCAAACTACAATATTTAAGATGTGTTGAATATATCAAAAATCCTCCATCAGACGATTGGGATGGAGTTTTTACAATGGTGTCAAAGTAGTAAAACACCTCTTTTCAAGGCAATATTTATAAGGAGTTTCATGATGAACAAAAAAGATAAACCTTCATTTTCAGATAAAGTCATAACAACATTAGGCCCAGAAACAAACTTTACTGGAAATTTGTCGTTTAAAACTTCTGTAAAGATTTGTGGAGAATTCAAAGGTACAATAAAGACAGATGGCTATCTTGAGATTTCTCCTGAAGCCAAAGTAGAAGCTGAAATTGAAGCAGGTCACATAAAAATAGCCGGGATATTAAAGGGAAATATAAATAAATCAGAAAGAGCAGAATTTATAGAACAAGCGCAGATGTATGGAAATATAACCACAAAAGTCTTAAAAATAGAAGATGGAGTGATTTTTCAAGGCGAGTGTAAAATGGTTAAATAGAGAATTCTAAAAAAGTTTTATAAAAATCACTCTTGACAGTTATTAAAAATCTGTTACTTTTTCTTGCGATTTTGCCCTCATAGCTCATACGGTAGAGCGTTTCCATGGTAAGGAAAAGGTACTCGGTTCGATTCCGAGTGAGGGCTATGAGTTGAAATTAAAAATTTAAAAAAGAAAATTTTTTTTAATTAAGGGTGAACTTATGAGAGAATTATTGGCTTTAAAATGTGAATCATGTGGTAGTAAAAACTACACAACAGATAAAAATAAAAAAAATACTCCTGATAAATTATCTTTCAAAAAATATTGCAAAGTTTGTAGAAAACATACTATCCATGTTGAAACAAAAATAAAATAAGATAAGGTTAAATAATATAATAGCAATAGAATAATATAATAGCAATAGATAGAAATAACTATTATTAATTAGGTCAGTAGCTCCAATTGGTAGAGCGGCGGTCTCCAAAACCGCGTGTTGGGGGTTCGAATCCCTCCTGGCCTGTTCCCTATATTCTATTTATTCGCAAGTATACTTAATTGGAGGCAGGATGGCTAAACAAAACATATTTAAGAAATTTACTTCTTTTGTCAGTTCTTCTTATAAAGAATTAAAAAAAATAGATTGGAATATAGTAACAAAATCGGTCCCTGCTCATCTTATTGGTATTTTAGTTATAATAGCCTTTTTTTCCATTTTTTTCCTTTTGGTTGATCTCGGAATTGGTAAATTTATTCAGTGGATTTTTGGTTTATGAAAAATTATTATATTTTGAAAGTTACAAGTGGAACTGAGTATCAAGTAGTTGATTATTTAAATAAAATTATAAAAAATAACTTTTTAGAAAAATATGTTTTTAATCCTATTGTTCCTGAATCTAAAGTTGAAAAAAAAATAAAGGGGAAAAAAAGAGAATTTAAATCTCGTCTGTATCCCGGCTATGTATTTATTGAAATAGACTTTTCGGATAATCCAGAAGATGAAAATTATTGGAAAAAAATTGTTAAAGAAATATTAAACATCTCATCTGTTTCATGCTTTTTAGGAACGAAAAGGACTGACAAGCCAAATCCTCTTACTAAATCCGAAGTCAGGTCTTATCTAATAAATATTGGACAAATAAAAGAAACAGAGATTGAGCAGACAAAATCTCTATTTGAAATTGAGGAAGAAGTTAATATTATAAGTGGGGGATTTAAAGGTTGTTCCGGAGTTATTAAAGAGATAAACAAGGATAAAACAAAAATAATTGTTGAGGTTAAAATTTTTGATAGACCAACTCCCGTAGAATTAAATATTGATCAGGTAGAAAAAAAATAAAAATTTTATTTAAAAGGATTTTATATGGCTAAAGAGATTAAACAGATAGTTAAACTTCAAATTATAGGTGGCGAAGCAAAACCAGCTCCACCAATTGGTACAGCATTGGGTCCTACAGGAATTAATCTTGGTCAGTTTGTTCAGGCTTTTAATTCAAAAACATCTAATAGAAAAGGTGAATTGATACCTACCATCGTAACCATTTATAAAGATAGAACTTTCGATATTGTTTTAAAAGTTGCCCCAGTTTCTTTTATGGTTAAAAAAGCCATTAATCTTGAGAAAGGTTCTGCTACTCCAAATAAGACAAAAGTAGGGAAAATAACCAAAAAACAGATTAAAGAAATAGCTACAAAAAAATTGCCAGATTTAAATACAAAAGATATTGAGATGGCATCAAGAATCGTTGAAGGCACATGCAAATCTATGGGTATTGAAGTTATAGATTAATATCAAGGAGTACTAATAATGACAGTTCATGGTAAATTATATAATAAGGCTAAAGAGAGTATTGAACCTAAACAATATAATATAAAAGATGCAATCGCATTAATTAAGAAAGTTACATTTGCTAAATTTGATGAGACGTTTGAAGTTGCAATTAACTTAAAGTTAGAAAAAAAACACTCCATTCGTTCTACAATTTTATTACCTAATCCATTTGGTAAAACTAAAAAGATTCTGGTTTTTGCCAAAGGCCAAAAAGTAGACGAAGCTCTTTCAGCAGGAGCAGATTATGCTGGAAGTGATGAATATATTGAAAAAATAAAAAATGGATGGATGGAATTTGATTCCTGTATAGCTACCACAGACATGATGAAAGAAATAGGCAAAATAGCAAAGATACTCGGTCCTAAAGGTTTAATGCCAAACCCCAAGACTGGTACTGTAACAGATAACTTGGCTCAAGCAGTTAAAGAAGTTAAACAAGGGAAATTGGAATATCGAACTGATAAAGCAGGTGTTGTTCATGCAATTTTTGGTAAAAAATCTATGACCGAAGATCAGATTCATGATAATTTCATGGCTCTTTATCAGGATATATTAAAGAAAAGACCATCTGATTTAAAAGGTAACTATATATTATCAATATATGTTTCTTCTACGATGTCACCATCTGTTAGATTAGATTCAGCAAGTCTATCTTAACTTTTTCAAAGATACTTTTAAGTAATAATTAGAAAATAGTTAATAGATTTGTTAGAGATTTGAGTTTGTGAGCTATTACGCAAAGTTAATTATAAATTACCTTATTCTATCTACCAAGCCTATAAGGAACTTATATGGAAAAAAAACGAGAGATCAAACCAGAAAAGATTAATTATTTTAATGAAATCAAAAGTATTTTTCAGGAAAATAGTTTTGTTCTTTTCTGCAATTTTTCTAAAATTACAGTAAAGCAATTTGAAGAGCTTCGAAACAAGGTTAAAGAGAAAAAGGGTTTTATCAAAGTCATTAAAACAAATATTGCAATGCTTGCTGTAAAAGAAGCAGTTGAATTTGAAATTCCACCAGAAATGTTCAAGCTCAACACTTTTATAGTATATGCTAACGATGATATTAGCAATATTGTAAAAGAGATCAGAAACCTTCAAAAGACTAAAGTTGTTTCAATTAAAGGCGCTATTTTTGACAATAGCTTTTTATCGGCTGCATATGCCGAAAAGCTTGCTGATATGCCTTCAAAAGTCGAACTATACGGTATGCTTGCAAATGTTCTCGCAAGTCCATATACCAGATTTACTCGTGCATTAAATGAAATTGTTACTCGATTGCCTAGAGTAATAAATCAGATAGCACAAAATAGATAAGAAAATAATTTATTAAAAAAGGGAGAAAATATGGCAAATCTTACAAAAGAACAGATTATTGAAGCTGTTAAAGGGATGACAGTAATGGAGCTTAACGATTTAGTTAAAGCTCTTGAAGAAACTTTTGGTGTTAGTGCATCTGCACCGATGATGATGGCTGCTCCAGCAGCTGCAGCAGCTGCAGAAAGCTCAGAAAAGGAAGAAAAATCTGAATTTGATATCTATATTAAAAATCCTGGTTCACAAAAAATTGAGGTCATTAAAAGAGTTAGAGAAATAACCTCTTTAGGCTTAAAAGAAGCAAAAGATGCCGTTGAAGATTCTTCAAAACCCATTAAAACAGCTGTTCCAAAAGATGATGCAAATGCAATAAAGAAAAAATTAGAAGAAGCAGGTGCTCAAGTAGAGTTAAAATAATGCCCCAAAAGTGGCAGATTCGATTACAAATTATTTTTTCTTATGAAGGGGGTAGTTTTACCTCCTTCGTACTTTATAATTTTTCTCTTTTTTTTATTTTTTCTCTGTTTTATGTTTTATAATACTTAATCTTAAATATTCAGGAGAGATTCATGAAGGTGAAATTTTCACCAATTAAAAACAATCCTAATAGATTTTATGTCAATAGTAACCATGATGAATTAATTGAATTTCCAAATTTTTTGGAAATTCAAAAATTATCTTATGAATGGTTTTTACAGCTTCAAAAGAAATTAAATAAATTACCTATAGAAACACAGGGTTTAGAAGATTTATTTAAAAATCATTTTCCGATTGAATCTAAAAACAACAATATTGTTCTGGAATATGTGGAATATCATTTTGGCCAGCCAAAATACACCGTTGATGAGGCAAGAATTAAAAGTAAAACCTATTCGATTCCCATTAAAATTATAGTGAACTTATTATTTAAAGATTCCGGTGAAGTTAGAACCAAAGAGATTTATTTTGGTGACTTTCCATTATTGACTGATGTCGGAACTTTCATTATCAATGGTGCTGAAAGAGTCGTTGTTTCTCAGATTCATAGATCCCCTGGTGTTATGTTTAAATATGATGATAGAAACAATGAATACCAGGCGAGACTTTCACCTGACAAAGGGGCATGGTTAGAATTTATATTAGATGAAAAAAAAGAAATTTTATCTGTTAGAATAGATAAAAAAAGGAAAATACCCGCTACAACATTTTTAAGGGTTGTGGGACTTGAAACAAACGAAAAGATTATTGAAGCTTTTTATGAAACAGATATACTTCCCGTTACTTATGACTTAACAGGAAGAATATCTGCCCAAACATTGATTATAGAAACAGATTTTGGACCTGAAAAAATAATCACAGCGGGACAGGAAATTCATGAACTTGATATTGAAAAGATGATAGAAAATAAGATACAGGAATTAAAAGTTGTAAATCTTTTCAATTCAAAAAAGGTTTCTTCGCAAATTATTTTAAATACTATTCAAAAAGAAGTATTTGAAAAAGATCCAAACAATCCATTAAAGTCAGAACCTACAAAAGAAGAGGCAATTAATAAAGTCTTCAATATTCTAAGACCTGGCGAACCAGCTTTGATTGAAACAGCAGAAATTGAGATTAAGGAGATGTTTTTCAATCCTCATAGGTATTTCCTTGGTAAAGTTGGTAGATTTAAGTTAAATAGAAAATTTGCCTATAAAGATGATATTACAGAGATGAATCTTCGAATAGATGATATTATCAATACAATTATATATCTTACAAAAATAGCCGAAGGTACATATAATGTAGATGATGAAGATCATCTTTCAAATAGAAGAATCAGAGCTGTTGGCGAGCTTATTTACAATGAGTTAAAAAAAGGATTTGCCAGAATGCAAAGGATTGCTATAGAAAAGATGAATACTATCGATCAGGAAACAGCAAATCCTACCGAATTGATTAATAATAAGCCTATTACCTCAGTTTTGAACGAGTTTTTTGGTACATCTCAATTATCCCAATTTATGGATCAAACAAATCCATTGACAGAATTAACTCATAAAAGAAGGATAAATGCTCTTGGTAAAGGGGGATTGTCAAGAGATAGGGCTGGCTCAAAAGTAAGAGATGTTCATACATCGCATTATGGTAGACTATGCCCAATAGAAACCCCTGAAGGGCAAAACATAGGATTGATATTATCATTAACCACATTTAGTAAACCAAATGACTTTGGGTATCTTGAAACCCCTTACTTAAAAGTCGAAGATGGTAAGGTTACCAATAAAGTTGAATTCCTTACTGCTATTGAAGAAGAAAGATTTTATATCGCCCAGTCTACGGAAGAAAGAGATGAAAATGGTAATTTTATCAATGAATTTGTTGATACAAGGCATAATGGCGAATATATTAGTGTTCATAAGACAAAAATAGATTATATCGATTTATCTCCAAGACAATTAATCTCGATTTCCACAGCTTTGATCCCTTTTCTTGAACATAATGATGCTAACCGAGCCTTAATGGGTTCAAACATGCAAAGGCAGGCAATTCCTTTGCTTTATCCTCAATCACCTAATGTTGGTACAGGGATAGAACAAAGGGTGGTAAAAGATACAGGGATTATACATTATGCAAAAAGAAGTGGTAAAATAGTAGAAATATCCAATTCTAATATAGTAATCGAACCTGAACATAAATTAAATGAAAGTGATCTTGATAGATATAAATTAGTAAAATATTTCAGAACTAACCAGGACACTGTTTATAATCAAAGGCCTATAGTTAAATTAGGTCAGAAAGTAAAGGAGGGTCAACCACTTACCGATGGTCCTTCCGCCGCCGATGGAGAGTTGGCTCTTGGGGTTAACTTAAAAGTAGCATTTATTCCATGGTATGGTTTTAACTTTGAAGATGCTATAGTTATTTCTGAAAGAGTAGTCAAAGAAGATCTTTTAACTTCTCTTCACATAAAAGAATTCCAGATAGAAGTCAGAGATACCAAATTAGGTCCTGAAAAAATAACTAGAGATATTCCAAATTGTAGTGAAAGAGATTTAAAGGATTTAGATGAAAAAGGAGTAATAAAAGTTGGTTCTTATGTTACCTCAAATAGTATTTTAGTCGGTAAGGTTACACCAAAGGGGCATGAAGAACTTTTTCCAGAATACAAATTGTTTAAATCAATATTTGGTGAAAAGGCATCAGAGGTTAGAGACACATCTTTAAGGGTACCACATGGTGTTGAAGGATATGTAACAGAAATAATTAGATTAACTAAAGATGAGGTTGATGACCTTGATAATGGTGTTGAAGAGGTAATTAAAGTTTATATTGCCACCAAAAGGAAAATTCAAGTTGGAGATAAATTATCGGGAAGACATGGTAATAAGGGTGTTATTTCCATTATTCTTCCAGAAGAAGATATGCCTTATTTACCAGATGGTACTCCTGTTGACATCGTGTTAAATCCATTGGGAGTCCCAAGTAGAATGAACTTAGGGCAGATATTTGAAACTTCATTAGGGTGGGTTTGTGAAAAAACAAACAAAAAAGTAGCCGTGCCTGTATTTGAGTCACCAAAATACGAAGAGATTCAAAAGATGTTAGAAGATCTTGAACTACCTTCTACATCAAAAAGCCCTTTGTATGATGGTAAAACCGGTGAAAAATTTATTAACGATGTTTTAGTCGGTAATATTTATATATTGAAATTGAATCACATGGTTGAGGATAAGGTTCATGCACGTTCAACTGGAAATTATTCTTTAGTTACACAGCAACCATTAGGAGGAAAAGCTCAATTCGGTGGTCAAAGACTTGGAGAAATGGAAGTTTGGGCTTTAGAGGCTTATGGTGCAGCAGCAACACTACATGAGTTTTTAACTCAAAAATCTGATGATAGAACAGGAAGAAATAATATGTATCATGCTATCGTAAAAGGAGAACCCATACCTCCGGCTGGTATTCCTGAAGCATTTAATGTCCTTATACAGGAATTAAGGGGAATGTGTTTGCATGTTTTACTTTACGATGAAAATGAAAGAGAAATCTCTTTAACAGAAAAAGAACAAGAGAAGAATGTTTATAAGTCTAAGCAGATTTTCTAGCTAGTTTTCCAAATGTTTTGAAAGAGGGAGAATATGAGTATTTTTGATAATGTTAAAATGATTTCTAAGATGCAATTAAAACTTGCTTCTTCAGATGTTATAATAGATCAATCTTATGGTGAAGTTAAAAAACCCGAGACCATAAATTACAGAACATTAAAACCAGAAAAAGACGGTCTTTTTTGCGAGAAAATTTTTGGAACGACAAGAGACTATGAATGTTCCTGTGGTAAATTTAAAACCAGGAAATATGAAGGTGTAGTATGCGATAGATGTGGTGTTCAGGTAACTGACTCAAAGGTTAGAAGGTATAGATGCGGTCATATAGTGCTGGCTTCTCCAGTCGCACATATATGGTATTACAAAACCACACCTTCAAAAATTGCTCTTGCGCTGGATGTAAAAAATAAAGATTTAGACTCTGTTCTTTTCCATGAAAAATATATTGTTATAGATCCAGGTGACACAGATTTAAAAGAAAAAGAGATACTAACTGAAAAAGAATACGAAGAAGCCGTGACAAAATATGGTTCTTCATTTAAAGCTCAAATGGGCGCAGAGGCCATCAAAGAATTACTCTCTGAGATTGACATAGACTATGAAGTTCAAATTCTCAGAAGGATGATGATAGAAAAAGATAAAAAAGCAGATAAAAAACTTCTATCAAGACTTGCTTTACTGGAAGATTTCAAGAAATCTGGTAATAGACCAGAATGGATGATATTAGATGTCGTCCCGGTAATCCCACCCGATTTAAGACCAATGGTTCAACTCGATGGTGGAAGATTCGCAACATCAGATTTAAATGATCTTTACAGGAGAATGATACACAGAAATAACAGACTAAGAAAACTCCAGAGGATGAAGGCACCTGATATTATTGTAAAAAATGAAAAAAGACTTCTTCAGGATGCAGTAGATTGTTTATTCGATAATTCAAAAAGGAAAAGAGCGGTAAAGGGACCTTCAAATAGACCATTAAAATCTATTTCAGAAATCTTAAAAGGGAAACAAGGAAGATTCAGACAGAATCTTTTAGGTAAAAGAGTAGATTATTCTGGACGTTCTGTTATAGTAGTTGGACCTACTTTGAAAATATATCAAGCAGGTGTTCCAAGAAAGATTGCATTAGAGTTATTTAAACCATTTGTCATAGCAAAACTTAAAAGCCATTACAATTATACCATAAAAAAAGCTAAAGATGTCATTGAACATGGAGAAAAGGAAGTATGGGATGTTCTTGAATCAATAGTAGATAAACATCCTATATTATTGAACAGAGCTCCTACATTACATAGATTAGGTTTCCAGGCATTTGAACCAAAATTAATTGAAGGATCGGCAATTCAATTACCTCCCTTAGTATGCCATGCCTATAACGCTGATTTTGATGGTGATCAGATGGCGATACATATTCCTCTTTCGGTTGAGGCTCAGATTGAATGCTGGATACTAATGCTTTCAGCAAAAAATCTTCTTGATCCTGCAAATGGAACACCTATTTCATGGCCGACTAAAGATATGGTTCTTGGCATCTTTTATTTAACAAAAGAAGATGAAAGAATTAAAAGAGAAAAATTGAAATATTTTACAAATCTGGAAGAGTTAGAATATGCTTTATATCATGATGATATTAAATACAATGAAAGTATTTTATATTATTTCGATGAAAATTGGATTAAAACGACAGCTGGTAGAGTGATATTTAATAATATACTTCCACCATCAATTAGATTTATCAATGAAGCGATGTCAGAGAAAAAGCTAAAGAATCTGATCGCAAAGATTATAGTAAAAGAGGGAATATTTGCAGCTGGTGATTCATTGGACAAGATCAAAGAACTTGGATTTTATTATGCAACCAGGTTCGGATCTACAATTAGTGTATCAGATATATTAATACCAGAAGAAAAACATAGAATAATAGAATCTACGGAAGAAAAGGTAAAAAAATTCCAGGAAGCTAAGCAAAAAGGTACGATTACCGAAGAAGAAAGATATAATGAAGTAATTAAATTATGGGATAAAGCCAAGACTAAAATTCAGGAAAAATTAAAAAAGACAATAGAAGAATTTAAAAAAGGTGTTAACCCATTAAATATGATAGTTGAATCTGGTGCTAGAGGTTCAATAACTCAGGTAGTTCAGCTTGCTGGAATGAGGGGTAACATGTCGACTCCATCCGGTAAGATTATCGATATTCCTATTAAATCTAATTTTAAAGAGGGGCTTTCTGTCTTTGAGTATTTTATTAGTACACATGGAGCAAGAAAAGGTTTAACAGATACTGCATTAAAAACAGCAGATGCAGGATATTTAACGAGAAAACTTGTAGATATTGCACAGGATGTCGTAATAACAGAAGAAGATTGTGGTACTATAAATGGTATTTATATAGAAAGCATTAAAGAAGATGAAGAAATTAAAGTTCCACTCTCCAGTAGAATAGTTGGCAGATTCTGTCAGGAAAAAATATACCATCCAATAACTAATGAGCTTATATTGGATGTTAATGAATATATTAATGAAGAAAAAGCTCTTTTAGTCGAAAGGTTAGGTATAAAAAGAGTTAAGATAAGATCTGTATTGACATGTGAATCCAGCTATGGCGTATGCGTAAAATGCTATGGTCAAAATTTAGCAACAGGAAATATAGTTGATATAGGCGAGGCAGTTGGAATTATTGCCGCTCAATCTATTGGACAACCAGGAACTCAGCTTACAATGAGAACTTTCCATATCGGTGGTATAGCTTCTTCTGGTGCCGGTAGTGAAGCAGAGAAAATATATAAGAATCCGGTTTATATTGAAAAGATTTTTGGATCAACCTATAAAAAAGAAGAAGAAAATTCATTACTCTTTTTAAGAGATGGTCAAATTATTATAAGGGAAATTTACAAAGATATCAACAATGCCTGTGCAAGCAAAATAGAAGTTTCAGATGGTGAGAAAGTAATTGCAGATACTATTTTAGGTTATGATGAAAACAATAAAGTAGTTAAATCAAATCATATTGGAATAATTAAAAAAGTTGGACATCATCTTTATTTAACTGGGGATGAAATTTCAATAGACGCCAGAACTGGTTCTGTCTTCTATGGAAAAGAAAAAGAAATTTTCCCTGCCGATAAGGTTTTATTACTATCAGACATGCACAATGATATTACAATTGCCGAGCAAAACGGAATAGTTAAATTCGAAAATGTTATATTAAATGTTAATGCAAAGCAGATAGAAGGTGGTTATATTAAAATTTCTCAATTATTAAATGACAAAAGACAACCAAAATTACTAATTTGCGATCCTGATAACCCTGAAAATATTTTGATTACATATCATTTACAATCAAAATCTATTATTACTGTAAAAGATGGGGATTCCATTAAGATTGGTGATGCAATAATTAAACTTCCAAAGGAAAAGACTACTCAGGAAGATATTGTTTCTGGTTTACCAAAAGTAACTTCTCTTTTTGAGGCAAGAAAGCCCAAGAAAAAAGCTGTTTTAGCGCAGGTAGATGGAATTGTCAAATTTGGCGAATCAAAAAGAACTAAAAAGGTTATTCTTATTGAAGATGATTTTGGGAAAATTTATGAACATCTAATCCCTGGTTTTATGAATGTAAAAGTGAGAGAAGGGGATAGAATAAAAGCTGGCTATCCGATTACAGATGGTGAACCTGATCCATATGATGTACTCTCAATAAATGGTATTTTTGAATTTTCAGCCTATTTGTTAAATGAGATACAAAAAGTTTATCGCGAACAGGGTGTAAATATTAACGATAAGCATATAGCCATTATAGTTAGGCAGATGACTAAAAAAGTTACCATTGAAGAGGTTGGCGATACAAGTTTTGTATTAAAACAAATAGTTGATAGAGAAGAGTTTTTTGAGGTAAATGAAAAGGTTATAAAAGAAGGTGGAGTTCCAGCCAAGGCTTCTCCTGCTCTTGAAGGAATTAAAAAAGCCGCTTTGGGTAGATCATTCTTATCTTCTGCATCTTTCCAGGAAACGACAAAGGTTCTTACTAATGCTGCAATAAGGGGAGAGACAGATTTCTTAAGAGGCTTGAAAGAAAATGTTATAATTGGGCAGAGGATTCCAGCAGGAACTGAAATAAAAAATTATAAAAATATCAAAATCTATGATAAAGATAAGGGAGATATTGACTTCAATATCGATGATATCTTTAAATCATCTAATATTAAGAATTTTTTCCCGGAATCTAATAGATTTGGTTAATACTTGACAACAAAAAAAAATTTGTTATTAGTTAATTCCATACGCAAAGGAGTTTATAAAAATGCCTACTATTAATCAATTAATAAGAAAGGGAAGAGAAAAGATTACTTATAAGTCAAAATCGGTTGCCTTAAAATCATGCCCTCAGAGAAAGGGTGTATGTACTAGAGTATTTACGATGACACCTAAAAAACCTAACTCTGCTTTAAGAAAAGTAGCAAGAGTTAGATTAACCAATGGTTATGAAGTTACAGCATATATCCCCGGTGAAGGGCATAATTTACAGGAACACTCGGTAGTATTGATTAGAGGTGGAAGAGTAAAAGACCTTCCTGGTGTTAGATATCACATTATTAGGGGCACATTAGACACATTGGGAGTTGAAAACAGAAAAAGTTCGAGATCTAAATATGGTGCAAAAAACACTAAAAAATCATAGGGTCATTTCCAGGAGAAGATCATGAGTAGAAAGAAAAAAAGAATTGAAAGAAATTTAAGATTAGATTTTAAATACAAAAATAATGAATCTACTAAATTCATAAACTATCTTATGTGGGATGGTAAAAAAACTACTGCTCAATCGGTTCTATATGATGCATTAGATATCATTAAAGAAAGGCTAAATGAAGATCCTATAGATGTTCTTCATAAAGCACTCGAAAATGTCAAACCCATAGTAGAGGTTAGATCTAGAAGAATTGGAGGCTCAACTTACCAGATACCCGTTGAAGTTCCTTCATATAGACAATTTTATCTTGCAAGCCATTGGATTATCAACTTTGCTAGAAGTAGAAGCGGTAAAAGTATGGCTGAAAAATTGGCTAATGAATTAATTGATGCATATAAAAATCAGGGTTCTTCTATAAAGAAAAAAGAAGATACCCATAAGATGGCTGAAGCAAATAGAGCTTTTGCTCATCTTAGATGGTAATTTATTTATAATAATTTATAATAATCGTTTGCGTGCGCTGGAGAAAAAAATTCGCTATTTTATTCGCTATCTTTTTATACCTTAAATCAAAATATTATAAGGTATTTTCCATCACGCATTCTTAAAATATATATTAGAATTCAATTTTTTGAATTTATCTTTGTATTGCACTTTTTATATATAATTTATTACAATTAGGGATAAGGTTTATTTATGTTAGAAGAAATCTCTTTGGAAAAATACAGAAATATTGGTATAATGGCTCATATTGATGCCGGGAAAACAACTACAACAGAAAGAATCCTATATTATACAGGTAAAACCTATAAAATTGGTGAAGTTCATGATGGTGCGGCAGAAATGGATTGGATGATCCAGGAAAAGGAAAGAGGGATTACAATTACATCTGCAGCCACAACTACATTCTGGCTTGATCATAGAATTAATATTATAGATACTCCCGGACATGTCGACTTTACTGCAGAGGTAGAAAGATCTCTTAGAGTTCTCGATGGCGCTGTTGCAGTTTTTTGCTCAGTTAGCGGTGTCGAACCACAGAGTGAAACAGTCTGGAGACAGGCAAATAAATATAAAGTCCCTAGAATAATTTATGCCAATAAGATGGATAGGGTAGGGGCAAATTTCTATTCTGTTAGAGATGATGTAATAAATAAACTAGGGGCAAAACCAGTATTAATTCAATTGCCTATTGGTTCGGAATCTAACTTTAAGGGTTTAATAGATCTAATCAAGATGAAAGCTATAATATGGGAATCTTATGAAAGTAACTCACCATTTTCTGAGCATGAAATTCCAGATGAATATAAAGAATTGGCTTTAGAGTATAAAGAAAAACTTTTAGACTCTGTTTGTGAACAGGATGATAAAATTTTGGAAAAATATCTTTCGGGTGAAAAAATATCTGAAGAAGAGATTAGATACTGTATCAGGAAGGGAACGATAAATATGGATTTTTATCCAATGATCTGTGGTTCTTCTTTTAAAAATGTTGGTGTCCAAAATTTGTTAGATTCGATTGTATATTACCTTCCATCTCCGATTGATATAGCAGATGTTGAGGGAGTCCACCCGAAAACAAGAGAAAAGATAACCAGAAAATCTAATGATAGTGAACCATTTGCTGGTTTGGCTTTTAAGATTATGAGTGATCCTTATATAGGTAAACTAACATTTTTAAGAATTTATTCTGGTAAAATTTCTCAGGGCGATGAGGTATATAATTCTTCTAAAGAAAAAAATGAAAGAATCGGTAGAATTGTACTGATGCATGCCAATAAAAAAGAAGAAATTAAAGAAGCAAAAGCGGGAGATATAGTCGGTTTAATAGGCTTAAAAAACACTCAAACAGGCGATACTCTTTGTTTGCATCATAGCCCAATTATTCTTGAATCGATGGATTTCCCTGATCCTGTTATCTCTGTTGCAATCGAACCAAAAACAAAGGCAGAGTATGATAAACTATCCATAGCCTTAGGTAAATTAGCGGAAGAAGATCCTACATTTAAGATAAATGTAAATGAAGAAACCGGTCAAACAATAATTAGAGGAATGGGTGAGCTACATTTAGAAATAATTGTTGACAGAATAAAAAGAGAGTATAAAGTTGAGGCGAACATCGGAGCACCCCAGGTTGCGTACAGGGAAACCATTAATAAAAAGGTAAAAGCGGAAGGCAAATATATAAGACAATCTGGTGGAAAAGGGCAATATGGGCATGTTATTGTCGAAGTTGAACCCTTAGGTAGAGGAAAAGGATTTGAATTTGTAGATAAGATTGTTGCAGGAAGAATTCCAAGAGAGTTTATCCCATCTGTAAAAAAAGGAATTGAATCTGCTATAGAGAATGGAGTGCTTGGTGGATATCCTGTGACAGATGTGCGTGTTAACTTGCTTGATGGTTCATATCATGAGGTTGATTCTTCGGATCTAGCTTTTCAGATTGCAGGGTCAATGGCTTTCAAAGATGCTT
Organism: Brachyspira murdochii; assembly: GCA_020722965.1. Lineage (GTDB taxonomy): Bacteria > Spirochaetota > JAAYUW01 > JAAYUW01 > JAAYUW01 > Exilispira. Next base: position 31,723 of record DYJT01000010.1, on the reverse strand, counting down.
GCAAACAAGCTGATCCTATTCTTCTTGAACCAATAATGGCATTAGAAGTAATCATTCCAGATGAATACCTTGGCGAGGTAATGGGTGATTTAAATGGCCGAAGAGGTAAGATTCATGGAATGTCAGATTCTGTTGGCGGTAAAACAATAAAAGCAGAAGTGCCATTAAGTTCAATGTTCGGTTACGCGACTGTCTTAAGGTCAAAGACACAGGGTAGAGGAACTTATACGATGATGCTAAGTCATTATAATGAAGTTCCGCAATCCATTGTAAAAGAATTGTTAAAATAATTTTTCTTATAAAAAAACAAATAAGAAATTTAAGATAATGGGTTATAAGACAAGATTATTGTCTTTTTAAATAGAAATGATATTGATTTCGAGAATTTTGGTTGATTAAAGATTTTTTTATTATTTTAGGAGGAAATAAAAATGGCAAAAGAAAAGTTTAACCGAAGTAAACCACACATGAATGTTGGAACAATTGGGCATATTGATCATGGTAAAACGACACTTACTTCTGCTATTACAAGATATTGTGCAACTTTAGGTAGAGCAGTTGCTAAAAAATATGATGAAATTGATAATGCTCCAGAAGAAAAGGCTCGTGGTATTACCATCAATACTCAGCATGTTGAATATGAAAGTGAAAAAAGACACTATGCTCATATAGATTGCCCGGGGCATGCTGACTATATCAAAAACATGATTACTGGTGCAGCTCAGATGGATGGTGCTATTCTTTTAGTTTCTGCAAACGAAGGCCCTGAGGCTCAAACAAGAGAACATATTCTTCTTGCAAGACAGGTTAATGTGCCTTCAGTAATTGTTTTCCTTAACAAAGTAGATATGGTTCCAGATCCAGAACTTATCGATTTAGCAGAAGAAGAAACAAGAGAACTTCTTTCAAAATATAATTTTCCTGGAAAAGAAATTCCTGTTATCAGAGGTTCGGCTAAAAGAGCTATGGAATATGAAGGAAACGACATTAATTCAGAAGAATGGCAGCCTATTGGCGCACTTTTGAAGGCTATGGATGAATATTTTCCGGATCCTGTAAGAGAACTTGATAAACCATTTTTGATGCCTATCGAAGATATTTTCTCAATTAAAGGAAGAGGTACTGTCGTAACAGGTAGAGTAGATAGAGGTCGAATTCATGTAAATGATAAGGTTGAAATTGTCGGTTTTGGCGAAACAAAAGAGACAGTTATTACCGGTGTCGAAATGTTCAGAAAAGAACTTGATGAAGGTATGGCAGGCGACAATATTGGACTTCTTCTAAGAGGTGTAGAAAAAGATGAGGTTGAAAGAGGTATGGTTATAGCCGCACCTAAAAGCATAACACCACATAAGAAATTCGTCGCTCAGGTTTATATTCTTTCAAAAGAAGAAGGTGGAAGACATACCCAGTTTGCGGTCGGTTATAGACCTCAGTTTTATTTTAGAACAACAGATGTTACAGGCACTATTGCAAAAATCCAGAATGTCCAGACAAACGAAGAAGAGCAGGTTGCTCAACCAGGGCAGAATGTTCTTATGACTGTAGAACTTATCTATACAGTAGCTATGGAAAAAGGATTAAGATTCGCTATAAGAGAAGGTGGTAGAACAGTAGGTGCTGGAGTTGTAGCAGAAATTATTGAATAAAATATGTGGGGGATTAATTTCCCCACATTAAATGTTATCCTGGAGGCAATTTGTGAAAAGCACAAAAATTAGAATTAAATTACAAGGTTATGATCACGTAATTCTTGATAAATCGGCACAAGATATTGTTAAAACATTAAAAAAAGCTAAAGCAACAGTTAAAGGACCAATTCCACTTCCAACAAAAATTAAAAAATATACTGTGCTTAGATCACCTTTTGTAAATATTGAAAGTAGAGAGCAATTCGAAATTAGAATACATAAAAGAATGATAGATATTGTTGAACCTTCTGATGATGCTAAAAATGCCTTGATGGGGCTTGAATTACCACAGGGTGTTTATGCAGAAGTTAAACAACTATAATTTTTAATTTAATTTTAAGTAAAATAATCAAAATTATAATTCAAAAGAGGTTAAATATGATGGGCTTAATAGGAAGAAAAATAGGCATGACTGAAATTTATGACGAATCAGGTAAACAGATTCCGGTAACAGTTATTAAACTTGGCCCATGTACTGTTCTTGAAATAAAAAATAAAGATACGCATGGTTATAATGCCATAAAGATAGGATTTGAAGAATTAAAAGAAAATAAACTTGACTCTCCAAAAAGAGGATATTTCGAATCTATAAATCAAAAATTAAAAGATGAAAATAAGAAAATTACACCAAAAGCCATTATTCATGAATTTAAATTAGCTGATAATGAGATGAACATAAATATTGGTGATGATTTAAATGTTTCAATTTTTGAAAATACCAAATATGTTGATATAGTTGGGAAAACCAAAGGGCATGGATTCGCAGGTATGGTTAAGCGTCATAATGCTTCCCGAGGTAGAATGACCCATGGTTCAAAATTTCATAGAGGCATGGGTGGTACAGCGATGAGAGAACAACCAGGACGAGTATACCCTTTTAAGAAGATGCCAGGACATGATGGTAACCAGCAGATAACAGTACAAAATTTGAAGGTAGTAAAACTTTTAAAGGAAGATAATATTCTACTTGTAAAAGGTGCTGTCCCTGGTGGTAAAAATAATCTGGTTTTCGTTAAAAAATCTTCAAAAAAACAATAATAATAAATTTAATATTCCTTACAAAGGAAGGGAAAAACTATGCAAATAACAATTTATACACTAGAAAATAAACCCAAAGAAGAAGTTCAAGTTTCCGATTTAATGTTTAATGCAAAAGTGAATAATTATCTTATCTGGTTAGCAGTTACCTGCGAAGAAGCAAATAAAAGAGCTGGTGTAGCAGATACAAAAACCAAGGCTGAAGTAGAAGGTTCTGGCGCAAAACCATGGAGACAAAAGGGAACTGGTAGGGCAAGAGTAGGTACAAAAAGAAATCCAGTATGGCGAAAGGGTGGTGTAGCTTTCGGACCACATCCAAGATCATACAGAAAAAAAATTAATAAGAAGATGAAGAAGCTTGCTTATATCTCTATTTTTTCATTAAAGATGAAGAAAAAACAGATTAAGATAATCGAGGATATAATTCTTGATGATATTAAAACCAAAAATCTTGAAAAAATTATTAAACCATTCGAAATAAATAATAAAACCGTTCTTATCTATGGCGACAAGAAATTCATGAGCAATATTGATAATTCTCAGGTACTAACTATTTCTGAAAATGATAGAAATATAAAATTGGCTTCTCAAAATTTAAGTAATATTACAACTTTACATTGGAATAATTTATCTGCAAAAGAATTATTCTATTCTAAAGAAATTTATATTACCGCTAGCGCTTTACATTATCTCGAAGAAAAATATCTTCCATTGGTTACTCCAAAGGTTAGTTCAGTATCATAAATAAAAGATATTAAAATAGAAGGAAAGAATAATGAAACTTGAATATCATGATATTATTTATAAACCAGCTTTTAATGAAAAATCTACTAATTTGCAAAAGCAGAATAAATATACCTTCTATGTTCATCATGAAGCAAATAAAAAATTAATAGCTGAAGCCGTTAAAAATCTTTTCAATGTTAAGGTTAAAAGCGTAAGTATTGTTAATTTACCAAGAAAACCAAAACAAAGAGATAGATTTCATCCTGGATATACAAATTTCAGGAAAAAAGCAATTGTTACAATTGCCAAAGGGCAACAAATTAAAGAATTGATTGTAGAATAGTGAGGTTATCATGGGATTAAAAACTTATAGACCTATTACACCAAGTCAAAGATTTAAGACATCCTCAGATTTTTCTGAAATTACTAAAGACAAGCCTTATAAGAAACTGACCACTTATATTCCAGAAAAATCGGGGAGAAATAATCTTGGTAGAGTAACAATGCGAAGAAAAGGTGCGGGTCACAAAAGATGTTATAGAATTATTTCTTTTAAAAGGGATATGTTTAACTTAACAGCTAAAGTTGAATCCATAGAATATGATCCAAATAGAACGGCAAGAATAGCTCTTTTATGTTATGAAAATGGTATAAGAAGGTATATATTGGCACCAGATGGGATCAAAGTTGGTGATAAAATAACCGAAGGAGAAGATGCTCCAATAAAATTAGGTAACTCACTTCCTTTGGCTAAAATACCAGTAGGTACATTGGTCCATAATATTGAGATGCATCCAGGAAAAGGCGGACAACTTGCAAGAGCCGCTGGAACATTTTGTCAATTATCTGGTTTCGAAAAAGATTATGCTGTTCTTACAATGCCTTCTGGTGAAATAAGATATGTTTTTTCAAAATGCTATGCAACAATTGGAGTTGTTTCTAATATAGATCAAAAGAATGTTGTCATTGGAAAGGCAGGTAGAAACAGATGGCTTGGTAAAAGACCTAAAGTTAGAGGTGTGGCAATGAACCCAATCGATCACCCAATGGGTGGTGGAGAAGGTAGAGGTAAGGGTAATCACCCTCAATCTCCGTGGGGAACACCTGCAAAAGGGTACAAGACAAGAAAGAAGAAAAATCGTACATCCGTTTTTATCATAAAAAGACGAAAGTAATAGTTATTAGGAGATAGAATATGTCACGATCCATAAAAAAGGGACCATATGTTGAAAATAGTCTTTTTAAGAAAATTACCGAGTTATCTAAAGGCTCAAATGCACAAAAAACTTTAAAAACATGGTCCAGGGAATCCACAATAATACCTGAAATGATCGGTTTTACTATCAATGTATATAATGGTAAAAAATTTGTTCCGGTATTTATTACAGAACATATGATAGGTCATAAATTAGGCGAATTTGCACCAACCAGAATGTTCAAAGGTCATAGAACTTCTGAAAAAGTTGCTCAAGCCAAGTAAAAAGAAAGGAAATGTTTTATGAAATCAAGAGCAATTGAAAAATTTATTAGAGTTTCTCAAACAAAAGTTCTAAGGTATTCTAGAGAAGTACCCCCTGGAATGCTTGTAAATGAAGCAATCAATAGATTAACTTTCGTTAATACTAAAGGTGCTAAGGTTTTAAAGAAAGCTCTCGAATCTGCTAAAGCAAATATGATTAGCATGGCTACTACTCATAATATCGATGTTGATGATTCAACATTTACAGTCGAGAGAATTTCGGTTTTAAAAGCCCCGACTTATAAAAGGCTTCGAAGAAGAGGAAGAGGACATGCTGATGTTATCTCAAAAAGGAATTCTCATATCTATGTTGAGATTTCTAACGAGAGAGCTAATAACAATGAGGCAAGGGGGAAATAAATGGGTCAAAAAGTAAATCCTGTAGGTTTAAGACTTGGTATTTCTACAAGGTGGCAATCTAAATGGGTTGCGAAATTTAATCATGAAGATTATGCTAGCAAATTAGTTGAAGATCAAAAAATAAGATCTTTTATATTAAAGATGTTAAAAGATGCAGCAATAGCGCAGATTGAAATTATAAGAGAAATAGACATTTTAAAGATAATTATCCATACAGCAAGACCAGGTGTAGTTGCAGGGCAAAAGGGAAAAACTATTGAGGACCTTCGTCAGCAATTGATTAAAAAAGTTATTAAAACTGTCAAGCCCGATAATGTTAAAATCTCTATTCAAGAGGTTAAAGAAAGATATACTTCAGCTGTATTGGTTGGAGAAAGCATTAAAACAGCTATTGAAAGCAGGGCTAACTATAAGAAGGCGATCAAAAAAGCAATGGAAAACGCCATGAAAAGTGGCGCCCTTGGTATCAGAGTTAAAGTTTCTGGAAGACTTGGTGGCGCTGAAATAGCCAGAACAGAGCAGTTTTCCGATGGTCAGATTCCTCTTTCTACCTTAAAAGCAAAGATTGATTACGCTGTTTCTGAGGCTTTAGTTACACTTGGGATAATAGGGATTAAAGTATGGATTTATCTTGGTGATGTTGATAATGTGAAAGGAGATACTCATGTTACAACCCGCTAGAACAAAATATAGGAAGCTTCAAAGAGGAAGAAATAAAGGTGAAGCGACAAGAAATAACAAGATTGCTTTTGGTGATTATGCTCTTGTTGCTCTAGAAAGTGGATATTTGACTCCAAATCAGATTGAAGCAGCGAGAATCACTATAACAAGAAATGCAAAAGGCGCTGTTAAATTGTGGATAAAGATTTTTCCAGATATTCCTTATACTAAAAAGCCTCTTGAGACAAGAATGGGTAAGGGTAAAGGTGCTGTTGATCATTATGTTGCAAGGATTAAAAGAGGTGCAATCCTTTATGAGCTTGGAGGGCAGATCAATGAAAATGACGCATTAGAAGCTCTTAAACAGGCATCATTTAAATTACCCATTAAATGCAAAATAATCAAAAGAACCATTTTAACAGGGGTCTAATCATGAAAAAAGATATAGCAGATATTGTTAATGCGAAGAGTGAAGAGATATTAAATATCTTGAATGAATTATCCAGGAAATTAGTAGATTTACGAGTCAAGGCTGAATATGGTGAAGTTAAAGATACTTCTCAATTAAAAAAGATTAAAAAGCAAATTGCCAGATATAAAATGGTACTTCATCAAAGAGGCATTTCACTTTAAGGAGATACATGATGGAAAAAAAGCAATCTCATAGAAAATATTTTCAAGGTGTTGTTGTATCTGACAAAATGGATAAAACCGTAGTGGTTAAGGTTGAAACCTTGAAAATGCATCCTATCTATAAGAAATATGTTAAGCAATGGAAAAAATATAAAGTTCATGATGAAAACAATAGTGCTAAAGAAGGCGATGTCGTTCTTATTGGAGAAACAAGACCACTTTCCGCTACAAAGTATTTTGAACTTATTGAAATAGTTAAAAAACAAGGTTAATAAAGAGGTGTACCATGATTCAACAAGAGACAATACTCAAAGTCGCAGATAACAGCGGAGCAAAGTTGTTGAAATGTATAAAGGTATTAAATCATTCTAAAATTAGGTATGCCCATATTGGAGATATAATCGTTTGTTCAGTTTTTGCGGCGATTCCAAATTCAAATATAAAAAAAGGGCAAATAGTAAAAGCTGTTATTGTAAGGACAAAAGATGTAATTAAAAGAAACGATGGCTCATGCATAAGATTCGACGAAAATGCTGCTTGTATAGTTGATAAAGATAAAAATCCTATTGGTACTCGTATTTTTGGACCTATCGCAAGAGAGCTAAGGGATAGAGATTTTGCGAAAATAATATCTCTTGCCCCAGAAGTACTATAAGTGAGGGTTATATGAAACTTAAAATTAAAAAAGATGATAATGTAATTGTCATTGCAGGTAAAGATAAAGGGAAGAAAGGAAAAGTTATTGCCGTCTATCCTGAGGCTAATAGAGTATTAATTTCTAATGTCAATCTCAGAAAAAAAACTATTAGACAACAGGATCAGATGATGGATAAGAATTTTGCCGAAAGGGAAGTTCCTATTCATATATCCAATGTTATGGTTGTTTGTCCGCATTGCAAGAAACCTGCTAGATTAGGAAGAAGAGATGATGAAGATCATAAACGTTTTTGCAGAAAATGCGGAAAAGATATTGATTAGTACAGTTATGAAGAGGTATAATATATGGCTCACTTAAAAGAAAAATATAATAATGAAGTTGTCCCATTACTCAAAGAGAAATTTAATTACTCTTCTGTTATGCAGGTTCCAAGGGTAGAAAAGGTAGTATTAAATGTCGGTGTTAGTGAAGCTGTTATTGACAGAAAATATGTTGATGAGGCAATTAAAGATATTGAAAAAATAGCAGGTCAGAAAGCGATAAAAACAAAGGCTAAAAAATCTATAAACCAGTTTAAGGTTAGACAGGGGCAGGAATTAGGTGTAAAAGTTACTTTAAGAAGAGAGAGGATGTGGGAATTTCTTTACAAGTTTATCAATGTCGCTCTTCCAAGAATCAGGGATTTCAAAGGAATACCTGTTAAAGGTTTCGATGGAAAAGGTAACTTTACGCTTGGTATTAAAGAGCATACCATATTCCCTGAGATAGAATTTGAATCTACAGAGAAAATCAGAGGACTTTCAATTACTATTGTTACTACTGCAAAAACAGATGCAGAATGCAAAGAATTGCTTGCGGGTTTGGGTGTTCCATTCAGGAGGTAATATAAATGGCAAGAAAGGCAATGGTTGAAAAATCTAATAGAAAACCAAAATACGATATTCGTAAACATAATAGGTGCAAAATATGCGGTAAACCTAGAGCCTATTATAGAGATTTCGGAATTTGTAGAATCTGTCTAAGAAAATTAGCAGGAGAAGGTAAAATTCCTGGTTTAAAAAAGTCTTCATGGTAAGGAGTGCAAGATGTATTCAGATCCAATTAGTGAAATGACAACAAAAATATTCAATGCGCAGATGGCTTTTAAGCCAGATATTACAATTACTTATTCAAAATTAAAAGAATCAATTTTAGGTATCTTGAAAAAGAAGGGTTTTGTACATGATTTTTCAATTGAATCATATACATCTAATTCTGATGTTAAACAAATTCATGTTGTTTTGAAATATACTTCAGACAGAAAACCCGTTATAAACGGTATTAAAAGAGTATCTAAACCTTCTAGAAGAGTATATCATTCAGTTGAAGATATAAAACCGATTATGAATGGCTTTGCAGTCGGTATTTACTCCACAAGTAAAGGCATTTTATCTGATAAAGATGCTAGAAAAGAGAATGTTGGTGGAGAATATCTTTTTTATATATGGTAAAAGCAAATTAAGATAAGCAGGAGATAAAAATGACCCGATTAGCAAAAAAACCTTTGGTTATTCCTTCTGATGTAAAAGTTTCAATTCAAGATGATGGCACATTTTATAAGATAGAGGTAAAAGGACCAAAAGGATCAATAATTAAAACAATCAGAAATGATGTTGAAATAAAGCACGATGGTTCAAATTTAAATTTTCAATATAAGGGAAATGATAATACTAAAAAAGCGATGTTAGGCACCACAGTTAGAATGGTAAACTCTTTGATTGAAGGTGTTTTAAATGGTTTTACAAAAGCTCTTATGCTATATGGAGTAGGTTATAAAGCTGTATTAAAAGGTAAAAATATAGAATTTGAAATAGGTCTATCCCATGTAGTTAATTTCCCAATTCCTCCAATGATTGATGTTAAAATAGATCAGACTAAAATAATTTTTTCTAGTTGTGATAAAGAAGCTTTGGGTTTATTTGTTCAAAAAGTTCGGGATTTAAAAAAACCTGATGTTTATAGAGGAAAAGGTTTTAGGTTTGAGGGTGAAAATCCAATTAGAAAGACTGGTAAGAAAACTGCTGGTAAATAAAAGCTTTTAAGGAGCTATTAATATGATCGATAAAATTGAAATTAAAAAAGAAAGAAAAATTCGTAGAAGATTTCGAAGCAAAAATAATATAACTGGTACAGAATCAAGACCAAGGCTTGTAGTTTATAGAAGCAATCTTTATCTTTATGCACAAGTTATTGATGACTCTAAGGGTTTTACCATTTATGGTTCTTCAAGTAAGAAAATAGGCAGTCCTTGTAATGTTAAGCTAGCTGAAAAATTTGGAGAGGATTTTGGTAAAATATTGGTTGAAAAAGGGATAAAAACAGTTGTTTTTGATAGAAATGGTTTTCTATATCATGGTAAGATAAAAGCTTTTGCTGATGCTGTTAGAAAAACAGGGATAACATTTTAGGTTTGTAAAATAAGGAGTAATTCGATGAGTGCGAATTTTGCTGATAGAGAAATCATAGAAAAAACTGTAAGGCTTGGTAGAACAGCCAAAGTTGTAAAAGGTGGAAGAAGGTTTTCTTTTAATGCCTTAGTCGTTGTTGGCGACAGAAATGGTAATGTTGGATACGGATTTGGAAAGGCTAAAGAAGTTCCTATGGCTATAACAAAAGCCACAAGGCATGCCAAAAGAAATCTCTGTGAAGTAAAGATAAAGCGAACTGGCGAGAAAGGGGAAAATGTTACTATTCCCTTTCCTATAACATTTAAATATAAATCCACTGTTGTTCTTTTAAAACCTGCAGCACCTGGTACAGGAATTATCGCCTGCAGTCCAATTAGAGCTGTTCTTGAAGCAGCAGGAATAAATAATATTTTAACAAAATCATTGGGATCAAATAGCCCTATAAATCTTGTTAAAGCGACAATTATGGCTCTTCAAAAAATGAAGACTAAAGAAGAAGTCGCAATCACACGAAATGTTGAGCCAAAAGATTTATTTAAATAACCTTATCTGGAGTTCATTATGGGAAAGAAAATATCTGTTACTTTGATAAAATCCCCAATAGGGTACAATAAAAACATTAGAGCTACTGCTAAAGCACTTGGATTTAAAAGGATGCACCAAACTCTAATTAAAGAACAAAATCCCTCTATTTTAGGGATGATAAAAAAGATCTCATTTCTTTTAAAAGTCGAAGAGGCATAAAAAGATTCTTAAGAGAGGATTAATATTATGGAAATAAAATTAAAAAATGCAGCTGGCGCAACCAAAGAAAGAAAAAGACTTGGTAGAGGTCAGGCTTCAGGATTAGGGACAACTTCAGGTAAAGGAAACAAAGGGCAGAAATCGAGAAAAGGATATTCACGAAAAGCTGGTTTTGAAGGTGGTCAGATGCCTTTATATCGAAGAATCCCTAAAAGAGGATTCAGTAACTATCCATTCAAAAAAGAATATCAAGAAGTCAGTATTGATCTTCTAGTTGTCTTTGAAAATGGAAGTAATATAACAAATTTAGACCTTTATGAAAAAGGTTTGATTAAAAATCTTGATAAACCATTTAAAATTCTTGGTAATTTACCACTTGATAAATCGATTACTATTCAATTAAGAACAATAATGAAAGGGAAAAAGAAACTTTTATTCGATAAGATAACAGAAAATTCAAAATCAATAATTGAAAAAGCCGGTGGAAAAGTTGTTTTGCAATAATTGGAGGATTTAATGGGCAAAAACAAAAAGAGAATAATGATGCCTGGCGGTCCAAAAGAAATTGACGGGGCAAGTTTTACCGTCCTTTCTGGTCTTGCCGCAATTTTTGAGATAAAAGAAGTAAGATTTAAATTTTTAATAACTTTGTTTATCCTTGTCATTTATCGTCTTGGTGCCCATCTCCCTGTTCCTGGAATTGATGTTAATGCCTTAGCACAGGCTGTTAATGCTACTGCTGGTGGCTTGATGGATTTTATAGATATGTTTGCTGGTGGCGCTTTAAGAAGATTTACTCTTTTTACATTGGGTATTATGCCTTACATATCTGCTGAAATCATCATGCAATTGCTAATGTCAATAGTACCAGCATGGAAAGATATGATGCAGGATGATCAAGAAAAAGGTAAAGATTTTATGCAATTCTGGTCAAGAGCATTGACTATCGTTCTTGCTGCCGTTCAATCTTCTTTATTTATAAAATATATGATTGAACAAAATGCCGCATCTACAACTCCATTTATTCTTATTAATTCAATACCTTTATTCTACGCCGTATCCGTTCTCGCTATAACTTCAGGTACTATGTTTTTGATCTGGCTTGGCGATAAGATTGATGAGTTTGGAATAGGTAATGGTGCTTCGATAATTATATTTGCAGGTATTATCTCGAGAATGCCATCTGCTTTAAGACAGCTTTATAAAACCGCAACTGAAAGAAATATTTTCCTTATGATCGTTGTTTTAATAATGTCTGTATTCATAATTATTCTTATAATTTATGTTCAAAGAGGGAAAAGGAAGATGATGGTTGGCGGTTCAAAGGCAATCAGAGGCGGTAAGGTTGCAATGATTCCAGCTTTCCCATTGAATATACCTATAAACCCAGCAGGTGTTATTCCTATTATTTTTGCTTCTGTATTTTTACAATTTCCCGGTCAAATTCTTGCACCATTTGTAGGTAAATCTGCTTTTATTCAAAAGATAGTTGTTGCATTATATCCTGGAAATGGTTGGTATATATTATTAAACACAATTTTAATTATATTGTTCACATATTTTTATTCACAGTTTCAATTGAATCCTACAGATATTGCAAATTATCTTTCAAAATCTGGAAGAACATTAAAAGGTAAAAGAGCTGGTGGAGATATCGCCCCTGAAATTCAAAGAACAGTTAATAGAATTATTCTACCAGGTGCAATATTCCTCGCTTTTATAGCTGCTGTTCCAGATGTGGTAAATAAATTATTTAATTTACCACATGAATTTACTTACATCATGGGTGGTACTTCAATATTGATTACCGCTGGTGTAGCTTTTGATATAGCAACCAGACTTGAGAGTATAAGAAGATTCAGGTTAAGAGGATAATTTAGATGATACTTTTCTTTTATGGCTTGCCTGGTTCTGGTAAAGGGACTCAGAGTGAGTTAATTATAAAAAATATTAATTTTATCCATCTTTCGACAGGTGATCTACTTAGAGATATAATAAATAATAAAAAAAAAGGATGGGAAAACTTAAATAACTTTGTATCTGAAGGGAAATTGGTTCCAGATGAGCTAATTAACGAGATTTTCTTTAATACTTTAAATGAAAAGGGTTATGATAAGAATTATATAATAGATGGTTATCCAAGAACCTTGAATCAATTAGAATTAGTTAATAAAGAACTGGAATCGATTGGTGAAGTTGAAATTGTTCACCTATATTTAAAATGTGATGAAGAAAAAATTATCAAGAGAATAACTTCAAGAAGAATATGTGAATCTTGCGGAGCAATTTACAATATAGAACTTGACAAAGATGTACAAAGTTGCAAATTGTGTGGTGGAAAATTATATCAAAGAAAAGATGACACATATTCGGTTATAGTTAAAAGAATAGAAGAATATAAAAACAAAACATTACCTGTTATTAATAAGCTTATTGAAAAAAATTCTCTTTATGAAATAGATGGTGATAGATCAGTCGAAACAGTTTATAATGATATTTATCAATTATTAAAGGGGAAAGTTAAATAATGCCAAAGGAAGATGTAATAACTCTTCAGGGGGAAGTAGTAGAGGTTTTACCCAAAACTCTCTTTAAGGTTAAATTGGATAACGGTCATGTTATTACTGCGCATTTAGCTGGCAAACTGCGTATGTATAACATAAGACTTCTTCAGGGGGATAGAGTTCAGGTAGAACTTTCTCCTTATGATCTAACTAAAGGTAGAATTACATATCGAATAAAATAAAGAGAGTTTTAGTAGAAAGATATTTTTATTGATTTATTTTTGGAGGTTTAGATGAAAGTTCGTTCGTCTGTTAAAAAAATTTGTGATAAATGCAAGATTGTTAAAAGACAGGGTGTAGTTAGAGTTATTTGTGAAAATCCAAAACATAAACAAAGACAGGGTTAATTTAGGAGGAATATAGATGGCTCGAATAGCTGGTGTTGAATTACCAAACAAGAGAATTGAAGTCGCTCTAACCTATATTTTTGGTATTGGTAGATCTACTTCTAACAAATTACTTAAAGAAGCAAATATTGATAAAAATAAGAGAACCAATGATTTATCAGATGATGAAATCCAGAAACTAAGGTCTATCATTGAAAAAACATTGAAAGTTGAGGGTGATTTAAAAAACGAAATAGCATTGAATATAAAAAGATTGAAAGATATTAGATGTTATAGAGGACTTAGACATCAAGCAAGTTTACCGACCAGAGGCCAAAGAACTAGAACTAATTCCAGAACAAGGAAAGGCCCAAGAGGTAATAGAATTGGTGCTAAGAAAAAGAAAGTTGCTGCAAAGGAGTAAGTAGGATATGGCAAAACAAAATACAAAGAAAAAAACAAAACATATAGTACCATATGGTAGATGCTATTTGAATTGCTCATTCAACAATACAATTGTTACTTTTACCGACAATAACGGCAATGTCATAGGATGGTCAAGTTCTGGAACAAATAATTTTAGAGGGGCTAAAAAGTCAACTCCTTTTGCGGCTCAAATAGTAGTTGAAACAGCCGTTAATTCCATTAAAGATTATGGTTTAAGAGAAGTAGAGGTCTTTGTTAATGGTCCAGGTATGGGAAGAGAAGCTGCTATAAGAGCATTAGCTCAAAATGGGCTTGTTGTAAGAGGGATTACCGATGTTACACCTATTCCTCACAATGGTTGTAGACCTAGAAAAAAAAGAAGAATGTAAATTATAATATAACTATAAAGGGGTTTATAAATATATGGCAAGAAATTACGAAAATAAGTGTAAACTATGCCGAAGAGAATGGGATAAACTTTTTTTAAAAGGTGATAGATGCTACACAAAAAAATGCCCTATTGATAAAAAAAGATTTATTAAGAGTAGAAATATGAAGCTCTCTGACTATGGAGTTCAATTAAGAGAAAAACAAAAAATTAAAAGATATTACGGTGTTCTTGAAAGACAATTTAGGGTTTATTTCTCCAGGGCTTTAAGAAATAGACAGGGTTTAACAGGTGAAAATCTTCTTTCACTTTTAGAGGCAAGATTAGATAATACTATATACAGAATGAATATTGCTAAATCAAGAAATCAAGCAAGACAGTTTGTCTTACATGGGATGTTCAATGTTAATGGTAAAACAATAAATATTCCTTCATATTCTGTTAATGCTAATGATGTAATTACAATCTCTTCACATGGTCAAAAAAACAAAGAACTACAAGCTATAATAGAACAGAATAAAGATTCTAAGCCAGATACAGAGTGGTTGACATTTGATTTTGAGTCAAAGGAAGGGAAAATATTAAGATTACCAGTAAGAAGAGATATACCTCAGAATTTTGACGAACAGTTAGTCGTAGAATTCTATTCTAAATAGTTGAAAAAGAGGGACTAATGGATAAAAATATATTACAGCATCTCCAGCTTCCTTCTAATATAATCTTCGAATCTAGTGAAGAGGATGAATATTTTGGAAGATTTATAATGAAACCTCTTGAAAAGGGTTATGGTATAACTATTGGAAATAGTTTGAGAAGAGTTTTGTTATCTTCTCTTCATGGTTATGCTATTTCCAGTATTAAAATTGAGTACCAGGCAAAAGGTGAAAAAAGAAATTTCGTAAAATCTGAGTTTGATAATATACCAAATATAGTATTAGAAGATACATTGACAATAATAAGTAATCTGAAAAAGGTAAGATTTTTACTTAATAGCGAGGCTAAAATAAAAACCTTTAGTATTGAAATTTCGGGTCCTTCTGAGGTAAATGCCAGTGTACTTGGTAATTCCGATATGATTATAGTCAATCCCGATACATATCTTTTTAATATTACAAAAGAAGGTAAGATATTTATAGAATATACTGTTGAATGGGGTAAAGGGTTCATTTCAGCTGAAAAAAAATTAGGTCTTTTAGATAAAATTGGAGTTATCCCAATAGATTCGATTTTTTCTCCTATAAAAAAGGTTAATTTTAATATAGAATCCGCAAGGGTTGAAAATATTACCGATTATGAATCTTTAGTATTAGAAGTATGGACCGATGGTACAATAAAACCTAAAGAAGCTTTAGAGCAATCATCCTATATACTTATTCAATATTTTTATAAATTTATCAGTAGTGTTAAAGATGAAAAAGAAATTTTTGATATTGAATCAATAAGTGATGAATCCATGAATGATAAGGATACCAAACTTATTCAATTGTTAGATCAATCACTTGATGTTCTTGAATTCACCGAGCGAATAAAAAATTGCTTTAATTCTGCAAATATTAGAACATTTAGAGATTTATTGTTAAAAACCGAATCTGAAATTGAAAATTTGAAGAATTTTGGGAAAAAATCACTAGAAACTGTATTAGATAAGCTTAAAGAAAAAGGTTTATCTCTTAATATGAAAGAAGATATAGAAAGAATAGATAAAATATACAAAAAAGAAAAAGAATAAAATTTTAAGTTTAAGGATAAGAATATGAGACATCTAGTAAATAAAGCAAAATTTGGAAGAGACAAATCTCACAGAGAAGCTATGCTGAGGAATATGATTACCTCTTTATTATTATATGGAAAGATCGAAACCACATTGCCAAAAGCTAGATATCTGAGATCAAATGTTGAGAAATTGATTACAAGAGCAAAAATTGAGGACTCGGTTCATAATAGAAGAATAGCCAGAAAAACAGTTCAGAATAAGACTGCTTTGATAAAATTGTTTACGGAAATTGGACCAAAATTTAAAAATAGAAATGGTGGATATACCAGAATAATTAAGACTGGTTTCAGAAAAGGTGATAATTCACCTATGGCTATCATTGAAATATTATCAGAGTAAGATGTATTGCGATAAAGATAAGATCTGGCATCTTGCCAGATTTTTTATCTTTTTTATAAACTTTTCCATTTTTCTATATTCAATTTTTTCACCAATATATTTAAAAATTATAATTTTAGTATTTTATTTATCTATTTATATTGTAATTTTTAAATTTAAAAGATTTTTAAATCTATTATTTAAAAGCTCTTTTTTGATTATTTCAATAGTATTTTTCAAGTTTTTTACAAGTCTATTTTACGGTAATCTTAAAACAATTGATCTTTCGGTTGACTCAAATTTGCTTATAATCCAGATATTAAATATATTAAATTCTATACTATTTTCTAGTTTCTTGATCAATTTTCTACCTTTAAAGGAAAATGACAAGATCAAAAACTTCAAATCTTTAATATCCCAGATAAAAGAGATTGGGATTAAAAGTATTGTAAATATCAATAAGGAAAAGATCAAGATTAATAATCTATCTTCATTATTTTCTTATATAATATATGAAAGCTATCTTATATTCATAAATAATGAAAGATCAGAAGAAAAATCGAATCTCTAATCATTTTTTTTGTATATAATTCTTTTTAAATTATCGATCTGGTCAGTTTGAGTATCATCAAATTGAATTCCATAGTACCAATTTTCATTCTCTTTCCATCTTCTTCTGACAAAACCTTTTAATGAAAATATGGTATCTTCTAGCTTAAAATTGAGCTGTATATCATCTTTTTCAAATACATTAGATGAAAGGCTTTTATCATCAGAAAAAAACTGCATCCCTCCGGCAGAGATATCGACAATATCTGATTCGACATTTAAGTATTCTGTTCTCGTAAAATAGTTGTTTTTAATTAGAGATGCTATTAAGATTTTAGAAAATTCTTCAAGATTATTTATTATGCTAAATGCGATTTGAGAGTTTTTCTCAGTTTCATTCATAAGATATAGATAACCTATTACAAATTTCTTGTAGATAACTGGGTAATATAATTCAGAAAGTATATTTTTCTTTTGTTTTAATAGCAAAAGTTGATTAATCTTTTGTGAAGCGACATTGGAATCATTCCCAAGTAATTTATAATATTCAATTATATCCTCATTAACAATGACTTTTTCCACATCATAAACCTGAGAATCGGGAAAATATTTAAAGCTATTTGGAATATAAAAAGATTTGCCACTCTTAACTATAAGAAATTCTTCAAGTGTAGAAGGATTTCTGTTTTTAAATATTACTATAGCGTTTTTCGAAAAAACAGTCATTTTCCTTCTAAAACCGTCGATTAAATCTTGTATATTGTCAATTGTTTCAAGTTTTAGTAATGACTCATCAAAAATCTTGAATGTAGTTGTTTCAGGAAAGTCTAAATGTTCGGTTTTAGATTTGAAAACAACCGAAACTTTATTTTCGTTAATTTTTACCCTTTGATGCCTTCTCTGAATATTTCTAATAATATTATCAGGAAAAGAAATAACAAATGTTTGAGAGTTTACAATAGATTTAATCGTCGAAGTAAACATATGTCTATTATCTCTGACAAAAAATATAAAATTTAGTTTTTGATAAATAGATAAAGGCAATTTACAATTATGTAAAATTGTTATTGTAAAAGCATCATATCTAAAAATTGTACCAGAAAATTCATATTTCTCTTTAATAAAAAATGATAATGGAATTTTTTTACTAAATAAAATGTCAATTATATATTCTTTTTCAACTCTTGATGATATATTAGCGCTCAATTTATTCTCCCAAATTGTAAATACTTTTTCTAAATTTATTATATATAATATATTTCAATTTTCAAATAAAGCTATTATATGAATCGTCAAACAAATAAAATTTATTGAAAAAAATTTGCATTGATTAATTATCTTATTAGAAATTATGAAAAACAGAATAATTAAATTGATTGAAGATGTTCAAAATTTATCAGATAAAACATCTTTTAAGCAAAAAGTTACAATTTTGGCTGTGACAAAAACTCAATCAGTCAGCAAGATAATCGAGGCTTATGATTACGGTTTAAGAAGATTTGGAGAAAACAAAGTGCAAGAAGCACTTTTAAAGATGGATCAATTGAAAGAATATAACGACATTCAATGGCATCTAATTGGGCATTTACAATCAAACAAGGTTAAAAAGATAAAAGATTTTTCATTAGTACAATCTATAGACTCTATAAAACTTTTAATGGAAATAGCCAGATTTAACAACGAAGAAAGACCAGATGTATTAATCCAGATTAATTCATCACAAGAGTCTACGAAATCAGGATTAAATCTCGATGAAGTAGATGATTTTTTCAAGGAAATCTTAGAAAATGGATTAATAAAGGATATTAAGATAAGGGGTCTTATGACTATTGGGCCACTGACAGATGATAAAAATCAGATTAGAAAAAGCTTTAAAAAAACCAGAAAAATTTATGAGGATTTGCAAATAAAATATAATTTAAATTTCGACACTCTTTCCATGGGGATGAGCAATGATTATGATATAGCCATAGAAGAAGGAAGTAATATGATAAGAATTGGTTCTTTGATATTTGGAGAGAGAAATTATGACTGAAATAATAATATCGACATTTTTTTTAATCCTTATTTTACTGGTATTTTTAAGGATGATCTTTTTGACTTTAAAAAATAACTCAAATAATATATTTTCAAAAATTTCTAGATTTTATATTTCAAAAACAGATTTTATCTTTTCATCTTTAGATTCAAAGATAAATTTTATGTTGGGGAAAATAAGACTAAGTTATATTCTTATTATACTATTATTGATGCTTTTACAAAAATTGTTGATACTTATAATAGAGCTTGATTAATCTGAAAGTTGATCTATTAAAAAAAGATGGGGAGTTGTGATGGAAAAAATTAAATTTGGTATTATAGGTGGTTCAGGGTTGTTGCAATTAGAAAATCTTGTTATAGAAAAGGAGATTGATATTCCTACTCCGTTTGGTCAAATGTCGGATAAGGTCACAATTGGATATTTTAAAGGTACAAAACATAAGATCGCTTTTTTGCCAAGGCATGGGAAGAATCATACTATAATGCCATCAAATATACCTCAAAAAGCAAATGTTTGGGGTTTGAAATATTTAGGTGTTGAAAAAGTTTTTGCAGTTTCCGCTGTTGGATCCTTAAAAGAAGATATCAAACCTGGGGATTTTGTAATTCCTTCACAGATTTTTGATAGAACAAAGAATAGGGATTCAACCTTTTTCGAAGATGGACTTATCGGACATATTCCATTTGGACAACCTTTTTGTCCTGTTTTATCTAAATTTCTATATCAAACTGTCAGCAATCTTGGATATAGGGTCCATAAAGATGAAACCTATGTCTGTATGGAGGGGCCAGCCTTTTCCACAAAAGCAGAATCTGAATTTTATAGACTGTTAAAAGCAGGAATAATTGGTATGACTGCTTTACCTGAAGCAAAATTATTCAGGGAAGCCGAGATTTGTTACACTCTTTTAGCCACTGTAACTGATTATGATTGCTGGAAAGAAGGAGAAGAAGCGGTTAATGTAAAGATGGTTTTGGAAACAATGAAAAAAAGCAATGAAATGGTGCATCACGTCCTAATAAAATTATTTGAGAATATGCCGGATAAATTTGAGGAAAATTGTTCATGTCAATATGCTCTAATGCATGCTATTACCACTAAAAAAGAAGGTTTTTCTCCAATAGTTTTAAGAAAATTAGATCTTTTTTTAGGCAAATATTTGAATTTAACAAAAAACGAGGAATAGTCAGTGTATCTATTGTGCTTTATCCCATTTCTTTTTCAATTTCAATATTTTGAATCATCTAATAATGATATTTTAAATTCATTCGACTTTACGACAAAGAATAATCTTTATCTTTATAATATTTTTGATTTAAGTTTTTTTCAATTAAATAGACTAAATAACAGATTAGATGATGAGTCTATTTTATCGAGAGCAGAAAATATCTTTTTTCTATTATTACCAGTTCTATATTTTTATATTTCAAATATAGTGAAACTCTATCATTTCCTTTCTTATGGTGTTATGACCGATTCCTTTAATACTTTAGAAAATAGATTTATATGGGTATCTATAATATCTATCAGTTTTAATATAATAATCCATGATATATTTTATTGATTTAAATCAAAAGGCAGTTTTAAAATAGATTAAAAAAGGATAAAAAATGAATAATAGATTATTGAAAAGAATCCTGATAGCTTTGTTAATAATATTTTTAGCGGTATTCGTTGATCAGATATCTAAATATTTAATCTCAAAAAATATGGAACTTTATTCATTTAAATCTATCATCCCGGGTGTTTTGAATTTTAGATATATAACAAATTATGGTTTTTTGCTTGGTATTGGATCAAATTTAAACGATGGTAAAACTTTCAATGGTGTTGTAATAATAACTATTATAGCATTAATAATTCTACTTGGTTATTTTATTTTTATAATATTGCATGATTCTACATCTAATTATCTTCTTATAACATTTTCAATACTGATAGGCGGAGCCTGGGGTAATTTTATAGATAGATTAATAAAGGGCAAAGTAGTAGATTTTTTAGAATTTGTGCTTCCACTTCCAATAAATAGGATAGGTAGATATTATGTAGGTTCAACTCCAATATTTAACATGGCAGATTTTTTCGTAACAATTGGTATTATCATGCTTTTAATCTACTATTTTATTATAGAACCCTACGAAAACAAAAAAAAGAAGGAACTTGAAACAGAAGATTTTCAAGAAGACCTTCAAGAACATTCTCAAGAAAATTCTCAAGAACATTCTCAAGAACATTTTCAAGAAGATGTAATGAAGTCAGAAAACCAGGATTATCAACAAGTTAATCAAGATGAAGATCAGGATGAAGATAGATAAGGTCATTGAAAAAGAAGATGAAGTTGAATTTTTCCAGATCAGGATTCCAAAGGATTCAATATCTCAAAGAGTTGATAAAT
This sequence comes from Brachyspira murdochii, assembly GCA_020722965.1. Taxonomy (GTDB): domain Bacteria; phylum Spirochaetota; class JAAYUW01; order JAAYUW01; family JAAYUW01; genus Exilispira. The sequence continues at coordinate 10,466 of DYJT01000010.1, read as the reverse complement.
TTTTGTCCTCTTATAGCGGTTATTCTAGAAGTAGAATATCAAATTATACTTATAAACTATTAATAAATAAAAAAGAAGAAAAATTATCAAAGATAGTTAAACCAGATGATTTAGTCGAAATTTACTTAAAAATACCAGAAGATTATACCGAAATTATACCTCAGAAATATGATTTAAATATCATCTATGAGGATGATTGGTTTTTATTGATAAGAAAACCTTTTAATATCCCTACTCACCCATCTATTGGACATCCTTCGAATACTATATTGAATTATGTCAAATATTATCTAATTGATAATGGGGTAGTTCCATTACCAGATTGTGGAATGGTTCACAGATTGGATAAAGATACCGAAGGACTTTTGATTTTTGGAAAAACAATAGAGGCTCAAGCATATCTTAAATCACTTTTCATGGAAAGAAAAATAGAAAAAAAATATCTTGCTATCTTAAATGGAAAGATAAAATTAGAAAATTCTGAATTTACTGATAAATTGAGTAGAGACCCAAATAATAGATTGAAATATAAAGTTTCACAGAAGGGGAAGGATGCTATTTTAGCCTATAAATTAATCGCTGAAAATGATGATTTTAGCATAGTAGATATAACTTTAAAGACAGGAAGAACTCATCAGATAAGGGTTCAATTTAGCAGTAGAGGTCATTTTATAATAGGAGATATTCTGTACGGTAAAAAACAAAACACAAATTATGAAAATTATGGTATGCTTTTAATTTCTAAAAAACTTGGCTTTCTCAATCCCTTGAATGGTAAATATATGGAATTCGAAATTGAATTATCCGATAGATTTTACAATTTTATGAAGGATAACGGTATAAATAAAATATAAAAAATATAAAAATTATTTATAAAACAAATATAAAAGAAACAAAAAGAATATAAAAAACAAAAAAATATGAAAAATATACATAAAACGTATAAAACAAATATAAAAGAAACAAAAAGAATATAAAAAACAAAAAAATATGAAAAATATATAAAAAACATATATAGCAAATTTAAGAATATAAAGAGATACAGCGATGAAAATTAATATCGGTTTTACCGGAATTTCCGGGATGCTTGGGAAGAATTTTTTAGATTATTACTTAAAAAATATTTATCTACAAGAAAAATTTAACATAGTCGGTTTTACACGGAAAGAGGATAAATCATTTAAAAGCAGGTATCAGAGGGAAGATAATTCTATAATAATTAAAACTATAAATTACGATGATTTAATTAATATTAAAGATTCTTTAAATTCTATTGATATATTAATTCATGCCGCAGGGGTAACTAAAGGATTTTCCTATGAGCAATTTTTGAATGGTAACTATATTGTTACAAAAAATCTGGTTGAAGTTATTACTAAAGAAAAGTTACCAATTAAAAAATTTATATTTATTTCTTCACAATCGGTTCTTGGCCCATCATATGATAAATTCTTAAATGAAGATTCTGACTACAATCCAATCTCAAGCTATGGAAAAAGTAAGATGCAAGTAGAAGAACTTTTAAAAGAATCTACCTTAAACTGGATAATTGTTCGATACCCGGCAATATTTGGTAAATATGATATGGATTCCTTAATGTTGTTTAAGATAGCAAGCAAAGGCATAATAATAGATACATCATGGAATCAATACATTTTATCATACATTTTCGCACAGGATGCAGTTAGACTTTTATATGATTTAATCGAAAAGCAACAGATAGATAAAAAAATATTACATTTTTGTTATGATAATCCTATTAAAATAAGAGATTTCTTAAGAGCTATTATAAAAATTAAATATAAAAAGGGGAAAAGACTTATCTTAAAAATTCCAATATTTAAATTTATATTTAGGATAGCAACATTTATAATGACTTTTGTATCATATTTTAACAAAAAAGCGAATATTGTTAATGTTGAAAAACTGAATGAATTTTTACAAACAAGTTGGTTACTTTCAAATGAAAAAACAAAAAGGTTAATGGATATTGATTCGATTAAACAGGAAGCAAGATTGGATGATATATATAATTGGTATAAGGAAGAAGGGTTGGTAAAATGATGGAAGAGAAAAGATACTCTATATATCCTATTGATCTTGTAATCATAGCATTAAATCTATTATTCTCTATTTTCAGCTTTATCAATTTAGGAAAACTATACATAAATATTGGTAATTTTAAATTTGATAGACAGATTCTAATGGGTTTATTCTTTTTGTTTATAAACATACCTGTATTTTACTGGATTAAATATTCAAACCCCATAAAAAATAAGGTAGTGCAATTTTTCAGGTTATTTTATGGTCAGGCTTTTTATATTATTTACTTCCCAGAATGTATTAATCTATCTCAATTGTTTTATAATAATAAATCTTTTGATTCTATTTTTGCATATCTTGATTTTCTTATATTTCATTACCAGCCAGCAGTAGAGTTTAGTAAAACCTTTATAACAAATAGATATATTAACGAGTTGTTCTTTTTTTCCTATTTTTTTTATTATCTTTTGATAACAGCAGGTTGGTGGATATTATTTGCCAGGAAAAAAGTAAAATTGGCTCACTATTGTTTCTTTATCACTACCTTTAGTTTTGGGTTTTTATATGTCTGGTATATTTTTTTCCCTGTAAAAGGACCTAAATTTTACATCGAATCACTTCACAATGTTTGGTACTCGAATTTTCAGGGTTTTTATTTTACAGAGCTAATGAAGAAGATTTTTAATTCATCTAATTTAGGCGGAGCGGCTTTCCCATCATCACATGTCGCCATTTCATTGATAGCTCTATTTTTAAATAGGATTTACAACAAAAATCTAATGCCAATAGTGTTTCCTCTGACATTGACGCTAATGTTATCCACGGTATATCTTTATGCTCATTATTTTATAGATGTAATCGGAGGGATTTTCGCTGCTATAATCTTGTACACATATGTCCCACTATTATACGACAAATTAATAAAAATAACCGCCAGACTAAGTAATTTTCTTATTTCAAAACTTCAATTCAAGTCAATTAATTCTCTGGAAGAGAATTTATCTATAAATTAGTGGTTATTTCAATCTATCAGTTTCTTATTGAAATATCTTCGTTTAAAAAATAATCATTAAAATAAAAATAATTTAAATTTTAAATTAATCTATTTAATATTAAGTAGAATAAAATTGAGTTAAAAATTAAATATGTTAAATATAAAATAAATATTATTAATAATATTGACATATTAATATAAATAGTTTATATATTAATTAACGATGAAATTGGGGGAAAAATGAAAAAGATGATTGGAAGATGCCCGGTATGTGGAGGTGTATTAACAGTAACCTCTCTTTTTTGTAAGGAATGCAATTTAACTATTTCCAGTGAATTTGAATTGGATAGTTTTTTTAAATTGACCGATGAACAGCTTTTATTTGTAAAGACTTTTATTAGAAATAGAGGCAACATAAAAGAGGTAGAAAAGGAACTTGGGATATCATACCCAACTGTTAGAAATAAGCTTGATGAGATAATTGAAACTTTAGGATATAAAGTCGAAGGTAAAGATGATTATCAGAATAAGAGAAAAGAGGTGCTGGCAAAACTTGAAAAAGGTGAAATTACCTCAGAACAAGCGATTCAATTATTAAAAGAAATTGAATATTAAGGATGTAAAAATGGAAAGAAGAGAAATAGAATACAACTCTACAAATATAGAATCTTTTTCTTTTCAACTTTCATCGGCTGATTTGCATATTGAACAATATGATGGCAGCAGCATTGTTATAGAAACAGATGCCATCTTAAATAAGGATTTTGAAATATTACAAAAACCCGATAAAATAGAATTGATCGAAAAAAAAAGAAGTTTTATAAACTATAGTTTTTTTAATGCAAAAAATTTTAATATAAAAATACCAGTATCCATCTCATTATTTATATCAATAGCTTCTGGAGATTTATTTATTGAAAACAAATCATCAAAATATGAGGTAAACAAGTATAATTCCAATTTAAACGCTGATATAATTACCAGCACAATTGATGTTAGACTTACTTCTGGTGATTTTTCTGCCCAGAGTCTATCAACAAAGGTTTTTATTTTTTCTTCGACTTCATCTGATCTTATATTAAATAATTCAAAACTTGGGAAAACAAAGATAAAAGGGATATCCTCAGATATTAGCCTTAAAAATTGTTATATAGACGAAATAGATTTAAAAACTATTTCTGGTGATATGTATCTAGAGCTTTTAAGTTTCAATAAGATTATGGCAGATCTGAAATCTGGTGATATAAAAATAATATGTCCAAAAACAAAAGTTAATGGGGAATTCAATACCTTATCTGGAGATATAAATATAGATGGTGTCGAAATAGATAAATCAGTTTCTGTCCCAAATATTACGGCGCGAACTTTATCGGGAGATATTTATATTAAAGGAAAGTTTACGGCTTCTGAAAAAGTTTTTTCTTATTCATCTATACAACCCATAAAATCTGCTTTTGAAGAATCATCCAAAAAAGATGAAAGAGAAAAATTTATTCAACTATTATTAGATGGCAAAATAGCGGAAAAGGATGCTGTAGAGCTACTAAAAAATTTCGGTTTTACAGATTCAGAAATAGATTCAATTTTTGAAGAATATCTTTTTAGGAAAATAAACAGAGGAGAAGGGAATGAATAACTCATATTTTTTTGAATTAGAAGAAGAGAAGATGAAGATATTAAAAATGGTCGAAGAGAAAAAAATAAGTGCAGAAGATGCAGATAGATTAATAAATATACTTGAAGAATCGATACTAAAAGAAGAAGCTCAAGAGAAAGTGGATGAAAGGGAAGAACAACCTGCAAATAAGGTTAAAATACCGAATGTAAAAGGGAAAATTGTCGTTCATGTTTATGAAAATGGGGTTAAAAAGGTTAATATTACTTTACCAATAGCCTTTGCTAAGTTTGCCGATAAAATTCCAGTTCAAAATTTTCCAAATAATCAATTTCCATTAGATGACATATTTAAAACTGCTAAAGAAAATGGTTTGAATATAGATCAAGGGATGTATGTATTTGTTGAAGATGAAGAGGTTCATATTTATGACGCAGATGGTGTCGAATTCGTAAGTGTAAAAAAATAAAATTAAAAAGCGAGATATATTTTTAAATGCTAAAAATAGCCAAATAATGATAACTTAAATAGATATAAAAACGCAGTATAGGGTTTAAAATTCTGTTAATGGCGAAATTAAGATAGCAAAAAATAGTAATAAAACCGGGATATATGGTAAAAAATCCATCGATCCCGGTTATTTTATAAATTATCTTAAATTAAAAAGAGCATCTTTTCCAGCGTAAATAGCATCATTACCTAGTTGCTCCTCAATTCTCATAAGTTCATTGTATTTCTCTATTCTGTCGATTCTACAACCAGATCCTGTTTTTATAAAACCGGTGTTCAATGCTACTGCCAGGTGAGAGATAGTAGTATCTGCTGTTTCTCCAGATCTATGAGAAACTACGGCAGTCCAGTGAGATTTATGGGCAAGTTCGATGGCATTTAAGGTTTCTGTAATTGTTCCTATCTGATTTAATTTGATTAAAACCGAATTGGCTGCCTTTGTTTCTATCCCTTTTTTGATCTTTTCGACATTTGTGACAAAAAGATCATCTCCGACAATCTGGATTTTTGAGCCCATTTTTGTGGTCATTTTTTTGAAACCTTCCCAATCATTTTCATCCAGACCATCTTCGATAGATATTATTGGGTATTTGTTACAATATTGCTCATAAAGTTCTATCATCTGATCAGAGGTTAATTTTTTACCACCTTCTCCATTTAAAATATAATATCCATCGCTGTAAAAAGAAGAAGCTGCAGGATCGAGTGCTATTGCTATTTCTTCTCCTGGTTTATAACCAGCTTTTTCAATTGCTTCTATTATTACTTTTAATGCATCTTCATTTGATTCAAGATTTGGAGCGAATCCACCCTCATCTCCAACAGATGTAGCTAACTTTTTTTCTTTTAATACCTTTTTTAATGAATGGAATACTTCAACCCCTTTTCTGATGGCTTCATGAAAAGAGTTTGCCTTTAATGGAGCGATCATGAATTCCTGTAAATCGACATTATTATCTGCATGTTTTCCTCCATTAAGTATGTTCATTAAGGGCACAGGTAAAATCTTAGAATTAACACCACCAATATATCTATATAATGGAAGATCGAGATAATTTGCAGCTGCCTTTGAACATGCAATCGATACTCCCAAAATTGCGTTTGCTCCGAGATTTTTTTTATTTGGGGTGCCATCAAGTTTAATCATTGCCATATCTATCGATACTTGATCGAGTGCATCTTTACCTATGAGTTCTGGGGCAATAATTGAATTAACATTTTTTACTGCATTTAATACACCATTTCCATTGTATCTTCTCTTGTCTTGATCTCGAAGTTCAACTGCTTCATATTCTCCCGTTGAAGCACCAGAAGGGATAGCAGCTCTACCAAATGCCCCTGATTCTAAAAAGACATCGACTTCAATTGTTGGATTTCCTCTAGAATCGAGAATTTCTCTTGCTATAATTTTTTCGATAATACTCATATCTCCTCCAATAATTTTGTTTATTATAAAAAAAAATTTCACCTAAAAAATTATAATTAATTAATAAAAAAAAGATAGAAAAATTAATAAATTTATAAATTGAAATTAATAATAATTGATATATATTAATCAAGGAGATTAAATCTAATAATTAAATAGGTTTATTCATAAGCTTAAAGGAAGATTTATGAAAGAACTTCTATCAATATTCAATGTAGATCTTTTATTTGGGACCATAAGGTTAAGTACCCCTATAATTCTTGCCAGCATTGGAGCTACGGTTTGTGAAAAATCAGGTATAGTTAATATCGCAATGGAAGGTATAATGATTGTTGGAGCTTTTTTCTCAGCAATTGTTACATTATCAACAAATAACCCCTGGTTAGGCCTATTAGCTGGAGTCACATTTTCGATAATCTTCTCTTTAATCCATGCTGTAGCTACGATTACACTACACCTTGAGCATGTTGTTTCAGGAGCAGTTTTAAATATAGTCGCTCTCGGCTTAACTAGATACTTAATGATAGTTTTCATTGGGCATCCAGGAACAACAGATCTCGTTAAAGTATCTTTAGGTGATTATAGATATTCTATCCCATTACTTTCGAAAATTCCTGTAATAGGACCAGTATTATTTTCTCAGACACCAATTATATATATGACATTTATAATAATTATAACGATAACAATTTTCCTGAATAAGACAAAAATAGGACTACATATAAGAGCTGCCGGAGAACATCCACTAGCAATCGAAACTCTTGGTATTTCTGTATCTAAAATGAGATATATAGCAGTTATTATTTCAGGTTTTTTATGTGGTTTAGCTGGAACTTATCTTGCTATTGAAAATGGAACTTCCTTTACAGAAGGGATGACAAACGGTAGAGGGTTTATTGCTTTAGCTGCAAATATATCTGGTGGATGGAATCCTATAGGTTCTTTTTTAGCATCATTATTATTTGGATTTGCAGATGCTTTCCAATTTAAAATCCAGGCAATTAAAATTGTCAATATGCCTTCTGAAATCTTCACAATGTTTCCTTATCTGTTGACAGTTATTTTAGTTGCGGGTCTTGTTAGAAAATCTAGACCACCAAAGGCATTGGGGTTAGATTTTTCCATAGAGAAAACCAGTTAGAAAATTTTTGTTACCTCTTTTATTTTTTCTTTATTTTCATTTTTCTTTATTGTTTTTTCATATTTAATTTTTCTTATTTTATCTTTTATTTTTTCTTTTTTTATTCCAATTTTTATTTTGATTCTCTTATCTGTTATATCTTTTATTTTATCAAAAAAAAATTTTAATAATTTTTTTAATATTATAAAAAATGATTTATAATATATTTTGGCTAATGCATAAGGAGGATTTTAAAATGAAAAGAAAAGTTCTAATTACAATCCTTGTAGTGCTTTCTTTAATCGCAATAAGTATTGTATTTTTCGGGCAGAAAAATAATGAAACAGCCAAAATTATAGTTGGTATGGTTACAGATATTGGTGGTCTTGGCGATAAGTCTTATAATGATGAAACTTACTATGGTCTTTTAAAAGCAAAAGCTGAATTCAAAGTTGATGTTAAAGTTGTTGAATCACAGCTGCAAATTGACTATGTACAAAATCTTACTTTTTTAGCCAATGAAAATGCGAAGATTGTTTTTGCAGTGGGATTTTTAATGGCTGATGCTATGATAGAGGCAGCTAAAAATAATCAGCAAACCTATTTCGCCGGTGTTGATATCTTTGTTGATCCCGAAAAAGCACCAAAAAATGCAACAGGTATCCTTTTTAAAGAACATGAAGCTGGATATCTTGCAGGTATTGTTGCAGGACTTTTGACATATAAATATTCAAATGCTCTTCCAAATTTAAACAAAGAAAATAAGGTTGGTATGGTTCTTGGTATGGACATTCCTCCTGTAGAAAGATACCAGGCAGGATTTTACGCTGGTGTAAAAGCTGTTAATCCTACATGCGAAGTTATTTCAGTTGTTACCTATAATTTTAGTGACTACTCAAGAGGTATAGAAGTTGCTACCACTCTTTATAAACAAGGTGTAGATATCATTTTCCAGATAGCAGGTCTTACTGGATATGGTGTTTTTGAAGCAGCAAGACAAAAAAAGAGATATGCAATAGGTGTAGATATTGATCAAAATTATTTAAACCCCGATGTTATCATTACTTCTGCTGTGAAAAAATTTGCAGAAGCAACATTTTTGACAGTTAAATCAGTTATCGACGGAACATTCCAGGGTGGTACAAATATTACTTACGGTATAAAAGAAGGTGGAGTTGGTTTATCTAGTTTTCATAATTTTGCTGACAAAATACCTCAGCGAGTAAAAGATGCTGTTGCAAAGGCTATCGAAGATATTATAAACGGAACAATAGTAGTTCCAGAAACCAGAGCAGAAGCAGGCTACAATATGTAAATTCAAATTTTTATCCTCTTGGTGAAAATTAATATTATGCAACCTTGTGCATATAAAATATAAAATCCATTGCTTTAATTCATATTCATTCGATTAAAGTATTACTTTTAATGTATTTTTAGTTGATTCAAGTATTAATTTTTATATTGATATTTTTATTTGTTACATATGTTATTAAAAAAAAAATATTAATATTTTTTTATAAATATTGCAAAAAAATGTTTTTATTATATATTTTGATCAATGCGTAAGGAGGATTTTAAAATGAAAAGAAAAGTTCTAATTGCAATCCTTGTAGTGCTTTCCATCATCGCTATAAGCCTTGTTTTTTCTTGCCAGAAAAAAACAGAGACAGCCAAAATGATCGTTGCTATGGCTACTGACGTTGGTGGCCTTGGCGATAAGTCTTTTAATGATGGTTCTTACAATGGTCTTTTAAAAGCAAAGGATGAATTCAAAGTTGATGTTAAAGTTGTTGAATCAAAACAGCAGACAGACTATGTACCAAATCTTACCAATTTTGCCAAAGAAAATGCGAAGATTGTTTTTGCAGTAGGATTTTTAATGGCTGATGCTATGATAGAGGCAGCTAAAAATAATCAGCAAACCTATTTCGCCGGTGTTGATATCTTTGTTGATCCCGAAAAAGCACCAAAAAATGCAACAGGTATCCTTTTTAAAGAACATGAAGCTGGATATCTTGCAGGTATTGTTGCAGGACTTTTGACATATAAATATTCAAATGCTCTTCCAAATTTAAACAAAGAAAATAAGGTTGGTATGGTTCTTGGTATGGACATTCCTCCTGTAGAAAGATACCAGGCAGGATTTTACGCTGGTGTAAAAGCTGTTAATCCTACATGCGAAGTTATTTCAGTTGTTACCAATGTTTTCAATGACCCAGCAAAAGGTAAAGAAGCAGCTATCGCTCTTTATGAGCAAGGTGTAGATATCGTTTTCCATATTGCAGGTCTTACTGGAAATGGTGTTTTTGAAGCAGCAAAAGAAAAGAATGGTTATGCAATAGGTGTAGATGTTGACCAGAATTATTTAAACCCTGATGTTATCATCACATCTGCTGAGAAAAAATTAACAGAAGCAACATTTTTGACAGTTAAATCAGTTATCGATGGAACATTCCAGGGCGGTACAAATATTACTTATGGTCTAAAAGAAGGTGGAGTTGGTATTTCTGATTTCCATAATTTTGCTGATAAGATACCTCAAGAAATAAAAGATGCTCTTGCAAAGGCTATCGAAGATATTATAAACGGAACAATAGTAGTTCCATCAACCAGAGCAGAAGCTGGATATACCATGTAAATTTTAATTTTTACTAATTTTTTGTGGGTCTTCCAATTGGAAGACCCTTTTTTTATGATTAAAGGTAAATATTAAAATATTTATATAAAAGAATCGATAATAAAGATAAATTATAAAATA
>DYJT01000026.1:16702-20867 GCA_020722965.1 Brachyspira murdochii | reverse complement strand
ACCTTAAATTAATTTAAATATTGTACCTTGAAAATAACTCAGTTTAATAAATAAATAAATTAAAAATTTTAAATATTTGACTCAATAAAAAATATAAATATATTCCTTTATTGATGTTATATAAATGCAATGATCATTTTTTAATAAATTATGATGGAAATAATTTTGGTGATCTCTTACTAAAAATTTATTATAATGAAAATTTACCAAAAATATTATCAAAAAGTTATAATGTTCAGTTTTGTTCAAGAAAAAGATTAAAAGTAAAGCAAGAAAAAGAAACAATTTTCAATAATTTTTTTGATAAAAAAAGATTAATTAATTCATTTTCAAAAATTATTAAATGCAAAAATATTATTTTTATAGGAGGGCTTTTTCAAGATATTTCTTCTAAAAGATCTTTTATTTTATATTTATTGATATTACTTTTATCTCTTTCCCTTGAAAAAAAAGTCTACTTTTTAAGTTCTTCTTTTGAATTAAAATCAAAATTATGTCAAAAAATCTTTTTATTATTATTATCTTTTGGGATCAAAAGAGATTTGATACCTATAATAGAATTAAGAGATAAAAGAAGTTTTGATCTAATAAAAAAAATAAAACATGAGATGGATAAAAAAATAAAACTAAAAAGAGATCCATGGGATTTTAATTTAAGGAGAAAACTTAAACTTTCAAGCTACACAGATTTAAATTTAATAAAAATCGATAAAGAAAAAACGATTTATTTTTTTATTTCTTTAAATGCATCATATTTAAGTGAGGCTAAATTCAAGGATTTAATTCTACTTCTTAATAAACTTAATGCCAAAAAAATTCGGTTAGTTTTTTTAATTTCAGATATTATTGATTTTAAGATTATTTATAAAATAATAAATCTGTTTAATAAACAGGTACATATAATAAAATTGAATCCATATAATTTTTCACCATTTATAAAACTGTTGAAGATAACCGATTTAAAAATATTGTATACCGAAAGATTACATCCTTTTTTAGTTTTTGGTAAATACTTCGATCTTGTAATTTTTGATGATGGAAAAGTCAAAAACTACTTAAAAACATGGTATAAAATAAAATATAAAAGAGGATAAATTGCCAGTTAAAAAAAAGAGTAAAAAGAAAAAAAACAATAAAAACAATTTTTATAATTTTATTACAATAATTTTATTGATAATTTTTCTTTTAGTAATAGTAATATTTTTTAGTATTGTTAAAAATAATATTAATCCTAAAAATCCTTCTAACTCGATTGAATCAATATCCATAGATACAGAGATAGAAAATTCATTTGAAAAAAACAAAAGCTATAATTCTATTTCAAAAGATACTTCGGATAATAGAGAAATTTATATTTTATCAAAACCAACAAACTTCAAAGAATACAATAAAAAAAGTATATGCATAATACTTGATGATTATGGTTATAAAGATAATGCAGAATTCTTGATTAATTTACCCTTTTCTTTATCTGTTTCTATTTTACCCGGTCTTCCTTTTTCTAAGAACGGTTTCGATATTTTTTCAAAATCTTCAAATATTACCCCAATGCTTCATATACCCATGGAAGCAATAAACAATAAAAATGGTGAAAAAATAGAAATAAAATCCACAGATAATGAAGATGAGATAATCAGAAAGTTAGATATCTTTTTTTCTGAAATTCCAGCTAAATTTGCAAACAATCATATGGGATCAAAAATATCGATAGATGAAAAAATTGTTAAGATCATTTTAAATTACTTTTATTCAAAAGGAGTTAGATTTATCGACTCTCATACTGTTAATAATTCGCTTTTTGTACCGATTGGAAGAAGCATTGGTTTTCCTGTTTTCGAGAACAATCTTTTTTTAGATTATAATGATAATTTAAATCTTCCAGAAAAAGAATTTAAAAAAGCATTATTTATATTAAATAAAAGAGAATACATCATAATTATTGGACATATAACAAAAGATCAGACAATAGATTTCCTTAAAAAGCTCGCTAATTCTGAGTATTTAAGAAAATATGATTTCATAACTGTCAGAGAATTATTTAATAGATATTGATTTAAATATCTTCGCAAGCTTGATATGCTTTTTGCATCTTTTTCAAGGCTTGCATTTCAATCTTTCGAATTGATTCTGAAGTTAACTTATATTGATGTGCGATCTCTCTTAATGTTAATGGGACAGAATTAACCAATCCATATCTTTTTTCTATAATGTCTCTTTCTCTTTTAGAAAGCATAGATAATAAAAATTTAAAATCCTCTTCATTTTCTTTTGATTCAATGTATTTAAATGGATTATCTTCAGATGGTATTTTTTCAGATAGGTAATGATCTTCACCTGAAACACTCGAATCATCTATAGAAATAAAATTAAACTCAAAATCAATCAATGTGTTAAGTTTTTTATTTTCAAAAAATCTTTCTTTTCTTATTTTTCTTAGTTTTTGATGTTTTCTTATAGGAATTCTGATTAATGAACTTGATTTATCAGCCATTCTTGAAATAGCCTGTTTAATCCAGAAATAAGCATACATCTTAAAATTATCACTTTTATTTATATCAAATTTTGTAATTGCGAAATATAAACCTATAATACCCTCCTGTACCAGATCATCTTTATATGATGGATTTATCGAAAATTTCGAAGCCAATGAATTTATAAGAGGTTTAAAACTTTCAAGGATCTTGTTAAAACATTGTTCATTTCCATCCTTTGCATTATCTATAAGTTGATAAAAATATTTATCATTTAAATTTGCTAACATTGGCTTTTTTGTTACCATCATATTTTTAAAACTCCTTTTAAATATAAAATCCACATTAATTAATAAGCAATTTTTATGCCAAATAAATTTTTGCCCACATAATATTATTTTCCTATATAAAATTTGATTTAATGTATTTCAGTTTTTTAAAAATAAGGGTCATCAAATTCCCATGTTATAAAATTTTATACAAATTTTGTAGAAAAAAAACGACAAATTTATTTTAAGGCTTATTAATAATCATTTTCAGAGAATAAATCATTGATATTTAGTTATTAATTATAAATATTTATATAATTTGTTGTTCAAGAATTTTGCATAGGAAGTGTAGATATAAGGGAGATTATTATTAATATAAATTATTTATAAACTTACTTTTCAACCAAATTTTAATAGTTAAATTAGAACGAATATCTTTTAATCATCGCATTTATACTATCGAAAGCTATTTTACTCAAGTCATTTTTTTGGGATTTCGATAATTTTAATACATCTATAGGTTCTCCAATACAAAATCGAACCTTTTGGTTTGAATTTAAAGTAAAGCTACCAGGTAAAATTACATTTCTTACACCTATTAGTGCTATAGGTGCAATTATAGCCTCGCTTATTTCGGCAGCCTTAAAACTTCCTCTTTGAAATTCTTGTAAATTTCCATCCGGTGACATCTTTCCCTCAGGAAAGATAATAAGATTTTGCTTTTTGTTTAAATTATTAACTATTTTTCTAAGTGTATTTACCTTTGATTTAGGATCATATATATCTACAAATATTGAATGAGCTTTTCTCATCCAGAAATTCATAACCGGCATCTTTGAAATTTCTTTATTTGATATAAAACCGGCTAAAACAGGTAGGCTGCCATAAATTATAGGGATATCATATGGAGAAGTATGGTTGGAAATAAATATAATTGCCCTATTTTCTGGTAATTTAAATTCTCCTATTATTTCAAGTTCTATATTTGCTATTTTTATTAAAGACTTACCCCAATTTGAAGTTATTTTATATGTATATTTTTCCGGAGTTCCCTTTAATTTAGCTATGAAATAAAGAGGAATATAAAATGCAAGAGAAATAGTTTTTAAAATGGCTTTTATCACAGGATTTTTGGGATCATATTTTTTAACTTCTGAAATTAATGTTTTCCATCTATTTTTTTTACCATTTAAAAGTTTTGTATATTTTAATCCGCCTAAAAAACCAGTAGTAGTCGAAACAAAATCAGAATCATTCTGATTATCTATATCTTTCTCAATATTATTATATTTTCCCAAGGCAAATCTCCGATTTATTAGTTACATCAATTATTAAAAAATTCAAGATGATATTTTTATTTTAGGTATCTATATTTTAGGTATCTATATTTTAGGTATCTATATTTTAGGTATCTATATTTTAGGT
>DYJT01000026.1:0-16602 GCA_020722965.1 Brachyspira murdochii | reverse complement strand
TATTTTAGGTATCTATATTTTAGGTATCTATATTTTAGGTATCTATATTTTAGGTAAAAGTTTTAAAGTATCGAAAAATTCTGTTTTAAACTTATTGGCTAGAAATTTAACTCCTTCTTTTCCCCCACCCATAGCATATATGGCGAATGGCCTACCAATTAATACATAATCTACACCAAATAACAGTACTTTTATTATATCTTCTCCATTTCTAACTCCGCCATCAAAACCAATAAGAAAATTTGGAAACTCTTTTTTAATGAATTCAATATCTATTTTTTGTAAAATTTTAATAGTAGATTCCATAGAAGATAGACTTCTCCCACCATGATTAGAAATAATAACAGAATCAATTCCATATTTAGCAAGCTTAATGCAATCAAATGTATTGCTTATCCCTTTAATTATAAGCTTCTTATCCGTTGAATCCCTTAAAATCTTTATATCATCGATTGTATATCTCGAAATCTTTACATCACTCTTTTTCATAGTTGGCAAAATCAATGAATCTATATCTATTGCTATAGCTTTAATCGGTTTGTCTTTGAAAAATTCGAATTTTTTTACCATTAATTCTAATGGAATTCTTGGTTTTAATGTAATTATCCCATCATAGTTTACCTTTTCAAGAATGCCAGCCATCTGTAGATATTTATCATTGCTTGAACCGTCACCAATAAAGCCTATTATTTTTGATTCGATTGCCCCTTGAAGTATTGCAAGGTAATATTCTTCTTCATCAATAACTCCACCCATGTTTGAAATTACACCTGAAATTGGTGCAATACCTATAGGAAAAGAAAGATCTTTATCAAACAGGTTATTATTAAATTTTAAAGGACTATTGCTTAATAATTCAATTTTCAATGGCAACTTTCTTAAATCATAATAATTAGCAATAAAAGATTCATTTTTGTTTGCACCACCCATTCCTGGAAGTTCACCAATACAACCCATTCCATCGCATACTTTACAAACCTTGCATCTACCTGCAAAATTTCTTAGTGCCTTAACCAATATACCTTTTTCTAAGGATTCTTCTTTTGCCTTATACACAATCTTGAAATCAGTTTTTCTGTTGGAAAAGGTATAGAAAATTTTATCATAATATTTTGAAGATAAAACATCAGGAATATCTCTTTTTATTGAATAACTATGATAGGAATTTTCTTTTAATATTGGTTGTTCTTTATAATATATCTTATATAAGGTTAATCCAGACTTATTCCTGTCATAACAGGCGAGTTTCTCTCTTGCTCTATTTTCGGGTTCATCCCCAATTATCGTATATATATAATTTGTAAGAATATCATAGTTTAGGTAATGATGATAGTTTTCATCAACGAAAAAACCTCCTTCAATTCTTAAATTTATATCTAGAAGATATAATTTTTTTTCATTTACAATAAATTTTATTTCACAAGGCATATGATGAATCTTTAATCTTTGAATTATATCAAGAGAATAATCGATAAGAAGATCTGTTGTTTTTTTGGGTATTTTATCTACTCTCTTTCTTTCTACCTGATAGGATGATTCAAGATTCACTATCTTCCAGATATTTAAAATCGCTATATTCTTTTCACCAATTAAAAATTGTAATTTATAAACATCCCCTTCTATAAATCTTTGGGCTATTACTTCACCAGTAGGAGAATGTTTTTTAGCGTATAGAAAAGAATCATAAATGTTTTCATTATTTGATTTAATAACCCCTAAACCACCCATATTTTCTGTTGGCTTCAGGATAAGCAATCCATTACTTTTATTCTCCAATCTCAAATTATAAAACCAAAAAATTTCTGTAGGGATAGTATTTAAACCACTAAAGAAACCTTTTTCAATATAACTATTTATCAAGGTGTAAAGTTTGTATTTATTGGTAAGTAATTCAGAAATAGTATAGTTAAAATGTTTAAGGTTAAGATGACTCGATATAGCGGAAATTGTTGCGTTAACATCGGAATCTATCGAGCCAACTCCTTTTATCTCTTTCAATTCTGATGCTGAAAGAGTATCTATAAATCTTTTGATAGATTCGATATCCCTTGTGCTTAAATTTATAGAAAAATCTGCCGCAGTATGTCCTATAGCTTTGGGATCAATATCTACCAGATATACAAAATATCCCATTTCCTTTGCTTTTAATAGCAATGGCAATTCAAACATCGAACCGCCTAATATGATTAGTCTTTTTTTCTCCATACTATCCCTTTTTTAATTATGGGTTTATTGTATTTTTTATTTAATTCATCGATCTTTTTATAAATCAAATCATCTTTCTCTATGATATCGAATAGATTATCGTTATCTTTAATTAAGCCAGAGACTTTCAAGCCAATAAGCCTAATCTTTTTTGATTTAATTTTTGAGTTATATATATTTTCCAGATTTTGAAAGCCTATATTTGCGATTTTATTTTCATTACAGGTAGCTTCATTCAATGTTGCTTGCTTTTGAAAAGTCTCAAAGTCTTCATCCCTTACTTTTGTAGTTATAGTAAGAGATTTATATCCTTCATCCCTTAATCTTTGAGCCAATTCATCTGCAAAATCGGAAAAAGTGGAAAAAAGATCATCACTAAAATCAATATCCTGTTCAAAAGTGGTTTCGGTAGAAAATGACTTTGATTCTGATCTTTGATCGCTTATCTGTTCTCTTAAAAACTTTTTAAGATAGAAATATTCTATAAAAGTTCCTAATTCTTTTTCCAAAAATGCAAGGTCATATTTGTAAAGATCTTTAAAATAATATACTTCAAGCCTGTTGAGTAAATTTACGATTTTTTTACCAAAAAATGGAATAGCTTGTATTGGACTCGACATTATAAATTGAATTTCCTCTTTTTCTTCCAGAATTAGATAACCATTTGGTTTACATCTATCTGAAGCAACTTTTGAAATTAATGGACTACTAGAAACTCCTATAGAACAGGTTAATTTGAAATTTTTATATATCTGATTTTTAATAGTTTTTACTAATTCTTCATATGAGGGATATAAAGGGACCATTCCACTTAGATCTAGATAACCTTCATCAATCCCTATTTTATAGACAAATGAGCAGAAGTTATTGAGTAATTCGAAAATTTGTTCAGATATTTTTAAATATTTTGATATATCAGGTTTAATAAATATTGCATCAGGGCAAATTTTTTCTGCCAAAATAACCGGCATCCCAGATTTAACACCATACCTTCTGGCTTCATATGAGCAGGTAGAAACCACCCCTCTTAACGGAGGTTTATTCCCGATTACAACTGGTTTTCCCATCAACTGTGGCTTATCTCTAACTTCAACAGAAGCAAAAAAGGCATCAAGATCTATATGCCCTATTCTTTTTTGGTGTTGCATTTTCATAAAATAATTGTACCTTTAGTTAAACAAAAATGAGATTTATATGTCATTTTTAAAATTTCTTTTTGATATTTTTAAGTTTGATAGTAATTCTCCATATTCCAAACTTAAAAAACTTAAAAAAGAAATAAAAAATTTCTCTCCTAAATATTATAATCCAGGTAAAGCGATTTTCTATGGAACATTTGCTCATGATTTATATTCTCTTTACATTAGTTGTCAATATTTTGAAAAGCCTTTAGCACATCTATTTTTAAACAAAAAAGTGCTAAATACAACCCTGCTTTTATTATTAAACATCTATCTCCCAAAAGAGGTGATAGCCTATATAGCCATGCTTGAAAAAGAAAGGGTAGATGATGTTATAAAAAAATATGGATTTGAAAAAACAGAAAAATATTATCAAAAGATGGTAGAACAGATCAAAAATTATCTGAAACCTAATATTGTTAAAGAAATAGATAATTTTATTGACAATATGAAACAGTTATATGAATTGACTACCTATAATTTCAACGATCTTTTCTTTATTTTTAATCCTGCTTATAATTCGGCTATTGTAAAAAAAAGCCTGAATTTTAATGATATAAAAGTATCTACAAGATTCATTTCTGCGTTAGAAGATTTAAGCTTTTTAATAGCTAACCTTAGTTTTAATGATTCTATCACAACTCCCTTAATAGTATATTTAAAAAAATATTCGGAAAAAGATCCTACCTTTGAATTTAATGAATCGAAGATAAAAAAGGAAGTTACGAAAATAGTTAAAATTATAAATGAAAAATTTAACTTCGATAAACTAGAAAAATTTCTACAATCATTAAAGGAACAGATTGATTACAAAATAAAGATTATCCCTCATAATGATACATTTGTGCGAAAATTGATAAATGAAAAGATAAAACAAACGACTGATTATCTAATCAGCTGTAAAAACAATGAAAAGATAAAGAACATTCAAAACACCATTAGTTCATTATTCCCTGATATTACAATGATTAAAAGTGAAATTTACAATGATGAAGTATCGACACATTTTTCCAGTAATCTATTTCCCCCTCTGAGTTTTGTAAAACCATTAGAGATATTTAAAACTTTCATTGTTTATTATTGGGAAGGTAAAATTAAAGGTGCCTTAAATTTATTCATATTCAAAGCCCAGTATCAAGATGATAATATTAAAGAGGCCATTAACAATTCTTTTCATGAAGGTTCAAATTTTATAGATAAATTTAATGAATTAGAGGCATCATTCGAGGAATTAAAAAAATACTATAATATCTTGCAAAAAAAGCCGGAAACATTAGCAAAATCAAATTCTCAGAAAAACAACACTTTAGCTACCATATCTAAAGTAAACAACGATGTTCTTTCCTACATAAACGAAGGTTTATCTTTTTTGACAATGCTTGGTAATACTTTAAATTCTATCATTGAACAAATAAGCAATAAAGACCAATCAAAAATAATTAATTTACTCAGTATTATAGATACAGTTACACTTAAAAATTACAAATTCTACCTTGAAAAAATTATAGCCATAAAAAACTTAATAGCAAGCCTTATTAACCAATGATAAAGGTATTCATATGGATGAAATTAGTATAAAAATAGTATCAAATCCATTAGTTCAACATTATCTATTCCATTTAAGAGACAAAACAACCAAACCAGCCCTTTTCCGCACATTAACAAAAAAACTTACATTTCTTTTATGTTTTGAAGCGGCTAAAGAGATCGAATTAAAGGAAAAAAGTCTTGAAACCCCTCTAGAAAAAACCAGAGGTCAGGTAATTACAAATGATATTGTCTTAATACCCATACTTAGAGCTGGACTTGGTATGATAGACGCTATTTTAGAACTATTTCCTAATGTAGATGTCGGATATATGGGATTCCAAAGAGATGAAACAACTGCTCAGGCTAAAGGATATTATTCAAAATTACCAGAGCTTTTGGGCAAACTTGTATTTATAGCTGATCCCATGCTTGCAACAGGTGGAAGCCTTATTCAAGCCATAGAAGCTATAAAGGATAAAAAGCCTAAAAAAATAATAGTTATATGTATTGTTGCCGCACCAGAGGGCGTTAAGCTTATAAATCAAAAATATCCTGATGTAAAAATCTATACTGCATCTTTAGATAGAGAACTTAACGATAAAAAATATATCTTACCTGGAATCGGAGATTTTGGAGATAGACTTTACGGAACACAAAATTAACTTTGATGACATCATTGAAAAACTTGAAAAATATCTTGCAAAAGAAGGTAATCCTTCCGTTTCTCAGCTTAAAGAAGAAGGTTCCAACCCTTTTGAAGTATTAATTTCAACTATTATTTCAGCAAGAACAAAAGATGATGTAACTTATTCGGCCTCAAAAAAATTATTTAAGATAGCAAACACCCCAGAAAAGATTATCAAACTTGGTGAAAAAGAGATTTCAAAATTAATATATCCCGCGGGATTTTATAAAACAAAGGCAAAGCATATTGTCGAAACCTGCAAGATATTAGTAGAAAAATTCGATGGTAATGTTCCACGAAAAATCGAGCAGCTTCTTACACTTTCTGGTGTTGGGAGAAAAACCGCTAATCTTGTTCTTGCCGTTGGATTTAATGAAGATGGGCTTTGTGTAGACACTCATGTGCATAGAATATCAAATAGATTAGGCATAATTAAAACCAGAAATCCCTATGAATCCGAAATGGAACTAAGGAAAATTCTTCCAAAAAAATACTGGGAAATTTACAACAGATACCTTGTTATTCTTGGTCAAAAAATATGCAAAGCAAGAAAACCCCGCTGTTTAATTTGCCCGATCTCAGAAAATTGTAAGAAGATTATTTAGCATTAACAACGCTTTTCTGGATATCTGTAATTTTTCTAACCTGATTTATTGCAACATCAAGCATAGTCAAAAAATGGTTTTTCTTAAAGGTATCTCCTCCGCTAAAGGCTGAAATATCTATTAACTCCCCATTTTCTGTTGCAACGACATTCATATCGCATTGCGCTTTTTCATCTTCTTCATACATAAGATCCAGTAAGATTCTTCCTTCAACTATCCCTATTGAAATAGCTGCAACATAATTTTTTATTGGATTTGTCCTGATTAAGCCTTTTGAAAGATACTTTTCAAAAGCCAGAGCCGCAGCGACAAATCCTCCAGTAATCGATGCTGTTCTGGTCCCCCCATCTGCATTGATAACATCTGCGTCAATATAAAGAGAATAACCAGGGAAACAGGTTAGATCTATTCCACCCCTTAAAGATCTGCCTATCAATCTTTGAATCTCTACACTTCTTCCATCTACCTTATTTCTATCTCTTGCCTTTCTTTTAAGGGTTGATCCTGGTAGCATACTATACTCAGAAGTTAGCCATCCTATATTTTTCTCTTTTGCAAAAGATGGAGCTTCATCTGTAATCATAGCCGTACATATGACCTTTGTATTTCCAAAAGAAATCAAACATGATCCATCGGAATTCTTTATATAATTAGGTTCTATAATTATTTTTCTGGTTTCATTCCATTTTCTTCCATCTGATCTTATGAAATTTGGATAAAGATCTTTACCATTATCATTTTCTTTTTTTATGATTCCTATTTTTTCAAGCTCTTTTTGAAGATTACCCATACTATCCCCTCTTATTTATAATAAAATTTTTAATACTCAGATTTATATTTTATTATATCATGCAGCCCTTCTACAAAAGTCATCACCCCTTCACTATTTTCAACGGTATAAGCCAGTTTCCCATTATTCAATTTACTTATATTTATTATCTTCCCATGCCCGTAGGGTTTACACTCAATTTCCTCTCCAACTTTAAATCTAGAATAAACTAAAGATTGTTTATTAAGGTAATCATGAAATAATGGTTTTATAAACTCGCTTGGACTTAATTCATAATTTGTCTTATTACGAAAATAATTTGCATGAAAGATATATAAAAAATCTTTTGCCCTCGTCATTCCGACATACAACAATCTTCTTTCTTCCTCAATATCTGTGTATCTATGTTTTCTTTCAAATGGTAAAAATGTTTCCGAGACATATGGCAAAATCACCGCATCGAATTCAAGACCTTTTGCAGAATGCAATGTTCCAAGTACAACTCCCTTCAAATTATTTTCATTTTCAAAAAATGGTAATACCCTTGATAAGAAAATTTGAAAAATTTCATCTGCTTTCTGGTTGTATTCATCTTCTAAATCTTTTGCGATTTTGGTAAGAAATTCAAAGTTTTGTTGTATTTCATCAAATTCTTCTACATCTTTCTTTCCCCATTCTTCAATAAATTTGCATTCATTTAATAGAAGAGAGAAAAAATCAGTCAAAGTCTTGCAATTACTTAATTTTGTAAGAATTTCTCCAAATTCTTTTGCTCCCTTATTATTGTGTTCTAACAAAATATTTAAGTAGTTCTTATCACTTGTTGATTTTATCTTAATTATTTCTTCGGTTGTTTTTTTACTAATCCATCTTTTAGGATATGATACAATTTTTTTAAAATAAAATTCATTATTTAAATTTTTTATGAAAGCTAAATAATAAACGGTATATTTAATTTCACTTCTATTAAAAAAATTAGCACCTCTACGTATATTAAAGGGAATATTCTTTTCTATTAATTTTTTTTGGATTGCAATAAGCAAAAATGCAGCTCTTACTAATATAGCGATATTATCTAATGAGACTAAAAAATTATCATTAAGAAATTTTATGACATCAACAATATATTCTACCATCTCTTTTTCAAGTTCAAAAACTTTAATTTCTACATGCCCCTTAGTTGTCTTTACCATTTCTACCCGTTTATTTCTTCTATTCTCGTTAAAATAAATTACCTCGTTTGAAGCTTTTATTATTTCTTTTGAACTTCTGTAATTTCGATTCATGTATATTATTTTGGCATTTTTAAAATTCTTTTCAAATTTCATTATTGGTTCGATTGAGGCAAACCTAAAACCATATATAGCCTGATCCTCATCTCCAACTGCGGTGATGTTTGCTCCATTTGATAAGATCAATAAAAAATTATTCTGTAAATTATCTATATCCTGAAACTCATCAACAAGAAAATAATCGAATCTAGATTTTATTTTATTCCTGACATTTTCGTCAAATTTCATAGTTAAATAAGGGTATAATATAAGATCATTAAAATCGAACAATGAATTTTTATATAAATACTGCTGATATTCCTGAAAAATTTTCAATTCATAACTATACATAGTGTAGTGTTTATATTCCAGGAAAAATTTGTCTTCCACTTTTTCTTTATATTTTTGCTCGAGTGAAAAATTTGTGTCTGAATAGTTTTCTATTAATGTATGATGAGCTTTGCTAAAAACATTTAAAATTAGTTCTTCCACATATAGCTGTTTTGCAGCACTTATTTTCTCAAAAAGATAATTTGCCCAGATATTAAAGTCATCATCATCATAAAAATTATTTTTATCATTTGATGAATCTTTTTTTACTTCTTTTTTCAATCTTTCTACTATATCTAGTATAATCTGGATAGATTCTTCTTCATCTATAATAGTTGAATCTTCTCTGAAATTGAATAATTTTTTGTTTTCTGCCATTAACCGCAGGGCAAAAGAGTGTATGGTTGAAATATATGGATTATTTATACAATCAGGTATTCTTGCCTTAATCCTTTGGATCATTTCATTTGCAGCTTTATTGGTGTATGTAATAGCCACAAGTCTTTCCATAGGAAAACCAAGTGAATTTAAATAAGCGTATTTTTCAACTATTACTCGTGTTTTACCAGCTCCAGGAACTGCTACGACAAGAGTTGGAAATTCAATAGATTGTACGGCTGATTTTTGCTTTTCATTAAGTTCGATCATTTATTCCCTATATCTTCAGTTATTTGTTTTAACAATTCTTTTAAATTATTGAATTGCATCAATATTAAAATTTCTTGTTCTTCAAGTTCGTAGACAAATTTACCTTTAACTCTAGTAAGTGCATTTTCACAGCTTTTTTTGTTTAATTTTAGTAAAGCTGCAATTTGCGAAGGCGTCATATCATTTAAATAATATAAAAAAACCTGACTTTCAAGAGGTGAAAATTTGTAAATAATTTTTTTTAATTTTTCAATGATA
This sequence comes from Brachyspira murdochii, assembly GCA_020722965.1. Lineage (GTDB taxonomy): Bacteria > Spirochaetota > JAAYUW01 > JAAYUW01 > JAAYUW01 > Exilispira. The sequence goes on along the minus strand of DYJT01000026.1, from coordinate 7,120 downwards.
CTTGTTTCAAAGGCAAAAAGATCGAAATTTTCACTTTTTAAAATATCTAATCCATTCAAAGACTCAAAATGTTCAACATCAATTTTCTTTCTGACTTTTAAATAATTGATTAATCTGTTTCTGATAACATTTCTAAGATAAACCGCGAAATGAACATTGAAATCTGGGTTATATGTCTCAATTGAGTTTAAAAAAGCTATATTTGCCTCAGCCTTTAAATCCTCAATTTCATTGTTTAATTTAGTCTTGTTGGCAAATATTATTACTAACTTTGTTATATATAATTCATATTTTTGATATAATCTTTCTATTGCTTTTTGATTTTTATTTTTAGCCTGCTTTATTATCTGTAAATCTATAGATTTCCTCCTGCATCATATTGAACTTAGTTATATATATCATCTTTTTATAATATTTTAATATGCTAATTTTAAATACAAGCTTTTTTATATAAAACATTTTTTAAAAAAGATAAAATTAATCTATATTATTGTTAATAGCACAAGTCCTATAAAAAAAATTATAATTGTTCCAAATCCAGAAATAATATCATCTATCATTATTCCAAGACCCCCTGATATCTTTTGAACTTTTTTTATGATAAATGGTTTAAATATATCAAATATTCGAAAGATAATAAAAATTGCAATTGGTAATAAATAAACAAAAATCTTGTTTTGTAGTAATGCGATCTTATATTTAACTTCTATATTTAAGATTTTCCCTATAAATGTCTCTATTTGATTAAATATAGTTAATGGTAAAAAAGATATCAGCATCCCCACAACTTCATCTATTACAATAATCGATGGATCTTTTACCATAAGTTTCTTTTCTAGTTTTGTTGAAAAATATGTCCCTATTAAAAATAATATAAATATTTCCGAAATAAGAATTAAAAAACCAGGTTTCAAGAATAAGAAATACAATAATATTAAAATAGATGCAAATGTTCCGCTGGCATATGGAAAATATCCAGTATAAAAAAAGGTGGAGATTGTTTTTGAAAGAGTTTGAAATGCAGATTCGGGATAATTTCTAATATATTTATAGCTTGAATAATAAGCCAATATTAATGAAATTGAAAAAAGAATTAATGGTAGATAGTTAAAATAAAAGGACTGAAAATTAATTAAGATATATTTTTTGTTTATTGCATAAATCAGATAAAAAATAGCAATAGTTATTATTTGAAAGGCAGTTTTAAATTTTGCTTCTTTTGAGGTTACAAATTTTTCTCCTTTTTCTACTTTATTATTAGATTTAATTTTAGATATATCTATCTCGACTCTCATCATCGTTACAAAATATTCTCTAAAGAACATCAAGATAACGAGATAAAATGGTAAGAAAATATAATTTTTCAAAGAAAATATCGAAAAAGCGACCAAAGTTAGCAATTTATCTGCAAGAGGATCCAAAAAAGCGCCCAAACTACTTACAGCATTAAATTTTCTGGCAAAATACCCGTCAAACCAATCTGTAATAGAGGCTATTAAATAAATTATAAAAGAGCTTATTATCGCATATTTATTGTCAATTAATAATAAAATTCCAAATGGTATAACCAGAAAAAATCTTAAAAGTGTTAAAATCATCGGTAATCTTTTTTTAAAACTCATATTATCTCTCCATAAAAATCATAAAAAAAACTATCGGTTATCCTTATTTTTATTCTATCACCAACTTTATAATTTTTTCTGTTTTTTGAATTCTTATCTTTATCCTTATTTTTATATATATAAGTCAACCCATCGATTTCAGGAGACTGCATCCAGCTTCTAGTAATATAAAAATCTTTGTCCTCTGATTCTATGTTTACCTCACCCTCAGTACCAATAAACCTTTGTAATCTTTCACTTAAAGAGTCTTCAAAAGATTGCATTAAATCATTTCTTCTGTTTATCTTTACAATTTCATCTACCTTATTTTTAAACTTATATGAGCTTGCCTTTTCCATGTCTGAATATGCAAAGACATTTAAATAATCAATCGGTAGAGATAATAATCTTTTTTTTAATAGTAGATAATCCTCATCTGTTTCTCCGGGGAATCCTGTGATTATAGATGTTCTTATTACTGAAATAGGATATTTTTCTTTAATCTTATTTAACACATATTCTATCTCACTAAATCTTGTCTTTCTTCCCATCCTCTTTAAGGTTTCATCTATCAGATTTTGTAGCGGTATCTCAAAATAAGGGACAACTCCATTTGATGAAAAGATTTTATCTATAAAACTCATCTTATCTTCAGATTCTATACTATCAAGATTAAAATAGAGTAAACGTATTTTTTTTATTCCAAGAAGATAAATTTTTTCAACTAAAATCTTGAGCAAATTAATCTCTTTATCTGTATTAATATCTTTACCGTAATTTGCGGTATCCTGAGAAATTAAGATTACCTCTTCTATCCCATTATCTTTTAATAATTGAACCTCTTTTAGCAATTTAAATAAATCAAATGATCTATAGGGTCCCTTAATCAATGGTATGGTACAAAATGTGCAAAACTTACTGCATCCTTCTGATATTAAAAGATATTCCCATTTTCTATTGTTTAAGCTTCTTTTACAATTATTTTCATAACCAGCGATATTAAAAAATGAATAAAAATCATTATAATCAAATATGTAGTCAGTTTCGATAAGATTTTCTCTTAACTGATCTTTATATAAATTTGCGGCGCAACCGGTTAAAATAATCTTTGAATTCTTGTTCTTATTTTTATAAGCCAGTAAAGTTTCTTCAATACTTTCACTTAAAGCATCTTCGATAAAACCGCATGAGTTTATTATAACAAAATCTGCATCTTTTAGCCTTTTAACCTCAATGTAACCTTTATCTAACAATGAATAACTAAATTTCTGGGATATTACTTGATTTTTAGAGCAGCCCAATGTCAAAATAAAAAAAGACTTAATATTTTTTCTCCAAAATTTTGAACTATTAAAACAGATTATTAGAAAAAATAAAGAGGTAAAAGTCTTAAGAATTATTATTTTTTAAATTCTGTAACTAAATTGTATTTTTGAGTCTGTTGATCATAGACAAATTTTATTATACAATAAACGATAAACTCATTTGGTAATTGAAGTGTATTGTTATTCAAAATTACAGACATATATTTAGTATTGGTGATTTGCAATATAACCTGCTGTTTACCGCTTATTTTGATAGATTCACCAGGAGTAAGAAGTTTTTCAATTATCCCTTCTGTATCAGACTCTAACCTGACATATCCATTTCTGCTCGCAGAAATCACTAAAGAAATCTCTTGCGCTCCCAAAATGTTTTGAGTATTTTCAGAACTTGCTAAATTTTCATTAAACTCTGTGAAGACAACATTTTTTTCTGTAAAAACCCCATTACCCTTTTCAGAGGTTAATCTTTCGATGGTAAAAGTTAAACCATTTTCCCCTATTTCATTAACAATAATCTGAACATCTACATTATTATTTTCATTAAAATCAATCTGTATAATATCTTTTTCCTTGATAATAAATGATTTTGAAAAATTTATAAATGAAATTTCGGCTTGCCTTTTACCTTTATCCAATTTTTCGATATTGATCTTGTAAGAATAATCACCATCAGGTATTATTAAAACCTCTTGGGGCAAAAAGGTCTTTACTATTCTTCTCTGATTTAAAACATACTCATTTTCATCTGTTTTGTTTATAACCTTGTCTTCTGATTTAACTATAGCTGCTTTCTCTGTTTTAGGATATGTTACTAAAAAGATAATACCAACTATCACAATAAACAAAGTAAAAGCTATTAGTATAATAGGCAAAGCATTTTTATTTATAGATGGAATTTTAATCTCTTTTTTTAAGGGTTTTGTAAGTTCCTCTAAGGGGGCTGGTTCTTCTATCTTTTTTTGTTTATTATAAGCATGAATCAATTTATTTGCATCTAAAGAAAGCAGCTGAGCATATGTTCTCAAAAATCCAAGATAATATACTTCTCCAGGGAAAATATCATAATTATCTGCTTCGATCCCTTCAAGAAATTTTTGAGAAATTCTTGTTTTTTTTGAACATTCTTCGATTGTGTAACCTAACTCTTTTCTTCTATCCTCAATTATTTTCCCAACAGATCTACCATTCATAGGATTACCTCTAAAACAATTAAAATAAATTTATTCAAAAATATTTTCTATAACCTGAACATTATCTGGTATTTCAAAGTTGAAAAGAAGATCCGAAAGATCTTGATTTACCGAATAAGAATTAAAATAATATCTAATAAGTTTCCCTTCTAAGGTTATTGCAGCCTGGTAAACTATGAAACCTGTATTATCAATATATAATTCTAACGATTTAAACCCCGCTTCAACCCTTTTGGGCCATCCTTTTATCTTATACACTTTAAAATTATTAAAGTCGTAAAGTCCCTTCCCCTCGGAAAAATTGAATGAATAAGCATCGAAAATATAGCTTAATGTCTCTTTAGATTGCCCATATGGCATACTTGATGAACCACTTTTTAAATTCTGCTTCCCAACAACAGATAATGAAGGATAGTAGATATATAATGTTTTACCATCGGATACATAAATCTTTTTTTCGGGAGAGGTTATTTCTATCTTAAATTTACCAGGATATTTATAAAAGATTTCACCTTCTTGTAAAGTACCAGTATTGGTTATCTGCAGTATTATTTTCCCCTGATAATCCGAAATGTTTGAATACCTGTTTTTAATAAGATTTACAAGGGAATTCATAGTATCCTGTGAAAAAACTTCTGAATTGCTTGCTATAATAAAGGTTATAAACAAAAAAAATGCAAATATTGTTACTATACCATTTTTGTTTTTCATATATTTCAACTCTTAACTTTTTTTATCAAATAACTTAATTTGTGCAAGTTAAATATTATATAGTATTATTTAGTTGATTGAAAATGGTGATGAATTCTTCAAGATTTAACTGGTCAGCCCTGATATTAACTGAAAATCCATTTTTTTCTAATATTCCGTTTAGTTTTTCCGATACCTGCTTATCTTCTTTAAAATTATTTATAAATTTTTTCCTTTTATTTGAAAAGGATTTAGATACAAAAGAAAAAAATGATTTTTCTTTTATTTCATCAAAAATATTTTCTTTTGGAATTAATTTAAAAAATGTTGAATAAACTTTGGGTTTAGGGAAAAATGCGGTTGGAGGTATTTCAAATATTTTAAAGATATTAAAATGATATGAGAGTAATATTGTCAAAAATGATTTCTCATTTCTACCCTTAATTCTTTCGAAATATTCTTTTTGAGTAGTTAAAAAAATGGAATCACATGATTTTTTAATCTTTATTATCTTTAATAATATCTTCGTAGATATATTGTAAGGAATATTACCAAAAATTATTAACTTTTTGCTTTCGATTTTATCTGCATATTGGAAATTTAAAAAATCTGCCCTTATAGCCTCTGTTTCCGTTGAATTTTCTTTTAAATATTTTTTAATTAGATTTTTGAAATCTTTTAAATAATTTTCAAATTTATATTTACTTTGCCAATCCGGCAAATCTTCATTAAATATGTATGAAAGAATATAAGAAAAATAGTTATCTAATTCGACTATCGTAAGTTTTTTTGCAATTGAAGCTAAAATTACCGAAATATTACCGCTTCCCCCACCTATTTCTAAAAATTCTCTATCTTTAAATTCTTTTAAATTTTCAAATATCTTATAAATATAATTCTTATCTACAAGAAAATTCTGAGACCTTGATTTGCTAAACCAGACATTGTCTTCAGTCAAAATTTTCTGTAATAATGAAGTTTTATAAAATGGGAAATTTTTAATTATCTGCTCTACCAAATTTAAACCTTTTTTAGTTTATCAAATCATATTAATTTTATAAAATCAAATTTTTTTAATAATAAGACCAGCAATAAAATAGAAATATTACAGAAGGGATATTACAGGAAAATACCAATAACCAATATAATAACTTAAATAAAAAACTCAAATAATTAATTTTGTTTGTTACAATTCAAAAAAACATTTTTTGTCCATTTAAACTTTTTGGTTATCTTTAAGATTCTTTACAACCGATTTACTCCAAGCAATTTTAAAATTATACAGCCTATGCACTAGCATGTCTATCTCTCTTTTACTCTTTTTTGTCGGTTTGAGGGCTTTTATTTTTTCTCTTTTCCTTCTGATTCGTTTATTTATTTTCCTTCCTCTTCTTTCCTTCTTGCCCCAACCTCTTCCCCGACCCCCCTCCCCCAATGCAAGGTTTGGGGGTTGAATAATAAGTTTTATTATTTAATTCAAATATTTATTTTCAAATTCCTTTCATTAAATTATATTATATCTTTCGTTTTCTTGCAAATATTGGGAGATTCTTTTTTTGCAAATATGATGGGATTATTTTTATACAAAATTGTAATGCTCCCCCTAAACTTTCCAAAATTAAGTTTATATAAACTTATAAAATTAGGGGGAACACTATGAAATAAAAATATTCTTTTTGGGCAAATAATACAAATTCTTGCAAAAGCCAATCTTCAAGCAAACACAATTTCTTTCATATACAATAAATATTCTTTTAGTTTTAATATTTTCTACAAATAAAAATATAAATATAGTAATCTCAATAAAGACTAAACAAAATAACCAAAAATTTTAATATTATAAAAATTTAAAAAGTTAAATTAATTTATTTTTTCCTAAAAATGGTTCATACCAATATTTATCTCTTATAAATCCCCATTTTGATCTAATTTTAAAATATAAATGTCACCATTGCCACTATTCTTTATTCCAGATATATCTTCTGATTCTGAATATCCAACAATTATATATCCTCCATCATTTGTTTGTTGGATAGAATGTGCAACATCATCAGCATTTCCCCCATACATTCTTTGCCACTGGATTTCCCCTTTTTCATCAAGTTTTATTATATAAAAATCTGTTTTACCATTATTTTTTAGTCCAAATATATCTATTGAATCAGAAGAGCCAGCAACTATATACCCTCCATCACTTGTTTGCTGGATAGATTTTGCAGAATCCCAATCACTTCCACCAAACATTTTTTGCCATGTTATTTATAATGAGTTAAGAAAAAAGTACAACTATTTAAGGTGTATTTCTTCTTGTAAA
>DYJT01000009.1:28754-73836 GCA_020722965.1 Brachyspira murdochii | reverse complement strand
GATACTTCAAGGGGAACCTTGTGGGAAAGTCGGTCGTTGCCAGGCTTTTTTTTATCCTTAAATTTCAGTTTTTAAGCTATTTTTTCTTAATTTTTACTTTTCAATTAGTATTTTTCTACTAATCTTTTTCAATTCCCTTTATATTTTGTCTTTAATTTTATAAATTTCAGACTTATTTATATCTTTTAGTTAGAATAATTTAAAATATTTTTCCAATTTTAGTTAATTTATACTTACTAAATTTAACTGTATTTATCTAATTATTATCTTTTCTTGTATTGCTTGTATTAAATAAAATTTTATATACAAAAATATCAAAAATGTTTTAATTTAACTAAAAGAAAAAGAAAAAAGATTTAGGAAAAATATAATGAGAAATATATGGCATGATTATCCAGAGGAAAGAATTACTACTGATAGGTTTTACGCTATAATTGAGATACCAAAAGGTAGTAAAAAAAAGTATGAATATGACAAAGAAACAGGAATTATGAGAATCGATAGAATTTTGTATACTTCAACAGTATATCCAATGAATTATGGTTTTATCCCCAAAACATTGGCAGACGATGGAGACCCACTTGATGTTCTTGTCCTATGTTCCGAAATAATAGATCCTTTTGTCAGTGTAGAATGCTACCCTATAGGCGTTGTTCAAATGATTGATAATGATGAATATGATGAAAAAATCATAGCGATTCCTTTTAAGGACCCAACTTATAATGGTTTCAGAGATATATCTACAATCCCACAACATATTCTTTCAGAAATATCTCATTTTTTTGAAGTATATAAAGAACTTGAGCATTCTAAGACATCGGTAAAAGAGATAAAAGGAAGAGAAGACGCTATAAAAGCCATTAAAATTTCACTAGAGAAATATAAAGATAAGTTTGGTAAAAAAAAGCCAGAAGAAAATGAAATTATAGAAGATAAAAAAAATTAGTTACCAACCACCATCACAACCACTTCCTCCACCAGAAGATTCATATGAAGATGAAGAAGATGCGCCCGAGCTAGATGAAAGTTAAAATTATAAGAATGATTGCGGGTATTGATCAGAGAATAACTTAAAAATAACCAACAGAAGAATGAAACCAGATTCAAAACTCTCAACTGTCTTGATTAAAGCAAATGAATCTTGAGGGAAAAGATTATTTACAAGTTCCTTTTCATCTTCACTTAAATCTACTTCTTTAACTATTTTTGTAAAATTAAATCCATATTCGGAAATTTTCAAATTAAAATATCCCTTTGAAGCAATAAAGATAATTGCTGAGGATAAAAATTTACGGAAGATAATTATTATCTTTTAGTTTTGACTTTTAAATAATAGATATAAATCGATAAGTGCAATAGATGCGGATGCCTCAACAATTACTGGTGTTCTAAGCCCGTAGCAAATATCATATCGAAAGTTTAATGCTAACTTTTTTACCTTTTCATCGCTAAAATCATAATATTCAAGTTCTTTATTCATTGTGACTGGGGGATGAAAATAGCAGTTAAAAATAATCTCATTTCCATTCGAAATTCCGCCATTTATTCCACCGCTATTATTTGTAAGAGTTTTCCCATTTTTATCTATGAATTTGTCTATATATTGACTTCCTTTAATAGAAGCAGAATTTATCCCTTCCCCAAATTCTATAGCCTTTAGTCCAGGGATTGAGAATAGGATATGTGAAAGATAAGATTCTAATCCATCGAAAAAGGGTTCCCCAAGTCCTATTGGGATATTTTTAATCTTAGTTTGAATTATTGCGCCAAGAGTATCCTTTTCTATTGCTGTTTTAGCAAGAAGAGCTTCTGCCTTTTTACCAGGATACTTTTCGCCCCCAATAGAAATTACTTTTGATTCAAATTCAACTTTATTCAACATTTTTTTAGCAACGACCCCTGCTAACACAATAGAAGCTGTTAATCTGCCAGAGAAAATACCTCCACCTCTAAAATCGTTAAATCCCTTATATTTTATCTTAGAGGTGAAATCGGCATGAGAAGGGCGAGGAATATTTAAGATATTCTCATAAGTTCTTGAATCTACATCCTTATTTTTTAAAATTAAAGTAAGTGGAGCACCTGTGGTTTTACCATTAAAATATCCCGAAATTATATTAACCTTATCTTTCTCTTTTCTTTGGGTTATATATCGAGTTTCTGGTAGTCTTCTTTTTAAGTCTTTTTCAAAATCTTCTTCGCAAATATCGATTCCTGGAGTAACACCATCGATTACGACTCCAACGCAGTATCCATGGGATTCACCGAAAATTGTTACCCTGAAAATCTTTCCAAATGAATTCATCTTAATTTCCTTTCAATATTTTATACATCCCATTCAAGTTTTTAAAATCTGTCAAAAAATTTGAATATGATTTTTTAAATGAAAGATTATCATCAATAATGATATCTTTATAAAAATAAGAGCCTAAAATAACAAGGCTCATAAATATTCTATGATCTTTAAAAGAGGATAAAACAACTTTTTCATCTACTTGCTTTGACTTTCCCTTTTTGAATAGATTGCCTTTGAATAGATTGTTTTTGAATAGATTGCCTTCATTTCCATATATCTCAATAAAGTCCTTAAATATTTTTATTTTAATCCCCAATTTTCTGAAATTTTCATATATAGATTTTATTCTATTCGATTCCTTATACTTCAATTTTTTAATACCATAAATCTTAGTTACTCCACTACAAAACATTGCAAGAACGCAAATAGGAGGGAATAGATCGGGGCAATTCTCGATATTAAATTCAAAGGCTTTTAAATTTTTTCTTTTAACCTCCAATATATCTTGCGTAGTATTTATATCAGCACCTACTAATTTTAAAACCTGGATTATTTTCGAATCTGGTTGAAAGGTATTTAAACTTAAATTTAAAAATTTTATAGAACCTCCAAGTGCAGCTGCAACAAGGAAAAAGGAAGCAGAAGACCAATCCGCCTCAATTTCAATATTGTCCTGCTGTAAATTGAAGGTAGAATTTTTATAAATTATATATTTTGAAAAATCCTTATCAATAATTTTTTTATCTATATTAACATTGCCTTTTTTTAAAATATTTAGGGTTAGATCTATGTAAGAAATATCATGATTACCCTTAACATAAACTTGCGAGTCATCTTCCAAATATGGAAGAGTCATCAATAAACCACTAATATGTTGTGTGGATATTATACTGGTTAGATTAAATATACCCGCTTTGATCTTTCCTTTAACAATAATCCCATCTTTCCCCTTGAAATAATCTACCTTCCCCTGATTTAATGTTTTAAATATTATAGAATGCGGTCTTGATAAAAGTTGTTTAGAACCAGTAAGTAAAAATGGTATTTCAAAAAAAGAAAGAATTATTGAGAGGCTACGAAAAGCAAATGCTGAATCCTTGCAATCAAATAAAGGAATATTATCTTTCTTATCAATATTAATAAAATTTGAATAAAGCTTTTGAAGATTTTGATAGTTTTCGGATTTTTCATAAAATCTAGTATCAATATCTTTATCTATTTTTATGCTAAATTTACCGTTTGGAAAAAATTCAATATTGCTTTTTGGTTTTATTTTTTTTATTGCATTATAATAAGTATAAATATCGTCAGATATATTAAATCCTGAGATAGAAGTATCTTTTTGAGAAAAGATAGAAGAAAAAATAAGTCTTGCTGCAAAACTTTTTGAAGAGGGAAGAAAAATTTCCCCACTTAAACTGGAATGCGAAATTTTAAATAACATCAAATCCCCAAAAAATTTTATTAAATAAGAAATTTTTTCAATAAATTATCAAATTTATCGAAATCAATCTTTTTTATCTCTATTTTTTTGTTATTGAAAATAACCGGCAAAAGGTAATAATTCTGCTGGTTTTTTTTATCTTTGTGAATTGTATATATTATTCTATCTATGATTGTTTGCTGATTTATGTTTAAATTTATCAGAAAATCTTTTAATTCCATCTTTTTTTCGATTTTAATTATATCATTTAAACTAAAAGGCAGATTGAGTTTTTTATATATAAGATTGGCTTTTTTAAAGATCTTATCTGTATTTTGAAATAATTCGGATGCGATTTTTAACTCTAAAAATAATCCAGCCAATAGTGCAGTACCATGATTTAAATTAAATTGTAATTCTAATCCATGGCTAATTGTATGCCCAAGATTTAAAATCATTCTTTTATCATTATCAAAAATATCATTTTTGATGTATCTATACTTTATCATTAATGCTTTGAATAAAAATTCTGGGTAATTTAAAAAAATTTTTTTTATATCTTCAAGATTATCTTCAAGATTGTTTTTGAAATTATATTTTAATTTATATTTGAAATCTTTATCCCAATTTTCCAAATTATTTTTTTTAATATATCTATCGAAGCTAGATAAAAAGGTGTGGTAAAACTTTGAGTCAATCAGAAGATATTTTAAAAGCTCACCCAATCCCGATAAAAAATCTAGTTTTGATAGGTTATTTAAAAATTCGGGGAATATTAAGATTGCCTTTGGTTGATTAATTGTCCCGATTAGATTTTTTATATCATTAAAATTAACCCCATTTTTACCACCAAAGCTTGCGTCAATCATAGATAGCAGAGTCGTCGGGATAAAAATAAAAGGAATACCTCTTTTAAAAGTAGTAGCTGCAAAACCTATTAAATCAGAGAACAACCCTCCACCTATGGACAAAATCAAATCTTTTTTATCTATCTCTTCTTCAAGTAAGATAGAGTACAATTTTGTAATAGTCTTAAGATTCTTATCTTCTTCAGAAAGTTTAAGATAATAAAAATTGTAATTTTTTTTTTCTTTATTTAAATCATCGATATTAAAATTTAAAAAACTTTTAAGATTTAAATCTATAAAAATGATTGTTCTATTAAAAGATTTCTTAACATTATCATTTAAAAATTCGAATATTTTTGAACCTATTGAATTTTGATAAGAAAAATCAGAAAAATAAATATTGGTAAAACAATTTTTTATCTTAAATTTTAATTTATTACGATTCATAAAAAAAATAGTACTATAATCTTTAAGTTAATTAACTACTAACATAATCGCTAAAGAGTATAAAGCTATTTATAATAATATAAGAATCATCAAGAAATTTATGGAAATGGGAATGTACAAAATCTTTTTCGATATCTAAAGAAACAACCGAAGAAAGAATTCTGAAATTTTCATTATTAATTGTCCCTTCTAACAGAAAAAAGGCTCCCTGATATATGCTTAAAACATTATTTAAATCCGTAATTTCAATTAATGCACCACCCGTAGATAGGTTTAAGATAGAACCCTGGATTTTTTGATCTGTTTTCGCAAACTTTTTTGTTTTTTCATCGTATGAGAGTAAAAGCAATGTTACTGGGATAGAACACTCTTTTCTCATAAATTTTCGTTTTTGAAACCTATAGACTTTTTCGGCGTGAGAAACCATAAAAGCCTTCATTTTGGCATTTTCAATATCTCTTTTTATCTGTGTGGTAAACATATATCCTGCATCTTCCGGAACAAAAAAGTAGATATTTATTTCTTCATTTGTAAATATTTGATTAAATCTATCATCAAGATTTTCTTTTTTGATAAGTATGTAGTTATCTGTAACATCTAAAATTTTTGATCTAAAATAATTTTTTTTATATTCAACCACAATATTTTGTTCTGATTTTAACCCATAGGTATTATGCATTATTGATTTGCCTTTATATGGAATAAATGCGGCATTCAATATCTTAAAAAGGGAATTTAATATAATTTTATGGGATTCTATATTTTTTTGGTAAAGATGTTCCATTACTGCTTCCATTATAAATTCTTTTAATTTTAATGGAGATAAGAAAAGTTCTTGTGGGTGTTCAACTTTTTTCTCTTTTAGTATTGAAATAAAATGATGAATGGATGTTTCATCTATTCTTTTATCTTTTAATGTCTGTTCTATGTAGGCCAACTCTTCTTCTTTTCTTGATATAAGAATTTTTTTGGCATATCCAAGAATTATGAAAAAAAAGATAAATAATATAGCCAGCATACCTATAGTAAGCAAGATAGTCGATGTAGTATTTGGCTGTATTTTAAAAAATTGTAGTGCTGAATCCATAACTTAATTATAAATAAATAAATAAAAAATTACAAATATAAAGTTAAAAAATTTTTGAAATTACGAAAATAAAAATAAGGAAATTTTATGGATATTAGCAATAATTATTCAAAATTAAAAGTAAATCTAACGTCAAACGAAAACAAGATCAAGGAATTGCAAAAATATAAAAATGAGGATTTTAAAAAAAGAGAAGTTGCCCAGGATTTTGCAAGTCTATTTACGCAAATGGTTTTAAAAGAATTAAGAAAGAGCCTTCATGAAGAGAGTAACCCTTTATATGGGGGTTTAAAAGAAGATGTTTTTAAAGATATGCTTTTTGAAGAGTACAGCAAGTCAATAACCAAGGAAGGTTTAAAACCACTTGTAGATTTAATATATAGCTACTCTTCGTCTCATTCCTCTGGCATATAATAACCAAGCCAATTTTTCCCGACTCTACCATTATATTGAACTGTTATAAATACCTGTCTGTAGAAATCCGGTATAAAAGGATAAGGTGTTTTATAATAAACTATATAAAGAGGCGATTGATAGTTCTTAAAAAACTTAGCTGCAAGATCGGGATAAAATAGCTCATTATCTTCGAAAAAGTAGCCATTGGTTTTCATGGCCAGCTCTTTTAAAAAAGTCTTACCAGATCCACTGCCAAAATAAAAGATATAGACAGGGATATAATTGTTTTTAGCGTAATTTATTATATCGTTTTGCGAATGAATTGAAAAAGAATTGTTGTTAAATTCCCCGTCGGTAAAAAGAACTATACCACCCTTAACAAATTTCTGAGTAAATGCCGAAACAGCAGAGTAGAATACCTGATCGAATAAAGTGTTTTCTTTATATGTATTATTGGATGATAATAATTCTTTTAATGCAAGCAGGTCTTTTTTCAATGGTTTTACCTGTTCATAAGAAGATGTAAGATAGTATGAATAAGAAATTGAATTATCAATAGATAATAGTTTTTCAATTATTTCATTTACCTTATCTCTATAATTATACATGGAACTTTTTGTATCGATTACTAAATTTAAAACAGGATAATCGTTTATAAGATAAGAATAATCAGAATTTAACCTTTTTATCGTCGATTCATTTTCATTGAAGGTGAAATTTTCGTCAGAAAGTCCATAAACGGTTCTACCAAATTGATCTTTTACAGAAATGTAGGCTATTATCAAAGGATAATTTCTAATGTCAAGCCTTTCGAGTTTAACATCAAGATTTAAATATAATTCATCTTGAGGGATAAAAAAACTTATTCTTTGTTTAAAAGGTTCGGTTACAATAAGGTTACTATTTTTATCGAGCAGGCAAAAATAAGGTTCAAATAATTCAGATGAACCTAAAGATATTTTGTTAATAGATTGATTATTAAAATCATAGGCAAGGATTTCATTTTTACATACTATGTAAAGGTAATCATTTCCAGCGTAAAAAAGACCTCTGGGTTCTATCAATTCAGGTGATTCTATTGATTCAATAAAATTACCCCAAGGATCGAAGATATCCACCCTATTGTTATAGCTATTTGAAACCAGAAGTTGATTCTTTTCCGGGATAAAAACTATATCGACAGGTTTATAAAATTCTGAAGGTTCTTTACCTATTTTACCGAAAGAGAAGACAAATTCACCATCGCTGTTTATTTTGACAATACGGTTATTTCCCTGGTCTACCACATAAATATTACCAAAAAGGTCAGATGCCAATCCAGCCGGTCCATTTAATTTTTGGTCATCTTTGAATTTTGAACCTATCTTCGCGAGTATTTTCCCATTTAAAGATAATTTATAAATGACATCGTTTTTATAATCCGAAACGAAAAGATAATCTTCTTTTTTGTCAAAGGTAATATCGAAGGGATAACCCAGTGATACACCAAAAGGTGTTAAGGGTCTGTCAACTTTGCCATTTTTAACCAGAAGAACATTGTTGGATCTATGGCCCGTTAAAAATATCTGATTTTTATTATTTATATCCATTCCCATAGGCCATAGAAAAAAGTTTTTGGATAGGGTTAAACCATTCATCTGCTGGTAAATAGTAAAATTTTTGGCTAAAATCTTGCTTTGAAAATTGCCTTCTTGAAAATAGATGCTTTCAAGCATATTCAAAAAAAGATTATCGTTAAACCCGAATGATTTTAATGTTTCCCATTCGAACAAGGCATTTTGAAGAAAACCACTTTTATAATAGCTAAAACCAAGCATATATCTTGCAAGAAGATTTTTAGATTTATAAGAAAGGGCTTTTTTGAAATAAAAGATAGCTTTTTGATATAAAGCATAATTGTAATTAATCATACCAGTTTTAAAAGCCTGTAAAGAATTAATATCTTCAATACTGGTAACCTGCCTATTCGGATTTTCCTGGCTAAAATTATCTTGGCTGAATATGTATAGATCGAAAAGAAAAAATAAGAATAATATCGATAAAAAAGATAAAATATAGAATTTAAACCTATTTTTCATTAAACCTTCCACCTACATAATTAGTATATATCAATAATAATAAAGTTCAAAATGAAATTTTAAGTGGATAAAATAAATTATTGTGATATTATAATGATGTAAAAATATTTTGGAGGAATAATGAGTTTAAAATTTAAAAATTTAATGATATTATCTGCGGTTATATTCCTTGTCTTACTTCTTTTTACTTTACAGATAACTGCATCAAGCCAGATAACGAGCGCTACCATAACTATTAAGGCTAATGTTAAAGCAAAAGTATACTTAAGCAATGTCTTTAGAGGTTATACACCTATTACTTTAACTTTAAATATTGGTAAATACCCACTAAAATTGGTTGCAGATGGTTATAAAACATTTGAAACTGTTATTACCGTTTCTCCAACAGGGCCAAAAGAGTTTAGTTTTACTCTAACTCCTATTTCATCAAGCACTACAACCACAACTACTACGACGACATCTTCATCTGGTAAAGCGAGGCTGATTGTCAAAGCCGATATAGTATGCGATATTTTTTCAAATAATATTAAAATCGGAATGACTCCTCTTGATATATATATGTATCCTGGCGCCTATGAAATTAAAGCCGTACCAAAGGATAAGAATTATCAACCAAAAAGTGAGAAGATAAACTTACAAAAAGGGCAGGTATTAGAACTGAATTTTACCTTTTTAAATCAACAACCACAAAGCTATTCTGTGACTATAAATGCGAATGTGCAGTCTCAGGTTTTGATAAATAATAAAGTCTATGGTAATACCCCTCTTACCGTGAATTTAGCTCCTGGGACATACACCATAACACTTAATCCTATGGTTCCTGGGTATAACAGTCTTACACAGACTATAAATGTAACTAAACCAAATGAGGTTTTTAATTTTGTATTAACTCAGGTTAACTATTCTGTGACTATAAATGCGAATGTGCAGTCTCAGGTTTTGATAAATAATAAAGTCTATGGTAATACCCCTCTTACCGTGAATTTAGCTCCTGGGACATACACCATAACACTTAATCCTATGGTTCCTGGGTATAACAGTCTTACACAGACTATAAATGTAACTAAACCAAATGAGGTTTTTAATTTTGTATTAAACATGGCAAATGGGACAATAATATTTAAAATACCAAATGATGCAAAGGTATTTATAAATAATCAGATGGTTCAATTTAAGGCTAATAATCAAGTGTCCCTGGCTCCCGGTACCTATACTATTAGAATTGAATACCATGGTCTGGTTGTAGAAAAGACTATTACAATTACATCGAATCAAACTATTACAATATCAATTTCATTAGATTTGATAATATCATAAAACAATATAGTTTAATTAGTCTTATTTTATAATATTTATAACAAGAAGGGATTGTCTCAAAACTGAGGTAATCCCTTTTTTAAAAAATGAAATACTTATTTAAGCTATTGGATAATCCCATTTCTTTTCGCTTATTCTCATTCATTTTCGTTTATGTAAATGCATTCTTTTTTATAACATATTTCAACTTTTGTTAATATATATTGTAAGAATAAGGTTTAATCTGTAAACTTGACATTAAGTTTTACTATTATAATTTTAAATCCCATTATTAAAAACAAAGGAGAAATAATGTCTAAAAAAACTGTTGTAATTGCAATTGGTGGAAATTCTTTAATTAAAACTGGTCAAAAGGGAACTTTTGAAGAACAATATGATGCCGTTATAGACACCGTAGAAAATGTTATAGAGCTTATAAAAAGTGGTTATAGGGTTGTCATAACCCATGGTAATGGACCGCAGGTAGGAAATATACTTATTCAATCTGAAGCAGGTAAAAATCAGGTACCAACAATACCCATGGATATAGCCGGTGCTTTTACTCAGGGAGGAATGGGCTATATGATTTCCCAGGTGATTAAAAATCATCTTGAGCAGCATAAACTGGAGTATGATGTCGCTACAGTTGTGACACAGGTTCTTGTTGATAAAAATGACCAGGCTTTCCAGAATCCAACAAAACCAGTTGGCCCTTTTTATAAGACAAAAGAAGAACTTGCTGAAAAGATTGAGAAAGAAGGATGGGTAGTCAAAGAAGACGCTGGAAGAGGTTATAGAAGAGTTGTTGCATCCCCCAAACCCTTAGATATAATTGAAAAAAATGTTATTATAGATCTTATAAAAAATGATGTAATAGTTATTGCAGTTGGTGGTGGTGGAATTCCAGTAATAGACGAAGATTCAAAATTAAAAGGTGTTGCAGCAGTCATAGATAAAGATTTTGCTTCTTCACTTTTAGCAACTGAGATAAAAGCCGATATCTTTATAATCTCGACAGGAGTGGAAAAAGTAGCCCTTAACTTCAATAAACCAGATATGAAATTAATAGATAAGATGACAATAAAAGAATGTAAACAATATATTTCTGAAGGCCATTTTGCTAAGGGTAGTATGTTACCCAAAATAGAGGCTTCGGTAAAATTTTTGGAAAATGGTGGGAAGCAGGTAATTATAACCTCACCAGAAAAAATTTTCGATGCTGTAAATAAAAAAACTGGAACTCATATTTTACCTTAGTTTAATTTTAAAAATGATAACCTTTGAAGATTTTTTTAAAAGCATAAGATTATTTATCCCGGATGATTTTAAGTTTAAGTGTCAGGATTGTGGTAATTGTTGTAGACATGAATCTGGTTATGTATTCCTATTGGATAGTGAGATTTCGAAAATAGAGAAGAAAATCAAGGTTAGCCATGATATCTTTGTAAAAGATTTTTTGATTAAATTTAATAACAAAATCTATTCATTAAAAGAAAAGGAAAATTTTGATTGCATCTTTTGGGATAAAAAGAATAGAGATAATAAAGGTGGTTGTTCTATATATAAAGCAAGGCCCTTGCAATGTCAAAAATTTCCTTTCTGGATTTCAACTTTTAGTAATGAAGAGAACTTTCTTGAACAAAAAAGAAGATGCAAAGGCATAATGGCTACTGATGGTAAACATTTTACTAAGCTACAGGTTTATAAATATGTTTATCAAGATCTTGTAAAAAGAGCCGAGCATTATAAGAGTTTTTTACCACAAGAGATACTTTCGGTTTTATTTAATTGAGATTAAAAGAGATTAAAATGAAGCTAAAACCTCTGGATTTAATTTTAATAGCAAATGGTAAATTTTTATCTTTTTTCAAAAGAGAATTTTTAGATAAGAATGGAAATAAAAAAGCCTATGAATTTGTTGAAAGGAACTATAATCAAAAGGCAGTAGTCATTATCGGTGAAAAAGATGAAAAAATACTATTAATAAAGCAATATAGAATTCCAGTTTTAAATTATGTAATTGAATTTCCAGCTGGACTAATGGAAAAAGATGAGGGGATTGAAGATTGTGCTAAAAGAGAATTTTTAGAAGAAACAGGCTATAGCTGTAAGATTATAGAAACTTCACCAGCGGTTCTAACCTCGGCTGGCTTAACAACAGAAGAAATTTATTTTGTCAATGTCGAAATAGAAGAATACATTGGGGAAAATCCTGAAAGTTCAGAAGATATTGAGATACTATGGGTAGATAGAAAAAATTGGGAAGGATTAAAGGGATCTGGAATTTTCATCAATGGTTGGGTTTATTCATATATGGAAGGCAGATTTTTTAATAATAAGGTATAAAGATGATTGCATATATAATTGCTGCAATATTATTTTTGATTGTCATTCTGTTTTACTCGATTTTAATCTCGAAAAGCAAAAATGTAGTAGACACCTCGATAAACCTTAACAATGCGATGAGTAAGTATTTTTTACTTCTTGCTGATTATGAAAAGATATTAAAAGAAGAAGATGATAATATTAAAAAAGAAAAAGCAAAAAAATTGTTGATTCTGGCAAAAGAATATTGCCAGAATTATCCAAAATCATCTTATAGAAAAGACATAGAAAAACTAGTAAAAAAACTTGAAGAATTTGAAAACTTAAGCGATAAAAGCAACATAACCGACAAAAGAGGCTGACGGGAAGATTTCATATGAAGATCCGTATAATATCGTATATCCTTGTCTGGATCCCTTCATAGATGCATAAGCAATTGCAGTAGTAAGGGAATTTGGCGAACAACTATTTTGATGTTTGTCAATAATTAACTCGATGGAATCATAATCCAATCTTTCAAGTGCATCTATAAGGATTTTATCATTATCTTTTGCCCACAAATACGCTTTATCACCTGTGCCATGCGGTGTAAAACCATAATTCGGTCCATAATGGGTAAGATCAGAAGAAGCAACCACTAAGTATTCATCCTGCCTATTTGCAAAAAATTGAGCAATCGAAACAGCTTCTTGAAGAGGCGGATATAAAGCAAATATTTTTGCTTCGGGGAAAAAATACTTTATAAATGGAAGATTTATCTCTACAGTATTATCAGAAATGCTTGGAGATTCATCTATTGAATTGAATAATTTCTTATAATCACCAATAATTTCTTTATCCACCTTAATATTTCCAAAAGGGGTTTCGCATTCATCATAATTTAGTACAATAGATTCTTCTGAATACCTCATGTGACCACCAAGAAAGATGATAGTTGAGATTTTTCTTTTTTGTTTTTCACAAATCTGGCTGGCCTTTTTAAAAGCAAGATAACCAAGATGTCCCGAAAATTCCCAGCCAGCATGGGGTACTACGAGTGAGTTGATTGTAAAATCTGTTTTTTGAAAACTAACATCTTTTAAATATTCATCAAATTTCTTAAATTGTTGAATACATCTTTCTTTATCTTCTGGATACCAACCAGAAGGTAAGGTTCTTTTTCTTATCATGGCTAATCTCCAGATAATACTTTATTATTTATCTTTAGCTAAATTAAACATAAGACACTTTCTAAAATAAAGATTAGTATAGATATAAAAATTTGTCAATATATATAAAAATATTTTGTGTAAATTAATTTAAAATAAGGTTGTAAAGAAAAAAAATATTGGTAAACTTCAATTGAATTTAAATAAATGGGGGATTTTATTGATTTTTTCTCATTCAAAAAGAGGAGCAGCAATAATAGTAATTATCTTGTTATCCACATTGTTTGTATCATGGTTTTCACATATGACAAGGATAGATATATATAGTCTATTTACAGGTAAGATTGAAGAAGAAAGCGAGATTACATCTATAAATATAGATTATCCCCTAAATAACGAGATCATCGATTCATTTTATCAAAGTTTTGAACTATATTCAAAAAGAGATTATCTTAAACTATTAACTGATTTTGCACCAGCATATTCAGTCATAAGAGAATTGCTAAAAAGCAAGGGTTTTGATCCACAATTCATTAATTTATTATGGTGCGAGTCACAATTTAAAATAGATGCTAAAAGTCATATGAATGCCGTTGGACCATGGCAATTTATAACGGAAACAGCTAGATTAGTCGGGCTTAAGGTCAATGATATTGACGAGAGAAAGGATATATACGCTTCAACCATAGGATTTATGAAACATTTCTCATATCTGTATAAAAAATTCGGTACTCTTGAATTGGCTGTTGCCGCATATAATTGCGGTGATGGGAAGGTAAAAAGTATAATTTCAAAATATAAAACGAAAGATTTCTGGTATTTACTAAAGATAGGAGCCTTTCCAAAAGAGACCTCAAAATATGTCCCCAAATTTCTCGCTATTTCTAAATGGGCTGAAAAAAATGAAACACTGATCAATTCGATTTTAGACAAAACTGGAAGCACATATTATGTTATAAAAATCGATATTCAAACAGATCGATCATATCAATTATTGAAAAGGCTTATTAAAAATAAACCTTTTGCATTGAAATTTAATAAGCATCTTTTAAATTTAAAGCAGGTTAATTATAATATAAACATCCTACTTGATGAGGAAAGTCTTCAGTTTTTAGTCGAAAATATGTCGTATGAAAGCGAAAAAAGCTTTGAAACTGTTGCCTCTATAGTTCAAATAGATTTCCCTATAGAAAAGGTAAAGATTATAGATAATATGTTTAACCGGAATAATTTTACGACTAAAACAATATCCACATTAAATATGCCTTTTTCTATCTCTTTAGTGCACTGATTGAAATAAAATAAAGGAGTTGCCCTATGGGTTTTAATGATGAGATGTTTGAGTCTATGATTTCCATCGCTAGTGGCTCAATGAAAAGATCTGTTATCAGGGAACTTTTAAAACTGGTAGAAAAACCTGAAATCATTTCTTTTGCAGGTGGTTTACCTGCTCCTAAAACTTTTCCTGTTGAAGAACTAAAAGAAATTGTCTCTTCTTCCCTTTCAAAATATGGTGATATCATGCTTCAATATGGAGCTACCGAAGGAGATTCAAGGCTTAAAAGGCTTTTATTAAAACGCTTTATGGATAAGACAACTGTTAAAAATCTTGATGATAAAAATATTTTAATCGTATCTGCTTCACAGCAGGCTCTTGATATGGTTGGTAAATTATTTATTGATAGAGGTGATTTTATAATAGTAGAAAATCCATCTTATCTTGGAGGTCTTAGTGCATTCAGGGCTTATGGTGCAAAGATGATTGGTGTGGATTTAGAAGATGATGGGATCAATATCGCTCAATTCGAAGAGAAACTAAAAAAAATCTATAAAGAAGGGAAAAAAGTAAAATTCTTTTATACTATTCCGGATTTTCAAAATCCAGCCGGTGTTTGCACTTCTTTAAGCAAAAGAAAAAAAATAATAGAGATTGCAAATAAATATGATTTTATGATTATAGAAGATGCTCCATATAAAGAATTAAGATATGAAAACGAGGATTTACCATATCTTTATGAACTTGATCCTTCTGGCAGAGTAATCACATTATTTACATTTTCTAAAATATATTGTCCTGGTCTTCGACTTGGTTGGATAATAGCTCATCCAAAGATAATCGACAAGCTTGTAATAATAAAACAAGCGGTAGATTTATGTACGGCTCCTTTTAATCAGATAATAACAGCTGAGTATATGGAAAGAGGTCTACTTGAAGGGAGGATAGAAAAAAATATAGAATTATATTCTAAAAGAAAAAATCTCATGCTTCAAGCATTTGAAAAATATTTCCCACAGGGTAAAGGTATAAAATGGACAAGACCAGAAGGTGGTTTGTTTTTATGGGTAACTTTGCCTGAAAACATAAATACAGAAGAGCTATTTTATGATGTTATTAAAAACAATGTTGCATATGTTATTGGATCTGCCTTTTATGGGGATCAACCAAAATATAATTCTTTCAGAATGAATTTTTCTTTCCCATCAGAAGATAAGATAGAAGAAGGCGTAAAAAGGTTAGGACAGGTTTTGAAACAAAAATTAACTTAAAACTTATCTTGCTGTGATTCATTATTTTGATCTGTTGTCTGATTATCACCAGGTTGTTGATCAGAATTCTGCTGGGATTCATCATTTTCCTCAGATGTTTGATCTGATGTTTGATCATCAGAATTGTCATCATTTTGTTCTAACTGCTGGTCAGACTGTTGGGTAGATTGCTCGGTAGATTGTTGATTCTCTTTGTTTTCAAATGAGATATCTTCCTCTTTTAAAGTCATACTTACAAAAGGAATGGTTATTTTCCCTTCTGCTATTGAGGTAGAAGCAGTATAAATTGCATCCTTTATTTGATTAGGTATTAATAGATCAAATTCATGAAAGGAAGCCAAACCAACAGCGCCATCTTTGATCCCAAGTCTTAAAACCCCCGATATAAAACCTATTAAAAAGCTCTTTTTAATATAATAATAGACAGAGGATGAAATCTTTTTTATCGCTGAAGTTATAACATTTGAAGGGGCATAGATATTTTGATCGAATTCGTATCCAATAATAAGATTTCCGTTAAGATAAGCCGATTGTATGGCAGCTGCACTTCCTTGACCGCATAATTGAAAAACGAGATCTGCACTATTTTGATATAGATTAGTGGTAAATTTTCGAATAAGATAAAAATCATTTTCATCATCCAGTTGATTGGATAATATAGAGCATTTGTCATTTATAGCAAGAACACCAAGCCTGAAACCAAATTCATATCTATCCTTACTATCGTTTTTATTAGCAATTATTATTCCAACTATATTTTCTGCATTTAATTTGTTGGTTATTGAGCTATAATCTTTTGTGATTAAACCAGCGAATATTCCAGCAAGAAAGCCAGCTTCTTCTTCTTTGTAAAGTAAAAAATTAAGATTTCTTGGAGTTGGTTTTTTAATAAATTGGTTAATATCTAAATCGTTTGAGAACATATCCACACCGATAAAAAATGTATCGGGGTTTTCTAACGCTAAAGATAAAATAGTGTCTCTATTTTCTTCCCCACTTGTTATTATTATGTTTGCTTTTGAATTTATAGCATAAAGTATTTCTTCTTTAGTATTTTCATAACTTTCAGGGGTTAATAATAAAACAGAGATAGGAAATTCTTTTTTAATAGCGAGTATACCCTTTAATATTTCTGAACTAATATTTGTCTTGGTAAAACCATCTGGTTCAGATATTATTGCAATAAAGGCATTTTGAGGTTCAAAAAAAAACTTTGATTGAGCTGAAAGCGTAATATTTACGGTAGATAAATTATTTCCAATCAGTAAAATCAAGTTAAAAACTACGAAAATAAATAGAAGAAAAATAATTCTGGTTTTTATAGACAAATAATTCCCTTTTGTAAAAGTATTTTATTATTCTTTTAAAAAATTATAGAATTATTTAAAAAGAATTCAAATAATGAATTCAAATAATAAACTTATTAATAAATTTAACTTATTGGTAAACTTATTGTAAACTTTTAATCATGTTGTAAGCCGCTTTTTTTGCTTCCCCCATAGCCAGGATAACTGTGGCAGCACCCGTAACAATATCCCCAGCAGCCCAAACCCTGTTTAAAGAGGTTTTAAAGTTTTCATCGACAATCAGCCTTCCATGACTATCGAAATTGAGCCCTTTAACATTTTCCTGAATTACTTTATTTGGTGTCTGTCCAATTGCAGATATGACCGCATTTGCTTCTAAGGTAAAATATTCAAGGGTTCCTTCTATTTTGTTCCTACCATCTAAACCTTTTCCAGCAACCTTCATCTTTTCAAGTTTAATACCTTTAACATTTTTGAATTCATCAAGTATAATTTCGACAGGATTAGAAAGAGTATAAAATTTTATCCCTTCTTCCTTCGCATGAATTCTCTCTTCTTTTCTTGCAGGCATATCTTCTTCTTCTCTTCTGTATACGATGGTGACATCGGCACCTAATCTTCTTGCAACCCTTGCAGAATCCATGGCGACATTACCACCACCAACTACTACAACATTGGTAAATTTTTTGATGGGTGTGTGATAGATAGGAAACTCATATGCATGCATCAAATTTATTCTTGTTAAAAACTCGTTTGCAAGATAGACACCAACACCATTTTCACCAGGGATATTTAATCTCGAGGGAAGTCCGGCTCCAGTCGCTATGAGTAGACCATCATGAATTTCTAGAAGCTCATTTATATATACAGTTCTACCGACAAGAAAATTTAGCTGTATTTTAACCCCCAGACTTAGAAGATAATCTACCTCTTTATCTATAATAGAATCAGGTAACCTGAAATTTGGTATTCCGTATCTTAAAACACCTCCTGGGGCATGCAAGGATTCATAAATTGTCACATCAAAGCCAGCTTTTCTAAGTTCATATGCAGCGGTAAGTCCTGCAGGACCAGAACCGATTATCCCTGCCGATTTACCTATCTTTGGGATTTCAATGCTCTCTTTATCTGAAAATTTATCTGCTACAAATCTTTCAAGTGCGCCAATATTTATCGGTTCTCCTTTTCGTGATAATATACATGCCTTTTCACACTGTATTTCTTGTGGGCATACCCTTCCGCAGACAGCAGGAAGAACGGAAGACTGTCTAATAATATCAATTGCCTGACGAAATTCCTTTTTAGCTATTGAATCTACAAAGGCAGGGATATCTATACTTACAGGGCATCCTTTTATGCATGCCCCACATAAACGACATCTTTCGGCTTCTAGTATTGCCTCTTCTTCAGTATAACCAAGATTTACCTCATCAAAATTATTTATTCTTACCAGTGGATCTTGATTTTTAGGTTCTATTCTCATCTATTCTCTCCTTTGAAAAGTTGGCACTCTTCTTCTCGATATTGTCTATTTCTCTGAATTAGATCATCGAAATTAACCTTGAATGCATTAAATACAGGGCCATCAACACATGCAAATTTTGTTTCATTTCCATATAAAAATCTGCAACCACCACACATTCCTGTGCCATCAATCATTATTGGATTTAATGAGACATAGGTTGGTATATTTAAAGTTTTATTGAGTTCTGTGACAGATTTCATCATAAGAATAGGTCCAATTGCGATACAAAAATCATATTTATTATTGAGAGAAATAGCATGATTTATACCATCTGTTACCAATCCCTTATGACCCGAAGAACCATCATCTGTAAATAGATAGACATTGTTTGCTATTTTGGTTATCTCATCAACAAGGATAAATAAGTTTTTAGATCTGGCACCAAGGACAACATCTGCTTTTAATTTATGATTAATTGTGATTTCTTTTATCTTTGGGAAAAGTGGAGCTATACCTAAACCACCCCCAACCAATAAAGCAGATTTGGTCCCATCCGGGATTTCGAAACCATGACCAAGAGGCCCAAGAACATCTAAAATTCTATCTTTTTCGTTAAGTTCAGATAGTAGTTTTGTAGTATAACCTACCACTTGAAAGATAATTCTTACAAGATTTTTTTCTTTGTCAACATCGGCAATTGTAAGAGGTATCCTTTCGCCATTTGTGGCGACCCTTAAAATCAAGAATTGTCCGGCAGAAAAATGATTTGAAATCTCCGGGTTATAAAACCAGTAAGAATAAGTATTTTCCGCTATTTTTTCTTTTAAGGTAATTTCATTTCTTTCCATCTTTTAGCTCCAATAAAAATATAATCATAAACAGGTTATTTTTCAATATCATGATAAGTCTAACTAAATTATTTTGATATAATTGTAAATTTCCCTATTTTTGGTGCAAAAAATTGTTTTATTCTTTTGCTAATCGTTATTATTACTGATATTTGATTTATGCTCTAATTAAACTATTAACTAACCAATTTCCATTTATGGTTAAACTGTATGTGGGTTTATAGGCATCTTTTAATTTTATAATCTCGGATTATCTGATCCCAGTGTTCAATTTTTTCCCATAAAGGCTACAAAAGCATGTATACCTATAGATGAATCAATTATTAAATTTTCTTTATTCATAATTTTGAAATATGGTATTTTTTTTAATCTATTTATAGCAAGATTAAGCTTTAGAATTTTTTTGAATTAAATTATTTTGAATCAAATCAAAAATATGTTAGACTTTTATTGGAATTTGAAAAATTAATTAAAATTAGTTAAAGGAATTGTTATGGAAAACAATATTAAGGTCTTAATTACAGGTGGTGCAGGTGTTATTGGAAGACTTCTTGCCGAAAAATTTTTAAACGATAATGCCATCTGTATCCTTGTAGATATTGATAAGACAAATCTTGATAAGGTCATATTAAATTATCAAAATAAATATGGTGAAGAAAGAGTAGATGGATATGTCGCTGATTTCTCAAATAGAGAAAGTGTTATTTCAACTATGGATATTATATTAAACAAATTCAAATTTATAGATATTTTAATTAACAATGCAGGAATAGTTACAGGTAAGACATTAGAGGAATCTTCTTTTGATGAAATTGAAAAAACTATGACAGTGAATGCAATCTCACATTTCTGGACAATCAAAAAAATACTTCCCTTAATGAAAGAAAAAGATCATGGACATATTGTAACCATATCATCTGCGGCAGGGATTATAGGTGTACCAAAACTTTCTGATTACTGTGCTAGTAAATTTGCTGCTTTTGGAATAGATGAATCTCTTAGAATGGAACTTTATAAAAGTAAGAGTAATATCAGAACAACTGTTGTCTGCCCTTATTATATTAATACAGGGATGTTTAAGGGTGTAAAAACAAGGTTTCCATTTTTACTGCCTATACTTGAGCCACAAGATGCAGTTAAAATAATTTATAATGGCATTAAAAAGAAAAAAACAAGGATAATTTTTCCATTTTTAGTATATTTTACATGGCTATTAAGGTTATTACCAACCAAGTTTTTTGATTTTACCGCCGAATTTTTAGGGATACATTCTTCTATGGATAACTTTACTGGCAGAAATAAATAGGTTAGGAGATTAAAATGGATCAAACTATATCGATAAATCCTGCAACTCAAAAGGAGATAGGAAGATATTCAAGAAATAGCAAAGAAGATATTATAAATAGCATAAAAAAATGTAAAGCAGCGGCAAAACTATGGGCTAATTCCCCGATAGAAGAAAGAATAAAGGCAGTTAAAAATATTGAAAACTACCTTTTAAAAAATTATGATGATATTGTCAGGACAATTTCTGATGATAATGGTAAACTTCTAATCGACAGCTTTGTTACAGAGGTTTTACCTGCTGTTATGGCTACTTCATACTACACGAGATTTGCTAGAAAATGGCTTAGACCCAAAAAGTTAAAAGGTAATAGTATATTAACTTTTAACAAAAAGGCATTTATTACCTATAAGCCTTATGGAGTTATAGGGATAATATCGCCATGGAATTATCCATTTTCCATCCCTTTTTCAGAGGTTATCATGGCGATTCTCGCTGGTAATGGTGTAATATTAAAAACGGCTACAGAAACTCAAAGTGTAGGTCATCTTCTGGCTAAGACTTTCGAGGCTGCAAAACTTCCAGATGGGTTATTTGCATACATCAATTCGAGTGGTCCAGATACTCTCGATGGTTTTATAGAAGGTAAAGTAGATAAGATATTTTTTACAGGAAGTGTTGAGGTAGGCAGTAAGATTCAGCAGGAAGCCGCCAAAAAACTTATTCCAACAGTTCTTGAATTAGGTGGAAATGATCCTGCTATAATACTTAAAGATTGTGATTTAAATAAGGCAAGTTGGGGTATTATTTGGGCAGGTTTTGTAAATAGCGGACAATCATGCGGTGGAGCCCAAAGAATCATAGTACACAAAGATATTTATGATAATTTTTGTGAGATTATTAAGGAAAAGGTGAATAATTTAAGACCTCCTGAACTGCCTTATAATGAAGATATTGATCAATCTGATCTTGGCTATATGACAAGTAAGAGCCAGAAAGAAACAGTTATTAAACAAGTTTTAGCTTCCATGGAAAAGGGTGCAATTCTTTATGCTTGTTCACCATTCCCGCAGGATCTCGTAAAGGATTTATTTAATGAAGAACAAAGAAAAGATTATCTTATAAACATAAGATCTTCATCTTCCGAAGCAAAAAAAATACTAAATAAGCTATTAAATGCAAATACAAGTTTTTTACCTGCGATGGTTTTAACCTCTATTAAAGAGGATATGCCTATTTTCAACGAGGAGGTATTCGGACCTGTTATAGGTATAATTCCTTTTGATGATCTAGAAGAAGCTATTGAAATTGCAAATAATTCACAGATGGGTTTGACCGCATCTGTCTGGACACAGAATTTAAAAGTTGGAATGAAAATAGCCAACAAGATTGAAGCTGGCGTTATTATGCTTAATGACCATCTTATGTCTCATGGACTTGCTCATACTCCATGGGGTGGAGTCAAATATTCTGGACTTGGAAGAACTCATGGTGAGGATGGTTTTTATGAAATGGTATCGAAAAAAGTAATAATAAAAGATACTCTGACCTTCGCTAAAAAACAGCTCTGGTGGCATCCTTACGATAAAAAGATATGGGAAGGACTGACAGGAGCAATGAAATTTCTATTTTTTAAATCAATTAAAAGCAAATTTGCAGGTTTAAAAAATTTAATTAAACTTATAAAAAGATTTTTTGAGGATTAAGGAGAAAAAATAAAAAATTTTCGGAGGAAAGATGAAATCAAGCAATTTTGAGTTTACCGATAATGAAAATTATTCGCTTTTTACCTATCTTTGGGAGCCAGAAGATAATGTTACAAAAAAGGGGATAATTCAAGTTATTCATGGCTTAGCCGAACATGCAAAAAGATATGAAAGATTCGCGAAAGAAGCGACTTCAAATGATTTTATAGTGGTTGCTGACGACCATAGGGGACATGGTAAAACTGCAAAAAACGAAGAAGAAATTGGCTATTTAGGGGAAGATGATGGTTTTCAAAAGATGGTTGAGGATGAGTATCAACTCACTAAAATAATGAAAGAGAAATATCCAAACCTTCCATACTTTATTCTTGGTCATTCTATGGGTTCTTTCATATTACAAAAATATATCGAAGAATATGGTAAAGAGCTAAATGGTGTTATATTATCTGGAACCGCCGGTCCTAATCCAGGCTTATTAGTACCCGGGAAGATAATTGCAAGATTGGCAATGAAAATAAATGGACCTAAGAAAAAGAGTAAATTTTTAAATAATCTTTCTTTTGGAACCTATAACAATGCATTTAAACCAAACAGAACAGACTTTGATTGGTTGTCTCGAGATGAAAAAGAGGTTGATAAATATATAGAGGATCCTCTTTGTGGTTTTGTATGCAGCACTTCATTGTACTATTTCCTTACTAAAGGGATGTTACAGATGCATAAAAAATGTAATCTTGCGCTTATTCCAAAATCATTACCTATTTTTATTGTTTCTGGTTCAAAAGATCCAGTAGGTGCTAAAACTGTCCCAAGATTATATAAAATTTACCTTAAACTTGGATTAAATGATGTAGAAATGAAACTTTATAATGATGCAAGGCATGAAATATTAAATGAAATAAATAGAGAAGAGGTCACAAGAGAAATTTTAGGCTGGATTTTAAGACATATTTAAATTAATAAATGAAAGATTTAAAGTTTTGAGAAATAAAAAAGATGAAAATTAAACCATTTTTACTCGAAAGATATTTCGCAAAATATGAATTTACTGCGCCTTATCTTTTGTGCAGTTCTGATTGTGAGACAATTTCTATAGAAAATCTTTTAAGTTTATCTGGCAAAAAAGAAGAGTTACTGAATAGTTTTTTAAAACTTAAGCTTGGTTATACACAATCAAAAGGAGATCCTGTTTTAAGGCAAAAAATCAGTAAAATTTACAATTCCAATAAAATTGGCGAAGAAGATGTTTTAACTTTTTCTGGTGCGGCAGAAGGGATTTTTCTTTTAATAAATTCGATAGTAGATAAAAGTGATCATGTTATATCTATTTTCCCCGCATATCAGAGTCTGTATGAAGTCGTTAAAAGCATAGGAGCAGAGATTGATTTATGGAAACTTGAAGAAAAAGAAGGCTGGTTTTTAAATATAGATAAGCTTAAAAAAATGATAAAAAAGAATACAAGGCTTCTAATAATCAATTTCCCTCATAATCCTACAGGATTTTGCCCATCTAACGAGGAGTACGAGGAAATCATATCTATTTGTGATAAGAATGGGATTTATCTTTTTTCTGATGAGGTATATAGATTTTTAGAATATGATATCAATATAGGCAAAGATAATGAAGTTAATATTATAGAAAGAAAAACCCATGCTTCTGCATGTGAGCTTTATGAAAATGCGATAAGTCTTGGAGTAATGTCAAAATCATTTGGGCTTGCCGGGCTTAGAATAGGATGGATTGCGACTAAAAATAAAGATATCTTGAAAAAAGTATCTTTCATGAAGGATTATACGACGATTTGCAGTAGTGCGCCATCTGAATTTTTAGCCTCAATTGCCCTTGATAATTCTGATGTAATATTAAAGATGACGAAGAAGATAATATTTGAAAATTTAATCTATCTTGTGAAGTTCTTTGATAAGTATAAGGAACATTTTAATTTCATTTATCCAAAGGGTGGTTCTGTCGCTTTCCCATCGTTTTACAAAGATACAGATAGATTATCGCGGGAATTGATTGAATTTAAAGGAGTCCTTTTAATGCCTTCTTCGATGTTTGAATATGATAAAAGACACTTTAGAATTGGTTTTGGGAGAAAAAACATGAAAGAAGCATTAAGTTTATTTGATCAATATTGTCAGCAGACACTAAGATAGATTTTTAAAAGAGGATTCATGAAAAAAGTATTATAGCAAAATTAATATTTACAGTTATTTTTTTACTGATTCTAAGTCTAACATCTTGTAAAAAAAAGTCTGATGCAAATATATCTAACTACGATAATTCAAAGTTACAATCGATCGAAATTAGTAAAAGTATGCAAACCTCTAATGATATTAATCAACCATCTAATAAGGATTTAATTTTAAACTATTTTCAAGATGGTGATAGTAGATATCTAATATATACTGCAAACATAAATGGTAAGGTCGATTCAATATAAAAATTCGAAAAAGATATAAATAAGATTATAGAAGATGTATTACAACAATATATCGATATATATGCAAGATAGAATTCAAAAAAAGAGGTTGAAAGGTGCAAAATGTTAGAGAGATACCTGAGGTTGAAAATGCTCTTAGACAGATAAGAGAAGAGATAGATTCAATAGAATCTATCTTAAATTTTTTGCAAAATTCTATTCAATACAGCACTATTTCGATACATGATTTTTGTTTTTAATTTCTTTATTGCCGTTTATTATAGTTTAAACCTTATCGATATTAGTCTATATAAATATAAAAAAGGGAAAAACAAATGAGTAATGAACAATTTTATAATCTAGGCATAGATCTTCCAATAAAGCAAAGTACTAGTTTGATAGATGGCAAGATTAGTGAATTTACATCCGATAAAGTCGATATTTTTTCTCCAATTTATCAGGATGGTAAACCGATTTATCTTGGCTATCATCCTAAAATGAATGAAGAAAATGCTCTTGAAGCTCTTGAAGCGGCAGTTAAAGCCTTTGATAATGGTAATGGAATATGGCCAACGATGAAGGTTGAAGACAGGATCAATGTTATTGAAAAGTTTCTTGTTTCAATGAAAAAAGTGCAAAATGAAATAGTCACACTGCTGATGTTGGAAATTGCAAAATCAAAGAATGATGCAGAAAAGGAATTTATAAGGACTGTTGAATATATTGAAGATACTATTTTCGCATTAAAGGAACTTGATAGGATCTCTTCCCGATTGATAATAGCAGATAATGTTTATGCGCAGATAAGAAGATCTCCACTTGGTGTAGTCCTTTGCATGGGTCCTTTATGGGGATGGCAAACAGATAATAACCCCGGTTATTTCAAGTGGTAAGGTCGATGTCCTTGCCTTTATTGGAACATCAAAGGTTTCAGATATAATAAGAAAACAGCATCCTTATCCTCATAGATTGAGATCTATTTTAGGCCTTGATGCCAAAAATCCAGCAATTGTATTAAAAGATGCAAAGTTGAACCTTACTATCTCAGAAATAGTTTCTGGATCTCTATCCTTCAATGGACAAAGATGTACTGCATTAAAAATTATCTTTGTTGAAAGATCAATTTCAGATGATTTTCTTAATCAGTTTTTGGCAAAAGTCAAAGAAATTAAGATTGGCTTACCGTGGGATAATAGTTTTATAACTCCTGTTGCAGAGAAGAATAAACCCTCTCAAATCTATCATCTTACATCTGATGCAATAACTAAAGGTGCTAAAGCATTTATAGATGGTAGGGAAATTAGTTTAAATGATCTAGAAAATCTATTACCTTCGGATGAAGATAAGACTTATACACAGCTTGTTAAACCAGTAATACTTTATAATGTAAACGAAAATATGGATATTTATCATATTGAACAATTTGGACCAATTGTTCCGATTGTAACATTTGAATCTATTGGAAAGCCCTTATCTTATATTATTAATTCTAATTATGGGCAGCAAGCAAGTATATTCAGTAATGATCCAGAAAAAATCGCAAAGATAATCGATCCGCTTATGAATCAAGTTAGTAGAGTCAATATAAATAGTCAGTGTCAAAGAGGCCCAGATATATTCCCATTTACAGGAAGAAAAGATTCCGCGGAAGGAACTCTTTCGATTTCAGATGCTTTAAGAGTTTTCAGTATAAGATCTCTTGTGGCTTTTAAGGGTTCTGATGAAAATAAACAAATAGTCGAAAAGATCCTTGATAAAAGGCTTTCTAATTTTTTAAATACAGATTTTATCCTGTAACATAAGAAATTTTTTTCATCTTTTCATATTTAGCAGTTAAAATTGTATTTATAATCAAACTTAATAAGATAATAATTCCACCGACCAAAGAGTTGTGGCTTATTTTTTCTCCAAAAGCCAAAAATACCCATATAGGACCAAGTATTGTTTCGAGCAAGGTTATTAAACCAGTAAGAGTCGTTGGTAGATATCTGCTTCCACTATAGAACAATATATATCCGAGTCCAATCTGAAAGGTACCAAGAAGCAGTAATATTATTCCATCTTTCAATGAAATTGAAAGTGAAGGTTTAAAAAACAAAGAGAAAAATGCTGCAAAAATTCCACCTATTATTGTTGCAGGGATTAGATTGATATCAGGGTTTTTCCTCACCAGTAAAATCTGGAAAGCGAGTCCGAATGCGGTAATTAATGCGTAAAAATCACCTAATAGATGAAAAGCGAAGTCTTTATTTATAACAAGGATAACCATTCCTAAAAAAGCGGTAAAAATTGTTATCCAGATAGGTAATTTAAATCTTTCTTTAAGTAAGACTGTAGCAAATATCGCAGCCCATATTGGAGCGGTACCCTGAACCAGTAATGCATTTGCAACAGTTGTTTTAGATAGCGACAATATGTAAAAAAAAGTAGTTGCACCAAGAAAAAATGAGATTAATAAGCCAGGCAGTCTGAGTTTTTTAAATAGATTAAAAAATTCTTTTTTATAAAGTATCAAGCAAAGTATAGAGACAGAGAGGCTCATAGAGATAGAACGAGCAAAAATTATCGTAAAACTGCTTACAGAAACACTTCTTACCCCCAGACCTCCAAGACTCCATAAAATTGGTGCAAATAAGGTCATAATAAGATATTTTGATTCAAATCTTGTCTGTACTTTAAGCATATTTTATCCTAAATTAAGATCTTTTTATCTTATCTATCTAATCTTGTTGAACTAATCTTTAAGTTGTGTTAGGTTAAATTTATTGCATAGATCTTTGATTTTTGGGTAATCATCTTTTTCAATAAAAAAATAGATTCTTTTCCTTTCTAATGAAAGAAAAAATTCGATGAAGACCTTAAATTTATCGCTATCATCATCTTTTGTTATGAATTCAATAAATTCTGTAATCTGATGATCTTTAAAAAAATTGATCTTTTTTATAGTATTTAATTTATTGAAACTTATATAGATTAAAGTTTTTGTAATATCTATTAAAGATAACGCTAAAATAGACCATTTTTCGAAAGATTCCCATTTATCATAAATTTCGTTAATTGAGGCAAATTCAAAATAATCTATTTCATCATCAATTGGCTTAATTTTTTCAATATTATTATCGTATTTATAAATAAAAACAAACCCAAGATGAACTTTGCCAACCGAGGAGATATCTTCATTTATAATCCCAAGAAATTGAAGGTTTTCAATTTTTTTTTCATCTAATATTATACCGATTTCTTCATATATCTCTCTTTTAATGACAATGTTTAATATCTGAAAAAATTTTTTATGATCGAGTTTAAAAAAATTATTATTTCTTTTATCCAATAAATCTCTTAATTCAATCTCATTTTCAATATCTTCTTTGTCAATATGTCCTCCCACTCCCACTGAGTAAAGGCCATGCAGTCTTTTTTCGTTCCCTTTTCTCTTATAAATAAAGAATCTATCATTATTGTCTTTTATTAAAATATATGGAATTATCTGTTTTTTTGAAACATCTTCTTCCGTAACTGACCTTGAAATAAAGGAAAAGTTCGCACTTTCTAATAGATTTTTTAAATCAATCTCATCTTTTTTGTAAGAAAAAAAAGTGTTTTTAAAATTTAATTGTAAGTCTTGTTTTTCTGTTACAAGAATCATTTTATCAAACATAAAAAGTTTTCCTTATAGTATTAACTCTTATAAGATATTAAATAAGATTGATTGAAATTAATCGGATCTTCATCTTTATGAATTTCTAATTCGGGATAGTTTTTTTCTATAACCTTAATAATAGCATTAAAATAGGATATAGATGGGAAGATTAAACTTTCTAATCTATGTTTAGTAAAAAAGGATTTATAAGTTATTGGATTAAGCTTGATTACGATCTTCTGTTCTTTATAATCTTTAGTTATTTCTATAGATTTATCGAAGAAAAAAGCTATGAATTTATCTTGTAAAAGAAAAAAATAATTCCAGAATGCAATTAATCTATTTTTAGAGAAGATAAATGCAAGTAATAATAGAAACCTTATCTCTTTATAAAAGATATGGGATGAAATATCTTCTATAATTTTTTTTATTAAATCTGTATCTTTATAATGAATTCTTATAGAACTAAATACCGAAAGTAAAAAAGATGCGATTCTGATATGTGAGATTTCTGCTTTTCCCTTTGTTAAACTAGAATCAATATAAGATTTAAAAATCAGGGGAGTTTTTTGCTGTATCTCTTCAAGTATAAATTCAGAATCTGAAAGATTATCTTTCTTAAAATTAAACGCTAAGGCTTTTAAAAATCTTTTTTCGAAATTTTTATTAAAATAATTAAAAAAAAAGTCTTTTAAATCCATTTTCAAAATCCTTTCAAAATCTTTATCTTTAATTTACAATAATTATAACCTATTATGTGATAAAAAGTATAGTCTACAATCAAAAACAAAATCAATAAAATAAAAAAATATAACCAAAAGTATAATTAATAAGCATAATCAATATAATAAAAAAATATAAACAAAAATATAATCAAAAATATCATTTAAATTTATTCTCTCAATTTAATTATTTTTTTTTAATTTAACTATGCTATTAAATTTGTCTGTAAATTAAAAAAGATCTGGAGATTAGATGAACAAGAAGGTCGCTCTGGCATTTAGTGGTGGGGCAGACTCTACATTTGCAGCTATCGCTCTTAAAGAAAAAGGTTATGATGTTGTTGCCTTCAATTTCCCTATTGGAAAACATCTTTCGGAGAATGTTGAGCAAACAGCGAAAAAATTAAATATTAATCTTCATGTCATTGATATAGGAAATGTATTTGAACAGGTAATAAAGGAAGATTTCTATAAATCATATTTAAGTGGTCTAACTCCAAACCCTTGTGTTAGATGTAATAGATATATAAAATTTGGCTTGTTTTATACAATTATTAAAAATAAATTCAATATAGAAAAAATTGCAACAGGACATTATGCAAAAATATATCAAGATGAAAAAGGTAGATTTTTTATACAGAAGGCAAAAGATAGGATAAAGGACCAATCCTATTTTTTATGGGGAATCCCAAAAAATATTTTACCAAATATAATTTTTCCGCTGGGTAATTATTCAAAATCAGAAGTCAAAGAGATATTGAGGGATAAAGGATTAAATGAGATTGCCAACAAAGAAGAATCTTTTGATATATGTTTTACCAATAATGACTCTTATAAAAAATATATAGAAAAATATGATAATAATCAGAACTTAAAAAGTGGATTTTTTGTAGATAGTAATGGAAATATATTGGGGGAATATCAAGGGATTTTTAAATATACGATTGGGCAAAGAAAAGGGTTAAATTTGGCTTTTGGTAAAAGAATGTATGTGAGAAACATAGATTTTGAACAAAACAAGATAGAATTAGGTGAAAAACCCTGTACAAAATCAGTTATTGCGGGGAATTTAAACCTTTTTATTAACAATGACGAATTTTCAAATGATTATATCTATACTGCAAAGATTAGATATAAGTCAAAAGAGGAAAGAGCAAAACTTGAAATTGTAAATATGGATAACAAGAAAAAGATTAAGTTAGAATTTCTGAAAGAAGTAGAGGCTTCTGCTTCCGGGCAATCTTTAGTGATATATAAGGATGATATTATTATCGCAGGAGGAATAATAGAAAACATAGTACTTTATTGAAATAAAACAGGTTCATACCTAATGCCGATTGTTCCCTTTTTTATAAAAAGTTTGATAAGTGTTATTGTTGAACCCTTTGGATTGACTATTTTATCTATTTCTTCCCATGTTATAATATCTTTAATATCAAATTCATAAAATATCTTGTTATCAGAGAAAATGGTGGGTGAAATTATTATCTTATCATTTTTTAAGGGGTTAATAAAAGGAGCTCCAATTATTATTATTGCGTCTTTAATCGAACTCGAACTTTTATATTTTTGCAGATCAAAAGTAAAAGCCGGTCTTAATGCATTTTGTTCATCAATTTTAGTCTCTTTATCTTTAAAAATTTCTGACATTAAAACCTCCTTTTGACATGGAAGAGAACTATTTTGATAAAATTATTGTTTGAATTGCATTTAAAAATTCCTGGCTATCAATAGGTTTTCTGAAAAATTTCTTGACTCCTAATTTCAAGGTTTCAAGAATAAGTTCTTTTTTAGTATATGCAGATACAACTACGACAGGTATATTATTTCCATATTTTCTCGTTCTAAGTTCTTTAATAAAAGCTATTCCATCCATCTCTGGCATTGAAATATCTGTAACTACAAGATCGTATCTTTTATAACTGGTTTTAAATAGAGCCTTTGTAGCAGAAAGTTCAGCATCAACTTCATAGCCATCGAATTCAAGTAAATTTCTTAAATATTCCAGAATAGTTCTTTGATCATCCACAACAAGAATTGAACCCTTGCTTTTAAGGGCATGAATCGAATCTCTTCTATCTGTTAAATGATTTTTCTCTAAAAATTCTTTTTCTTTTTCAGTATCTGGATTTCTTTTATCAACATACCAGGATGAAAATTCTTTTCCCTTAGCAACTTTTTTAACTTCAGCAGCTATTTTTGAAAGATCTGCAATCGATTCATATTTCCTTTTTAAATTTGTTACGACTGCAAGGGATATTGATAAAAATTTAAATTGCTTAAGTTTGCCTTCTCTATCTTTAGTCAATATATAGCCAGCCTGTCTATCTGTTTCGTTATAAAAAGAAGGTGCATCTTTATCAAATTTTTGAGTCACAAAATTACAGATATTTTCGATATTTTCAGGTATTGTTATCAGGATATAATCATCTCCTCCAATATGACCTAAAAAATCTAGCTCGCTTTTAGAATAAGTTTTTAAAGCTTCCTCCAGTAATTTTGCGGTATATAAAATGATTTCATCACCTTTTGCAAAACCATAAATATCGTTGTATGGTTTAAAATTATCGAGATCTGAATAGATAACGGCAAATTTTGTTTCATTTTGATTTAAGATAAGATTTTGTAATTTAATAGAAATAGCTCTATTACCAGGCAGACCAGTTAAAGGATTGTTATCTTTTGCAATAAACATCCTGTAAAAAAGTTTTATTCGATTTGATAGGTATCTCAAATCAAATGGTTTCAAAACAACTTCATCAATACCAAGATCAAGATGCGAATCTAAATCATTTAATTCACTTTCAGTCGTAAGTAAAAATACAGGACAATGTTTTAATAAAGGATCTTGCTTTATTTGTTTAATAATGGTGTAAGCGGAAACTATTATTAAAGAAGAATCCACGACTATTACATCCGGGATAAATTTTGTTACTATATCTTTTAAAGATACTTTTCCTTCGGTGATAAAAAATTGAAAACCATCAGAAGCTAAAAATTTTCCTGTATTTATAGCCAATTCAGTTTTTTCACCAAAATACAATAGTTTCATTATAATACCTTTTAGGAAAAATATGACACTACTTTATATCCACTTTTTACTCATTAAAATATAATAAAAGTTTAATAAAAGTCAAAATTAATAAAAAAGGGATTGCCCTTGAATTATTGGACAACCCCCATATAAAGCAATTAATGAAATTAAATAATAATAAAATGAGAATTTTTTAGTTTTCGATTTTAACAAGATTATCTTCATCTACCAACATCTGTTTAGCCTTTTTCTTATTGGATTGAAGGGGCTGGACAACTTCGGTACTATTATCATTCTGGTTTTCTTTTACTAAAATTTTAGGGATCTTGTCTATCTTTTGAGCTAAAATGAAATTTAAGTTTCTTTTTGTTTCATTACCTGTTTCGATAGTCGAATACTTTAATGTACCATAAACTAAAACCTGACTGCCCTTTTTTAAATTTTCAAAAGTTTGTATTGCCAGGTTATTCCAGCATTTTACAAGGATAAAAGTAGGTTCTTTTTGCCAGTTTTCATCTTTTTTAAAAAAATTGTTCGAAGCAAGTCCAAATAGACAAAACCCCTTGCCATTTTTGGTCTCTCTGAAAAGTGGATCTGCTGTTAGCCTTCCGCTGATTACTGTGAGATTAATGTCTTTCATAAATACTCTCCTTTTACTTTTTATTATTAAATAGTAAAAAATTTTTTATCGATTACATAAAAGTTTAATTTATTTAATTCTTTACTAATAGGGATTTTTGATTATTATTTAAGTAATAATGAAAAGGGATATTAAGTTAAAATTTTTAAATTATTGCATAAAGTTAAATGCAAAAAGTTAATTGCATAAAATTAAGGAGGATCTAATGAAGGGTTTAACCATTGAGCAATTGAATTTAAATCAGACTGAAAGTTTTAGAAAAACTATTTCTGAATCGGATGTATATTCTTTTGCAGGAATAACTGGAGATATGAATCCTGCTCATATAGATGAAGTGTATGCTAATTCAACTAAATTTGGCAAAAGAATAGTTCATGGTCTTTTGGTAAGTTCATTTATTTCAACAGTTTTAGGAACGAAATTGCCTGGTCCTGGTACAATTTATGTTTCACAGAGTTTAAATTTTAAAGCTCCAGTTTACATTGGAGATACAATAGAAGCTAAAGTTACCGTTAAAGAGATAATTAAAGAAAAAAATCGAGTTATTCTAACTACCGAAGTTTATAATCAAAGGGAAGAATTAGTATTAACAGGAGAAGCATTGGTACTTGCGCCAAAATAAAATTATAGAGATAGAATTTTATAGGGGGATATATGAGTATAGATAAAGATATTGAGATAGCAAGGAATGCAAAAATATCTCCAATAACAGAGATAGCAAAGGAAAATGGAATAGATGAAGACGCATTGGAATTATACGGGAAATATAAGGCAAAAATTTCATATGATTTTTTTCAACCAAGAATACAAAATCCGAAAGGGAAGTTAATATTAGTTTCTGCCATAACACCTACACCGGCAGGCGAGGGGAAAACTACTACATCAATAGGACTTCATGATGGATTAAGAAGACTTGGTTATAAATCTTTTTTAGCCTTAAGGGAACCTTCTTTAGGTCCTGTATTTGGGGTAAAAGGTGGAGCTACGGGTGGAGGATATTCACAGGTTATACCAATGGAAGATATTAATTTACACTTTACAGGAGATATTTCTGCGGTAGAAAAGGCTCATAACCTTATTGCAGCAGCAATTGATAATGAAATAAATAAAGGATCTATCAAGCTTGATTTGAGAGCTATAAGATGGCGAAGAGTCATGGACATGAATGATAGAAGTCTAAGAAATATAATTATAGGCCTTGGTGGAGCCATAAATGGATATCCGAGGGAAACCGGATTTGATATCACTGCCTCAAGTGAGATAATGGCTATATTATGCCTTGCTGAAAACTACAAAGAATTGAAGCAGATGATAGGTAATGTTCTTGTTGGTTTCGATATAGAGGGTAAACCTGTTTTTGCAAGAGAACTGTATGTTAATGGTTCTGCTACGGCATTATTAAAAGATGCATTAAAGCCAAATCTTGTTCAAACCATTGAAGGAAACCCTGTTTTTATCCATGGTGGTCCATTTGCCAATATTGCTCAAGGAGCAAATTCTATAATTGCGACAAAGTTAGCATTAAATCTTGGGGATTACGCAATAACTGAGGCTGGTTTTGCATTTGAACTTGGTGCGGAAAAATTTTTCGATCTGGTCAGTAGAAAAGCTGGTTTTGATGTGTCAGCTGTCGTTTTAGTCGCAACAATAAGAGCATTGAAATTTCATGGTGGCAAGAAATTAAAACAGATTAATGAGCCAGATCCCGATGCTGTTGAAAAAGGCTTTCCAAATTTGGAAAAACATATAGAAAATATCAGAGTTTTTGGAACACCTGCTGTAGTAGCTATAAACCTTTTCAATACAGACACAAAAGAAGAACTGCAAAGGTTATTTCAACTCTTAGAATCAAAGCAGATGCCATATGCAATTTGTGAAGGCTGGGCTAAAGGCGGGCAGGGAATGACAGACTTAGCTAAAGCAGTTATAAATATTATAAATGAAAAGGAAGAGAAACCATCGCCATTATATTCATTAGATCTATCTACTGAAGAAAAGATATTTAAAGTAGCTTCTACAATGTATGGAGCTGAAGCCGTAGATTATACCCCTACTGCTAAAAGAGACTTAGCACAAATAAAAAAATATGGATTCGATAAATTGCCTGTCTGTATAGCAAAGACCCAAAAATCTCTTTCTGATAATCCAGAATTACTTGGAAGACCAAAAGATTTTCTTGTAACTGTTAGACAGATAGAAATAGCATCAGGAGCGGGATTCTTAGTCCCTATAACCGGAGAAATAATGAGAATGCCTGGACTTCCACAGGATGCTGCTTATAAAAAGATAGATATCGATGAAGATGGTAATATTTCCGGAATATTTTAATATATTTTAATTATGGAAGATTGTAATGCTAAAATTTGAAAGTCAAAAAAAATCATCCTTTAAAAAGTATCTTTTTATTAATTTATGCCTTCCTCTTATTTTAATCATCTTTATCATAATTTTAAGCATTTGTACATTTTTGGGGATTAGTGAAAGTAAAAAGTTGAATATATTTTTAATAAATGAAGCAAATCTACTTGCAAATACAACCCAAAATTCAAAATTACATGAAATAATTGCCAGTAATAGGTTTATAAATAAGAACTCTTCAATTATTTTTAGGGATCCTATAGCAAAATATGAAATTATCTTTACAAGATCCTCTCCTTTCCCTTTGGAACAGTTCGATCAATTATTTTTAGAAAAAAAATGCGGATTTTTTACCCATAAAGCTTATAAAGTATTTTTCGCAGAAAGTTTTCTTTCTCGAATATGCATTATAATTATCCCCAAAATCTATTTTAACTTATACATTATCAAGATCTTTATTATAGGCTTTATAATCTTTTTATTTTTAATTTTATTCATCTGGTTTTTGCTTTTGAAGGTTGAAAAAAGAACTGTTAATGACCTATTAAAACAATATGTTATGATAAAATACATGATTGAAGGTAAATATGATGAAAATCAATCATCTTCAGTTATATCTGAAATAGATAATATTAAATATGGTTTAAATAATCTTATAAAAGTTTTAAGAGAAAGAAGAGAATTTTATAACTCGCTGGTTCTATTTCAAAAAAAAGTACTCGATCTTATCCCAGCCGGTATTCTTATTTTTAATAATAAAGATCTATTTGAAGATGCTAATAATTTTGGTTATGCCCAAATAGAAAGAGAAATTAACAAGAATAATTTAGAAGTAGAAGATTTTCCATCAATTTTAAACGAAAAATTAAATATAAAATCTATAATTACAGAAGAAAGTTTAAATAAAATAAATACTAAAAGCATTGTAGAGCTCGATTTAAAGCCAAATATAACATTTTCCAAAAAAGTGTTCGGCAAGATAATTTCAGATAAAAAGATTATTATCTTAGTTCCCTTAAATATTATAATGGAAGATGAGGAAAATCCAGAGGATCTATTTTATAAAAAATCACTGGTTTCATTTATTTCAGATTTCGCTCATGAATTAAGATCCCCATTGAATTCAATACTTGGATTTTCTCAAATAATTGAAGATGGAGTAGAGGGAAATAATATTGAAGAAA
Organism: Brachyspira murdochii; assembly: GCA_020722965.1. GTDB lineage: Bacteria > Spirochaetota > JAAYUW01 > JAAYUW01 > JAAYUW01 > Exilispira. Next base: position 37,330 of record DYJT01000009.1, on the reverse strand, counting down.
TAATTAACGATAGCAGGATAATAAATGAATCTGCTCAGATAATGATGGCTTTTATCGATGATATAATTTTCCTTTCTAGAATTGGAAAGGTTTTATATGAACCAATTCAAGTTTCATTTAGTATAAAAAAGTTATTGACTCTTATAAATCATTATTTCAAGGGGATATTTAAAAATAAGGAAATTGAATTAGATCTACCAGATATTGATAAAGCCGAAGATCTTGAAGTTATTGCCGATTTTCAGTCTATTAGAAGGGTTATTATCTTAATATTGTTTTATATTAGAAGTCTTGTACCTTTGCCATCAAAGATATCTTTGACTTTAATTAAAGAAGAAAAAAGCATTCTTATTACATTAAGTTATTTTTTAAATTCAAAAATTACCAAAAGATTTGATTATTCGGATAAAATATTTGAATATTGCCAAACATTGACAAATAAGGCATCTTTAAATTTGATCTGTTCAAATGATCTGAAAAATGTCGAAGAAAATAAGGAGTCATTTGAGATAAGATTTAACTATAAGATTAATGAATAAACCAATAAAAGGCTAATTAAATTTATTTCAAATATAGATACAAACATAGATGCAAATGCTAAATACAAATATAGATAAAAACATAAATATTAAATACAAACATAGATACAAAAAAGTTTTATTTTATTGGAAAATTTCCATCCATCCATTTTTTTTTAAAGCTTTATTGAGTAAAGCTGGTATAAGATCACTAAAATACAATTTTAATATATGAACAAATTGTTTATTTGGAAGCTTTTCTAGTTGGTTAAGACAATAGTTTATTGAAAATATACATTCATTTTTTAATTTTTTTTGAATAAACTCGATATCATTTGAATTTATCGATTTTGTTTCGCCAGAAAGTAGAATGTTTTTTTTACTTTTTTTCAAATCATCTTTAAAGTCATCTACTGCATCAATGTAATAAATGAGTTTGATAAGATTTGAAATTATTGAAGATATTGGATTACGATATTGATAATTTAAATAATCAAAAGGGAATATGCTTTCTATCAAAGTTATTAAATCGACAATTTCATTATCAAAACTTTTATCTTTATCCATCGATTGCAAGATTGAGGATTTATTCAGGAATTTGAATGAATTTGAAAATTTTTTATAAAAAATAGATGAAAAAAAAGATGATGGAAATTTTTCATCATTAATATTATCATAAAATTTTAAGATAGAAAAAAGGGTAGAATAATCCGCAAAATAATTCAATATACCATTGTCTTTGATTAAGAACCTATTTGTCATGGTATGTTTACAAAAAAATGATTCTATGGAAAAATTATAAGATTGTAGTGAAGCAGAAAATAATAGGTAGAAGAAAATTGCATCATAGTTTAAAAAAGCCCTATTTAAATATAGTCTTCTACTCGCCAGAATTCTGCAAATAGAACAATAGGAAGCCTTAACAAATAACTTTTCATGAGGATAAAATAAGGATAAAGGAGGTGTTAAATATCCTGTCACAATTGCAACTTATAACTTATTTCCAATATTTATAATCTAATAGTTAATTATAACTTAAAATTTAATATCTCTTAGCTATTAGTCTAATATTTAATATAACTTAAAATTTAGTATCTATTAACTATTAGTTTAATTTTTACTATAACTTAAAATTTAGTATCTATTAACTATAAGTTTAATTTTTCCTATAATTTAAAATTAGTATCTATTAGTTATTAGTTTAATATTTAATATCTATTATCTATTATCTAGTTTCTTACAATTCCAGTCATAACATTTTTAAATCTTGCAGGAGCAGCACCATGAGTCATCATCATGGTTTGACCGGGCTGTCCTTTACCGCAGTTAATGACTCCACAGGGTAGCCAATATTTCTCATTTGCTATCATATCACAGCTCTGCCAGAAGGTAGGTGTTATCCCCTGATATGTTGGATTTTTTACCATTTCAGCCAATTTACCATTTTTGATTCTATAGCCAATCTCACAGGTGAACTGGAAATTCAACCTCATCTGATCAATACTCCAGGTTTTAACTCCATCGACAAATAAACCATCTTCTGTCGCGGCAATTATATCATCTAATTCATAGTCACCAGGAAGTAATGAAAGATTAATCATCCTAATTATTGGTATAGAACTAAAATGATCTGCTCTATTGCATCCATGACTTCTTTCATCGCCGATGATTGTAGCGAACTCTCTATTTGTAAAATAATTTTGATATAATCCATTTTTTACTATGAAGTATCTCTGTGCCCTTACACCATCATCATCGTATCCAAAGGTTCCAAGACCACCTGGTAGTGTTGAATCGGCGACTAAGTTTACTATGTTTGAGCCATAATGCATGTTCTTGTATTTATCGACTGTTATAAAAGAGCTTCCTGCGTAGTTTTCTTCATAACCAAGAACCCTATCGAGTTCAGAGGGATGACCACATGATTCATGTATTTGAAGTGCCAATTGTTCAGAGCCTATTATTAAGTCCCTTTTCCCTGGTTCAATCTCGGGTGCTTTTAAAAGGGCTACGGCTTCCGATGCAATTCTAGGAGCATTTTCCTTTAGTTTTAAACCCTCGATAAGTTCCCAACCCATTTGCATAAATTGACCACCAAAAGCCATAGGATATGTTCTTTTTTGAACATCATTCCCATCTATTGCAGTAGCTTCATACCCTGCGCCAGAAACAATTGTTGTTTGAAGTATTTTAGAACCTTCGGTATTTGCAAAATATTTATGTTCTTTTCTAAATCTCATCTCGCATTCGGCAAGCTTAACAGATGGTTCTTTTCTAAGAATTTCATCTATCTCTAATAGGGTTTGAAGTTTTTTCTCGAAAGGAACCGTAAAAGGATCTATAAGATAAGCAGAAGACCATCTATCTTGATAAGCCGGCTCTTTCGTAAGGATTATGGGTTCCTTTCTTAATTTACTCGATGCTTTTGCAATGGAAATAGCCTTTTTAACTGTTTGCTCTATACTGTCGCTATTTAAATTAGATATGGATGCAAAGCCCCAACCGTTATCGACAATTACTCTAACACCATAACCTTCTTCATTGTTCAAACTGTAATTTTCGAGCTTCCCATTTTTTGTATATAAATATTCCGTTTCTCTAATAATCAATCTGACATCGGCGTAAGAAGCGCCCAAAAGTTGTGCATAATTTAAAACTTTATTACATAAATCAAACATTTTACCCTCCTAAAATTAGAATTCTGTAACTGAAGAAAAGTTAAACCCTTTGATTTTAACAGCAGGTACCTTTATGAAACCTAAAAAATATTCGGCTTCAAAAAGATCTGATGAGAGTTCTTCAATATTTGAAAGAGCTGTTAATATGGATTCAGTGAATCTTAGATTGTTGGTACTTTTGGTTATTTTACCTTTTTCTATTGTAAAAACCCCATCTCTGGTCATACCAGTGACAATCAAGGAAAGTGGATCTATTATGTTCAGATAATGAAGTCTGTTTATTAAAAGGGTATTGTCGGAATTTTCAATAATCTTACTTAATGGCCTATTACCTGGCATCACTTCTGGTCTTAGGGGGTAACAATCTAATGTTGTAGGTGAAATACAATTGCCGGTATTGGGGATATTTAAAACTTTGGAGTAATATTTGTTTGATACAAGATTATTACAAACCCCATTTTCAACAAGTTTAGTGTTAGTTGTTGGGCTTCCCTCGAAGTCATAATATAAAGAAGGGCCATCAGTTTGCCTTGGATTATCAATAATATTCAAAAGAGGCGAAAAAACCTGTTGACCTTTTTTATTATGCATAAAGGTTCTTTTTTCATGATAGGCTTTTGCTGAAAAACTAAAATAAAAAAGATATAATAATAATTCGGCAAAAGCGGCAGGGGTTAAAATGACATCATATTTGCCGGGATTAATATTTTTTTTATCTTTAAGCAAAGATAATGAAATCATACATTTTCTTGCAAGTTCTTCAGGATCGAAGTTATTTAAAGATGTTCCATTAAATTCTTCTCTGGTAATTCCATAGTTGTTTTTTGCACTTAGAGAAAAAGAAAATTTCCAATCATAATAGGTATGAAAGTAATTTTTATTTGTGATATGGGTAATTGCTGTATTGGTTTGAGAGCATATACCGGCAGAGATTGCAGATTCTTTTGTAAGATAATCTGTCGCCTCTTTAACAAATTGTGCTCTAGTATGTTCGTCCAATTTCTTGAAATCATCACTCTGATTGTTGTTCCCAATATATTTTATGTTTTCTGGAAGTTCGGATAATCTTTCATCCGGAACCTGAAGATTTAAAATATTATATAGTTGCTCAACTGCTTTTTTAATTACATCATCTGAAAAACTAGAAATAGAGATTGAAGCAGTTTTCTTATTATCAAGCATTCTGATTGTCATATTTTGGTTATTAAATTCAACATGTTGGGTAATTTGGCTTTGACCAAATCTTGTAAGGGCATCTATCGAATGGTAAAAAATTATTTCTGTTTGCTTCGCCTTAGAAAAATTAAATACTTTTTGAGCAATTTTTTCAACCATAATTACTCCTTTTAACTAAAAAATAATTAAGTTCAAAATTTTTAATTTAAATTCACCATAAAAATATCATTTTAGAAATTTAGGTCAATAATTTAAGAATCATAAAAAAATCATATAATCTTCATAAATAATTCATAAATTTGAATTTAAATATCAAAGATTTTATGAAATTAGATAATAGATTTTATTTTTAAATTTTTGATTATTGTTTTAAAATTCTTCTTTTAATTTAGGATGAAATATTGTAAAATATGAGTATGAAAATTTTAATAGTAGAAGATGAGCAAAAATTCGCAGAAATTTTGAAACTTTATTTTGAGAAAGAAGGGTATGAAGTCTATCTGGCAGAAAATGCACAAAAAGGTATTTCAATTTCGCTTAAAGAAGAGATTGATTGCATTATACTTGATAGAATGTTGCCAGATATGAGCGGGGATGAAATATTAAAAGAAGTTAAGGCGAAAAAGAATATTCCAGTTCTTATGCTAACCGCAAAAGGGAGCGATCAGGATAGAATTGAAGGACTTCTTTTAGGAAGCGATGATTATGTTGTAAAACCTGTTACCCCTTATGAAGTAGTTTTAAGGGTTAGAGCGATATTGAAAAGAGCCGGTAATTACGATATCGATAGAGTTATATTCAAAGACCTCGAATTAGACAGAAAATATTTTTTAGCTAAAGTGGCAGGAGAAAAAATCGAACTTACAAAAGCCGAATTTGAGATACTATATAAACTTGCACTTAATCCGAGGGTTGTTTTTACAAGAGATCAGCTGATAGATGCAATTACTCCAGATGGAACGGTGATTTCAGATAGAACTATAGATACCCACATTAAAAACATTAGGAAAAAAATAAAAAAAGATTACATTAAAACAGTTTTCGGATTAGGTTATAAGGTCGATTCAGAATAATTTTTATGAAAAAGAAAAAAATCTATCTTTGGTTAGAATTATTTATTACTGTAAGCATTTTGATATTGATTTCAGTTATTATCTCTTACTTATTTTTACAAAACATAATAAAAAAACAGATAAGTTTAGTTATATCAGAAGATATTGAAAAGGAAAAAGATAAATTTCTTGAAGAAATTAAATCAATATTGGAAGATAAGCAAAAAAATATAGATGAAATGGATGAGGATAGATTTTTATTATTAAAAGAGATGCAAGATCTTTTAAATCAAAATAAATATATAATCGCATGTAATATTTTTTTAAATAGAAATCTTATCTTTTCATATAATAAAAGTAATTTCGAAGTTATTCATATTCCACCACCTCCACCACCAAATCCTCAAAGGACTTATGAAAATAATACGCAAACAGGTAGATTTGGAATTAATAGATTTAAGCCTGCTGAACTTAAGCCAGGATTCTATATGGAGCAATATGTTTTTCGAACAAGTCCTTTGCGGATCTTTTTTATGAATATCATATTTTATCATGAAGGTGTCAAAAATTTTTTAGAAAGATTACGTGTATTGTTCTTGCTTTTTTATTTTGTTTTATTGATAATCTCGTTTCCTATTATATTTTTAGTTTCCAGACAATTTAGTAAACCTATTAGAAATCTCGTAAAAAGTACCTTTAAATTATCAAATGGGGATTATGATGTAAATATTGAAAATAAGAGAAATGATGAGATCGGTATTCTTATAGATGCTTTCAACTATCTATCTTCAGAATTAAAAAAGGATCAGGAATTCAGGAAAAAGGTTACTTCACAAATTACCCATGATATATCTACACCAATTAATATAATAAAATCATATATGTATGGCATTAAAGATGGCATAATTAATTCAGATATAAATACTATATTAGAGATAGATGGAGAAATTGAAAGAATAAATGAGCTTGTTGATCAGATTAACCTATTTTCAAGAATAGATAAGAATAAAGATGAAAAATTACCGTTACTTTCATTAAATGAGGAAATAGGGATTTATATAGATAAAATAATATATCTATTCAATAAAGAAAAACTAATTATTCAAAAAGATGTTGAAGATAATATATTTTATCCTATTAGAAGAAACCATTTTAGGTCTTTAACAGAAAATATTATTAAAAATTCTATTCAACACAACAATAATGATGAAAAAAAAGTTGAATTAACTCTTTATTCAAATAAAAAGGGGTTAGACTTTACTACAAATTTAAAAAATACCTTAATATTAAATGGTTATTCTTACTATTCTTTAAACAATATTAGAAAGGAGGATAAAAAATTTTTATGCTCACTCACCATAGTTGATAATGGAATTGGGGTAAATAAAGAAGAATTGCCAGAGATATTTAATAAAAATTACAAGGCAAGAAATGGTAAAAAAAGTGAAGAAAGATGGTCTAATGGAATCGGGCTTTCAATTGTAAAAGAGATCTGCATTTTATATGAAATTGAGTTAGAGATTTTGTCTAAGATAGATAATGGAACTACTATTATCTTGAATTTTTGGAAATAGTTTGTCTTTTTTCGTTGTAAAAAAGATGACTTTCTATTTTAAAACTACAAACCAAAATATAAAAACTCAGTTTAAAGATGATAACTTTAAGTACACTAATTCAGTATGTTATTCCTCTTATCATGGTTTTACTACAAATTATAATTTAGTAATCGAGAGATCTGACTTTTAGTAAAAATTAAATATTTTACAGTTATTATTTATCTTGAAATTTTTAAAATTGATTTATATAATTAATGATATAATAAAGAAGAAAAAAGGGAAAAAGCATGAAAAAAAGTTTGATCTATCTTATTGTTTTAATTTTCTTATTAACTCTTATCTTTTCTATGCAATCGACACTATTTGATTCTTTTAGCCTAGAAAAAGAATCAGATATTTTTTTAGAGTTTAATGTAGATACCTCTTTGCAATACAACCTTTTTGTTATAGATGCTTATAACTGTGAAGCGTTTGGAGCCAAATTTACTCTTGATTATGCTATAACTTCTATTTATAAAAAAGATAAGAAGACCCCATATGATTCAAAAATATTTGTTTCTTCTTATAAAGATGGAGGGATTACAACCTCAGAGAAAGAACCGGTTGCAACTTTTAAACCATTAGAACCAATAGTTTATATTAGGGTTAGAGGCACATCCTTGAAGTCTCAAGGAACTTTTGGACTGGCTTTACTAAGTGCAAAAAATAAAAAGGTTGCATATAAATTATCAAAATCAATTTTTTCCGAGTTTCATAAAGTAGCCTTGGAAAAAAATAAACTAGAAGAATATAAATTAAAAGATGGGAACGCTATTAAATTAACTTACAATGTCGAAAAAGGGAAAGCATATAAACTAACTTTAGTCGATGCCTTTAACAATAATCTTTTTGATACCTACTTTACATTAGATGGTATCTGGTTCCATATTTTCGATGATCAAGGAAATCTCTATTCTGATGCTTATTCTACAACCGCAGAAGATGGGGGTATAACATCTTTAAATTCACAATATGCCGCAAAATTTGTTGCTAACACACAATCTATATCTATTCTTGTTGAACCAATAAGCCTTGTATATGAAGGTACTTTTGGAATTAAGCTAGAGGATGAGCAGAAGATTATTAAACCAAAGAATATTGAAGAGACCAAACCCATAGGATATGAATCGAAAATATCAAGCAGCTTTGAAGAAGAAATACTTCAATTAGACACATTAGAGATTAAAGATGGATTAATAATAATTAAATTTAACACTCAAATCGATAAAACATACTACATATACCTAGGTGATGCTTATAATAAGGAATTATATGAAAAAGATTTTACCTTTAAGGATCTTTTTTTTCAAATTTTTGACCAGGATGAAAAAATTTTAAAAAGTTGCTATGCATCTGAAATTAGTTATAATGATGAGATTGGGGGTATTACTTTATTAACTGGGGAACCTGCTGCCTCATTTACAGCGAATTCGACTAGTTATACAATAAAAATAAGATCTTTTACAGGATGTCTTGGTGGTACATTTGGAATTATTATTCATGATTCAGATAAACAGGTTATCCCTTATCAAATATTGACAAAATAATTAGATATTG
>DYJT01000009.1:0-28654 GCA_020722965.1 Brachyspira murdochii | reverse complement strand
AAAATAATTAGATATTGGTAAAATAGTTAGATATTGTAAAAATAATTAGATATATATTGAAAAGTAGTTCGATATTGACAAAATAGTTAGAATTCATTAAAATTTATGTAGATTAGTTTATTTTATTGGAGGAAATATGAGAAAAAATTTATTTTACATTTTATCGGTAATCCTGGTAATACTATTTTTATTCTTCTCATTCGATGATACACCATGGAAGAATAGAAACTCAATGTCTGGGGCTAAGGCTGCTTATGAGTATTATAAAAAACTCTATGCAGAAAATCCTAATTCTTATGAAGCCGCATGGAAATTTGCAAGGGCAATACATTTTTATACAAATGAATTTATTCAAGATAAAAAAATCCAAAAAGAAAATTTTACAATTGGAAAAGATGCTGCCGAAAAAGCCACGAAGTTAAATCCTAATGGAGTAGAAGGTTATTATTATTTTGGAGTTTGCCTTGGAAGCTGGGGAGAAGCAAATGGTATTTTAGCAAGTCTTTCTGCCGTTGGCGCTATAGAAAAAGCTGCTAAAAAAGCTATAGAGATAGATCCCAAATTTAGTAAAGGTGCACCATATATGTTATTAGCAAGATTATATCAAAAAGTCCCTGGTAAAAGTAAGACGAAATGTCAGGAATATTATGAGTTATCATTAAAATACGGTCCTGATGGTAGAGTAAATTATAGATTCTATGCCGAGTTTTTAATCGAAAAAAAGGATTATGCTAAAGCCAGGGAAATCATTCAAAAAGGTCTTAACATACCTATAGATCAAGAAGATATTCTTGTTGAAGAAAAAGAGATTAAAATATTAAAAGAACTTTTAGCATCAATAGAAGGGAAATAATTATAGTTTTTATTTCTTACTTTTATTGGATATATTGAATAAATATTTTTTGATTTAATATTACATTCTTAATTTTCTTTTCTTTTTCGAGAATATCAAGATATTTTGCAATTTCTACCATTGGTTTATTAAAACTTTTAGTAAGGTCACTTCTTGTAAGTGGCCTTCTTTTTAATGCTGATATCAATTGATCTTCGAATTCAAATGAATAATTTTCTATTTCATCTCTATCACTATATCTACTAATGATTTCAGCTGGTAAATCAGACCAATTTTTTGCAACCTCTTCGAGAAATTTTTTTGAAACAGGTTTTACATAGGATTCGGTAGGTGGTCTATCTAAGGTATTAAGTTGAATTAAATCTGGTTTGATTTTCAGAATGGTATCATGTAATGCATTTAAATCCTGCTGTGTATCGTTTATCCCTTTTGCAAAAAAAACTTCCAACCAGATATCTTTTTTATATATTTTTCGAAATTCAATAAGACCATAGATAATAAGGTTAAGTATATCTTTTTCAAATGGTCTATCGAGTTTTATAAATGATTCTGCTCGAGCAGAATCTAAAGAGGGAAGAACAACATCTGCAAGACTACAATCATTTCTAACATCCTCTTTATAAAACAAAGAAGAATTTGTTATTATCGCTATTTTAAGCTGAGGGAAGCTTTGCTTACACATCGATATCAACTGACCAAGTTTGCTATATAGAGTTGGTTCACCTGAACCAGAAAATGTGAGAAAATCGGGCATTTCGTTATTAGACATATAATCGGAAATTTCGTGAAATATGCTTTCAATAGGGTAAAATTCCTTTCTTTCTTTTAAAAATTCTGTGGTTTCCCCACATTCACAATATACACAGTTGAAAGAGCATGTTTTAAAAGGAAGTAGATCGACTCCTAAAGATATTCCTAATCTTCTTGAAGGAACAGGACCGAATACATAATTATAGGCCATTTTGAAAGTTCTCCTTGAACAAATGGTTACATAAAATCGAAATATCTCAATTAATTTATTGTCGATAAAAGTTGAGTTGCTTCCTCAGCATAAGTAAGGTTATCTTTGATTATCTTCTGTAAGAGATCGATTGCTTCCGATTTTTTATCATGTTTTAAAAAGTATAATGCCATATTATAGTAAACTTCACCTCTTAATATACCTATTCTTTCTTTCAATACCTTTTCAAAATAGTAGATAATTTCATCTTCGTAATCTTTCGATGTAGTTAGAAAAATTTTGATATAATTTAATAGCATATAAGCATCGACTGCATCTACCGAAATAGTGTCTGGATCTGTATAAAGTATATTTTGAAAAAATTGTATGCTTTTCTCATAAAGACCAGCATCATAATAAATCTTCGCTAATGAATAGTAAGAAATATCGTAAAAATCTATAATTGGGTAATTCTGTAATAATTGTTCATAGTAATATTTACTTTTTTCAAAATTACCAAGGGCATCATAACAATAGGCAATATAATATAAAGAATGAGGCACATAATATGATTCGGGGAACTTATTTAAAATTTGCTGTAATTGCGTTATAGCAAGATTAAATTGAGATTGGTTTATAGAGTTTTGTGCTTGTAAAAAAATATTTTCATCTTCCTTAAGTAGAGGGTTAAAATTTAACCCAAAATCATTTTTTGTCGGTAAATAGGTAGTAAAGATGAAATAAATTGAAATAATTAAACTCAATCCTGATATTACAAAATATTCTGGCGAACCTACTAGTATACCATAACTAGCAGATCCAAGGGTTAAAATGTAAGAGATAAGAGAAATATAAAATTTAACATTATCATGGATAAAATATATTGTATTCCCCTTTTTATAAATCTGATATGAACCATTTGGTATATTATCAATTTGAATTGGTGAATCATAGGTTTTTTTGTTTATGTTAACAGAATATTTATCTATTACCGACATTGAAAAATTCTTTGTTTGCAGATATACAAATACACCTTCGTATTTTTTTTTCTCTTTAAACTCAAATACTTTCTCGAATGGAATGAAATTTTGTTTTTCTATCCTTATTTTTATCTTATTTGAACTGATATCTCTAATTATAAAAGGAGTCTGCCCAATATAAGTCTTGTCTAGGTATATATTTGCCTTGTAAGGAAAAGAATTTATAAAAAATGTGATAGACGAAGTATTTTGAAAGTTTGCCTTCGTAGAATTAGAAAAAATAAAGATATAAATGTATATAATTAATAAAAAGAATATTATCTGAATAGTTTTAGGTAAGCTTCTCTTGTTTTTGACCATGCAATTCCTCCAAAATATTTGTCGAATAGGTAAAGAAGATTTGGTATTTTATATTTTAAAACAAGTTTCCAAAAAATCTGTGATAATTTCATATTATCTTTAATTTTAATGACAATATAATTTTCTACAATTTCGGGATCTGGAAATAATTTTAAAAGTAGATCCATTACATCTTCATAAAAAGAGAATATATCAAACTCATTTATTTTTGTTTTTTCTAGCTCATTAAGGATTTTTTCAAATTCCTCGGTATCAAATTTTAATACCTTTTCAAATCCACTATAAATTGGTAGAGAAAAAGTATTAATAAAAGTAACTACTTTTTCGCTTTGATAAATATAGTGGCTCAGGAGCACAAAACAACTAAATTCATCAAGCTTTTCTTCATTTTCAAAATCAAGCTCAAATTTTTCTAATTTTAAATATTGCGGGTAAATATTAAGTAGTATTTCAAAAAGGTTATACTTTTCTATAAAATCATATTTTTCATAATTATTTATAAAGAGCTTTACAAGGAAGATATATTGCTGCATAAAATCTTTGGAATTTATACTTTTATATTGTTTTTTGGGAATAAATTGTATCATCTGTTTGAAATTGATATAAGAAATAGAAAATAGCTTAAGATAATTTAATAGGTCATTTACAAGAATATATTTATCATCTAAAGTTTTTGCCTGGTTAAAAATATTGTCTATTGAGATAATGTTATTACTTAAAAAGAAATATAGGAAGTTTTTATTTGCAGTATTAAAATAAATTTCTGCTATCTCTTCTTCGCTTAAAAGAGAAGAAAATTCTTCTTTTAATAGCATGATTTCTGGCAAGAATTTAACAAACTTTTTTATTGTTTTATTATCGATATTTTTTGATATTAGAAATTCACCTATAGCCTTATAATCAAGTTTTGGAAGGATAATTTTTAAAATATTTTCAGAGATATTTATAATATCGATATTTGCGATATAATACTCTGTCGCAAAAGAAAGATCTGTGCATTTTTCAGAAAAAAGTAGCAAATATAAAAGTTCAGTTGAGTTTTCAATATTGGATAACATCTCAAATATGGATTTTTCATCTATCCCTGTTTTAACAAGGAATTTATTAATAAAATCGAGCTTTTCAAATTGAGAAATTTTTGAGGATGAAAGAGCCTTTAAAAAATATATTTTTATATTTTCATCACTGTTTTTCTCTAATCTAGCAGCAAGATAATTTAAGGTGAATAGATAATCTTTATAATTTATATTATGAAATCCCTTTTCATATATTAAGAAAATAAATTCTTCGATACTACCGATGTTCATTTTTTCCAGGAGTGCATTTTTGCCATCTAAAGAAAGGGCTGATTTTATTATTATATTATAACTTAAACTTTCGAGTTCATCAATTTTAATAAAAATTATCGATAGAAGGTATGGGTCCAATATCTTGGAATTTGTAGAGTTTAAATATTGGTAAAATGATTTTCTATCTAAAATAAAAAATGTGTATAAAAGATTGTTTTTATAGTTTTTGGTTTTGGAATAAATAAGCCTTTTTAATATTTCAAATTTAGAAAAATTTAAAAATTTTGCATTTTTCTCTAATATAGAGTCTAATAAAATTAAATTTGAAGAATTTTCTATAATCTTGAAAAATTGATCGGTATTATCAATCTTTAATGAAGAAGATATCAATTCGACAACCTCTTGCTCTAATTGAAAATCATTTTTAAGGTTAAAAATAATATGAAACAATCCAGAATTTATTATATTTTCTCTATTTTCATTTTTTAAAAAATTGACAAGTGTATTTTTTAAATCTTCTGGGATAAATCCATCACAAAAGGAAAGAGAATAATCAAATGTATCAAAAGTGAATTCAGAACTGTTTTGAAATAACTTGTTTACAAAGAATTGGTAAGTTTTATTATCTTTCGAAGACATTTTTAATACAATTGGTAGCAAACTAACATTTTTCTCAATTATCCTAAAGCAATCATCAAAATCAAGTATTAAAGGATATAGTGATATAATTATCTTATAACTTTCTGGAATGTCATAGACTTTTTCATAAAAATCTACTGTGTTTTTTACTCCAATTGATTTTGAAAATTTCAAGATAGATGGCATAAGCCTTGCAAGACCATCTTTTCCATAGAATTGTTCTATCATATCGAAAAGATTTTTATAATCTATCTGATCAAAATTTTTTGATATAGAAAAGAAGTAATCTATAGTTTTTAGGTTTTTGGACAAAATAGCAAATTTAGCAAGATCATACATCTTTAATTTATTCAATAATGATAAATGTTTTATGCTATAATACGATTCGTTAGAAATGAAGAGAAATGGTGATAAAATCAACGAATTTACAGTTTCAGATGATGGGATACTTTTAATTTTAGTCAAAACTATCGGTAGATAAAAAGACTTTTCAGATAAATTTAATATTTTTTCGAGTATTATATAATCGAAAAAATATTTTTTGTTTGGATAAATACCTTCCATCAAAAAAGTTAAAAATCTTTCTTCTTTTAATTCTTCCAATAATTTATCACACCAATATTTCTTAAGATCGATATCTGCCTTCGAATAATAATTATAAAGTTTTTCAGGATTTTTATTTTGTATATAATCTTTTATTAATACGGGTAAAGTTTCAGAAGCAGGAAGATTACCAAGAGCGACTAAAGCCGCTTCTCTTACTTGTGCATCATCATACTGTGCAAGAATTAATAGATAAGGGATTAACTCTTTGCTCATTGAAGATAAAGAGGATTGTGCAAATTGAAGTTGAACCATTTTTTGTTTATAAACGCTTGAAACAAAATCTAATAATTGATGGAAAATCTGGGGATTATTCATCTGCCCGATAGTATTGATGACCTTTACAGAGGTTTGTGTATCTTCTTCAGAAAGCAAAGATTGTAAAAATGAAGCAGATTCAGAAAATTGCGGATCTGCAAAAAGTTCGATTATAGAGACTTTTTTATTTTTATCAATTGATTCGTCTATAAAGAGTTTGTAGATTATTTTTCTATTCTTTTCAAAAGTTAAAAGAAACGGGAAAATAGAATCTTTATTATTTTCTTCAGAATTATTTACTAATATAAACTTGAAAAGGTCATATAGTATATCCTGACTTTCTTCTGGAGGATTCAAAAAAATCAAATTTAACGAAAAGACAAATTTAAAGTCTTTAATTTTTTTTATAAAATTATCTGCAAACTTGATAAAATTAATCTGCTGACTGACATTCTCATCAAGATAAGTCTGGAAAGGGTCGAATGTTCTGTTTTCTTCAATTATTTTAATCAAAATAGAGATTATTTTATCGCTTAAATCATAGTTTTTAATTACAATGCTAAATAAACCTTTTACAACAGATGGTTTTATATAGTATTTTTCTATGATATTTACATATTCAACAAGTAAGCCATTATCGTTCTCTAAATTCATCAATAAATTTAATGTATTTTCAAGTTCAAATCTAATAGACACAGAAAAAAGGTTCTTTCTTGCATTTATAGTGGAATTATCAAATGGTAAATATTCTAAAATTATTTTTGAATACAATCCATCGAGTTTTTGAAATAGTTCAGATAATTTATTAGTATCAAAATTATATTGTTTTTTATGTACTGCCTCCAGCAAAGGGAAATAATATAGTACAATCTTAGGATATGTATTTTCATTTAATCCGAAAAGAAATACATTACATAAAAAATTATAAAAATCCGCAATCTTTAAATAACTGACAGGATCTATTGGATTTTTTGTTATCAATATTGAAAACATTGTGAGTACATTTGTTTTGCCATGGTTTATAGTTATCTGAATAGCCTTTTTAAAGTTTACAAAATTTTTTTCCATTAAAAGATATTTTGAAAAAATTCCTTCGACTTCTTTTATAAAATTTTTATCAATACTAATTAAAGCCATTAATCTGATTTCTTGCTTTACTTTGTCATCATCCTGCAAATAGAAGAGAAATCTCGATTTAATAAGAATAAATCTATCTTCTTGAACTTGTTGAAACTGTTTTAAAAATTCTAAAGCCAGATTATCATCAAGCTTATTTTTTGTATGTAAGTCTATTTGTTCATAAATATTGTCTTTCATCCAAGATGTGGATTCGTTGATATAGCTAGAAAAAATGATCTTGTAGATAGCAGGATCTTTAATCTGAAGTAAGTAAAATACGAGATCTTTTTTGAGGATATAGGGTTCTTTTTTGTAAAATGATTTAAATTGATCGATGAAAAAGTTGGGTTCCGCCATCGAAAGGTAATAATAAATTGAGCGATGTATAATCTCTGAAGAGTTGAAGCGTAAAATCTGGAGTAATACCGTTTTGATAGAGCTTTTATCTTTATTGTTAAATTTTTTTATATTTTCAGTAATTTCATTTATTAAAAAACTGTTGAAATCATTAGAACTTCCAATTAAAAAAGTTTTTAATTGATTTACAATAAAAGATGGTTTTTTCTCTATAATTTTTTTAATAAACTCTTTTTTTAATTCTTCAGATCTTATAGATTTAATTTTAGTTATGAGAAATTCATCGGTAAAAATATCGATGAATTGATCAAAATTATTGGTTATCAATATCTGGATTTTGTCGAGATTCGAAAAATTCATAAAAAAATTGGCTAACATCTTGTATTTCAAAAGAAAATTAACTAAAAAATTTTTTGATTCAATATAAGTTTCCGAGTTCTCAAAAGTATAGTAAAAATAGTAAATTGACTTAATGAAAGCTATTTCTTCACCCTTACTTTCCGAGTTTTCTAATATAGAAAAACTCCTTTCAAGATAACTTAATTTACATTGAAATGTAAATATAGTAAGTAAAGCATATATTCTTTTTGTTTTTAATTCTTCATCAGTCGGTTCTGGACTTTTTTTAATAGAATTTTCCCAGAGAGAAAATAGCTCGAGAGGTTTATCGGTAAGAGTTATGTAATAGATTAACTTTAATTCATATATATTTTTTGGAATCATTTCTTTTAAGTATGGAATCATCTTATCTTTTGATAATTTTTGAAAATCAGTTAAAGACATTAGATTTGATTGTGAAAAAATTGAATGTGAAAAAAGAAGAATTAATATTAAGTAAAAGCAGATATATGATATAATGGATTTAATTTTCACAATATTCCCTTATAAAATAAAAAATAGCCATTCTATGAAATAATATAGGTTAAAAAAAAGAATTTTCAAGTCATTCAACAAGATAAAAAAATATTGCAAATTTGAAAAAGATTTCTATCATTTTTTTGAAAAGAATTATAAAATTTGGGGGTATGATGGATACAATGAATTTTATAGATGAAGAGATTGACAAATTAAAGGAATCTGGATTATACAACACCATTAGAACTATTTCCGATCAGTTATCATCTACCACTATAGTTAATGGTAAAAAAGTCATAGATATGTGCACGAACAATTATCTTGGCCTTGCTAATAAAGAAGAATTAAAAGTAGCAGCTAAAGAGATGATAGATAAATATGGAGTTGGTCCTGCAGCAGTTAGATCTATAGCTGGTACTACTGATAAGCATCTAGAACTGGAAAAAAAACTAGCAGAATTTAAACATGTTGAAGCTGTAATTCATCTTCAAAGTGGTTTTAGTGCCAATCTTGGTGTAATTCCTACTCTTGTTAGTGAAGCAGATTTAATTTTTTCGGATGAATTAAATCATGCATCCATTATTGATGGTTGTAGATTATCTAAAGCAGCAATAATAAGATTTAATCATTCCGATCCAAAAGATCTTGAAAAAAAATTAATAGAAAATAAAGATAAAAAGTGTAGAAAGTTGTTGATTACCGATGGGGTTTTTTCTATGGATGGAGATATCGCTCCACTTCCAGAATTAACAGAGGTTGCCAAAAAATATGGATGTATGATCTATGTTGATGATGCACATGGAGAAGGGGTTCTTGGAACAAATGGTGCTGGTATTGTAGACCATTTCAAACTTCATGGAATCGTCGATGTTGAAGTTGGAACTCTTTCTAAAGCCTTTGGCGTTGTCGGTGGATTTGCTGCTGGAAGCGAAAAATTAATCGATTATCTTAAGCAGAAAGTTAGACCTTTTCTCTTCTCATCTTCAGTTACCCTTGCAGATGTTGGGGCAGCCATTTGTGCTGTCGATATACTTAAATCATCTTCAACCTTAGTAGAGAAATTATGGGAAAATGCCAGATATTTTCAAGGTAAAATGAAGGAATCTGGTTTTGATATAGGCAAAACTATGACACCTATAACCCCGGTAATCCTTGGTGATGTTAAACTTGCAAGAAATTTTTCTGCAAAACTTTTTGAAAAAGGGATTTTCGCTCAATCAATAGGTTATCCTACTGTGCCTATTGGTAAAGCAAGGATAAGGGTAATGGTACATGCTCAACATTCAAAAGAAGAACTGGATTTCGCAGTCGATACCTTTAAAGAGATAGGGAAAGAATTGGGAGTTTTAAGATAATTGTTTTAAAATAATTGAAAGATAATTGGAGGAAAAATGGGTACACAGAAAGCAATTGTTAAAGATAGACCAGAACCAGGTTTAACGATAAAAGAAGTCCCAATACCAGACAAAGTAGGACCAAGAGATGTTCTGTTAAAAGTAAAAGCCGCAGCAATTTGCGGAACTGATTTGCATATATATGATTGGAATGATTGGTCAAAAGCAAATATTAAACCGCCAAGGATTATAGGGCATGAATTTGCAGCCGAAGTTGTTGAAATAGGAAAAGATGTTACCAGTTTAAAAGTTGGAGATTATGTTTCTGCCGAAACACATATAGCCTGTGGGACTTGCTATATGTGTAAAACTGGCAATAAACATATATGTCAGAACATGAAAATTATTGGTGTTCATACAGATGGTGCTTTTACAAACTATCTTGTCATACCAGAAGAAAACGCATGGAAAAATCCAGATGATTTACCGGTTGAAATAGCATCAATACAAGAACCACTTGGGAATGCAGTATATACCGTTCTTTCAGGAGATATTGCGGCAAAGGATGTATTTATTACAGGTGCCGGTCCAATTGGTTTGATGGCAATCGCTGTTGCAAGAGCATGTGGTGCTGGCAAGATTATCGTTACAGAAGTTTCTGAATTGAGGAAGAAATTGGCAAAAGAGATGGGCGCGACATATGTTTTAGACCCTACTAAAGATAAAGTTCTTGATTTTATAAAAGATGTCACCAACGGATTAGGTGTTGATGTTGGCCTTGAAATGTCAGGAAAAGAATCGGCTTTAGAAACTTTACTTTCTTCAATGAAAAAAAGAGGCAGGGTTTCGCTTTTGGGAGTTTTTGATTCTGATCCTGTTATAAGATTAAATAATGATGTTATTTTTAAAGGACTTGATATTCATGGAATTACCGGTAGATTGATGTTCCAGACATGGTATCAACTGAAATCCTTACTTGAAAACAAAAGAATAGATTTATCAAAACTAATAACACATAGATTCCCTTTGACTAAATTTGAAGATGGAATCCAACTTTTGAAAAAAGGTGAGGCAGTAAAAGTTGTTCTTTATCCCGAATAATTTTTATTGACTTATTTAAATGCTATGATAAATATTCTTTCCGTATCAGTATAGTAAAGGAGTATAACATCGACAGAAGAAGACCACCTGTAAAGCAATATGACATAAGGAAAAATGGAGAAATTACTGCTACTGAAGTTCGTGTTATTAGTGAAGACGGAGAACAATTAGGAGTTTTACCTTTAAAAAAAGCGATAGATCTTGCCTTAGAAAAGGGGCTTGATCTAGTAGAAATATCTCCAAATGCTCAGCCTCCTGTTTGTAAAATTATCGATTTTGGTAAGTTTAGATTTGAAAGAGAAAGAAAAGCAAAAGAAGCTAAAAAAAATCAGAAACAGGTTGAGGTTAAGGAAATTAGATTCACCGCCACAATAGAAAAGCATGATATCGAAGTTAAGCTGAAAAAAGCCCGGGAGTTTATTGAGAATGGTGATAAGGTGCTTTTTAAGCTAAGATTTAGGGGAAGAGAAATAGTACACTCAGATGTAGGAGTTCAACTTTTCGAAAAGATAATTACAGATTTAGAAGATATTGCTATTTGCGAAAAGAGACCTTATCTTGAAGGTAAATTCTTGACCATGATGATAATAGGAAAGAAAAATAAATAAATAAATGGATAATGGAGACAATTATGCCTAAATTAAAGACAAAATCCGCAATTAAAAAAAGATTTAAGATGACCGCAACTGGCAAATTAATGCGAAAGCATGCAAATAAAAATCATATACTCACTAAAAAAAGCGGTAAAAGAATTAGAAAATTAAAAAAACTTGTGGTTATATCACCTTCTGAAGTTAAAAGAATAGAAGTCGGTTTACCATATGGTCTATAAGGAGTTAGGAAATGGCAAGAGTTAGATTCGCAGTCGCTGCAAGAAAAGCTAGAAAAAAATTACTTGGCATGGCAAAAGGGTACTGGGGGAAAAGGAAAAATTTATATAGAATAGCTAAAACTCAATTATTGAAAAGTCTATACTATTCTTATAGAGATAGAAAGAAAAAGAAATCAGATTTTAGAGCCTTATGGAATGTTAGAATTAATGCTGCTGTTCGCCCATATGGCTTTACTTATTCAACTTTTATTCATAAACTGGATGAAAAAAATATAAAATTAAATCGAAAGGTTTTATCTAATATAGCGCTTGAAGATCCACTTGCCTTTGAGAAGTTGGTTGATGTAGTAAAATAAGTCGATAAAAATTTGAATTATAATTTTTAAATTTTAGCCAGCAAAAAGCTGGCTTTTTTTTGATTTTTTTTATTTAAAATGTATAATTAACATAAGTTATGGAATTTACAAATCAAAGTTTATTAAATTCATTATTCAAAGAAGTAGAGAAATTAATAGAGCTGGTTAATATTAAGGATGAAGAAATAAAAAAATTGGAGGAGGAACTGAGCTTAAAAACCGAACAGTTAGCTTATTTGAAAGTTGAATTAAAAGAATTAATTCAAAAAGTTGAGAATTTTAATAGTCTATTTAATGAACTTCCGTTATATAATGGTGTTAAGCAGGAAATAGGTAAAGATATAACTGATATTGAGAAAATATAGGGGAATATAACTTGGGGCGAGTTACCTTTTCTTTATTTGGTAGAGATTTTCAATTTATATCAGATAAAGATGATGATGAGAAATTGGTAAATTTAGCTGAATTATTTCAAAAGAAAATAGAATTACTAAAAAAAGAAACAAAAGAAAGTGATTCACTAAAACTATTAGTCTTTTTGTGTATAAATCTTTTGAATGAAAACTTAAAATTAAAAGAAGAAATAAATAAAGATAACTCAAAGGAGAATGAGAGTATAATTTTACAGTTAATCGAAAAAATAAAAAAAACTACAAACAAGGATTAAAAGATGGTAGAAAATGTTAGAACAATGATTTTAGAGAAAATTGATTCTATTTTCAGTAATTTAGCAATAGAAATTGAAGAGGTGAGGAATTACAAGGAAAGAATAATTAAAAATATCAAAGATTATGCTCCTATTAATTTTATAAGAATTATGGAAAAAGAAAACGGGATGTCTATGTTTTTTGATCATACATATTTAAAGCCTGATTGCACATATGAACATATCGATAAATTAGCTAATGAAGCCCTTAAATATAAATTTAAATCAATCTGTATACCTCCGACATTTGTTGGATATGCAAAAACAAGATATCCAGATCTATTCGTTGCTACAGTAATTGGTTTTCCTCTTGGTTATACTTTTACAACTACTAAAGAGGAAGAAACTTTAAAGGCAATTGCTTTTAAGGCAGATGAGATAGATATGGTTCAGAATTTTTCAATGATTAAAAACAAACAATATAGATATGTTTTTGATGAGATATCTACAATTAAAAAAGCATGTTCAGATAAAGTTTTGAAGGTTATTTTAGAGACATCATATTTGACGACCGAAGAAAAGATAATTAGCTCAATAATTTCATATGCAGCAGGTGCTGATTTTATTAAAACTTCTACTGGTTTTTCTGATAAAGGGGCTACCTTAGAGGATATTGTTTTAATGAAGATGATCTATTTCGATAGAAAGGTAAAAGCATCAGGCGGTATAAGGACCTTAGATTTTGTGAAAGAGTTGATTGAACATGGAGTAGACAGAATAGGCTCATCATCTTCCTGCCAGATAGTGGATGAATATAATAAATAAAATAGTTTTAATAAACTAAAAGGAATAATATAAAATAAATATGTCCAATCAAAAAAAGAAAATATTTATAAATAAAAGATTATTGGTTTTAGCTTATTTTTTTATTCTATTAATCTTGATTTCTATAGTTATCTTGCAGCAGATAAAGATTAACAGATTAGATTATAAAATTAAGGCTGGTTTTATATATATCAATGAAATAAATGATTTCGGATGGACATATGCCCATGAGGCAGGAAGAATTTATCTTCAAAATAAGCTAAAAAATATAGATACAATATATAAAGAGAATGTATCCCCGGACAATCTATTGAATATTATAGATGAATTGATAGAAAAAGAAAAATGCAAAATAATTGTAACTACAAGTTATAGCTATTATCCAATTTTACTAAATATAGTCGATAAATACCCTGATATCATCTTCCTTTCATGTGCAGGACTTCAACCAAAAAAAAATTTAATACCCTATATGGTTGATTTATACCAGATCTACTATTTAAATGGCTTGATTGCAGCAGCACTTTCTAAAAACGATGAATTAGGCTATATCGGTGCTTATAAAATACCTGAATTGATCCGTCATATTAATGCTTTCACTTTAGGCGCTAAAGAGATCAATCCAGATGTCAGGCTAAGTTTATATTGGCTTAATAGCTGGTATAATCCAGAAAAAACATCCAAAATAGCCCAAAAAATGCTGGATAGCAGAATAGAAGTTATTGCATACACAGAAGATAGTTCATCGGTTGCTCAAACACTACAAAAATACTACGAGAATACGGGCAAGAAAGTTTATACATTTAGTCATTATTCCCCGATGGATAAATTTGGTCAGGATGTCGTTGTTTCAGGGCAGATTGTAGATTGGGGTTTGATCTATGTCGATCTTTTTACAAGAATTGCAAATGGTATATTAGATTCTAAAATATATTATTGGTTCGCCGATTCAAACGCTGCAATTCTTGGGAAAAATTATTCAACAATGTTAAAGGAAGAAGTAATTGCAGAATTAAAGAAAAAAAAGATAGATGTTGGTTTTGAGCTGATGGATCTTTATAACTATATTTTATATAGATACAATCAGGTAAAAGATCCTTTGACTTCTTTTGATCCTTTTACTGGCCCAATATATTCAAAGAATAATATATTAAGAATCCCAGATAGACAAAGAATAAATCTATATGATCTATTAACAATGGATTGGCTACTTCCAAATATCAATGAGGTTACTTATTAAAAGCATCATCTGGGAAAACTATTTTAAAAACCTCGTCCACCTGCTCTACAAAATGAAATTTAATTCCTTCTTTCAAATAATCTGGTATTTCATCGAAATCAACTTCATTTTCCTTAGGTAATATAATTTCTTTTATTTTAGCTCTTCTTGCAGCTACAATTTTTTCCTTAAGACCACCTATAGCTAAAACTCTACCTGTTAATGTAAGCTCGCCGGTCATTGCAACCTTTTCTCTGATCTTTTTGCCAATCACTAAGGATAAAAGAGATGTTGCAAGGGTGATACCAGCAGAAGGACCATCCTTGGGTGTTGCACCTTCGGGTATATGAATGTGTATTTCATTGTCATCGAAAAATTTAGGGTCACCACCATAGTTTGAGCAGATGCTTCTAACATATGATAATGCGATATTAGCACTTTCTTTCATGACATCGCCTAATTGACCTGTCAATTTGAATCCTTTGGAATTAGGAATATTTAAAGATTCAATCATAAGAGTTGCCCCACCAAGCTCTGTCCATGCAAGTCCAATGCTTAACCCATGCCTTGTTATCTTAATCAATTCATCATCTCTAATCTTTGGAACACCTAAGTAGTTTCTAATATCATCAAATGTTAATTTTTTAGTATATTCTTCTTTTAATGCAATTTTTGTAGCTATTTTTCGGCAAATTTTTTCTATTTCTTTTTCTAAATCTCTAACACCAGCCTGTCTTGCATAATTGTTTATAAGATAAAGAAGCTCCTCCTTTCCGAAGATAACATCATCTTTTTTCAAACCATGTTTTTTTAATTGCTTTGGGACAAGATATTTTCTAGCAATTTCGTATTTTTCTTCATCTATATACCCTGAAAGTCTTATCACTTCCATTCTATCTAGCAAGGGTCGGGGTATAGTATCCAGAGTGTTAGCTGTCGTAATAAAGAAAATGTGAGATAAATCGTATGGTATTTCGAGGTAATTATCTCTAAATTCAAAATTCTGCTCAGGGTCCAGAACTTCAAGTAAAGCAGCAGCAGGATCACCCTGGTAGGAAATTCCAAGCTTATCTATTTCATCCAGCATTATTACAGGGTTTTTAGTCTTTACTATTTTTAATGCAGAAAGAATTCTTCCAGGCATAGCTCCAACATATGTTTTTCTGTGCCCCTTTATTTCTGCTTCATCTCTCATGCCACCAAGTGAGAATCTGTGAAATTTCCTATTCATGGCTCTTGCGATAGATTTTCCCAAAGAGGTTTTACCACAACCAGGAGGTCCAACAAGACAGATAATCGATCCCTTTATATCTTTGTTTAATTTTCTGACTGCAAGAAACTCTAAGATTCTCTTTTTTACATCATCAAGACCATAATGATCCTTTTCAAGGATTGCTCTGGCTTTTTTTAGGTCTATAGATTCTTTGCTCTCTTTTTTCCAGGGGAGAGTAAAAACAAGATCCAGCCAGTTTCTTATGACTGCATATTCAGAACTTTGAGGTTCCATGAATTCCAGTTTCTCTATTTCCTGCTGTACTTTTTCAAGAATTTCTCCCTCAAATTTCATGTCTTTTAGTAATTTTTTAAATTTATTTATTTCAAAGCTTCTCTCATCCCCCGATATTCCTAACTCTTTTTTTATGGCTTTAAGCTGTTCACGCAGAAAAAATTCTCTTTGTTGATTCGCAATTTTTTCATTAATTTGATCTTGTATCTTCTGTTGTATTTCGGCGATCTGCATCTGGTTTCTGAGTAACTCGATAACCTTATGCATTCTTTTTTTAATATCAAAGATTTCTAAGACTTTTTGATGTTCTTCCCTATTAAGGTCAAGGACAAAGGTAGTAAAGTCTGCTACCTTAGAAGGGGAATCGGCATTGAATACGGTTGCTTTAACCCTTTGTAAAAAGAAATGATTCTGATCTGCAAGAGTTCTAACCATATCTATAATTGTTGCCTGGTAGGCTCTAATTTCAGGATCATTTGGATCATATTCTTCTTCAATAAAATCTAACTCGGCTTGTAAAACACCTTTTTCATCTTTTAAAAACCTCTTTACCTGTACTCTTTTAAGAGCATAAAAAAGCATTGAAACTACATTGTTGCTTACAAAACTCTTTTTCAGTATTTTAATGGCAACACCAACCCTATAAAGATTTTCTTCTGAGAATTCTTTATCTAAATCTTTTAATAGTAATGTACACAAATAAGTACTATTTTCTAAAGGTTCTTTTAGTTTGATAAGATCATCGTCCAATTCAAGATCTATCGGCATAAATATTCCAGGGAAAAGTGGCTTTGGAGAAACAGGAAAAACTGGCATTATCGGTGGAAGTAATTTATCTACTTCTACTAATTTTGAACTCATATAATAACTCCAAAATTATTTATTAAAAAATTTACAAAATTAAAACAAAAAAACCTAATTATTAAAAAAATATTAAGAAGATAAAAGCAAAAAATACTAAATTGTCAAAAAATTAAAATAATAACAAAATAAAAAAATGAAATTACTAAATAAAATATAATTTAAAATAGCAATTTGGTCAAGAACCTAAATGGAGGGTTTTCCACGAAGATATATTGCTGGATATATTTATCCTTTCTTCTAATAGTTTCAAGTATTCTTCCCTTGGTATGTATCTTGCTCCAAAACTTGCAAGATACTCTGTAAAAATTTGACAGTCGATAAGATCTATATTTGTTTTCTCTATCAATTTAATAACAAATTTTGCGAAAGCTACTTTTGATGCATTATTTACAAGATGAAACATAGATTCCCCAAAAAAAATTGATCCAATGTTAACTCCATAAAAGCCGCCAACAAGTTTCCCATCTATTCTAGATTCTATGCTATGAGCATAGCCTAGATTAAAAAGATTTAAATATGCATCAATCATCTGCTCAGTAATCCATGTTCCTTGCTGATCCTTTCTTTTTGCACTGGAGCAATTTCTTATTACTTCTTCAAAAGAAAGGTCAACAGTAAGATCAAAAGTATTTTTATTTAATTCTTTTTTTAACGATTTACTTATATGAATCTCTTTTGTAAATAATACAAATCTTGGATCTGGTGACCACCATAAGATAGGATAGGTTTGTGAATACCAGGGGAAAATTCCTTTTTTGTAAGCTAAAACAAGTCTTTCTGGTTTTAAATCGCCACCAATGGCTATCGGTTTATTCTTAGGAGCATTAATAGGATTTGGGAAATCAAGATTATATTTATTCAAAAAGACAATATTTTCTTTCACCTAAACTTTTTCTTTTTTTGTCGTTCTTTTTTTATATTTATTCTGTTTGTCAGCTGTATTAAAAATAATGTTAATATTATCAACACCTTTTTCTTTATTCAATATAATTTCTGCTTTATATTTCTTGGTTTCTTGCCTCTGGAAAACCATAAAAGAGACAAATTTACTCTTTATCTTTTCTTCAATAAGCCTTTCAACCTGTCTTGCGCCGAATTCTGGGGAATATGCTATTTTGGAAATATGGGTGATAATATCTTGATTTATCTTTAAGTCTACATTTTTCTCTTTTAAAACTTTAGCGAAATCTTCTAGTTGTAATCTTACTATATCTTCGATCTGCTCTATTTTAAGTTCATTGAATAAAACTATTCCATCTAATCTATTCCTAAATTCTGGAGAAAAGAATTTTTCTATAGCTTGTTTTATGGAAAAATCTTTTAATAATCCTCCCTGGAATCCCATCTGCTTTTTATTTGCAAACCTTGTGCCTGCATTTGAGGTCATTATGATAATGACATTTCTAAAATCAGTCTTTTTCCCACTATTGTCAGTTAAAGTAGAGTAATCCATAATCTGAAGTAAAGTATTAAAAATATCAGGATGTGCTTTTTCGATTTCATCAAGAAGTAGGACAGAGTATGGGTTTTTAATGATACTATTTGTTAAGAGTCCTCCTTCTTCATATCCTACATAACCAGCCGGAGCACCTATCAAACGAGAGACCGTATGCTTTTCTTGATATTCACTCATGTCGAATCTAATAAAAGGGATATTTAAAAATCTTGCGAGCTGCTTAGAAAGTTCGGTTTTCCCAACGCCAGAAGGACCCACAAATAAAAAAGAAGCAACAGGTTTAGTTTCATTTCTTAATCCACTTCTAGAAAGCAAAATCTTATCGACCACTTGTTTTATAGCATGATCCTGGCCAATTATAACAGATTTTAATTTTTGTTCGAGTGAAGAAAGAAGATCTTTTTCATTAGATGAGAGCAAATCTACAGGGACCTTAGCTATTTTAGATACAAGACTTTCGATATCTTTTTGATCTATTATAATCTTTTTGTTTTCATCTTTTGAATACATTCTTGCATGAGCTCCAGATTCATCGACAAGATCAATCGCCTTATCTGGTAAAAATTTATCTTTTAGGTATTTCTGGCTTAGCTTAACAGATGAGACAATGGCTTGCCTGGTATATTGAACTTTATGATGATCTTCAAATATTTGTATTATAGATTCTAATATTTTTACCGTTTCTTCATATGAGGTTTCAGGAATATCTATTTTTTGGAATCTTCTTGAAAGAGGTCTATCTTTTTCGAAGATTTTTCTATATTCATCAAAACTTGTAGATCCAATGCATCTAAGATCACCTGATGTTAAAAATGGTTTAATAAGATTTGCTGCATCCAGTGAAGAATTACTAGTGGCGCCAGCGCCAATTATTGTATGAATCTCATCTATAAAAAGAATGGAATTTTTATCCTGTTTTATCGTATTTAAAATCAATTTCAATCTTTCTTCAAATTGTCCCCTAAATTTTGTACCTGAAATAAGGCTTCCGAGATCAAGCATATATATTTTAACCCCTTTTAGTTGAAGAGGAACCTTATTTTCTATTACCCTTTGAGCCAGGCCTTCTACTATGGCTGTTTTCCCGACCCCGGGTTCACCTACAAGTAAAGGATTATTTTTATATTTTCTGCAAAGAATTTCCATAACCCTTTCTATTATATCATCTCTTCCAATAAATGGTGGTAATTCATTTAACTTGGCTTTTTCTGTTAATTCTACAACAAAACTGGAGATTCTATTCCTTTTATTTGGTCTTTCATTTTCTTTTGCATCAAATTCATCATCCTCTTCTTCAAAAAAATTTATAGATGTTGAATTCTCTTCATCTTTTTTCTGGAATTGAGCCTTAAGAAATGTTTTAGATTTTACTAATTCTAGCAACATATTTTTTTTAATAGATAATCTTTCAAGGAAAAATACGGCATATGAATCTTGTAGATCAAATATAGATACGATAAGATCTTCTGTAGATATATATTCTTTTTTTGAAGAATAAATAAATGTAACCGCTAATTCGAACAACTTCTGCAGTTGATAACTTTGTTCTGGTTCTTTTTCTAGATTTATAACGGGTATTTTAGTCGAAATGTATTCTTTTAAATCTTTTTTAAGCAAATTTATATCGATATTTAATATTTTAAAAATATTTTTCATAGTTGGATATTTACAGGAGCAATATAAAAAGTGCTCGGGGGTGACAAATTCATGTTTTCTTTTTTTAGCCTCAAGGAAAGAATCCTGTATTATATCTGAAAGTTCTTTTGTTATTTTCATATATTTTACATCCCTAAAATTTTATTTTATTATATTTTATTTTTATCATAGAAAAATTTTAAAACTTAAATTGATATGACATTTATTATAATAGTTTTGCTTCATTTTAAACAATATAGCACTTTTTTATTTAAAAACCTACATAATAATTTAAAATATTAATTTTTTTCATATATACATTGAAGTGGGAATCCTTTCGCTCTTGCTATTTGATGTGTTTTCTTTATTTTGGAAAGTGCTATATCAAAAGAGTATATCCCTACTATTGCGCTTCCGGTTTTATGAATGGTTAGCATAAGATCGACTGCTTCATTATAAGATTTCTGAAAGACAGTTTGAAGAACTTCGACGACAAAATCCATTGTAGTAATATCGTCATTAAGCATTATCACTTTATATTGAGGCGGTTCTTCATTTTTTATTTCATTTGATGCTTTTATTTTTTCTTCGAGTTCGGTTGATGAAGAGCAATAAATAATATTATTCAATAAAAAATTTATATCCATATTTTTTAAGTAATAATTTAATGAAAAAAATGTTTTGATATCATAATAGATGTTGCCGGCACAAAAAATTTAGCATAATTAGAAAAAATGGCAAGTTACCACAAGTAATTTACCATAAATTAATTTACCATATTTATTTTTATGTTTTAAATAATTTACAATATAAATATATTTTACTTGATAAAAATTAAAAAAAAAATTAAAAAGTAATCGAAAGAAAATTATTATAAATAAAAGTAAAAAGGTGGTAAATGATGAAGAAAAAATCTATTTTTATTTTACTTTTAATTATTATCTTAATTATTTTAATTCTTTTATTAGTAAATTATTATATATCAATTCCAATAATTCAGGTTCTGGCTAAAATTGATGGATATTTATCAGATTTTTCTTTAAGAGAGAATCAAAATATTATAGTTGTAGGTAATTTCTCAAAGATTAACAATACCAGTATAGCCAATATTGCTAGAATAGATAAAAATGGAGATATTGATAAAAATTTTGACCAAAAGAATTTATTCGGGAACAAAATTATCTTATCGATTCAAAGGGTCTATTTTTTAAAGGATGGTCAATTTTTGCTTATTTACAATCAGGTAGAAAATTCAAAGCATAAAACAGTAATCGAAAAATTTAGCAGCGATGGAAACAAAATCGCACATTTCGAAGGTAACTCCTTTATCGCAAATTCTATTGAAATACAGGATGACGGTAAGATATTAATTGGAGGAAAGATATTTGAAATAGACGATACATATACTTTTCATATATTCAGGCTTAATGATGATTTGACTTTTGATTCAAGTTTCGACACTACAAATGGTTTTAATAAACAGGTATTTGACATTGCATATAAAGATTCAAAAATTTATGTTGCAGGAGAATTCAGTAATTATAAAGGTGTCCAAATCGGAAGGATTGTTAGATTAGATTTAAATGGGCAAATAGACAACAGTTTTAACCCAAAAGTCGGTGCTAATAGTGATATATTTGATATAGAGTTTGATGAAAATGGTGATATTTATGTTGCTGGAATGTTTAAATCTTTTGATGATATTGAAAGAGTTTGTTTGGCTAAAATCAAGAATGATGGGCAGCTGGATATTAACTATAATCCTATTAAATCTATAAAATCAGCTATTGAGGAAAGTCAAAATCCTGATTTTACACAAAGCTATGATTTTTTACCCCAGATAAATAGAATTATCTATGATAAAGGTAGATTGATAATAACAGGAAATTTTAGTGATATAAATGATTCGAACAGGTTTAAAATAGCAAGAATTTCAAGAAAAGGAAAACTCGATAAATCTTTCAAAATTTCATTAGTTGATATATTAAAAAAGGCTAAAATTCAAGATGAGAATTCTTTTATCTCAGGTAGCATAAATAAGATAATAAAAGCTGGAGATAATACGTTTTTTATTTCTATAATTTTACCTTCTAAATCTTTGCTTGTTAAAGTAATTGTAAGATAGTGGAAAAATAAGACAGAATTTAATTAAAAAGATTATGAAGATTAGTTGAATTAAATAGATTAAGTATCTTAAATAAATTAAGTGAACTAAACAAATTAAATAAACTAGATAGATTAAATAAATTAAGTGAACTAAACAAATTTAATAAACTAGATAGATTAAATAAATTAAAATGAACTAAACAAATTTAATAAATTAGATAGATCAAATTATAAATTTATAAGGAAAAAACAAATAGGGGGATAAAATGAGATATTTAGTAGTATTTTATCAAGGTCTGGTAATACAAAAGAGATTGCAATGGAACTTGTTAGAAAACTCAACGCAGAATTTGAAGAGATAATTGATTTAAAGAAAAGATCGGGTTTTTTCGGATTTATTTATTCTGGATTCGAGGCTGTTACAAAAAGACTTGCTAAAATTAAACCTATAATAAAAAATCCCCAGGATTATGATTTTATAATAGTGCTTTCACCGGTTTGGGTTAGTAGTTTAAGCTCTCCCGTGAGGACATATCTAACAAATTATGGGGATAAAATTAAAAAAGTCGCCTTTTTAGCCACATGAATTGATGAGGGGGAAAAGATTTTTCAGCAGATGCAAAGCCTTTCTATAGAGCCAAAAGCCACTTTACTACTGAAGCAAAAAGAAATAATTGAAAAGAATTATTTTGATAAGATAGATAATTTTATAAGAGAAATTTCGTAATTCTTTTTTTAAAATGTTTAATATTAAAACTTATATAAGTAACCTTCATTTTCTTTGAGATAATTTATATAATTTCTAATTCCAATGTCCAATGTTGTGAATTCCTTTTTGTAACCAGAGCTTCTTAATCTTGTTAAATCTGCAGCCGTAAATGTCTGGTATTTTCCTTTTAGTTCATCTGGAAATGGTATGAACTCGATTTTTGAATCTTTGAAAAGTTCCTGTAGAATATTTGCAATCTTCAAGAAGCTATTTGGTTGACCTGTTCCGCAATTAAAAATTCCGCTGATAGAAGGATTATTTAAGAAAAACAGATTAATATCTATAATATCATCAACATATATGAAATCTCTTAAGAAATTTTCACTTCCCGAGAATAATTTCATCTTATTTTCTATCTTAATCTGATTATAAAAATGATAAATTACAGAAGCCATTTTACCTTTGTGATTTTCCTGCTGCCCATATACATTAAAATATCTTAATCCAACTATTTGGGGTTTATTTTTAAGAGATCTTCTGACATATTGATCGAAAAGATATTTTGAATAAGCATAAATATTTAATGGATATTCCGATAGATCCTCTTCTTTAAACCCATTTGTTCCGTTTCCATAGACAGATGCCGATGAAGCGTAGATGAATCTAATATTATTTTTTAAGCTATGATTAAAAAGATTTTTGCTATATTCATAGTTATTTTTCATCATATATCTACCATCTGTTTCCATGGTGTTAGAACATGCGCCTTGATGGAAAATAACTTCTATTTTTTTAAAAGAATTAATTTTATTCAAAAAATCATCTTTATCTATAAAATCTAAGAATTTCAATGCATTTAAATTCCTCTGTTTAATAGAGTTTTTAAGGTTATCAACTATAATAATATCATAAATACCCGATTTATTCAATTTATAGACTAGATTACTACCAATGAAACCTGCGCCACCAGTAACTATAATCATATATACTCCCTAAAAATTTATGGAAATCAGATTTAATTTTTAACAAAAACAAATATTGTCAATAAATAATAATAAAACCAATAGGTAACATCTATAAATATTATCAAAAAAATAGATTAAGTAAATAAACACAAGGTTCGATAAATAAAATCTAGAAATTGAAATTAGCATCAATAAATAGATTTAATAAATACTAAAAAGATCAATGAATAAAATTTAAAATAATATCAATAAATAAAATTAATAAACAATAAGAGTATTGATAAATAAAATTTATGAATAAAATCAAAAAATAAAATTTGAAAATACTCTCAATAAATGGAATTAACAAACTATAATAAGAAATAAGATAAATAAAATATTTAAATAGCATTAATAAATAGA
Source organism: Brachyspira murdochii (assembly GCA_020722965.1). Lineage (GTDB taxonomy): Bacteria > Spirochaetota > JAAYUW01 > JAAYUW01 > JAAYUW01 > Exilispira. Next base: position 4,444 of record DYJT01000009.1, on the reverse strand, counting down.
TTCAATAAATACTAAAATGGTCTTTAAATAAAACCTCTAAATAGCATAAATAAATAGAACTAATAAAAAATAATAGTATCAATAAATAAAATTTATAAATAAAATCAATAAACACTAATAAGTTATATTAATAATATCTATCCATCAATCGAAGAGTTCTATAGATTTTTCAATAATTAAATCCTAAGATAAAAAAATTTAGTTTAAAAAATATTAAAAAAAAATAAATTTAATTAAACCAGATTCAAAAAGCTGTTTACAGGAGGCAATGGTGAATAACGATAAAAACCCTATAGTCAGCATTGTAATGGGAAGCGATTCAGATTTAAATGTAATGAAAGATGCCGCAATTATACTAGAAGAATTTAAAATTCCATATGAAATGACAGTAATTTCTGCTCATAGAACTCCAAAAAAAGCCTTTGAATATGCCCAAAACTTAGTTGAAAAGGGGATAAAAGTGGTAATTGCAGGAGCAGGTGGTGCAGCTCATCTACCTGGTATCATCGCTGCATTAACACCACTTCCTGTAATAGGTATTCCGATAATGTCAACATCATTGAATGGCCTTGATTCGCTTTTATCAATAGTTCAAATGCCATCAGGGGTTCCGGTTGCAACAGTAGGAATAAATAGTGCTAAAAATGCAGCGATATTAGCCTCTTCTATTATTGGCACAAGTAGTGCAGAGACCTTAAAAAGAATTTTAGCTTATAAAAAAAGAATGGAAAGATCTGTCGAAGAAAAATCTCAAAAATTTGAAAATGGTAATTGGAAGGATCTTTTAAAATAATTATAATAATTATTTGACAATTAAACTTTTGATTTTATTATAAACTTATGGTTTTATAATTATTTTAAATAGAGAATCTTAGTTAATCTAGTTATAAGACCAACACTGAAAGGGGGAAAAAATGAACAGAAAAACCTTTTTGTTGGTCTTAATTCTCGTATTTTTCTTCATTTATGTAGGTATTACAGGATGTAGTGCTTCAGGTTCTTCTACAAAGGAAAAAATAGAAATACCATTTATGCAGATAATTGGAATTGAAGATGTTTTTAATGCTACTTTTAATGATTTAACGGATCTTTTTGGACCAAATGAAATGATTGGTGATAATGATTCACCATCTATGCCCGAAACAGATCTTGTTGCCGTAAAGATAGGTGATGATAAAACTTATATGAGATTTGATCTTTATCATTCAGCACCAATAAATTTAGAGCATGATGTATTCTATGGATTTGCTCAATATTGGACAGATGGTTTTGATGTTTACCAGTACTATCCTTCAAGCCAGGAATTATATTTAATCTTTTATGATGCAAATGGTAAATATATTAAATCCCTTAGCCTTGATCTTGAAAAGGCAAAAGTTAGCTTGATAGCATGGTCTCTTTCAGAAACCGATCCTGTAAATGTTGCGACAATTATACTAGATAAGGCTATTCATTGGGGTTGTAAACCAGGAGTCGCTAAATCTTTAGTTGTTAAATTCTTATCTGGATTTTATATCAAAGATAAAGGTTACACTATCACCGATATTACACCTTCTATAAAGATTGAATTTAATTATTAGTTTTAACTATCAAAAAAAAGAGCACCTTCAGCGCTCCTTTTTTTACAATTTATTCTTCTTTTTTATCAAACAATTTCCCATCAATTAGCTTGACTATAGTAAAAATAAGTAATACCAAAGTGAATATATTTAAAAGTATTAAAATTACCAGACTTACCCATTTTAAAAAGCCCCAGATCCTGGACATAAAAAACATAGAAACACAAAGTAATGAAATAGAAAAGGAGTAAAACCATAAAAAGATATCAAACTTAAGTTTTAAAAAGAAATCTATTAAGAAGAAAGAAATTAAAAATAAAAAGAAGGAAGATACAAAGAAGAATATAACAGTTGGGCTAGTTTGTCCAGTAAGCTGATAGAATGAAAGAGAAGCAAGAGAAAATATAGCGATTAAGGTAATTAATTTATTTATTATCTTAACCTTGTCTTTATTCTGGAAGATCATACTGTGAAAAGATAATACAACTAAAATTATAAGATATAAAATACCGGTTGAGAAAAAAAACCATCCAATATAAACAGGAAATATTTGATTAGCAAATACAGGGATTAAAAGATTTCCTATAGAGGGAATAAACCATGAAGGATTTAAATTTTCTATATTTAAATCCTTTTTCCTGAATAAATTTGAAGAAATCAATAAGAAAAGAACAAATTGTATTAAAACTCCTATTGAAATCAATATTAGTGCAAACATAGGGGAAGTATTTCTAAAAGCCTGGCTGACTAAAATAAAAGAGATACTCATCAGCGGGAAATAATTTAATGTTTCGATATGACTTATTTCATCTTTGAATGTATTAAAAGATAATATTATTTTTAATAGATACAGAATAAGCACAGAAGCAAAAATAAAGATACCGATTGAAAGCCAGGCTCGGTTAATCCAGAATTGAAATTGGAAAACATTTTGTGCCATATCTGTGACAAGGCTTACATTAATCAAACCAACTGCTATGGTAAATGCAGAGACAGAGAATGTCTTCAAAAAATTTTTCATTATTCCTCCAAAAATTTAAATACTATTTTCTGATATTTCTATGAGATATTTAATTAATTCATCCACCCCCTCTTTTGTTTTTGTCGAAAGATAAAATATCTTTTTTGGATTATTAAAAGTTTGTGAGTCATTAGTGAATTTTAACATTTCAAGCGAACTATCGGTTAGTAAATCTATTTTATTAAATATAAAAATCTTTGGAATATCTTCACAATTCAATGATTTGAGCATGGATTCAACAACTTCGATATGCTCGTGATAAAATTTTGAAGAAGAATCTATAACTATACCTAACAAAGAAGAGTATTTTATCTCAAGTAAAGTTGTCTTAAAAGATTCTATAAGATGTATCGGGAGTTGTCTGATAAAACCTATTGTATCTGAAATTATTATCTTTTTGTTATCTTGTAAATAAGCTTGTCTACTTTTAACATTTAAAGTCGAGAAAAGCAGATCATCAGAATATTGATCAGCCTTTGTCAAAATGTTTAGTAATGATGTTTTACCCGCATTTGTATATCCGACAAGAGGAAATATAAACTGATTTTCTCTATTTTTTACCTGAAGTACAAGATGTTTTTCAATTTTTAAAAGCTGTTTTTTTAACGAATTTATTTTTTTAGAAATGGTTCTTCTATCGACCTCCAGTTTAGTTTCACCAGGACCTTTTAAACCGATTCCACCCCTAATCCTATCGAAACTACCATAAGATCCTGCCAGCATAGATTTTATATATTTTAAATTTGCAAGTTCTAGCTGGATTTTAGCAGGTTTTGAATTTGCCCTGGCTAAAAATATCTGGTAGATAAGCTGGGTTTTCGTAATTATCCTTTTATTAAAAATCTGTTCACAATTTCTTATCTGTGTAGGTGAAAAATCAATATTTAAAATAAGTGAATATTCGAAATCACCATATTCATTTAAAAAATTATTAATTTCTTCTACTTTCCCTTTTGAAAAAAAGGTTTTTGGATTTATCTGGTTATATTTGATTATTATTCTATCTTTATTAAGCAATTCTATCCCACAGCTTAAGGATAATAATCTCATCTCTTCATCGATTTCGGTTGCATAATCAAGGTTAAAGCCATTATTTGCAAAAATAGATATCAGTATTGCTTTCATTTCCATTTGATACTAATAATTATTTTAAAATTTGCAAATTAAATTGAATATAGAATATCCCTTTTAAAGGATAAAATCATGAGAAATAAAAATACTGTTGAAAAATTAAAATAATTAGCTAAAAGGGGAATTGGAAGATTTTAAAGAATCTAAAAAAAGCAAAAGAATAAAGAAAAATAAAAGAAAGAAATAAATTTACATGAAAAAGAATTTTAATAATTTTTCAACATTACTTATAGCATTTGTAATCGTTGTTTTTTTATTCAGAAAATATTTATTAAAATAATACTATATCCAGGTATATCGGGTATATTAAGTTTTGGTATTAAATATTTATATGATAAAATTTTGGGAATCATATTTTTTCTATCTATTTTTATACCTTTATTGATGTATAATAATTTTAATATTAAAGAATTTATAATTCCATTTCATTTAGAAGAAAAAAGAAATTTATCAATTTTTTTATCTTTTGCATTGATATTATTAACATTATTAATCCTTCAATTGAGCTATTATATAGTTAAATTTAATCTTATTGATTCTTCAAAAAGATTGTATTTAAAATACTTAATTGACTTAGTTTTTTCTCAAAGAATTGTTTTTAAATAAGGAATAAACGACCATATCTATCTTGAATATTATAAGTTAAAAAATGGTTATTTATTTTTAATGTTAAATTTGATTTATATACTATTTACAATATTTATTGAAGAATTTTTATTTAGATATTTTTTTA
>DYJT01000025.1:3096-26676 GCA_020722965.1 Brachyspira murdochii | reverse complement strand
TTTGCAAAATAGATATTTTTTTGCAAAATAGATAATTTGTTTACATAATAAGTACCTTATTTTATATAATAGATACTTTGTTTGCAAAATATAAACTTTGTGTTTAATTAAAAAAGTAATTTATTTTTCGAAAAAATCTTACTACACGCCGTTAATTTCATTATTTATATTTAAAGGAGTGATTATGCCTACAGTCAAGCCATTTAATGGTTTAAGACCTTCCAAAGAAGTTGTAAATCAATTTCATTGTCCTCCATATGATGTTATGGATAGAGATGAAGCAAGAAAATTAGCCGAAAATAAGCCTTATAGCTTTTTGCATGTAACAAGAAGTGATATTGATTTAGAAGATTCTATAGATGAGCATGATCCACAGGTTTATATTAAGGCTAAGATAAAGATTGAAGAATTTATTTATAAAAACATTTTGATAAAAGATGAAAAACCATCTTTTTATTTTTATGAAGAAACATGGAAAAATAGAACTCAACTTGGTCTATTTGGTGCAGTAAAAGTTCAGGAATATGAAAATGGAATTATCCGAAGGCATGAATTTACAAGAAAGGAAAAAGAAGTAGACAGAACCAACCATATTATTATAACCAAAACACATACAGAACCAGTTTTTTTGACATATAAAGATCATTCAAAAATTGAAAAAATTATTAGAAGTTATATCGAAAAAAATTTACCAGAATATACGGTTTATGATGAAAATGAGGTTATTCATAAATTATGGGTTTGCAATGAATCGAAGATAAATGAGACAATTGAAGAAGAATTTAAGAAAATTGACATTCTTTATATTGCAGATGGGCATCATAGAACAGCCTCTTCTTTGAACGCCGCTAAAGAATTTCAGAAACAAAATCCTTCAAATAATGGTGAAGAATCTTATAATTATTTTATGGCAGTTATTTATCCATCAAGTCATCTAAGAATTCTACCATATAATAGGGTGGTTAAAGATTTAAATGGTCTTAGTGCACAAGATTTTTTAAATAAACTAAAAGAAATTGGAGAACTTAAAGAAACTATTAAAACAGAGCCAGAAAAGAAACATTCTGTCATGATTTATATAGAAAAAAAGTGGTATCAATTTGATTTCAAAAAAAGCCTTATTCCAAAAGACAATGTTGAATCTCTCGATGTTTCTTTACTTCAAAATAGGATTCTGGAACCTATTCTAGAGATTAAAGATCCAAGAACAGATAAAAGAATAACATTTATAGGTGGTATTAGAGGAACTAAAGAACTTGAAAATCTTGTAGATAACAAAGGTTATGAAGTCGCATTCTCAATGTATCCAACCGATATCAATGATTTAATAAAAGTCGCAAATGAAAATAAGGTAATGCCTCCTAAATCAACCTGGTTTGAACCAAAGTTAAGATCGGGTTTTGTTATACATACAATAGATTAGCCTTTTTTAATTTTTTTATTGTTTTTTTGTTGTTATCTTCTTTTTGTTAGCTTATTTTTCCAAAAAAGTGGGAATAGTTATCTTTATACAGTCATCTTTTTGAAAAAAGCAATTCTAACCAACATAAAAATAGTTATAAAAGCAACTATAAATTTTTCATAAATTTTGTGCTTTATCATATTAACTTTATTATTAAAATATGATTTATATGAAAAGTTAAATATGATTTACTGATAAATTAAATACCATTAAACAAGTAAAATATGATTTATAAGATAAATTAAATATGATTTACCAATAAATTAAATATCATTAAACAAGTAAAATATGATTTATTTGAAAAGTTAAATATGATTTACGAATAAATTAAATATCATTAAACAAATAAAATATGATTTATAAGATATAATTAAATATAATTTATGCAATAAATAGATTAAAATTATGAAATAAATTAAATTGGGAGGAAATTTATGAAATTTAATACAATAAGCTGGGAAGATGGTGTGATTAAGATAATCGATCAAACAAAACTTCCTGATATAGAAGAAATTATTGAATTAAAATCTACAGAAGATGTTATAGATGCAATAAAAAAGTTAAAGGTTAGAGGCGCACCGTTAATAGGAGTTGCCGGGGCATATGGATCTGCCATAGCAGCTAAAGAATTGCTCGATATTCACATTGCGGATATTAAAATATATAATGATCTTCTAATTCAAAAGATAGACAAGATTTTAAATTCTAGGCCAACCGCCGTAAATTTAAAAAATTGTATTGACCAGATAAAAAAAACAATAAACCAGATGATGACAATTGGCTACGAGAAACCAATTGTTTCTTTGAAGAAAGATCTATATGAAAATATTCTATTTGAAGCAAAAAAAATTCATAAAGAAGATGAAAAAATATGCGAAATGATAGGGATTAATGGTTCTTCTATTATTAAAGAAAACGATGTTATTCTGACACATTGTAATGCAGGTTCACTTGCAACATCTGCCTGGGGTACTGCTTTGGCTCCTATTTATAAGGCATTTGAACAGGGTAAAAAAATCAAGGTTTACAGTGATGAAACACGACCTCTTTTACAGGGGAGTAGATTAACTGCTTATGAATTATTAAAAAAAGGAATAGATGTCACCACAATCTGTGATAATATGGCTGGATTTGTGATGAAACAAAAACTAATTACAAAAATAATAGTTGGAGCCGATAGGATTTGTTTGAATGGAGATTTCGCAAATAAGATTGGGACATATTCACTTGCTGTATTGGCAAAAGCGCATTCAATCCCATTTTATGTTGCAGCTCCCCATACCACCTTTGATAAAGAATTGAAAGACGGAGATAAAATACCTATTGAATATAGAGATCCCCAGGAGATAAGAAGATATAAAGGTTTTCAATTGGCACCAGAAGATGTTAATGTTTATAATCCAGCTTTTGATATAACTCCATTTAAATATGTTACTGCATTTATAACAGAAAAAGGGATCTTATATCCTCCATATTCAAGAGCAATAAAAAGGTACCTTAAATTATTTGAATAAATAGAATTAATAAATTATAAAGAATTAAAGACAAATACTATCTTTTTTTTATTTTTAATCTTTTTATACTGTCGGTATAAATAGTTAAAATTAAACCAGCTAAAATTAAGGTTATTCCGATTATAAATCTTTTTTTAAAAACTTCATCAACTAAAAAATGGCTCAGAAATAAGGTTAAAGGTATTCCACTATATGAGATAATCGACCCTTTAGTGGCGTTCAAATATTTATAACCTTCTGTCATGGCTATTTGCGCAAAGAAAGCCATTAATGCGATAATGATAAGATAAAATAACTTTATTAAAGTGATACTTTTCCATTCGTTAAATGTGATTGGTAAAAGTATAAGACCAAAAATACATGTTGAAAGATATATTATTATAGGATTGTCGACTAATACCCCTTTTCTCAGATAATTTATAGCCATTCCTCCACTTATACCAGAAATTAAGGCAATTGTATCTCCTAATTTTGAATAATTACTTTTATCCCAAAAGATAAAAATCGCTCCCACAATACAAAGAATAAGGCTTATAATTGAAAAATAAGATACTCTTTCTTTAAAAAAGAGCCAACCAAAAAATGCTACGAATACTGGGTATGTATTTGAAAGCATCGTGGCTCTGCCACTGGATGTAAGAGAAATACCAACATACATAGTAATCATGCCTATTGCACCAAATATTCCTCTCAAAACCCATGATTTTGTGTCATTTATCCTAATTGGTATTTTTTGCAGCCTAAGTAAAATATAACCAAATATTATCCCTATAATAAATCTAATAAGAGAGATAAACATACCAGAAAATTCTGCAGATACAAATTTAACTAAAATAGAGGTAAGTGCAAAAAGTAAAGCAGAAATTATTAAAAGTATTTCTCCCTTATATTTCATATATCTTTTAGCTTTTTTAATAGCTCTCTTTTTTAGTAGATTTAAAAATTATTATCAAAACAGATACAAAAATCAGTATAAAAATCAAAGCATAAAAAATGAGATAATAAATAAGTGGTGCTTTCGATATATATTTAAGTAGAATATTTGTGATTTTAAAAGTATTTTCAGCACCCTTTTCAAGTTCGTCAGCACTGCCTTCGTTAGTACTGTCGGTTGATATTGTTATAGATGGAATTTTGTTGAATAGATAAGGAAAATGTTGATGTTCTGTATCGAAAAAATTTAAAAAATATTCTATTTTTTCATTTTTAAGAGGTTGAATAATGTTATCTGCCAATTTTTTTACTTTTTTTCCGTTTTTAATGGTGATGAAAGAGTATAGATGAAAATCTGGTCCACTTAGATTATCAAGGACAAGGGAAGATACATTTATGGGAAACCTATTAAAATTATTAATTAAATTGAGTTGTGGGGGAAAATCCAGAGTTTTGCCATACGAGAAGAAAAAGAGAATTGATTTTAGTAATTTTTTTTTATTTCTATTTAATAGATCAACCATAGCTAAGGAAGATGAAATTGTCTCAATATTTTTGTTTACAGGTATATCTAATATTATAAGCTGATCTTTAATTTTACCGGGGAAGAATGCAAGGTTTTGATGATAATTTATCTTGTTAATTTCCCAATTTGATTCTATCTTCAAAAGATATCCTTGATAGATAAACCTTGCTATTTCGGAAAATATGGGAGGAGTAACAATTATTTTGCAAAATCCCTTTGAAGTCTTCCTTGTAATATTAGAAGTATTTATCTGGCTTACGAATAGATTCTGGTGATTCTTAATTTCCTTTTCATCTTGATCTGTAATAATGGCACTGACACCAATATTATAGAAAATATCATCGTAATTTTCCCTATAATATTCACGCGAAATTAGAATCAAATCCCCTTCTTGAGGGTTAATTGTCGTTTCATCAACAATAGTATATCCTCTTTTTGTCAAAGAAATTGGTTTTGAAAAATTATTTACATAAATATTGAAATCTTTTTTAAATTCATATTCTTTGAAAATTTTTTTGTCTTTGCTTAATAGAACCAACTTCGGTTTTTCGGTGAACACAACCTTGTTAAGTTGAAAATTATTGAATAAAAGATCGTATTCATCAAGTGTATAAATATTTTTGTCTTTTAAAAATTTTGAAATAAATTTCTGAAAATAAAGATCATAGTCGTTATAGGATTTAGTTTGAGTTTCAATCGTCGATTTTTGATAAATTTCATTTAATTCTGTTAGGAATTTAGCATAGATTTTGAAAAAAGTTTCCTTATCATATCTAATTGTAATAATAAAGTAGGAATAAAAAAAGACAGTTAATAATAAGATTAGAATAAACAAAATAATTAGTTGTATTCTTCTCATAGAAGAACAATACATAAATTATTAGATTTAGCAAATATTTACTAAATTTTCTTGACAAAAAATATATACAATGTATTTATTGACTACTTATGTAATAGTTTGTTTATACTAATTTGAGAGGTTAATATGATCGTTTATAAAACAGCTTTAAGAAAACCATCAGAAATTCAAAAAAATTGGATTTTATTAGATGCGAAAGGTAAAACACTCGGTAGACTTGCTTCATTCATTTCAAATATATTACAGGGAAAAAATAAACCAGATTATACCCCTTATTGGGATAATGGGGATAATATTATAGTAATAAATGCAAGATATATTAATGTCACAGGTCAAAAAAGGCAGGACAAGATTTATTACTGGCACTCAAAAGCTCCTGGTGGCATCAAAAGTGCCTCTTATGAAAAAATCTTGGAAAAACATCCTGAAAAACCTCTTGAAATTGCGGTTAAAGGCATGTTGCCACACAATAGAATGGGAAGAAAACTTCTTAGAAATTTAAAAATCTACCCGGAAGCAGATCATCCACATGCAGCTCAGAATCCAAAAATTGTAACTTTTGAAGAATAATAAGGAGTCAATAGATGGGAAAATTAATAATGTCAAAAGGTTCAAGAAAGACTGCAATAGCAAGGGTTATATTAAAAAATGGTAAGGGAAATATATTAATAAATAAAAAAGAATTCGATAAATATATTGTTCAACCAGAATTACAGGAGATGATTTTACAGCCATTTAATCTAACAGAAACCAATGGTAAATTTGATGTTTTTGTCAATATAAAAGGTGGTGGTTTTAATGCACAAACAGAGGCTATTCGACACGGAATATCCAGAGCATTGGTTAAAATAGATGAAAAATATAGATCAATATTAAAATCTAATGGTTTTCTTAAAAGAGATCCTCGAATGGTCGAAAGAAAAAAATATGGTCATAAAAAGGCAAGAAAATCTTTCCAATTCTCTAAAAGATAGTTTCAAAATCTCAAAGGGGTTGTCCAATAACTTAAGGGCAACCCCTTTTTTTATTTGATTAACTTGATTTAAATTTTTTATATAATATGATTTCAATAGAATCTATTATATTATTATTTTAGTTATTTTAAGAAGAATAAGGGAAGGATTTGTTATGGATATTGAATTATATAAAAAAATGTTCTATAAATCTCCTTTGGGGTACGCACTACATAAGATTATATTAGATGAGAATGAAAATCCAGTAGATTATGAATTTATAGATGTAAATAGTTCTTTCGAGCGAATGACAGGTTTAAATTCCCAAAATATTATTGGTAAAAGTGTTACAGAGGTTTTACCAGGCATTGAAAATGACGATTTTAACTGGATTAAAACTTATGGAGATGTTGCATTAAATGGAAAAGAGATAGAGTTTGAGCAATATAGCAAAAATTTAAATAAATTTTATAAAGTCTATGCCTATTCCCCTTCAAAATACTATTTTATTACGACTTTTATAGATATAACTTCACTTAAAGAGATCAAAAGTAATTTTCATAAATAAAAATTAGTTCATCAGTAGGCAATTAAATTATTAAATTCTTAAAATAAAAAAAATTAAAAAAATTCGGAAATAATTTTTAACAAAAAAATTTAAGATTTTAAATTTACAAAAAAATAATAAATAATATACTTTACCTATGAAGATAATATCGATAATACCTGTCAGAAGAGGTTATTCTACCTTAATGGATGAAAATCAAAATACCTATGTACTCACCAACAAAGTTATTAAAAATGAGAATATTTTAATAGGGGAGATAGATGACCAAAGATTCATTAAGGTTTACACTGATTATAGAAAAAAATTAGTTTTAAAAACATTAAGCCAAAAGTTAAGGTTCAAATTGGCTTCTGAGAAACAACTGGTGCAGTACCTGCAACATAAGAATTTTAACCCCTCTGAAATTGAATATGGTGTCAATCTTTTAAAAGAAAGAATGATTATAAATGATGATAAATTAATTGAAAATTCCATATCTTATTATAAAGAAAATCATCTTTCTTCCAGATATTTTATATCACAAAAGTTGGTATTAACCTTTGGTAAGGAGTATAGAGAATTCATAAAAGAGAAGATCGATAAAATATATAAAGAAGAAGAAGAAGTTGAAGTTGCCTTTAAACTATTAAAGAAAAAGAAGATTAAAAACCGGGAAAGGGCTTTAATTTTATTAGGATCAAGAGGTTTTTCTATTTCTGTTTCCGCAAAGGCTTATGATAAATATATCTCAGAATAAATTAATTATTTAAATTTGTAAATGTTAAATTAAAACTACCAGGAGTTTTTTAATGATTTCCTCGAACGAACTTAGGAGTATGTTTTTAAACTATTTTAAAGAAAAAGATCATCAAATTTTCGAATCCTCTTCTGTTGTCCCTTATGATGATCCGACTCTTTTATTTACAAATGCAGGAATGAATCAATTTAAAAAAATCTTTTTAGGTGAGGTGAAAAGCAGTTTAAAAAGAGCGGCTAGCGCTCAAAAATGCATCAGGGTTTCGGGCAAACATAATGACCTTGAAGAAGTGGGGAGAGACGGAAGACATCACACATTCTTCGAGATGTTGGGGAATTGGTCTTTCGGAGATTATTATAAAAAAGAATCACTTAAATGGGGTTGGGATTTTCTTGTTAATATATTAAAATTAGATCCTTCAAGATTATATGTATCTGTCTATAAAGATGATGATGAAAGTTATAATATTTGGGCAAATGAAATAGGTGTTCCAGAAGAGAAAATTTATAGACTCGGGGATATAGAAAAAGGGGATGAAGAGAATTTTTGGTCTATGGGAGAAACTGGCCCATGCGGTCCATGCAGTGAAATTTATTATGATCAAGGGCCAGATGTTGGATGTGGTGAACCTACCTGTTCTATTACATGTGGTTGCGATAGATTTTTAGAGGTGTGGAATCATGTTTTTATGCAGTATAATAGGGATTCTTCTGGTAAATTAACGCCTCTTCCATTTAAGTCTGTTGACACAGGAATGGGTCTTGAAAGAATATTGGCAATAGTTCAGAATGTAAAATCAAATTACGAAACGGATTTATTTGAACCTATAATAAAAAAGTTAACTGAAATTACAGGATATTCATTTGAAGAAAAGAAAATTCCATTTCAAATTATATGTGATCATATTAGAATGCTTACATTTGCTATTTCTGATGGGGCTTTTCCATCGAATGAAGGAAGAGGTTTTGTAGTAAGAAGAATTTTAAGAAGGGCTTCAAGACAATCAAGGCTTATAGGATTAAATAAACCTTTTTTATACCAACTTGTTCCAGCCGTAGTACATAAAATGGGGGATTATTATAAGGAAATCGCCGCAAAAGAAAAACTAGTTACAGAAATAATAAAGACCGAAGAAGAAAAGTTCAATAGAACATTGGATAAAGGTCTTGAACTTTTCAATGAAAAAATTTCTTACTTGAAAGAAAAAGAAGTTAAAGAACTTGATGCCCAAACTGTTTTCACACTTCATGATACCTATGGATTTCCACTCGATCTTACAAGGGTAATGTGTGAAGAAAATGGAATCAACCTCGATGAAAAAGGGTTTGAAACCTTAATGGAAAAACAAAGAGAAAAATCCAGGAATATAAAGATTCAATACGATTTTTCTTTAATAGATTCTGAAGGTTGGACAATAGTTGAAAAGGGAGAATCAGAATTTAGCGGATATACTTTTAAAAAGGAAGATTTAATAATTAAATCAAAAATTTTATCCTATACCATGGATGAAGAAAAACTTCTGATTTTTTTTAAAAAGACACCTTTTTATGCCGAAAGTGGAGGGCAAATAGCAGATTCTGGCTATATTTTTGGTATAAAAAAAGGTAAAGAAGATATAAACTACGATTCTATCGATTATATTAAAGCAAATTCAGAGGTTGTGCTGAAAGTAGAAAATGTTTTTAAAACAAGTAAGGGAAATCTTCATCTTTGTTTAATTCAGGAAGGCAAAGATCTTTTAAATAATAAAGATTTATTTAACTCACTTGAATTTATATTGATGGTAGATTCAGAAAAAAGATTTGCAACGATGAGGAATCATTCCGCTACTCATCTACTTCATCAGGCTCTTATAGATGTTCTTGGTCCTCATGTGCAACAGGCTGGTTCCTTTGTATGCTCAGATTATCTTAGATTCGATTTCCCTCACCATAAAAATTTAACCGAAGATGAAATACAAAAAGTTGAAAATATTGTTAATAAAAAGATTTTTGAAAATATAGAAGTCAGGATTTATGAAGATTTAACTTTGGATCAGGCGAAAAAGATGAATGCAAAGGCTTTATTTACGGAAAAATATTCAGAAAGGGTAAGAGTTATAGAAATACCAGGATTTTCGATAGAATTATGTGGTGGAACTCACAGCCCGAATACAGGCTTCATAGGTGGTTTTGCGATAGTTTCTGAAATTTCGATTTCCGCTGGGACTAGAAGGATCGAGGCAATTACAGGGAATAGAATAATAAACCAACTCACAAATTACAGAAAGATGATAATGGAATCTATTAAAATATTACAGATAAAGGATTTTACAAGATTAACAGAAAACATTCTGAAACTTAAAGAGGAAAATGAAAATCTTAGAAAGGAAAATGATCTTTTAAAAACAAAGATAGTAGATCTTAGTTTTGAATCAATATTAAATAAACCTGTTGTCATAGATTCTATACCATACTATGTAAAGATCTTTGAAAATGAGCAGATTGAAAATATAAAAAAATATGCAGATAAATTCAAAGCCGAAAAAGATGGGGTCATTCTTCTAATATCTAATATCAAGGAATCAAGCAACTTTGTAGTTGCGGTTTCTAAAAATTATATTTCAAAAGTGAAGGCCAAAGATTTCTCGCAGGCAATCGCAAAAAAGGCCGGTGGTTCTGCTGGAGGTAAGGAAGATTTCGCTCAGGGTGGAGTAAAAAACAGATCAAATTTGATTTCAATATTAAAGGAAATGAGTTTGATTTAATACTACATTATTTATGCAATGTTATTTTTGCAATCTTTGGTAATCAACTTGCTAATAAATTAAAGTGATAACATATTAGATATAAAAGAAGGTTTAAATATTTAATGTTCCATTTGACAATCCAATATTCGAATTTAAAATAATAAAAATCAATAAAAAAGGAATTATTTATGTATTATTCTTTGATAACACTCAAAGGTAAATTTTATGATACTGACTCTATCTTTTCAACATTACCATTTTTAGGTCAAAGCAGGTTTAACCTAGTTTTTCTTACAGTAATTTCTGAAAATATTTTAAAAAATAAGAATATAAAATATGTAATTTTTGAATATGATCAAAGTTTTTCCTGTACCATGGGTCAACTTGAACAAATCTATAATCTAATCAAAAGACTAACTGTTCATGGGAAGAAAACGATTTTTTACTCTAGTGAATATGATGAAAAGGCTTTTTATCTTTCTAGTGCCTGCGAAAAAAGATTGGTCCCAAGTTGTGGTTCTCTTAAATTTTTAGGATTTAAAAGACAGTTTTTATATATTAAAAATCTTATTGAAAAGATTGATGTCAAGGTTGATATTTTAAGAAGGGGGAAATATAAAGGAGCTTTAGACATATTTAGACTTGATAGTATTGATGAGGCGCAAAAAGAAGCGTATTCAAGAATACTGGAAGTAACAAACGAAACTGCCATCAAAACAATCTGCTCTTCACTTAATATTGATATTGATTATTTCAGAGAAAATATAGAGGGTAAGATTTTATCTTCCGATGAAATGAAAAAGATGAATTTGGTTTGGGAAATTTCTCATCTTCAGCAATTTATAAATAAGATAGCTAAGGACCAGAAGTTGCATCAGATGAAATTTAAAAATATAAAATACAGATTCGGCAAAGGGCATAAAGTCGCCGTATTATGTTTTGATGGCGGAATAAAAGATGGAGATAATGATGCAAATTCTATCTTTGGAGAGCAAATAGGGGATAGGTATATAATTAAACAGATCGAAAAATTAAGAAAAAATAAAAAAATCAAGAGCATTATCTTAAAAGTTAATTCTGGTGGAGGCTCTGCAACTGCTTCTGATGCTATAGCTTCAGAGTTGTTAGAACTTAAAAAAGAAAAAGACCTTGTTGTTGTTCAATCTGGTATCGCAGGTTCTGGTGGTTATTATATCTCTTTCCCTGGAGAAAAAATTTTTGCTCAAAATACTACAATTACTGGATCAATAGGTGTAATCTCCGCTTTTTTCAATATGAAAGGCTTATATGATAAATTTGGAATAACTCATTCCGTATTGAAAACAAACGATTTAGCCGATATATATACAACTACAAGAGAAAAAACAAAGGAAGAGATTGATCTTTTAAATCGGCAAATTGAAAGAATTTATAATGATTTTGTTTCTAATGTCTCAAGAAATAGAAACAGATCTTTTGAAGAGATAGATCAGATAGCTCAAGGAAGGGTTTGGACAGGTTTGGATGCAAAAAAAATAGGGATTGTCGATGAAATAGGAGATCTACATTGTGCCTTAGATTATATAAAAGAAAAATATAATACAAAAAATCTGTCTGTTGAATTTTATCCAAAAAAGAAAAAATCTATTTTAAGTAAATTTCTTTCATCACCAAAAGAAGAAATTCATGATTCTATTGAGTTTGAAAATAAAAACAAATTAAACTTAATCCTGAATATTCAAAATTATATTCAAAAAATTGATAAAAAAAATCTTATACTGATGCCAGAACTTTTTTTTACGGATTTTTATATTTAAAATATTTAATTAGAATTTCTATTTCAAATCGATGATATAATCGATTTTTCCGTTAGTACATATATCCTTTAATGAATTGATAATATCATTTATATTGTCTATGTTTTATGGTATTGCTAATATTTCTTTGTTTTTTGAAACAAGGAAAATATCTTTATCTATTTCATATAATTTGTCTATCTGGGCATAGATGATTTTCCTTTCACCTGTATTATCAATCCAGTAAAAGTAAGAATCGCCGAAATCAATGGCAACTTCGATATTTTCAGATTCTCCAAATCTTTCATCTATCATACTTTTAACAAAAAGTTTATACCATTTTCTTTGAAATGCTTCATAGTAAAAAAAATGAGGATAAAAAAAGTAATAAAGAAAAATAAGGAAAGAGAAGGGAATACAAAATGATTAGCAAATTGACTGATAACAAACAAGACTAATGAAGATACGATCAAAGCAAGAGTATAATTAGCATAAAGAGAGGTTAATAATTTTTTGGATTTCGAAACTTTGAATAAATCAGCTCTAACAAAATCCTCTTTTTTTAATATAATTTTTTTAATCATATGACAAAACTCTGTATTTATTAAATAAAAAAATTAAATTATATTTTCAAAATCTACTTTTTTTTTGTAATTATAAAGACAAAATCACCTATGTTTACTTTTGAATATATATCTTTTTTTGTTATGGTAAGCAGGGTACAAGTTTCTGATAGTTCTTTAACGATACCTGTAGCCATAACTCCTACATTTAAATCAAAACCAAAATCATTAAAATTTTTCTTTAACTGGTTTTTGTTTATAATAAGAAATTCGGTATCCTTAGATACTCCATTGATATATCCAATGTTTATCAGTATTGTATTACCAACTGCATCTAAAACCATTCCTCTTAATGGCATAATCTTCAGGATATATTCTTTTGTATCTGAAGAGATTTCAAGAATAGGAAAATCCATGCTAGAGTAAAAATTATGCTTATCAAGGGTATATATGTTTTCTGGATTTATAATTTTTGTATATATTCTAAATCCATCTCTTGGAACTGGTTCTACATTTTCAATAATTATCGCATAATCTATCTTCTGTGTTTTTGCAATACTCGAAATTTCCTCTAAGGAATTGGAGTTCACCTTGTGTAAGTATAGATTTATCCCATAAATAGAAGCTAATTTATCATAAAGCATCTCTGAAAAGATAGAATTTATATTAAAATGAGCTTCTTTTAAATTTGAAGGTAAGGCGAAAATTCCGAGGCGTAAAAAACTTTCGGTTTTTGTATATGGTTTTATTTTATACCTGTTTTCGATGTTGTTTTTAATAGAGTGATTTAATATTTCAATCTTTGTTTCTATGCCACTAAAACCAAGATCTTTTAAAATGTTATATTGTTCGAGTTGCTTGAAATAAGCTTTCTTTATTCTATAAATTTCACTGAGGGTAAATCTGTATTGAGTATTTAAAGGCATCAATCTTATAGCCCTTCTTAACAATATTTCCCCTTTATTAGAAAATCCATTTGAAAAGAAAAAATTTGCCCATTTGAAGTTATATTCTGCAAGTTCTGCTTTTAATTCATAAAATTCGATAATATTTGCCTTTATAAGCAGTTCTTCTAAGGTATATCTGATAATTTCGTCATAAGGGAAAAGATCAAGTGCAGTTTTTAAATATTTAATAGCCGAAGTATAATCTTTTAATTGATCATAGATATAAGAGTTTAGCCATAAGACATCCAATCTTGTTGGATAAATATTGTATAAGGTTGAAAGAACTTCTTTTGCACCTTCAAAATTATTTTCTTTGATTAAAATATATACCTTAATGAAAAAGCCCGAAGCATTTTTGGGATCAAGTTCGAATAATCTATTCAAAAATTCCATAGTTTGTGCGATATCGTTTTTATTAAAATAATAATAAGAAAGCTCTTCGAATACCAGTGGTTCGTATGGAGCAAGATCGAGTGCTTTTCTAAGATATATTAAAGATTCTTTATCTTTTTTAATGGTTTGGTAAAATTTATAAAGATAGAGATTGACCTTCCAGTCATCAGGGTATCTTCTGAGCAGTTTGGTATATATATCGAATGCTTCATTTATTTTTGATTGATAAATCTTTATTTCGGCTTTTAAAAAATAAGCATCTAAAAATGTAGGGTTTTTTTGAATTATTAAATCACAGATACCTTCGGCTTTACTGAGCTGCCCAAGTTTAATAAGTATTTTTGCATAGAGAAGCTGTGAAGGATTATCTTCCTTTTCTAATTTTAAACCCTTTTGAATAATATCATTTGCCTCTTCATATTTTTCAAGAATATAATAACAGGAAGCAAGATGAAAATAAGCATCAAAGTAGCGAGGATTTAATTCAATGGCTTTTAAATATTGTTCAATAGCCTTTAAATATTCTTTTTGCGACTCGAATTTCAATCCTTTTTGATAATAGCTTACTGCACTCTCATTTTGAAATGAGATAAAGACAAATAAAACAAGTAAAATAAAATAGAAAACCTTTGACTTCATCTATAAATCCTTTTTAATCTATATTAAAACTTTTTTTTAAAGCAAAAAAGTCGTTGTTTAAATCTTTCTTTTTTATTTCATCTCTTTACATTATCTTTCATACTCTCTTCGAGAAATAATGCAAGATGTGCTTGATCATAAAATGTAATTTTAGGAAAGTCTTGAAGATATTTTTCTGCATCAGAATCTAAAGTGAAATTATAGAAAAAAAAACATGAATCAATATTTTGTTCTTCAAGATCTTTATTTATAGTTTCAAAAAGCTTATAAGAAATATCATATATATCGGATCTTCTAAATATAAATAATGCATTTTTATGAGGATATTCTATCTCGGTAGCTAAAATTCGTAAAGAAGCCAATCCTTTATCATGCAAAAATGTAGATTTTATTTTTGTCGGTATATACTCAAAAAGTCTTACGACTCTTAGATTTACCTTAACAAATCCTCGATCTGTCAATCTTAAATACTGTGAAAGAATGTTTTTTCTAAGCTTTTCTGTTTGTGTCGCGGTAGGTTTTAATTGTTCGAATTCCTTTTTGACAAATTCAATAGGAGGTATCAGCTCTTTTTTTATAGAATAATTAAAGATATCTAACAATATAATGCTTTGTTGGATTCTTTTATTGAAATCATCTATCTTTTGATCTGAAAATGTTTGTTCTTCATCTATGCTTTCAAAAAGAGAATAATTGGATTTTCCGAATACCAGGAAATGATTAAAATTTGGTTCATCATTCAAGATTTTAAGCATATACAAAGAGTCTTTTAGTAATATAGCCTTACTGGAGTCTAATTCATCTGATTTTAACGCATTATTTAATGCCAGAATTAATTCGGTTTTTTCGGCGTTTAATAGATTTAAATCTTCTTTAGTATAATTTGTAAAAGGTTCAAGGATTTTGCTTTTACTTTCATCTATTTTCCTTTCATTTGTTTTTTTACTTAAAATATTAAATGAACAGTATAGTATTAAAAGTTTGCGATAACATTCAAGTAAATAATTATCTGCAAAACTTGCTTTATTTAACCATAATTTTGCATTTGAAAAGTCTTTTTTAAACATATAACTATTGAAAATAATGAAAATAGCCTCTTTTTTCGAATTTTTTATAAAAAGTTCCATTGCATTTGCAAGACTTTTTTCCCTTAATTTAAAAGAAAGCGCTACTGTGTAATCGAAAAATATTTGAGGTGATTTTTTTGAAATAAAGAGGGCTCTTTCTAGATAATACAAGGCATTTTCGATTTGGTGTTGAGAAAGAAAAATTAATCCAAAAAGATGGCACCAATTTGCTTCATATTGTCCTTCATCAAAAACCTCATAAAGTTTTTGAAAACTTTCTGTTGTCTGGTTCAAATCGAACAGAATCTGAGCCATCCTGGTATTATGAAACATCTTCAAGTATTTATCTTTAATGAACCCCTTTTCGACTGCGATTTGCATATAATGAAGTGCTTTCTGTTTATTATTAAGTTTTAAATAGCTATCATATAAAAAAGATAATAAGGTTTTTTCATATTTATGAAATTTGAAGTAAGATTCAACTTTTCGTATTACAGAAGGATATTGTCTCGATTCAAATAATCTGCTAACCTTATTTATAGTGGTTATAAGTGAAATAAAAGGGAGAAGTAAAATAAATGCAAATGCCAGTAAAAATACCGCTATATATGGGGTATACTGAAAATTTAAAATTATATTTATAATATTTTGCATATATATTAATTGCTATATTTTTAAGTTTTTTCAATTAATCTTTTACAAATTTTTGATAATGTTGAAAATTTTAAATAATATTTTAAATTGATTTTGTAGATAAATCGAAATAATTGCCTTTTTTTCATTAAGGATATTTATGCTTAACAATGAATTGATAAGAAAATATTCTAAATTATATAAGGCTAATGAAAAGATTTTTAGTGAAGGTGATTTTGGGCGTGAGCTTTTTATTATAATAAAAGGTGAAGTCGAAATCTTCAGGTATGTTGACGAGAAGAAAAGAATACTGGCAACATTAAAAGATGGGGATATTTTTGGGGAACTTGCCGTTATAGATAAATTCCCTCGATCAGCCCACGCTGTCGCTGTTAAAGATTCAATTTTACTCGTTGTTAATTCAAGTGCATTTGAATCAGTCATATTTACAAATCAGGATTTTACAAAAAAAATCATTAAACTTCTCTCTGCTAGATTAAGAAAAACAAACGATATAGTCTTATCCATATACCAGAAAGATAGAGAAGAAAAGATTATATCTGCATTAAATTCATTTTATTATCTTGAATCAGTCTCTAAAAATATAAAAGTCAAAGGTAAGATAGATAGAAATAAATTTTTAAACTTCTGCGAAAATACTAAGGGTATACCTAAAGGTATAGTTGAAAATTTCCTATTAGAGCTAAAAAAACAAAAAAGAATCGAGATAGATGGAAATATAATAAGCTGTATAGATATAGATAGAAGAAATAAAGCTATCGATCAACAACAGGAATAAGACATATAAATTCTAAAACTTCATCCCCACTGTTATAATATTGATGTTCTTCAAAAGGAGGTATAAAAGCCACATCTCCTTTTTTTACATTCTTTATTTCTCCTTTTGAATTTCTAATCTGGCCTTCACCTTTTAAAAAATAATTTTCATGCTCCCATTCATGAGAATGAAGTGGGGAATATCCACCAGGTTGGATTTTAAAAATTCTCATTATGAAATTTTCAGCACCTTGATCTTTACCGATAACTACTTTGTAATCTGTATCTTTTGCACCATCCATGGTGACTTTTTCAAAAAATATTTGATCAGATGATTTTGTGTATATATTCATATACTCTCTCCTTTAAATAAAAAGTAACAAAAATAATCGATTAAGCAAATTGTTTTTAGCTCTAGGCAAATATTAATAGAAAAAATCAATTCATGTGTTTAAAAAATTATTAGATTTTTAAAATAGATTCAAAATTCAAAAACTTTTGTTTAAAAATTCTTACGCAAGATTAAAATCTTATCTCTTATGAGATGCTCCCCTTTTTGTAACAAAAATAAATTAATTTATAATATTTTTGATTTTTGTTTTGATAAAAAAATAATTTTCTTATTGAAAACTATAATTTAATTTTAGCTATAATAATAAATATAATTATTAATCTTATTTATCCAGTTTTTTTAGATATAGTATCTATCTTTAATAAAAATGTTACTAAAAGTTTTATTGGAATAATAACATTATCAGTCTCTCTTTTTATTGGTCCCTTAGGTATTTTATTAATTGATATATTATACAAAAAATTACACAAGAAATCAAAAGATTATAAATAGTAAAAATAACAAATACGAAGAATATCTGAAGGCGGAATATATTAGTCTTGAAGAGGAAGATGCTAAAATTATATTTAATATGTATGTTAAAGAGTTTTTTACAAATAAAAATTATATATCATTCAAATTTGAGCAGGATATATTTAATAATGATTATCTTTCATTATATGAATTTTCTTCAAAGGAAGATAGGGTAAGAATGTATAAATATTTAAAATATGCAGTAATATTAAATTCTTTTTTACTAGGATTTAAAGGAAAAGAAAATTACTATAAATATTTAAATTTTTTATATAATGAAAGTTATGTAACTTTAGATGATATATTTATTTCCTGTTATAATATGAAATTCACAGATATATTAAAAGAATTAGATGAAGTAATTCTTAAATATTAAATTAAAATTTTTTATAAATCATTGTGTTTAGTTTTTAATTAATTTGAATTAAAAAATTGTTTTAAAAATAACTTAAGAATAATAAATTAATATCCAGAGGATTAAATCTATACCAAAAAGAATTAAAAAAGCGATTAATGGATTTAATGTGAATGTAAACAAGATAAAAAGTCCATTATGGACAACCTGAATAAATTGAAAACCAGAAATTGTAATAAGAAGACCACCTATGATAAAGAAAAGCAATTGTACAATGCTGAAATTTAAATTGCTTTTTTTCATACCCATAAAAGAAATTTTAAAAGTAAGTATAAGGCTAAATAAAAATGCTAAATAAAATATGACTTTTTCTTTAATATAATCTATAAAAAGTTTAGGATGATAACCAAGACTCCCAATGAAATTTTTTAAATCAAAGATTGTATATAATGGGAAAAGGTTAAAAGATCGTAATAAGATAAAATTTTTAAAATATGGAATTTTTAAATCGAAATATGTTATTTCATGTTCATAATCTGTATTTTTAAATACAAAATAATTTTGAATTTTCTTACCATATTTATAAAATTTTACCTTTCTTACCGATAAGTCATAGAGATAGATATCAAAAAGGTAGATTTCATTAAAATAATAAACAACTTTGTCTATGAATATTAAATAAGATGTATTTTCTTTTTTTGCATCTTTGAGTTTAAATAATGTTGAGTTTAAACCGGGGTAATCCTTTTTTTCAACAGTTTCCGAAATAAAGAAATCTACTTTTCTGAAAAGATTTGTGGCTTCTTCTAAGTAAGGTTTTATAGATTTATTGTTGGGATATTTTTTTGATAGAGCAACGAAGAGGTTGTATGCTTCAACATATTTATTCTGTTCTATGTAAGAAATTCCTAATCTTTTTTGTTGCATAATATAAAGGGTATCTTCTTTTTTATTCAATATCTCATTTTTATAAATCTCTTTTATTTTGTCATATAAAGCCTTAGCATTTGGGTCACCTGGATTTAGCAATAAATATCTTTCGAGATAATAGATTGCTAAAATATATTCTTTCATCTTTGTATGATACATTGCGAGATTGTAAAGGCTCGCAGCATTTATGGGTGGTCCAGAAACAGGTAAAGAAACAGAAGGTTTAGGTATTTCGGCGTATTTTTTTCTCTCAAGTTCTGCGACGAGATCTATTATATCAATATTTTTGGGTTCAAATGTTAAATATTTTTTGTAATATTCAAGTGCCAGAGTATATTTGCCTGCAAGTTCATATTCTTTTGCCATTTTCAAATATTGATAACTCAGTTTAGTCGTTATCAGGATTTCGGAAATCTTGATATTTAAAAATGGTTTTAATGCTTCGTTAAAAATTGTAATAATTAAAAATGTTAATAGAAGAAAGATAAAAAAACCAACAATATAATCTATTTCCTGTAAATCATTCTTCCCTTTTCTAACTCCAATGCTATAAAGCCAGCAAATGGTTATCAATAAAGAAATAGAGAATATATAAGGTAAAAATTCGATTGCCATTACTAGAGAGGAAAAGATAATATATTGACCCTTAGATTTTTTTAAAACACTTTCAATATCATAGGTAAAGGATTTATAAGATAAAATAACGATGAAAGCGAAGATAAATATAAATAAGCTAATCGTGATTAATTTCTTCAGAATAAATGAAGAACCTTTGTTTTGAGCCATATTACAACTTGCCTTTTCTTAAGTTTTGCATCTTTTTTGTTTGTTGTATCTTCGATTTAAAGATTTTTCTGGAATATTTTATGTAGATAAATAGAGATTCAAAAACAAAAATTACCATAAAAAATATCACAGGAAAAAGGTAAATATATTTTTTAGGTAATTTCAGATCTTTTAAGTAGACTATTGAAAATTTAAAAGTTGCTAAAAATAATATAGCTAAAAATATTATAATCAATATGGATATAATGTAGTATGGGAAAGGCCAATCTTCATTATGAATTAAAAATGGTATCCAGGATATTACAAAGAAAAGTGTAAATAAATAGAAAAGGAAATATAAGCTTCTACTACCGTTTAAAAAATCAACCATTTCCTCAAAATTATCGTTTATCTTTGTTATTAAAGGTTTTAAAAATAATAGAGATTGAATACTTCCAACCTCATCCAGGTATTTAAAATCCTTCCCTATTCCATTGTTTAATGAATTTATAGTTAATCTATTTTTTTTTAAATCTATCGTAATATCACTAATTTTAAGTCCATTGTCCTGAAAGTAATATGCCTTCGAATTTTCAAAATAAAATTGATAATCGGTAAAAGTAACAATTGCTTTATCATAATTAAAAGGTATGGATTTTGAAATTTTTGGTTGATAAAGCCTTGATAATGTTGTAATTCTCGTTGGCTGCTCAAATAGCGCTATATAAAGAGAACCAAATATAATTATACAAAAAAGCAGTAACCCGATACCAGATCCTATACTCGATGATTCCCTGCTCGAACAGTTATTGAATGATATAAATGCCGTTATCATAAGGCAGATGGGTAAAAGCGCATAAATTACAATATTTATTTTAATTATTAAATAATAAAATATTACAAAATTTGAATATAAATAGTGAAATCTTTGAATTTCATTGGCAGATAATGCAAGATAAAGAACTATAACAAGGAAAAAACTAATTACGAAGCTAACAAGAAGATATTTTAATGCTATAAGAGCATCTTTGATTATTTTTCCCATTAAGCCAATTCATCCTTTTTCTCTACTTGATTATAATCATAATTATTATAAAATCAATTTGAATGAGCCTAAGGTGAGATAAATGGTAAAAATTAAAATATTTATTCTTTTTATTTTAATTCTCTTTATTTTTTTATCGTCACAAAATACAAACTTCTTTTATGAAATTGTAACGGATTTTTCGATATTATACGATAATGTTAATTTTAATAGCTTCATCCTATATTATCGATATTACGAACAAGCAAAACAAAGGTATTTTATTTATGGATACGATACTATTAACAATAAATTCTATGGTTTTTCCCCAGCAGAAGAATTTATTACTACAAAACCTTTTTTAAACTCCGAAAATTCGGCATTTGCATATGGCGCTTTATATCAAGGGAATGATTTTGTATGGTTTAAGGATTTTAAAAATAAGATCGGGTATAAGATATTATATTCAATTTCCGGTAAATTATCCTTGTTATCTTTAAGTAAGAGCCTTAAAAATATTATAGTCGGTTTTGATTATCTTGCCCCTCAAAAATTTTTATACATATCTGGGATAAAAGAATTTTATACCTACCCATTGGCATCCTATCCAAATATTGTTGAAACAGGTTTTACACCTGATGAAAATTATGTTTATGTCATCTTTAGTCTGGAAAATAAATTATATTGCGATTTGCTCGCATTATCTTCGGATCCATATCACTCTTCATCTTATAAACCAGCTGTCAAAAACTTATTTTCAGAGATGGATAAGCTTATTTTTAAAAGTGACAGTGGTATTATTACTAAAAAAAATAATCAATTTTTCTTTTATAATTTAAAAGATTACAAAATCACCAGGACGGAAAATTTGAAAGTTTTAATCGATAAAAATGATGAAAAAAATGCATTAATTATGATAGATGGATCTATATATAACAAAAATTTTGATATAATTTCTATATCAGAAAATAATTACAATTTTAATGAAAGTTCTTTTACAAATTATCTTAAACTTCAAAATAAAGTTCTATTTTTAGACAATCATCTTATTATTACAGCAGAGGATAGTAAGATATTTATTTTTAAGCTATTAGATGATTATAATCAATTTGAGCTTATAAATATTATCTCTAACGATATAAAAGGTTGTGAACAGTTAGAATTAGAAAATATCTGTTTGATAAGTCTATCGAATGAAAGTCTTTATTTTCTCGTTCAAAACAGATACCCTACAACTAATTCTATCTCTTTATTGATACGCAAGGAAAATGATACTAAGATAGAAACAATCTATTCAGACAATATCTACAAATTTGAAAAAGCCCTTAATTGTAAAGAAGGGATTGCTTTTTTAATTAAAAAATCATATACAAAAGGTATTTTTCAAGAACTTTATTATTATTCTTTTATAAAAAATGAAGTTATAAAAGTATCTGGTTGGGAAAATGTTCAAGATAACGAGCTACAGTTTTTGATAAGGAAGGTCAAATAATTTATGAATTATCTGATAGTTGGACTCGGAAGCGTAGGAACAATTTTAGCTTATTCTTTGAAACTCGAAAAAGATGACAAAATTTTTGCTTTAAGGTCAAAAAAAAGCCCTGAAAAATCAATTAAAACAGAAATCGATGTTATTGATTATCTTAAAGACAAGATTAAGCTTAAAAATCAAAGGGATGAAAATCAGATAAACATATTACAATACGAAGATGAACCAATAGATATCGTCTTTATAACCACAAAGGCAAATCACCTAATAGGTATGAATAAAACCTTGGAAAAGATAAAATTAAAAAATCCGAAATTAATTTGTCTGATGAATGGGATGGGATGGGAATCTTATTTCGATGATTTTGACAGATATTATGGAATTATAATGTACAATGCTTTTAAAAATAATGGTAAAGTCTTACTTGGTTCAAAAGGAGGTCTGATACTAGATAAAAATCTGGAAAATATTTTAAAAAATAAATTTGATATAATACCAGTAAGTTTTACTCAAAATATCGAAGATTACAGATACAGGAAATTATGGTTAAACACAATCAACGGATTTTTGAGTCTTTTCGGTTTTTCATTAAATCAATTTTTTGAAGAAAGCAAAAAGTTAGATAATAGACCTTTGGCTATATTTAAAAGATTTCTGGAAGAGACTAAAGAGATTTATGAAAGATTAAAAATTAATCCAGTCCCCCTTCCTTCACTGGATCCACAGACTCTTATTGATTTAATTCATAAACTATTGAATTTTCAAAAGTTTGACGAAAAAGAGGAAAAACTATATAACAATCTTCCTAAAGGGAAAAATTCTACACTCCAATCTATTGAGAAAAGAGAAGAAACAGAATATAGATTTTTAGGCGGCTATCTGGTAAAGCTAGCAGATAAATTAAAATCACCATATAAGTTGAACAGATTTGTGAACGAAAAGATTGAAAAATATGATTTAACAGGGGAATTTGAATTTTTAAGTTTAAATGATTTTTTACTGATTTATGAAAAATACATCTGTTAAAATACACCTATTAAAAAATTATTAAAAAATATATTAAAAAATTATATTAAAAT
>DYJT01000025.1:0-2996 GCA_020722965.1 Brachyspira murdochii | reverse complement strand
TTAAAAACATATATTAAAAAACATAAAACGATTAAATCTATTTTCATAAATTTTTTAAAAATAAATCTAACTTTTTCTTCTATTTTTCCTCTTATTCCAACCTCTTCCCCGACCTCCACCCCAAATGGAAGCTCTGGATTAATATGTGAAAAATTGGTGATTGCTGGTTTTTTTTATTTATAAATTTTTCAACTTTATTAAACATGTTTTCAGTAAGATTAAGGTTCATATTAATAATCTTGACAAAGATTGAAAAGAATACTATAAACAAACCGTAAATAGTTGTGGGGAAAGGGGAAAACATGTATATTAGTGCATTGAAACTATGCAAAAGTTATGGGCAGGTTCAAGCGGTTAAAGATTTTTCTTTCGAAACCGAAAGTGGAATGATTTATGGGATAATCGGACCAAATGGAGCAGGTAAATCAACAACCATAAGAATGATAATGGGGATACTTTTACCTGATTCAGGGCAGATATCCTTTTCAGGTGAAAAGTTGAATTATAATACATTAAATAATATAGGTTATTTGCCTGAAGAAAGAGGTCTTTATAAAAAACAAATTTGTGAGGATGTCCTTCTATATTTTACCGAGCTTAAAGGTAAGAAAAAGAAAGATGTATATAGGAGAATGCTCGAACTTCTTGAAAGATTCAACCTTATTGAATACAGAAAAAAAAGGTAGAAAATCTTTCAAAGGGGATGGCACAAAAGCTTCAATTTATTTCAACTATTCTTCATGATCCATCATATATCTTTCTCGATGAACCTTTTTCTGGTCTTGATCCAGTATCTGTTGATGAATTAAGAAATCTTTTATTAGAACTTAAAAATCAGGGAAAAGTAATAATGTTTTCTACCCACAACATGGAACAAGCCGAAAAGATTTGTGATAAAATTTCTTTAATTAATCATGGTGTAGAAGTCATAGGTGGAACTATGGAATCGATTAAATCAAAATTTGGCAAAAATTCAATAAATATTTCTTTTGATGGCGAACTTCCAGATTTAAGTCAAATTTCACAAAATATTGTTAAATATCCAAAATGGGTTGAAATTGAACTTCGAAATACAGTCAAATCTCAAGATTGTTTGCAATTTCTAGTGAAATCTGGTTTAAAGATAAATAAATTTGAGGTCGTTCAACCATCATTGCATACTATCTTTATCAAGGTTGTAAAAGAAAAATATGATGAAGAAGGAAATTATGAAGATAAAAACAATATTTAGTCATGAGTTTAAAACTTTCGCCTTAAATAAAACATTTTTAATTCTTACTCTCATTGGTCCTTTTTTAATAATTGCTGTTACAGTTCTTCCTGCATTAATATCTATGAATATTTCGGAAAAAATTTCTATAGCAATTTTCAGTGATAATCAAATATTAAAAGATCAAATAAGTTCTTCTTTATCAAATCTTATGAAACTTTTTGATATAGAAAAGATTAAAGAAAAGCTTATTGAAAAAAAATATATTGAGTCAAATATTAAATTTGAAGATAGTAAGGATATAATAAACTTGTTAGATATTGCAGTTTCAAAAAAGATAATTACAGGATATATATATTTACCAAATGATTTTTATCTTTCAAGAAAGGCGACATTTGTCTGTAACAAACTTACTGATTATAAGAACTTGGGGATAATAGAGATGACCCTTAAGCAGTTTCTAGTTTCTAACAATCTTGCTTCGCTAGGAATAGATCCTTCACTTGTTGGTTCAATTTTTGTTGAACCCGAGCTTGAAGTAAGACAGCTAACAAAAGAGGGTAAAGAAAAACAGGATTTTCTATCACTTTTGATGACCAGCCTTGGTATGGGGATGCTACTTTATATGACAATTCTTCTTTATGGGCAATCGATTGGAAGAGCTGTTCTTATCGAAAAGACATCAAAAACAGTTGAAATTCTTTTATCTTCTGCAAAACCTTTAGAATTTCTATATGGTAAAATATTAGGGCAAGCAATAGCGGCGCTTTTACAATATTTTGTTTGGGTAATAATGACACTATTATTTATCAAATATTTAGGTCCAGTTTTAAATTTGAATATTATATTTTATTTGAAACCACTATATCTTTTATACCTTATAGTATTTTTTATCCTTGGTTTTTTCCTTTATTCTGCTGGTTTTGGTATCATTGGTTCAGCAGCAGATGATGAACAAAATCTTGGTCAGCTATCCTGGCCATTAATAATATTTTTAATGATTCCAATAGTAATGATTTCGCCACTTGTAATGAATTCTGATTCGACAATAGTTAAATTCATGTCTTTTTTCCCTATGACCTCGCCAATCGTTATGTTTATTAGAATAATAGTATCTACACCTTTATTCTATGAGATAATCATATCTATTGTTCTAATATTGATAACCATCTTTATTTTTATGTTTATAGCTTCAAAGATTTTTCCTAAAGCAATTTTGATGAGCGGAAGAAGGTTTAGCTTTAAAGACATAAAAAGCTGGTTAAAGTAGTTAAAAAAATTTATAATTTTATTTATTAACAGATTTTCAAAATAATTTAACCTAAATACTAATTGAGGAAAAATAATAATAATTATCATTGTATTGTTTAAAAATACAATATATATTATCATAACCCTTATCAAATTAATTTAACTTTTAGATTTTTAGTTATTATTTTTTTTATTAACTCTTTTTTTATTAATTCTTTTAATAATTAAATTTCAAGTTCTTTATCAGCTAACAATTTTTTTTAAATTATTATTTTCTTCTTCAATAACTTTAAGTCGTCTTGCTTGGTGTTTATTAAGATTACTATATTTATATTTGCATTTATAGAAAGTGGTAGAATTAAGAGAATATTTTGGATATAGGCAAGAAATTGAGTTTGGGAGGAAGATTTGCTTCTGCAAGAGTTTGTATTATTTGCGACGAAAAAAAGCTAATAGAGCAAATTTTTGGATGCATTTCATTATATTTACTGGTTTTTATGGTCAATATCTATTTTTAGTAGATCCATCTATAGGT
>DYJT01000008.1 GCA_020722965.1 Brachyspira murdochii | reverse complement strand
CACAGATAAATTAGATTTAAAATGTGGAGAAATCATGAAGAAACTAAGAATAATAGGTGGAATTTTATTGAATTTATTGTTTTAGTTTATGAATAAAATTTGGTTGTAAAAATATTTTAATCTAATATAATTTTTTAAAATATTTTAGGATTAAAAATGTTTGCAATTGACAGATTAATACTGGAAATGAAAAAGAAGAAAACTGCAATTTGTCTTGGGCTCGATCCTTTTATAGAAAAAATACCATCCTTATTTATTGAAGAAGGCAAAAAATATTTCGGGAATACCATAAGCGCCATTGCATACGCAATACTTCAATTTAACAAGGCAATAGTCGACATCTCTAAAGATCTTATAGCGGTTGTAAAGCCCCAATTTTCTTTATACTTAAAATACGGACCTGAAGGAATAATTACCTATTATAAGACGATTGAATATGCAAAACAATCAGGTCTTCTAGTAATAGTTGATGCTAAATCTAATGATATCGATTCATCGATGGAAGGTTATACATCAGGTTTTTTAGGTGAAGTAGATTGTTTTGGTAAAAATCAATCTACTTTTGATGCAGATTTTCTTACAATAAATCCTTATCTTGGTTCAGACTCTTTTAGGTCTTCTAAAATTGTAATAGAACGATTTAAAAAAGGGGTATTTGTTTTAGCAAAAACATCTAATCCTTCTTCCTCTGAATTACAGGATAAAATAATTGAAAGCAAGCCTCTTTATTGGATTGTTTCTAAAATGGTCAATGATAATTTTTATTCTTTTAATACAGAATTCGGATTTTTACCTGCTGGAATTGTTGTTGGCGCAACAATGCCAGAGCAACTTGTTGAGTTGAGAAAAGATTTTCCAGATCTGTTTTTTTTAATCCCTGGATATGGAACTCAGGGGGGGAAATTAGATTCATTGAAAAATATTTTAACAAAAAATGTCGGTTTTGTTGTAAATGCTTCAAGATCCATTCTTTACTCTTATAAAGATAAATACATTAATCTGGATTTTAAAAGTGCAGTTTTAAAATCAATTGATGAAATGAATAATGAAATTAACTCTATTGCAGAATATTAAATTTAATTATTCAAGTTTAATTTTCTTTTTTACGACTCCAATAATTTTTATCGGAGCATTTCTTGGCGAATTTTTATTAAACAATACCTATTCAATAAATCAATTTTATATAACAATTTCGCTTCTGTTTTTACCTTTAGCAATAATTATTTCTATTGTCGCATTTTTATTGATTAAACAGGATAATTTCAATCTTATAGTTCTAATCTTAATCCTTCTTTTAATTTTTAATTTTTCGATCTTATATAGATATTCAATTTCTGATATAAGTTATAGCTATTCTACATTGTCTATGCTTATAGCAAAATATCCTTACTTTTATGTGAAAACAACGGATTTTTATCAGGATTTTGAAAAATATTCCAGGGTAAAGGCTTATATCATAGGATTTACCGATTTTAATAAAATTGAAAAAACAAAGATAGCTATCTATTTTTATTCGGATTCTATGTTAAATCTTGCATCTGGAGATATATATCTTTTTAAGTCAGATATACTTAAAAAATATTCTACTTTAAATTTTCTTGAAAATAAAAAACCTATTTCTTTATCAAAAATAGATTCAATAAAAAAAATAAAAGAAGGCAATTTTATAAATAGTTTAAGGATGAAGATAAGGATAATATTATTCGAAAAATTAAATCTATATTATGATAGGTGGAATGCGGCAAATATCTATGCAATCTTAACAGGTAGTAAGCAATTTATCTATCAACCTTTGATTGAAGCTTTTAATGACACAGGAACCTCACACCTTTTTGCATTATCCGGGCAACATTTAAGTATTTTGCTTTTAATTGTTGGGATATTTTCAACTAACTCAATAATATTAATAATATTCTCTCTTATCTACTTAGCTTTTGCTGGCTGGCAGGTATCATTTTTAAGAGCTTTTTATTCATTGGTTATTGCTTTGATAATTAAAAGATATAAAATTAAAATTTGTTTCGAAAATATAATCGCGATTTTAACTCTTTTAGTTTTCATAACCGAACCTCAAAGCATTATATCTGTAAGTTTTTTTCTATCACTAACTGCAATTGTAGCTTTAACAGCAGTATTTTACCTTGTGCCAAAAATTAAAGGGGTACTTGCGAAAATTTTATTTATCCCACTCATTTCAAGTCTTGATATTTTTATCTTTCAATTTCCTTTAATTTCAGCATATTTTGGTAAAATTAATCTTCTATCTCCTTTTATAAATTTGATTGCAATACCACTTTTTAGTTTTGCTATTTACTTCACGATTTTTTCGTTGATTTTTAATCCATTTTCGATTTCAAGCAATATTAGTAGTGGCCTTTTTAATCTATTATCAATTTTTTTGCTTTTATGTAAAAGATTAAAGATATTTATAATCTATATAAATTTAAGTAAAAACCTTGGTTTTATAATGCTTTTATTGATATATCTGGCTCATTATGTAATGATAAATTTTATATTTAATAAGAATAAAGCAAGTTTAAATAGATGATAAAAGATATATTATTTGTTGCATAAAATTTTAAATATCACATTTGCTAAGGTATTCTTGTCCTGTTCTGTTAAATTAATGAAAGATACTGAAAAACATTTATCATTGCTATAAACAACTTTGCAGCTAACTTTTAGCCTATTGTATTTTAAAAACATATCTACATTATTTAACAAGCTGCTTATTTCGGGTATTTTTTTAATTACTTTATTTTCGTTTTTATCTTTTTCTTTGGTAATATCAATTTGAGCTTTAAAACCACCCATTGAAATATCTAAAAGTTTTGCTGTAAATTTATAATTTTTTTCATCAACAGTAACAAAATATCTGGTATTATCAGAAAGTATAACTCTAACATGTTTTCTTCTATCGTTAGCTCTTATTCCTATCTTTTGAAGTATTGAATAGATATATTTAACTATTTCTTTGATTGAAAAAGTTTTTAAAAATAAACCAATAATCTGGTATTTATCACTATTTGCAGATATACCCTGGAATTTTATTGTATCTAATTTAGTAACTCCAAAGATAAGATTTATCTTATAATCCAGGGATGAAAAATATGATTTTAAAAATATATTGAAATCCTGGTAAACTACATAAAAATCTATAACTGCTATATCGAATTTTTTTGATTTGATCTGATTTAAAAATTCGGTACTATTTTGAGCATAATATACTTCAAAGCCTTTTGGAATGAAATCATTTATAATCTCTTCCATAGAGTCTTCGGAAAATCCATAGAAAATGAAAGAGATAGATCTTTCATATTTTATTTCATTTAAACAAAGATAAATTGATAAGTCACCAAAATCGCTTGTCATATTAATAGCGAAAATAGATTCATAAAATATCTCTTCTTTTGAAGGGATAAAGGACACAGATGAAATATCAACTTTTTTGTTTTCTACCGAAAGAAAATTTGTCATTTTTGCTGAAATAAGATTTCCAATCTCATTAAACGCAGAATTTTCTAATTCTGTATTTTTGGAATCCTTAATTTCGGAGTAATTGTTCAAAAATTTTTCTAATACTATTTTTTTTAGGTTATTATCAAATTTGATAAGGATATCTCCTGTAATATCTCCCGATAATTTAATTAAAAGTAGATCAGCGTTGATAGTTAAAGATTCATGTGAACTAAATATATGCTTTTTTGTAAGCTCAACATTACTAATTTGCTTAATTACATTTATTGCTGAAAGCAAAATCATATTTAATTCATTTCCACCTATTGGGCTACTCAAAATTGCTCCCCATCTTATTTGATGTTGAAAAATTCTTTTAATGCTAAAAAAAGAATATTATAATTTTTTAATTCTGTCAAACCTAAATGACCTACTCTAAAAACCTTTCCTTTTAGTGAACCCTGACCATGTCCAATATATAAATTAAATTTTCTCTCACAAAATTCAATAAACTTTTCCGAATCAAAAAATTCTATTACCGAAACCCCATTGGATGGGTCCCTTGAAAAAAGAGATAAATCATATTTAAAACAACGATCTCTAAAATTATAGGCAATCTGAGCATTTCTTTCGATTAGGTTTTTATAGCCAATTTTTAAAACTTTATCTATAATTTTATCTATATAAAATATGGTATTAATGGCAGGTGTAAAAGGTGGTTGATCAAGATATTTTTTCAGATTAAAATAATATGATTTAACATCATTTTGCATAAGTATATTTAAAGCCCTCTTAGATAAACTAATAAAGGAAAGACCGGCAGGGGAATTGAATCCTTTTTGAGAACCAAGAATTACAACATCAATATTATACTCTTTTTGATAGATATAATCAGATAAAAATGCAGATACACCATCGGCTATGGTAAGACAATTATGTTTTTGGGACAATTTCCCTATGATCTGTGGATCACAAAATATCCCGGTAGATGTCTCACAGATCTGATAAGTGATATGAGTATAACTATTATCACAAAGCTCTTTATCTATTATATCATAGTTTATCTTTTTTTCTTCAAAAAACGAAATTCTTTTTGCATTTATAGAGTATCCACTTAAAATCTCATAAAATCTATCCCCGAATTTACCAGTTGAAATTACAAGAACCTTGCTTTTTTCATCGCATAGTGAAAGAATAGATGCTTCCATGGCTCCAGTGGCTGAACAGGTAAGTATTGCTATTTCACCATAAGGATTATCTAAAAGTATTTTTAAATTTTCTTTAACATTAAACCAGATATTTAAAAATTCTTTACTTCTCTGAGATATTGGGTTTTTAACAAGATATCTTGCGAATTCTTCAACTAAGCCAGATGGACCCGGTAAAAGGTTATATTCTTTTTTCATTTTTCTTTTTCAAAAGCATTTGAACTATAAATGTGGCAACATCTTCGGGAAATGTACCTACTCCAAAACCAGCATCGAATCCAAGTTCCAAAGCTAGTTCATGAGTTATCCGAGGACCCCCTGCAATTGCTATAATTTTATCTCTTAATTTTTCAGCCTCAAGAATCTCAATGAATTTAGTCATATTTGCAATATGCACATCTTTCTGCGTTACAATTTGAGAAATTAATATAACATCGGCATTTACCTTTTTGGCTAAAGCAACAACTTCTTCGGAAGGAACCTGTGCACCCATATTATAAACTTGAACTCCATGGTAAGATTCCAATCCTTTGTGTCCTGCAATACCCTTCATGTTTAAAATAGCATCTATTCCAACTGTGTGGGCATCAGATTCAATACATGCGCCAACTAAGACAATTTGCCTTCCCAGTTCATTTTCTATTTTTTCAATTATAGTGTGTTTATCCCATATTTCTTTGTTTGCCTTTGGAACAACTATTGATGTAAAATCTATAGTCTTAGTTGCAGCACCATATGCGACAAAAAAAGAAAAACCCTTGCCCATTGAATCCATGTGGGTAATCATAACATTTTCGAATCCAAGTCCCTCCAGATATCTTTTTGCACATTCTTTAGCCTCATCGCCATATGGAACTGGCAAAGTAAAAGAAAACTGTATTTTGCCATCATCAAGAGTATCTCCATAGGGTTTAACTTTTTTTAAATCTATTTCTTTTGCTTTCATGAAACCACCTTTTTGTTAATTATTTTGAGTTTTTAAGCATTTTATGAGAATTGTTTATTTCTTTCTTTCAATTTTTCAATAAAAATCTTTTCAAAAGGATTAAAATATGATTCATCCTTTAAAAATACCCCATTAAAACCTTTTCCACCATCAAGCGATCTTTTAATATCGGCGAAATTACCTTCGGAAATTGCCTCCATAAGACCTTTTTGTGTTATAGATTTTAATAGATCATGTGCGTCCTGTAATACTTTTTCCGCCCTTTTCATTATTATTCCATCTTTTTTAAATTCTATCTCATCTGCCATATTCCTCATGGTTTTAAAAACCATTTTCGCATTTTCAAGTGATAAATGTCTATCCATCATAAATGGAGTATGAATCGCCTCGGTAAGCATTCCAAGAAGGTGAATTGTTTGCCCTGTCATGACAGAAACGGAATTGAAAAGTGCATCCTGTACATGTCCTTTAAAAATATTACCAGTCATAAATTTAGTTGGAGGCATATATTTTAAAGGAGAATTCGGAAAAATTTCCTTAATCATCTGAGCTTGAGCAAGTTCATATAAAAATTGATTCTCTATATCGGGATTTATCTCAAAGGCATGTCCAAGTCCCATTAATCTTTCAGGCATATATGCTTTCAATGCAAATTGCTCATTAATGAGCTCAGATGCCAGAACCGTATGTGCTTTTTCAAATGCATCACTTGTGGTCAAATAGTTATCTTCTCCTGTATTAATAACTATCTCTGCAAATGAATTAATCATCCTGGAAAAGTATTGATCGATAAATGTCCTTTGCATGTTTATATCTCTAAACAAAATACCATACATAGAATCATTTAACATTACATCCAGTCTTTCGATTGCTCCTAAAGCAGCTATTTCCGGCATGCAAAGACCAGAACAATAGTTAACCAATCTTATATATTTCCCTATTTCTTTTGAAACTTCATCTAGAGCCTTACGCATTATCCTGAAGTTTTCTTGAGTAGCATAGGTGCCCCCAAATCCCTCTGTTGTAGCGCCATAAGGAACATAATCCAACAATGATTGTGCCGTTGATCTTATTACTGCTATAATATCAGCGCCACTTCTAGCTGCATTTTGTGCCTGTATAACATCTTCGTATATATTCCCTGTTGCAACTATAAGATATAGATAAGGTGGTTCACCTTCACCATATTCAGAAATTAATTGTTCTCTTTTTTCGACATTTCGAAGTATATTTTCGGCCGATTTATTTGCCAACTCGAATGCTTTTTCCTTGACAACTTCATAATCTAAGGGTTCTATAGATTTAAATGATAGTCTTCCATTTACTATGTTGTCACAAAATTCTTTTAGTGGCATATTTGTTCTTAATAAACCATTGACAAGATAATATGTTGCACCTTTAGAAAGTAAATTGTCTTTATGAAGCTTGTCAATAATAATATTAACATATGGAAGTTCCTGATCCTCACTATGCCATTCAACTCCGAATAATCTAAGTATAGCTCTTTCAACCGAGACTGTTGATCGTAAATCTATAAATTTCTGTACTTCATCAACAATCTGTCTGGCAAATTGCCTTGATTGATCGATAATTGATTTATTAAGATTAAGTTTAAGGGGCATCTTGTTTATTTTCATATTTTCTTTCCCTTTTAATTTTGGTAAATATTTGCTTTTTAATAAAATTTTCAAGTCAAATTAAAAAAATTGACATTTATTTATATTTAACTATTATAAATTATAATTATGGGTCAAATAAACTATAATGACAATTTCCAGCTTGGTTTTCAAGATGGTTTATTGCTCTTTTTACATTCGTTAGAAATAAAAAATTTCATATGTCTCATAAACTTTGATGATTTAAAGCAGTATTATTTTAATTGTTTTTCCTTCCCGGTATTAGATAAAAAAGAATTTGATAATTTTGAATTAAATGATCTTGTAAAATCGAATAAACTAAAAACAAAATCAACAAAATTAATAAATAAAGAATATTCTTTAATATTCGTATATTCAGATGTTGAAATTAAAAATGAAAACCTTGCTAATTTTTTGTTTTCAGCACTTATAGAACATATTTTAAAAATTGAATATGAACAATCTTTATTGTTGACTGAGCTATATGAATTGGCATTTAAACAGATAATAAAAGAAGAACCCCAGACTAAAAAGATCGACACCTTTTTCCAATATATTTTGAATAAAATAGCAAATTATTTTGATGCTGTTCAAGGTTATCTTCATTTAAAATTGATGTTAAATGACAATAATTATGAATATGACTATTCATTATCTAGCAAATCTATGGAATC
Organism: Brachyspira murdochii; assembly: GCA_020722965.1. GTDB lineage: Bacteria > Spirochaetota > JAAYUW01 > JAAYUW01 > JAAYUW01 > Exilispira. Next base: position 85,816 of record DYJT01000008.1, on the reverse strand, counting down.
CAAAATTACATACGAACTTAATATATCTTTTGCAAACCAATTTTCAGCAATAATAACATTATTTTTAAAAGAGATGAAATCAGAAAAATTGTATATAGGATATAAAAAAAAGTTGATTCTTTCAAAAATTGAAAAGGCTCTTGGTTTTATCATATATTCATTCTTTTTTTTGACCGAGCAAAAATCTTACATAGAAAATCTAGAAGAGATTGTTAATCAAAATAAAAACGAATTAAAGACAAAAAATCAGCAACTACTAAGACAACTTCATACAATATCGGAAATCGAACAATCCAGGAATTTAATTTTTAATAAAGTATATCATCAACTTTTGACTCCTTTAAATTCTATACTGGGTTTTTCCATGTATATTATAAATTTTGCAGGAAATACTTTATCGAGGGATTTACTAAATGATATCGAAAACATTGAGGTAAATGCCTTATTCCTATTTTATAATATATTAGATATCATAGATTACACTAAAATAATAGCGAACAGTTTTAATTGCAATTTCGAGCCTTTTGATTTTCACCAGGTATATGATATGCTATTAAAACTTACAAGCTTTTTACAAAAATATTTTGATGCTAAAATAGAAGTTGATATTTCAGATTACGATTTTAATTTTGTTCATGATTACAAGAGAATTGGACAGTTAATATTTTCTCTGCTATTTTTTTCTCTTTCTAGTAAGGTTCATGCTGTATATATATTGCGGATAAGATTAGATGATAAAAACAAAAGAAAATTGACAATTTCAATAATTGTCGAATCTCCAATGATAAATGAGGAATATTTTGAAAAACTAAAATTTTACAAAGAAAATATAGATACCAAGAATTTTAAAGAATTTACTCTCGAAGATTTTCTAGCATATTGCCCAATTCAAATTTTGAATTATTGCGAGGATGACATAGAATTTGAAAAAAATCAGAATTCTTTTATAATTACTATGAAATTGGATGAAAAATAAGTATTTAAAGATAGGGGGTATTTAGTTTTATGAAAAATAAAATAAAAAGTAAAAATTCTGTAAAATTCTTAATCATTCTTATATCAATTTTAGTTTTGCTGATATTTATCTCTTCATCAAATCCTTTCCAAAATTTGACTTTGAACCAAAAGATACTCCTTGCTCAGGCATATTATAAAGTTGCCCTATATTATTATAATAATAATGATAAGCAAAAGGGTGATGCCTTCAAATCTGTCGCACATTATTTAGACCCAAATTTTGCCCCAAAAGATGTTGTTTTTTCAAATGAACCACTAACAGATGAAGAAATTGAAAATAAAATAAAAGAAGCAAAAGAAAGTTCACCGAAATTCATTTCTGATTTTTTCACTAATAAAGAAAAGTCATCTTTATCTTTCCCTGTTTATAATCTGGCGACAGCAGACCTATTCAATGAAGAAACAATAGATGCTCTTTTAGAAATCGATCAGATAAAGCAATTTTTTGGTCATAAATTAAAAATTACAGAAGTTGAATATGAAAAATCCAGCAATCTTTCATCATTTTTACCACTGGTATATCTGGAAGGCGATTTGTTATATGTAGTCCATAGTGAAGATAGCGATCAGATAGTTATTATCTTAATAAGAAACTTTGGTATTGAATTAAAGATAATTGGATTTTTACCTGTTGAAAAGACCTTATTAACAAAATAAACTATTATAGATATTTTTTATAATACTATAGATATTTTATAATACTTTTAGGCGTCCTGGTAGTTGAAAAAAACTTATTAATTAAGTAAATTACTATAGAAATTTCATATTACTTTTTGAATTGCCGGCGGATTAAAACATTATTAAGCAAATAAATAAAAAGTTTAATTGGTGTGGTGTATAAAACAAGAATAAATAAAAGAATATTATTAAATAAATAACTACCCTTTTTATAAATAAATTTATATCTATTTTTGAAAATCTATTGATTAAATTTAAATAAAGTTTAAATTTTTTTTGCTTATTATACAGGAGCGAAAGCATAAAAGGGAAACAGGTGAAAATCCTGTGCGCACCCAGGCACTGTAATGGTTTAAACTCTTTAATTTTGCCACTGCCATTTTATGGTGGGAAGGCTAAAGAGGTTGCCATAGCCAGGAGACCTTCCTGTATTGAAGAAGATATCCGCTAGGGGAGGGTTATCTTCTCGTTTGAAGATTCTTTTATATTTTTTGAAATTTTATTTATTTAAGCTTTTTTAAGTAATATAAAAAGAATCTTTTCATTACGAAGCATCTCCCCTCCAAAAAATCTATTTGGAGGATTTATGTATTCACGAAAATTGAAGATTTCACTGGCTCTTTTCGCATCTTTTATCTTTTTTTTAATCGCTTTTTCCTGCACATTTGTTGAAACAGATATTTTAGCGACTTACCATGATTACATTTTGATACTGAATTCAACAGGAAATGTTATCGTTCCTTATGATGTAACATTAAGTAAATTCAAAGATCAACCAATTCCTGTGGGTCCTTCAGAGAATACAAATTATGCCCCACAGCAGATATTAAGTTCAGCAGATGAAGAATATTATTATGTTGTAAATTCACTTGACAATTCCGTTTCAAAATTTACAAGGAATCTTTCTTTTGTTCAAAAATATACACTTCCTGCAGGAACAAATCCGTATAATGCCTTTATCGATGGTGATTATATGTATATTTCAGGGAATGCAAGTGGTAAAGTTGTTAAACTAAATTTAAATGATGGTACTATTAAAGAAAGCTCTGCTTTATACACTTCAAATATAGGAATCCAGGCGATTGCAAAATTAAACTCCGAATATTTAATGACAATTAACACCAACTATAATCTCTCTAATTATTCCTATGATGATAGTATAATCTATATTCTTAAAATGAATACTTTAGAAAAGGTGAAAGAGCAGAGCCTTGATACTACATTTATAGGATATAATTTAAAAAATTTTCAACAGGTTTATGTTCATGAGCATTCTGGGGAAATCTACTGCGATCTTATTTCTACAGGAGACTATGGTTTTACTCAATCTTCTGGTTTTCTTAGGATTAAGATTGATTTATCTAATTTAAATATTACCAAAATTAGTTATGATAAGTTACCTAGTGGTGAATATTTTGGTTCCAAATCTTCCATTTATAACGGTTATCTTTATACTATTTCGAATAAGTCAATTTATAGATTACCAGTTGATTCTAGTGCTATAACATTTGTTAGCGGGGTAGATAAAAATTCAAATGTTGGGGCCAAAAGCAACCTCTCTTTAATACATGTTGGTGATTTGGCAAATAGTCAATATATCGCAATTGTAAATACTCCATGGGGTTCGCTATCTTCTTTTTCTTTTACTAATTCTTTTACTAATTTAGTTAGTCAATTTTCAAACATTATATTTACAAATTTCTATGAATTTTCAGGTTATCCAGTGTCAATAATCTTTAGAAAGAGTAAATAGAAGATTTTTTATGAGAAGGGGAAAAGATTTTAAATTTAATTTTCATAGAAAAGTAGCCAAAAAGGGTTTTATATTTTACTTCATATTGTCTTTTTCCCTTCATCTTATCATAATTTTTCTTATAGCAATATTTATAAAACAAAACAATGAATCTTTAAATTTACTTAAGGATGATAGGAAGATTAATTATCAGTCTATTAATATAATATTATCACAAAACACTGGTATTATAAATGAAAAAATCGAACAGAAAGTGATAAAAAATTTAAATGCAACAAAAGAAAATAAAATATTAAATAAAGAAAAAAAGATAAATGAAAAAACAAACGAAAAAACAGAGGATTCAATAAGTAAATTAAATTTGTCGCAAAAAGAAGAAAAAAAAGAAGAAGCTTTAAACACAAATATAAGCCAGAGTATTAATCAAGACATTGAAAATGAACAAAACAATACAAATAATTTTGATTCAAGTGATATAAATATTGCAAATGGTGTAAATTCTGATATTAATTCCCAGGGTAATTCGACAACTAATTCCGATCTTAATTCGATAAATTCTTCAATAGGTTCAAATATATTTTCATATTCTATCAATTATAAAAATCTATTTAAGTATCCAAAAGATGCTTTGAAACTTAAGATGCAGGGGATTGTAAGATTAAATATAGCTATCGATAGTACTGGTAAGGTTATCGATGTTATATTACTTGAAAGTTCAGGTTTTAAGCTATTGGATAATTATACGATTAAGCAGGCATCTTTGCTATTATTTACATTTCCAAAAGATCAGAAGACAAATTTCCCCCTCTGGATTATTATAAAAGTAATATATTCAATAAAATCAAATGTGACAGTGACATCTGGCTGATTTATTGGCTGATTTATTTAAATAAAGGGGATGGGTTTAAAAAGTTAAAAAAAATATGGGTGCAAAATAAATTTAAAAATAAAAAGATAAAAAATAATAAAAATTATAAAACTAGTATATTATTCCTATGATAATAAAAATAAAAAAGTCAAAATTTAATATTTTACAAGAAAGAGATTTTAATTTTTTATCTATTTTGTTTATTTTTATCTTATATTTAATCATTTTAACTCAAATTATCTATGCACAGGATATTACAATCAATGTTACAGCAGAGGATCAACAAACAGAAGGTTCTGTAATAACATTTGATGAACAAGATTTTGAAGAGAGTCAAAAAACTACTCTTGTTGAGTTTTTACAAAGTCAATCATTTATGTATGTTGCTTCTGGTATAGATGAAGCAGAAATTGGTTTTCTTGTTTTAAGAGGCTTTACAACCTCCAGGATAGCGATATTTCTAGATGGTATACCAATAACTCTTTCTCAAATTAATGCATTAAGACTACCACTAAGCATTATAAGTAAAATCACCATTTACAAAGGGAATGTTTCGGCTCTTTTTGGCCCAAATGCAATAGGTGGTGCCATACTTATCTGGACAAAAAACAAGGAGTCTGGCGCAATAAATTTTGGGACAATATATCTATCATCTTTGATCAATATAGGGATGTTTGCTCATTTATCATTTTTCAATAACAATTTTTTTTCAAGCCTTGATCTTCAAGTAAAATTTAATACTAATAGTTATAATGATTCATTTGGTAATTCGGATTTTTATGATATTTTTTCTAAATTTAATTTGGAATATCAGTCTCTTGCGTTCTCTTTTTTTGTTGATTATTCAAAAAAATATCTTCCAAACGATATTCAATTCCCTTATTATAAGACATACAAAGACTCTTTATCTTTATTTTCCTTTTTAAAATTTGAAGATCTATTGTTTTCCTTTCAATATTTTTATGAAGAATTTTCCTGCCATGATTATACTTATTTGATAGATGAAGAAAGGAAATTATTATTCGGCTTTTTACATTTTCCATTTATGATTTTTAAAAGCAAAAATGCCTTATTAAACTCAAGTTTAAGTCTTAGGATTGAATCTATTAACGATGATACACTTATGTTTAACAATTTATATCAATCATTATTTTCTTTTTCATTAATTTTCAATAAATCTTTTGACAATCTTTTAAATATTGAAGCTTCATCATCGATAGATTTAAATTTAAAATATACACAAGATTTAGTTTATCAAGTTTTACCATCAATATATTTTCATTTAGAAAAAGGCTATGATCTTAAAGAAGATAATTTATTAAAACTGTTTATTAAGGGAGCAACTGGTTATAGACTTCCTACTTACCAGGAATTATATAGTACATATGGGATTATTGCGATTGGTAATCCTGATTTAAAGCCAGAAAAATCGATTGGAATGGAATTTGGTCTGATATTAAATCTATTTAAATTAAATTTTGATTTTTCATTTTATTATTATTATTTTAATGATTTTATAGTATGGCTACGAAGGTTTGACAATAGATTTAAGCCTATAAATTTTGCTCAAGGAAATAGCCTGGGTATTGATTTAAATCTTTCTTATACAATACCTTTAAATGAAGAGTTCTATATAGATATCTCGGGCTACTTTTCATTGACGATATCAAAGATTACCGAGGGATTACTTATTTTAAATGAGGTATATGTCCCATATATTCCATTATTGAACTTAATCTTCAATATTGATCTAGCCGAAGTAGAGAAATTTAAACTTAAATTAGAATTAATCTATCGTGGTATAAGGTATATAACTTTAGAGAACTACAACTGGTTTTCCCCATATTTTTTATTGAATTTAAACTTCACATATTACATCTCAGAAAAACAAAATATAACGATCTCAATCGAGAATCTATTATCTGCTACATATTATGATCTTTTATATTACCCTATAAGTAATCTTGTAATCAATATAGATTTTTCATTTTATTTTTAATCAACATTTTTATATATTTTTGAAATTTTGGGTTTGAATTAATTTTGATTATAGTTAAATTTATGTTAAAATAGAATATATGAAAAACACAAAAATATTGGATTTAGATCCTTATCTTTTACCATATAAAGATTTTCTTATTGATCTTGATTCAAAATATAAAGAAAAAAAGAAGATCTTGGTTAAAGATTCAAGCTTATCTGATTTTGCAAATGGTTATCTTTATTTTGGATTTCATTATACCGAAAATTCATTTATTTATAGAGAATGGGCGCCATCGGCTCATGCAATTTATTTTACAGGTGATTTTTGTAATTGGGAAAAGAAAAAATATAGACTTGAACCCTTAGGTAATGGTATTTGGGAAATAGAATTACCCTTAAATCTATTCGATTTTAACAAGTTTCCAGATGGGATTAGAGTAAAGGCTTTTGTCGTATCCTGCATAGGTAATCATTTTAAAATTCCTCTTTATGCTAGATATTTAATACAGGATGAAAATACAAAGGATTTCACAGCTTTATTGTTACCACCAGATAAGGTAGATAGCTATAAGTGGAAAAACGAGATCAAAGATAAAAAAAGAGAGCAAAAAAATAAGCCATTGTTAATATATGAAGTTCATATAGGTATGTCCTCGGAAAAGGAAGGAATAACTACTTACAAAGAGTTTACAAAAGAAATTTTACTCTATATTAAAGAACTTGGATATGATGCAATTCAACTTATGGCAATTATGGAACACCCCTATTATGGTTCTTTTGGTTATCAGGTATCTAATTTTTTCGCGATTTCCTCAAGATTTGGGGCTATAGATGATATAAAAAATTTAATTGATACGGCACATGGACTTGGTTTACTTGTTTTTTTAGATTTGATACATTCGCATACTGTTAAAAATATAAATGAAGGCATCAATTTATTTGATGGAACGGAGTATCAGTTTTTCCATCGAGGAGAAAGAGGGAACCACCCGGTATGGGATTCGAAATTATTCGATTATGGGAAAAATGAGGTAATTCATTTTCTTTTGTCAAATTTAAAATTCTGGATTTGTGAGTATCATTTCGATGGATTTAGGTTTGATGGAATTACATCAATGATCTATCATCATCATGGGATTGGAAAGGCTTTTACCTCATATGACATGTATTTTTCAGATGATCTCGATAAAGATGCTGTAATTTATTTAAAACTTGCAAATGATCTGATACATGAAATAGATGAAGATGAAATAACAATTGCGGAGGATATGAGTGGCTTTCCTGGTATGGCTTTACCTGTTAGTTATGGGGGTGTAGGATTTGATTTTAGATTAGGCATGGGTATACCTGATTTCTTTGAAAAAAATATTCCAAATACCCCCGATGAGAATTTAAACTTGGGTGAACTTGTCCATATCTTAAGGTCAAAAAGATCTTTAGAGAAGGTAATTAGTTATTGCGAGTCTCATGATCAAGCTATGGTTGGAGGCAAGACTTTGTTTTTCAGACTGGTAGATAAAGATATTTACACCGGGATGCATATTGAAGATAAAAATTTGATAATAGATAGAGGTATTGCATTACATAAGATTTTTAAATTTTTAGTTATTCTTTTAGGAGGAGAAGGTTATTTAAATTTTATTGGTAATGAATGGGGGCATCCAGAATGGATAGATTTCCCCCGTGAAGGGAATAATTTTAGTTTTAAGCATGCTAGAAGGCTATGGTCTTTGGTAAAAGACGAAAATTTAAAATTTAAATATTTACTTAATTTTGAAAAGAAGTTAATTCAATTTTTTAATCAAAAACATAATCGACTTAATTACAAAATAGAATATTTAAAAGTAGATGATTCTAACAAAACAATAACATTTATAAGGGATGGGATTGTTTATGCCTTTAACCTGAATCCTGTAAAAAGCTTTGAAAACTTTAAATTGGAGGTAGGTCAACCAGATGACTATAAACTAATATTTTCATCTGATGACAAAGATTTTGGAGGTTTTGAGAGATTAGATAAAGAAATTATTTATAGAACTCATAAAATTGATTCAAAAAAATATGAAATTTCGATATATTTACCCAGTAGAACTGCTTTGGCATATGAAAAAATATAAAAAAGGCTACCTTTTTGGGTAGCCCTTAAGTTAATACAAATAACGAAAAAATTGAAATACTAAGCCTCTACAACAGCTAAAATATCGTTATTTCTAAGTATTAAGTAGTCCTGTTCATCAATTTTTAAAGTGGTTCCAGCATATTTGTCATAAATAACCTTATCACCAACTTTTACTTTAATCTGATCACTATCGCCAATAGCTTCAACTAAACCTTCTTGAGTTTTTTCTTGAGCTGTTTGAGGTAAAAAAAGGCCACCTTTTGTTTTTTCTTCTGGTGGTAGTATCTTTACAAGAATCCTATCATATAAAGGTCTAATCTTCATTGTATCCTCCTGGGAAAGATAAATCTTTTATAAAATATACAAAAATTTAAAGTTAAAAGTCAATAGTTTTTTAAATTTTTTAAACCGGTAACAAAAAAAATAGCCTCAATAAGATCAGTCTTCTGGATTTCGGAATGATTTTCAATGTCTGCAATCGTTCTTGCAACCTTAATTACCTTTTCCATCTTTCTAAAGGATTGGCCGTTTTTTTTCATAAAATCATTTAAATAAAATTCGAGTTCACCATCTATTTTAATATATTTTTTAAGCTCGGTTTTATAAACTTTTCCATTAAACTTGGTTTCTGAGTTGAGGTATCTATAGAACTGTTTTTCAAAGGATTTAATAACCAAATCTTTTATGGTTTTTGTATCTATATTATTCGATTTATTATTAACATTGTCATCCAATATAAAGGTTATATCTATTCGATCTTTTAATGCACCTGAAATATGAGAAAGAAAGTTTTGCCTTTGAATCTCACTACAAACGCAAGTTCTTTTTGAAGAACCATAATTACCACATGCACAAAGATTGCTTATCATGAAAAGTAAAAATGATGATGGCAAAATTACTTTATATCTTGCTCTGGAAATCATAACTTTTTGTTCTTCGAAAGGTTCTCTAAGACTTTCAAGTACTATCTTGCTAAAGAGATTTATCTCGTCAAGTACCAACACCCCATTGTTTGCAAGTGAAACTTCGCCTATTGTGAGCGGGTTTCCACCCCCGACCATGGAAATAACAGTCGAACTATGATGTGGTACCCTATAAGGTCTTTTTAATCTTTTTGTTTCAAAAGTTATGTTGAATTGGGAATATAAATCGATTATTTCATATAACTCCTTTTTTAAAATAGGGGGTAAAACATTTTTAAACATTGTCGATAAAAGTGTCTTCCCGGTTCCAGAAGGACCTAGTAAATAGATGGAATGGAATCCCGCCGCACATATAGTCAAGGCCCTTTTGACATACAAACCACCAACATAATCTTTGAAATCATAATCGATTTCATTATTGCAAAGACTTTCTTCAACTAAATTATCTTTGAAGGTTGTCTTGCAATAGTTTATTTGTCTTTTTAAATAGTCATTGGTTTCTTTACTTTTAATACTAATATCATCCGGAACATTCGCATTCTCTGGTTTTTTTAAGAATAGTTTTGATATTAATTCCCATGTTTCAAAAAGGTTTTTAACTTTTTTAATTGAAACTGGCAAATGAAGATTTTCAGGAATATCTTCATCTGGAATTATACAATATTTGAAACCTAAAGAATTTGCTCTTAAAAGATGTGGTATTACCGAGTTGATAGTACTAATTTGACCAGAAAGAGATAGCTCTCCTAAGATTAAGATTTCATTCAATGAGAAACTAATCTTATTAAGTGCACCCAATATGGCTATAGCTAAAGGAAGATCAAATAAATTTGTATTTTTTTTAATATCAGCTGGGATTAAATTTATTAAAATTTTTACTACAAATGAGATATCAAAGGTATTCCTTATAGCTTGTCTAACTCTTATTGCACTTTCTTCAATTATTTTACCTGCTCTTCCTGAAAATACAATGCCCGGTATCCCCGGTGCACTATCGCATTCGATTTGTATTATATTACTTACACTTTCCTCAATATATAAAGTTTTAATTGACACCATTTTAAAAGATCCCTTTTTTTAAAAGTTTAATCAGATTCTTTTTTATACTATTTTTAATAATTAATAAGTAAAAAGAGATTTTAAGATTACAAGAAATAACATAATCTAGGATTATTTTTAAGTTTTTTCTATTTCAGTTGAAAAATGCCTTAGTCTTTTGCTATTTGTTATTCATACAGCTATCTTATTAATGTTCTATTAAATCAATTGCGAACAAATTTTTATTCATGGTAAAACTGTACGTGGTTCATTATAGTCATATTTTTTACGCAATCTTGGATTATCTTATATTTAATAATCAATTATTTAATAATCTATTATTTAGCCTATTTTTTAATAATCCATCTATCAAATATGCATAAGTAAAGTAAATATTTTATTTGCCCTTTCTCTCTTTTGTAGTAAATTGTCCCAGATTTTTATCTATTTTATATAGGTAATATTGTCGTCTTGCCATCATTTTTTGATTTGCTTTAAGTCTTAATCAGTTTTATGGTGCTATTTACAAGAACGACATTTAATTGTTACACAACTATTATTCGCATTTTATTGTTTATAATATAATCCTTTTTATTTGGATAGGAATTACCCGCATAGAGGGTATTGCTGATCGTTTTGCTCTATATATTTCTGCTGGATGTAATTTTTTAAGTTATCTAGTGAATTTTTATTGGAATTATTTTTATAAGTATTAACTAATTTAATAAGATAACTTCTAGTGGGAAGATTTTACCAAAAAATTATTTTAAGATGATTAATTCTATTTTTTAATTTTAAATAATTTTAGAATTATAGATATGCAAAAATTTTTGTGGTAGACATTTTTATGGGTAATTAATAAAAGAATAAAAAATTAAAAAATTTTTCAATAAAATTAAAAAATACTTTACATAAATTAAATAAATTTTTTAAATAAACAGATTGAAGACAAATAAAATCTTATCTCTTATCTCTTATCGCCTGAATTCTCGATTCTTTTTAATTAAAAATAAGTCTTTACCTTTTAATAAAAATAAAAATTATAAAAATATTAATTTAATATTCAATAATAGATTTTCTATTAATAAAAAATCTAATAAAGTAGCATCTAACTTTATTTCTTTTACTATTTTTCCAACTTTGAGGAACATATTACATAGTATATGTAAATCAAGAGTTATTACCGGATCAACCTTAATTATAATAAAAGAAATAAAGGCATGAATTATCCTTATCTTATTATGGATATTCATGCTTATTTTATGACAAATTATTTTCCGATTTGCAATTAAAGGAATTAAAATGAAGAAAAAGACTTTTTTTCTGGTTTTACTCATCATCTCTTTTTTTAGTTTTATCTCTTTCAATGGGATTGATACGCAGCTTAATATTAAATAATGAATTTTAGTTCTTAAGTTTGAATTAAGTTAATTTCTCCTGACTCGAAGTTCTAGTCTATTTTCTCTTTTCTATATTTTCTTGTTATTTAATATCCTTTTTTCTTCTTTAATCTTTCTTTAATCATCAATATAAACATCAAGAGAAAAAAATATTTAAAAAAGTTTATATGATGAAGTTCTACTTAATATAATTTCTTTTGAATTAAATTGAGTTATCTTGTAAGGTACAAAATTTAAATTAATTTACGATGTATTCCGAAAAATAACTAATGATATTTTTGTATTTTTGAAACTCCTTCTTTCAGTTTGTAATGATAGCTTTAAAAAATCAAATCTTTCCCCAATCACAATTTCTTGCTTGTTACCAAAATTTTTTTTAGTACTAATACTTTCTACAAATACAAATATGGTAATATTAATATTGAAGAATAATAACCTCTTGATTTTTAATAATATATAATAATTTTGACAATTTTTTTTTAAAGACTAATTTAATTTGGCTTAAATTTTGATTAATCAGGGAAAAATGGATTTTATAGGAAATATTGAAAATATTTTTGCAAAGATTGCGCTTAATATAAACAATGAAGAAAACAGAGAATTACTCTCGATATTAAAGCGAATAGAGGATGAAGGATTTAAAACATATATTGTGGGTGGCTATATTAGAGATATAATTTTAGAAAGAAAATCTAACAATATAGATATAGATATTGCTACAGATGCACTGCCTGAACAAATAGTAAGATTGTTTAGCAAAGTTATTCCCACTGGAATTAAACATGGAACGGTGACCGTTATTGGATTAAAAAATAAATACGAAATAACCACATTTAGAGTGGATCAGCAATATTATGATTTAAGACATCCAGAAAAAGTACAATATGTCCAAAATATACATCAAGATCTGGCAAGAAGAGATTTCACGATAAATGCTTTTGCATTTAATCCATTTACGAAGGAGTTTATAGACGATTTTAACGGAATAGATGATATTCAAAGGAGAATCATTAGAACTGTCGGAGATGCAGAGCTAAGATTCAAAGAGGATGCACTTAGAATTTTAAGAGCATTAAGATTTTCATCAAATTTAATGTTTGAAATTGATGAAGGTACGATGAAACAGATAAGGAAGAATTCCCATCTTCTTAATAATATATCTAAAGAAAGAATTAGGGATGAATTAAACAGGTTGATCCTCTCTGACAAACCTTCATTTGGTATTGAACTTTTAAGGCAATCATCTGTTCTCGATATTTTGATCCCAGAATTAAAAGATTGTTATGGTGAACAACAAAATGAATACCATTTGCATGATGTCTACTATCATCTTCTTTATAGTTGTGATGCTGCGCCAAAAAATATTATTTTAAGGTTAGCGGCCCTTTTTCATGATATTGGTAAGCCAATTTCTTTAATGGAGTGTAGAAAAAAAGGTTTGAAGGAAAATGTTTTTTACAATCATGAAATTCATTCGGAAAAAATAGCAAAAAATTTCCTCACGGAATATAGATATTCAAAATATGAAATACAAACAATTACTAAATTGGTAAAATATCATATGTTCCATTATACAACATCCTGGACAGAAGGGGCTGTTAAAAGATTTATCTCAAGAGTTGGAGAAGATTTAATCCCTATGCTTTTTGCATTAAGAGTCGCGGATAGGATAGGGAATGGGAAAAATTTTGGTTATCCAAAAATATTAATAGATTTCTGGGATAAGATTCAACAGGTTATTAAAGAAAACCATGCATTAAAAGTATCTGATTTAGCTATTAATGGTCATGATATAATGAACAGATATGAAATCAAACCATCAAAATTGGTTGGCAAAATATTAAAGCAACTGCTTGAATATGTCCTGGATGATAACTCTTTGAATACAAAAGAAAAATTATATGAGCTTTCTGATCAAATCTTTGAAAAGATAAAATACGAAGTAGATGATTTAAAGACATATGAATAGAAAAATCTTAAGATGGAAGATGTTGATGGGAAACTCAGATAGATCAAATGAAGAAAATTCTATAGTTGAAATGTTAAATAATCTAGATATTGAAGAAAAGCTAAAAGCCAAGATAAAAGATTACTACAATTTTGTCCAAGACAAAGATAGGGATAAGATAGAAAAGGCAATATTAAACAATAACCAGAAGGCAATCAAATCCTGGTTTTCAAATGATTTAAAGTTTGGTACTGGTGGACTTCGAGGGATAATGGATGTAGGTTTTTCAAATATAAACACTTACACCATATCTAAAGCCGCCTATGTGACATTGAATTATTTTAAAAAAGAAGAAAAAACACAGAAAAGATCTGTTTGTATCTCATATGATACAAGGAAAAACTCTGAACTATTCGCAAAGATTACCTCAATCATAGCCGTTGAAAATGGTTTCGAAGTTTTTTATGCTTTTAAGCCACTTCCAACACCTTTTCTATCTTATTCCACAATAGAAACAAAGAGTTGTTGTGGAATAATGATTACTGCTTCTCATAATCCTAAAGAATATAATGGATTTAAAGTTTATAACTATACTGGTTCGCAGATACTTTCAAAAGAAGCAAATGATATTATGCAAAATTATATAAATTATTCTCAATTAGAACCTGTAAACCTCACCTTATTTAATAAATTTGTTGATGAAAAAAAGATAAAATATCTGGATGAAGTTTTGATATCATCTTTTATTGACAAAATCACAGAAATATCTTTTAATAAAAATTCAAATCAATCAAAAAAATTATTAAAAGTAGTTTATACAAGTCTTCATGGTACTGGTATAAATATTTTTAGGTTTCTGGCACAGAAGATAAATTTTACAACCTACTATGTCGATGAGCAGATAGTAATTGATAGCGATTTTTCAAAAATTAAATCGTTAAATCCAGAAAATCCTGCAAGTTTTGAGAAAGCCATCGAATTAGCTATAAAAAATAATGTAGATGTAGTTATAGCTACAGATCCTGATGCAGATAGAGTAGGTTTTGCCTTTTTAGAAGATGGCGGGTATTTTATCCCCTCGGGAAACGAAATAGCTATTATGCTATTCTATTATATCTGTACGCAGGTTAGATTAAAAGAGATAGAGCAAGGATTTTTAAATAAATCTCCTTTCAATTATTATGCTATAACCACAGTTGTGACAACAGATTTATTTGAAATAATAGGAAGATATTTTGGCGTCGAAATAATCAAAACACTTATAGGTTTTAAATATATAGGAGATCAGATAAATAAAAATCAGAATAAGACTTTTCTTTTTGCAGCAGAAGAGAGTAATGGATTTCTTGCAAGTAATATTTTAAGAGACAAAGATTCGTTTTCAACTATAAACTTAATGCTTGAACTGGTCTGCTATCTGAAGAACCAGAATCTATCGGTTAAAAAATATTTAAATTCTATTTACAATCAGTTTGGTTATTATAAAAATGATCTTTTGAATATTGATCTTGCCTACGATAAAAATATCGGTTTGAATGAAATCACTCTTAAATTAATGAGTTTTTTAAGTGATAATATTTCCGAGACAATCTGTGGTAAAAAGATAAGAAAGGTGATAGATTTTAAAGATGGTTATGAAAATTTTCCAAAAAGCGATTTGATTCAGTATATCGGTGAAAACTTTAAAATTACCATTAGGCCATCGGGAACAGAACCAAAAATTAAGATATATTTTCAGGTGGTGACAATGAATGATAGATTAAGTAAAGAATTACTTGAAACTTTTAAAAACTTCTTTATCAATCTAACTAATAAAGGAAAATCCCAGATATAACAATATTATAATCTTTTGGTTTTAATATTTAAATATTGAGGGAAGGAGATCAAATGAAAATTTTGGCCGTAAACCCAGGTTCAACTTCTACCAAGATTGCTATCTATGAGGATGATGAGTTAATTGATGAACAAAATATAAAGCATTCAAAAGAAGAACTGAATACTTTTACAAAAATAATAGATGAACTTCCTCTAAGAAAAAGGGCAATAGAGGATTTCTTAAAATCAAGAAATATTGATTTAACCAGTTTTGATGCATTTGCAGGAAGAGGAGGTCCATTAAAGCCATTAAAAGCAGGGATTTATAAGGTAGATCAAAAGATGATCGATGATATAAAAAATGGTAATTATCAAACCTTGCATGCCTCATTGCTTGGAGCGATGATAGTATATGAATTTTCTAAAATTACAGGTAAACCCTCATTTATAGTCGATCCTATTTCTACCGACGAAATGGCTGATATAGCAAGAATTACAGGGCATCCCAAAATAAAATTTGCAGCCTTAACACATGCGCTAAATGTGAGGGCTTGTGTAAGAAAAGTTGCAAAAAATTTAGGTCTTGATTTTTTTAATTCAAATTTCATAGTTGTCCATATGGGCGGAGGGATTTCGGTAAATGCAGTTTCAAACGGCAAAATAGTAGATGTCGTTGAAGGAAGACAAACAGGACCATTTTCACCTACCTCTTGTGGCTCTTTACCCGTAAAAACCGTTGTAAAATTGATAAAAAAAGGCGAAATAAAAATTGAACAGATAGATGATCTATATTCTAAAAACGGTGGTTTAACCGCATATTTTGGTACAGATGATGTTAAAGAATTGCTTGAAAAATCAAAGGAAGACAAAAATATACAAAATATCCTTGAAGCCATGTGCTTTCAGATAGCCAAGGCGATCAATGCTCAAAAAACAATTTTAAAAGGGAAATATAATTCTGTTATATTAACAGGAGGGTTAGCAAGATCGGAAACTATAGTAAACTGGATAAAAAGATGGTTTGATGAAAATGAAAGATTTGAAATTATACCAGGTGAACATGAGATGGAAGCACTGGTATTAGGAGCTTTAAGAGCATTAAAAGAAGAAGAAGAGATACTGGAATATTAGATTAAAAAGGTTAAAATATGAAACAAGGATTATTTAAAACTCTTTCTCAAAGAGGATTCATCGAACAAGTCACAGATGAGAAAATCGAAAATATTTTAAATGATCAAGAAGTTGTTTGTTATATAGGATTTGATCCTACCGCCCCATCCTTGCATGTAGGAAGTCTTGAACCAATAATGCTATTAAAATGGTTTGAGATTTACGGTCATAAACCGATAGCGGTTATTGGTACAGGTACGGCAATGGTTGGCGACCCTTCAGGCAAGATAGAAATGCGCAAGATGATGACCAAAGATCAAATTTTCCAAAATGCTCAAGGGATAAGGAAAAATTTGAACCAATTCTTGAATTTAGTTGAAGGCGATAGAAAAGTTGGGCAAACAAAAATAAGATATAATAGTGATTGGTTGTTGCCATTAAATTATATTGATTTCATAAGAGACATAGGAGTACATTTTTCTGTCAACAGAATGTTGTCTTTTGAATCATACAAGATAAGAATGGAGAAAGGATTATCATTTTTAGAGTTTAATTATCAGGTAATGCAGGCATATGATTTTTTAAAACTATTTGAACAAGAAAATTGTATTATGCAAATTGGTGGTGCAGATCAATGGGGTAATATGGTGGCAGGTATAGATCTAATTCGAAGAATTTACCAGAAGGAAACATATGCCTTTACTGCGCCATTGGTTGTGGCTTCAAATGGTGAAAAAATGGGTAAAACAGCCGGAAATGCTGTTTGGATAGATGCAGACTTGCTAAGTCCATACGATTATTACCAATACTGGATTAATGTAGATGATAATGATGTAAAAAGATTTATGAAGCTTTTTACATTACTGGATATAGAAGAAATCGAATCTATAACGGCAAGCGAGAAAAATATTAATGAGGCAAAAAGGATATTAGCATTTGAGACTACAAAGCTGGCTCATGGAGAAGAAGAAGCGATAAAAGCTAGTAAGGGATCAAAAATATTTACTAAAAATGTTGAAAATAAACTAGATGATGAAGTTTTAGGATTGATACCAAATTTTAATTTTGAAAAAAAGGATGGAAACACTGTTGATCTTGTTAATCTAATGGTAATCTCGGATCTTGCATCATCAAAAAGTGATGCCAAAAGATTAATTGAGCAGGGTGGAGTTACCATAGATGATAAAATAGTAAAAGATATTAAATATCAAATTTTAATAGATAATTTGCAAAAAAATTATATACTTATTCGTGTAGGGAAAAAGAAATATAAAAAAATAACTTTTGTTTAAATAGCTGTTTTATAATAACAGTTCTAGGAGTTTTTATGATTTACATCGATAAAGAATGCTTAAGATGTAACGCATGTGTTGTGGTATGCCCTTTTGAGGCTATTGAAGAAGGTGATCCAATATATAAAATTATAGAATCCAAATGCACTTCATGCGAAAAGTGCATACCAATTTGCCCTGTTAAAGCAATAAAGAAAAAATAAAATCATAAGGTGAGATGATGAGATCTATTATCGAACAATACGCGAAAGATTTGACTACTGGAAGATTGGCTTTTTCTTTTGACCATCTTTCAAGAGTATACTTTTATGCCAAGAAATTTGGTGACAATTATGATGACCAGGTTTTACATGCCGCATGCTTTCTTTACAAGATAATCTTAGGTAAAAATTCCAAAGAAGATTCGGCAGAAAGAGCATCACAAATATTATCTGAAACTGGATTCCCAGTTGAAAAGATTCAAAAAGTTACAGATGCGATACTTTACTCTGATTTGAATGATAAACCTCAGAGTATAGAAGGAAAACTTTTACATGATGCAATTATAACAGATAATTTAGGTGCTGTTGGGTTTTCAAGATTTTCTGTTGGTTCTTTTTTCTGGGATAGATCAAGTAAAATTGAAGAAATTTATCAAAATTACAAGGAATTCTTAGAAAATGCCGAAAATTCTTTTGCTCTTGATAGTGCAAAAGAATATTGTAAATCTAGAATCGAGTTTTCAAAATTGATATTACAAAAATTGTATGATGAGCTGGGAGAAGAATAATATAAGTATTAAAGGGGTAAGCATGGAAAATGATATGACTATCTATAACCCTAAAAATTGGGATGTTTTAATCAGAGTAAGAATGAGTTTACATGATGCTCATTATGCTGGAAATCTTGTAGATGGGGCAAAGGTTCTTAACATTTTTGGTGATGTTGCAACAGAATTATTGATAAGAGAAGATGGTGATGAAGGTTTATTTAGAGCCTATACATCTGTCGAATTTTTAGCACCTGTTTATGCGGGTGATTATATAGAAGCATATGGGAGAATAGTTTCAAAAGGAAATACATCTAGAAAGATGGAATTTGCTGCTTTTAAGGTTATTACCAGTGCTAATATCCCGGACAATGTTTCTGCATGTGATATACTTGAAAGTCCAATTTTGGTCTGTAAAGCCGAGGGAGTTTGTGTTGTACCAAAAGATAAACAAAGGAAGAAAAAGGTTTAAAAAATATGGAAAAATTGATTATTACTGCAGCTATATGCGGTGCTGAAGTTACAAAAAAAGAAAATCCCAATGTTCCATACACAGCAGAAGAGATTGCCCAGGAAGCTAAAAGATGTTATGACGCAGGTGCATCTATAATACATCTTCATGTTAGATTAGACGATGGAACTCCTACACAGGATATAAATGTTTTTAAAAAGGCAATCGATGCAATTAGAGCAAAAATACCAGGAAAAGGTCCAATAATCCAGCCATCGACTGGTGGAGCAGTTGGAATGAAATGGCAGGAAAGAATTGCAGTAGCAGAGCTAAAACCAGAAATGGCCACACTCGATTGCGGAACTACTAATTTTGGTGACGATATTTTTGTCAATGACCTTCCACTTATGAGAAATTTCGCTAAAACAATGATAAAACATAATATCTTACCGGAGTTAGAATGTTTTGAACCAGGTCATATACAAAACGCATTAATTTTAAAAAAAGAGGGATTACTCCCAAAACATATGCACTTTGATATAGTCCTTGGGGTACCAGGAGCATTAAATGGTTCTGTTAAAAATCTTCTTTATATGACAGAACTCCTGCCATTAGATGCAACTTGGACAGTAGCAGGAATAGGTAGATTCGAATTACCATTAGCGGTAAACGCAATTACAATGGGCGGAAATGTCAGGGTTGGTTTTGAAGATAATATCTATTATTCAAAAGGTGTTCTGGCTAAAACAAATGCAGAATTGGTTGAAAGAATAGTTAGAATAGCTAAAGAACTGGGAAGGGAAGTCGCAACAGCCGATGAAACAAGAAAGATTTTAGGAATCGATTAAAAAATTGGGGTTGTCCTCAAGTTGATGGACAACCCCTTCTTTTTTATTATTGGATCTTAATCTCGATATTTTCGGATTTTTCTGGTTCCTTTTTTGGTAATGTTAAAATCAATACACCATTTTCATATTTTGCACCTATGTTTGTTATGTCTACATTTTCGGGAAGATTAATTTTTCTGGTGCAACTTCTGCTTGCTCTTTCTTTTTTGTAGTATTTCTTATCCTTTTTTTCTTCCTCTTTTTCGATCGAAGCAGATATTGTAAGAAGATCTTTTTCAACTTTAACAGAAATTTGATCTTTTGAAAAGCCAGGTAGATCTGTTTCAACATAATAATTATTCTCGTCTTCAGAAATATCAAGAGCTCCAAATTTTATAGTATCAGATGGATATCTCAAAAATGGAAAAAGCCATAAATCATCTAGATCTTTTTCGATCAATTCAAAGGGATCATGATTTTTTAAAAATACTAAATCGTTTCTTTTCATATTTTCCTCCTAATTTTTGTTTCTTCATATGTAACAATGCAATTATTATGCCAAAAAATATCAAAAAATTATCAAAATTAAAGATATCAAAATAGGGTAAATATTTTGCGAATAATGCAAGAAGAAGGCGTTGTTAGATATAAATTAAATATGATGTAAAAAATCCAAAAGGTATAAATGATATACTATGTAAAAAAAATATACTATGTAAAAATAATATACTATGTAAAATTAATATACATGTAAATTTAATTACTTTTATATTGCATAAATAAACATAAATGGTAAATTTTTAGTAAGAAAGTAATTAATGGAGGATGTCTAATGACCGTTAATATTAATCCTGCTATTTTTACCATTGGTCCATTTGAGATTCGATGGTATGGTTTTATGTATGTCATTGGTCTTGTTATAGCTCTAATCTATTTATCAAAAAGATATAAGATGAAAGATTTTATAGAATCTGTTAACCCCCCTATTGATTTTGAATGGGAGGTTATACTATGGGTAGCAATCGGCATATTGATAGGTGCTAGATTGTTTTTTATACTTTTATATGATCCAGTATCCATATTTAAAGCCGAACCAGGTAAAAAAGGAATTTCCGCAATCTTAAATGTTCTATGGAATATTATAAATATTAGAGGTGGTGGTCTATCTTTTCATGGTGGATTAATTGGGGTTCTTGTGGCAAGTGCTCTTTTAATGCGATACAGATTCCTTAATTTTTATAAGGTAGCAGACGCTTCAGTTGTAATTGCACCACTTGGTCTTTTCTTTGGGAGATTGGGTAATTTCATAAATGGTGAACTCTGGGGTAGACCAACTAATTTACCCTGGGGAATGATTTTCCCAAATTCCGATATTCCTCAAAATCTTGTTGCCCGTCATCCTTCACAGCTTTATGAAGCACTTTTTGAGGGATTGATTTTATTTTTAATTCTGTTTTTTCTCGAAAAAGCGAATAGAAAATCTAAAAAACTTAAAACAGGATTTATCTTCTGGCTTTTTATATTAGGCTATGGATTTTTTAGATTTTTAATTGAATACACTCGAGAACCAGATAAATATGCTGGTTGGTTAATCAAAAATGGATTTGTCCTTGGTGGTTTGACTATGGGCCAAATTTTATGTCTGATAATGATTTTAATTGCATTACCTATGCTTTATCTTGCCCAAAAAAAAGATTATTTTGAAATTAGATATAAAAGATTTTTAGATAAAAATAAGAATAAGATAGAGAAAAAAAGAGAACAAGAAGGAGTTTTAAACAAGTTAGAAGAAGAGAAAAGAAAAGAAAAAGAGAAAGAAAAGATTAAAAAAATGGTACAAATGCAAAAGATAAATAAAAAGAAGAAAAAAAGAAGTTGGTAAAAATTAAGGAGGATCTTTTCATGATAGAAGTAAAAAATGTTTCCAAATGGTATGGCAACTTTCAAGCGCTTAAAGATATTTCTTTTTCAATAAGTGAAAGTGAAATAGTTGGTTTTTTGGGTCCTAATGGAGCAGGGAAAACTACGGCTATGAGAGTAATTACTGGTTATTTCCTTCCAAATACCGGCTCAGTTAAGATTGGTAATTATATGATGGACGAAGAACCAAAGAAGGCAAAGGCACTACTTGGTTATCTGCCTGAAAATCCACCTTTATATCCTGAAATGCCAGTTGTAGATTATTTAAAATTCGTGGCAAAACTCAATGGATTACCCTCAAATTTGTTACAAGAAAGGATAGATTATGTTGTAACAAAAACAAGTTTGCAGGAAAAATATTACAGCAAGATAAAAACACTATCTAAAGGATTAAAGCAAAGAGTTGGTATAGCCGCCACCTTAGTACATGATCCAAAGGTAATAATACTTGATGAGCCTACTATTGGGCTGGATCCAATCCAAATTATAGAGATTAGAAACCTTATTAAAGAGATAGGGAAGGAGAAGACTATAATTCTTTCTTCGCATATCTTAGCAGAAATTGAAGAAGTATGTTCCAGGGTAATAATATTAAATAGAGGTGAAATAATAGCAGTAGATACTGCAGATAATTTGAGAAGAGAATTACAACCAGATAGATTATTTTCACTAAAAATAGTGGAAGAGAGTGATATATCTAATCATATTTATACAATACCTCATGTTAAGAGTTGCGAAAAAAAGGGAAATGAATATATGATTAGAACAGAAGATCTCCCTTCGGTTCAATCTAACATAACCAGAATGATTATAGAAAAGGGTTTTTCAATTCTTGAAATAAGAGAACATGAGCTTTCTCTGGAAGAAATATTTGCAAAACTTATAAAAGGGGAAGAATAATATGAAAATGAGTTGGCTTTTGGCAAAAAGAGATTTGAATTCAATATTTTTAAACTCAATTATAGCACCAATAATATTATTTGTATTTTTTGAGTTGAGTGGCTTTTTTTTCTATGCTTTTTTAGTAGGTGCTCAAATTGCAAGTTTAGAAGGTTATATTCCTAACATGATAATTATTTTGGCTCTTTCAATACCTATTATTACATCCCGAGCATTTGTCGAAGAAAGAAGGAACAATACCCTTGAGCTTTTATACACAAGCCCTGTCAGTGATCAGCAGATATATTTTGGTAAGTTTATAGCATATAATCTTTTTTCACTCATATTGATAAGCCCAATTATTATTTATACAATTATACTCTTTGTTGTTGGTAAACCAGATCTTCTTCCTCTTATATTTTCTATTTTCGCTTATATCTTATTAGTAGTTTTATTTACAACTGTTAGTCTTTTAATTTCCTATATCTCGAACAATCAGGTTATAGCCACTACAATTTCCTGGGTAGTTCTTTTGTTTATCTCCCTAATAGATTGGCTTAAAAATTTTGTTTATAAACAATTTTTCAAAGACATAATTTCCAATCTATCTTATCAGGAACATCTAGCAAGCCTTTCTAAAGGATTACTCGATTTTAATGCTATACTATATTTTGTTCTTTTTATAGGTGTTCTTATCTATATAAACATCACTTTAATTGAATCTAAAAAGTAAAAGAGGTGAATATGAGCAAATTATTCGATAAAATTTTAAATATATATTATAAACTTAAGAAAAATAAATTAGTATCAGAAATTATCTTCTGGATATCATCAGCCATAGTCATAGCCTTTCTCATAGTTTCATGGGTTACTTCGAAAAAAATCTTTTTAATAGGTTCAGCCTTTGGTTTTCTTGGAATAATCTTATATTTTATCTTGAATCCAGAAATATTTAAAGAATCTATTAAAGAATTAAAAAGAGATAAGATAAGATCAGAAGGTATTTCTGTTGGTCTTAGAATAATCATTGTATTAATTATCGTTATCATTTTGATGGCTATTCTTAACGGGAAACTACCAAAGTTAGATTTAACTACATCTAAAGTTTATTCTATTTCTAATGAATCAAAGGAATTAGTAAAGAGTTTAAAACAGGATCTTACCATTTTATATTTCGTAACAAGTGAGAAATTAGATTCAAAAGAAGGTAAAATAATTCAGACTATTTTAGGTAAGTACAAAAAATACTCTGATAAGGTAAAACTTGAAATTATTGATCCAGTCAAAAGACCAGATTTAGCCTTAAAATATGGAATAAATGAGGACGGAACAGTACATATATCTTATAATGATAGAAATAAAAAACTTTCAACTTATGAATTCTATGAAATTACCCAGGCTCCAACAGAAACTTCTGAGGGTAAACAACTTTTTATAGCTGAAAAAATTATATCTTCGGCAATAAGATATTTAATCTCTGCCGAAGGTAAAAAGATATATTTTGTTCTTGGTCATAAGGAAAAATATACAAATGATTATCAAGAACAGGGTTTTTCAACCATAAGCGAATATTTAGATAAAATTGATAGGCAGGTTATAAATATAAATCTTTTAGAAAAAGGCAAAATTCCGGAAGATGCATCTGTTGTAATTATTGCAGCCCCTAAAGAGAATTATTCAGATCAGGAAATTAAAATAATTGAAGATTATATAAATAATGGTGGAAAATTTGTCCTTATGGCAGATTTTGATTCTAATGTAAATATTGTTAGTAAGATCTTAAAAAAATACGATATAATTCAGCAAGAGGGTGTAGTCGTCGACGATCAAAACTTTTATTACAGTTTAGGAAACTTTTATCCTGTCACTCAGCTTTCATATCATAATATTACACAAAAAGTTCAGGAATATAATAAACCAATACTTATAAACACTGCTGCGCCTTTAATAATTAATCCAGATACTCCTAAATCAGAAGAGTTTTCGATAGTATCAATCGGAAAAACATTTGAATCTTCCTGGAATGATGTTGCAAAAGATTACGATTTTAATGCACAACCTTCTTTTGATGCAAAAAGAGAAAAAAAAGGTGTGAAACACCTTGGTTTTGTAATTGAATCTCTTAAAAATAAAAACAAAAATGGAGGTAATCAACCTATAGGAATAATTTTCTGTGATTCAGATATTTTCTCGAATAAGATATTAAAATATGGTAATTCAATAGGAAATCTTCTCTTATTTGAAAATAGCATAAATTATCTTGTTGAAGATTATACACTATTAAATATTCCTGGAAAAGATCTTGAATCTAATAAAGTAAACTTATCCGCAAAATCTCAAAAATTAATATCCTTAACCTGTTTTGTTTTTTTGGAGGTCTTGATAATTTTGATTGTTGTCGCTATAAGGGTAATACGAAAATACAAGGAAAAAAGTAGGGGATAAAGATGAAGAGCTCAGATAAACAGATAATAATATTACTTATCATATTGGCAGCAATCTTGATAATTTTCTTCTCATATAAAGGGATAAGTAAATTGATTGAATCAAAAAAAAGTAAAACTATCTCTTATAATGTTTTTGAAAATTTTAATCCAGACTTAATAAACAAAATATTTGTCGAAGATGCTATAGGAAACAGTAAATTCGAGCTTCAAAAAATTGATAATAATTGGGAATTTATATCACCCCAAAAATATATAACGGACAATTCCATAATACAGTCATATCTAATCGGGTTTCAACAGTTATATTATAAAGATAAATTTGAAATAGAGTCTGATCTTTCTCTTAGTCATTTTGGGCTTGATAATCCTCAGAAAACTTTTATTTTCGAATATTTTGAAAATGGTAAACAGATTAAAACCGGAATTATTTTTGGGAAAAATATCCCATCAAATGATGGAATATATTTAAAAGTTATTGATAAACCATATATTTATGTAATAACTTTGGATGCTATTCAATTAATTGATTTTAATGCCAATCAGCTCAGGAATAAACAGATCTTCTCAAATATTAACAGAGATGATATAGCTTTAATAAAATTCATCAATAACCTTACAAAAGATGAAAATATTATAGAACTCGATGGACAAAAATACTATTTTACTGCATCTTATAATCCTAAGGCTTCAAAATTACTCATACCAGATGAATCCATCAAGTCAATTGTCGATAGATTATTTTACTTGAGTGCTGTAGATGTATTGGATGAAATGCCAAAAAATTACAATGTAGAATACGAGATTATAATAGTTTTAAAAAATGGGCAATCGATTAAATGTTCGATTTTTAAAAAGGAAAAATCCCCAGATGATGTTCAAGAACTTTTTTACGCAATAAATGATAGCACAAAAGAGATCTTCACCATAACTATGACGACATTGAAATCCTTTTTCTCCCAAAGACCCTATCTGCTCGATGAATTGATGCAAAAGTAAGATAAAAAATAATGCCAGAGGGAACTCTGGCATTATTAATTTTATTTTGTTAGATAATTTACTATTTGACCATAGAATATGAAATGAAAATCTTTATTGTCTGGGTAGAATAAAGATTTGACATCCTTATCTATATCGTTACCATCGAATTTGGTCTTATAGATTTTCTTTAATATTAAAACCTGTTCGGATTGTTCAAAATAAATTGTTTTATTTTCATAATCAATTGGATTTAATCCTTGTATCTTCATTTTATTGAAGTTTTTCCCACTCTTTGATCCCAATAAAGCTAAAATATCCTTATAGGAATCATTAAAAAAACAGATAGAGAAAAATTCATTTTCATCTATAAAATCATAAGTATACCTAGATGGACGAATAAAAACTTGAGCAATTGGTTTATTCCACAAAATACCAAAAGTAGCCCAACTTGCGGTCATCATATTATATTTTGTTAAATTACCTGCTGATATTAAAATCCAATTATTTAAAATATTATACAGTAATTTGTTTGAAAAAGAAAAATAATCATGTTTTTGAAAATTATTTTTATCCATTAAATGTTTCGTCTAATTCTCTGGCGACTATTTGTGGATCTATACCATGAGCATATAAACCTTGAGAAAGACTTTCGGCACTGGCTGCAAAACAACCTAGACAACCTACATTATATTTTGCAAGAATTTCTGCCGCTTTTGGATGAATTGTAAGAATTTCCATTATATTCATTGAAACCCAATCTCTTTTCATGTGTACCCCTAGCAAAAATTAATAAAAATATAATACTAAGTCAAGGCTGTTTTTCTTGCTTAAAATTAAAAAAAAATTAATGTAGCACAAAAAAGGCGCGAAATAAGATGATATTAAATTGTGATATTCATTGCCATTCTGGTTATTCAGGAGGAGTCGGTAAAATTTCACTGGATAAATTATATGAAAATTTATCATTAAAGGGAATAAATCTTTATGGTAGTGCAGATATCCTACATCCTAGATGGAAGGAATATTTAAAAGAATCTTTATTTGAATCTGAAAAAGGTTTGTTTATTTTAAGTAAATATAAAGATAATATAAATCCATTTTTACCAAGGATAATCTTGCAAACCGAAGTGATAATTACCGCCCCATATTTTTTTGATAATAAAAAAAGAAAGGTAGCTCATCTATTGATATTATTCCCCTCATTTGAAATTGTTGAAGATTTTATAAAAATTTGCGAAAAAATCGATGTTAAACTTAATATTGGAAGGCCATTTATAAAATTTTCCACATTAAATGAACTTGAAGATTTTTTCCTTAGAATAATAGATAAATACGAGGATATTGAATTTATCCCGGCTCATATTTTAACTCCTGATGGAGTGATGGGTGGAGAAAACCCGATAGATAGTTTACGACAATTCTTTGGAATATTTTCTGATAAGATTAATGCCCTTGAGTCCGGTCTATCGGCGGATCCAGATATGATTTTAGGGATCGAAAACTTATCAAATTATCTTGTAATCTCAAATTCTGATGCCCATAGTGAAGCATTAAATAGGATAGGAAGAGAATTTTTTGCATTAGATATAGAAGAACTAAATTATCATAGTATAATAAACTCTATAAGAAACAAAAAACTGGCATTTTCAGTAGAATTTATGCCTTCTCATGGTAGGTATTATCTTACAGGTCATAGAGCGATAAGACACAAAGATAATAAGGAAATTTATTTTACTGCCGATAAGGTTCCGCAAGATTTAATATGCCCATATTGCCATAAAAAGATGATTGCAGGAGTTGAATATAGAGTATTTAAGCTTTCACAAAAATCTAATGATAATAAAAGAAAGCAAAATTTTTTTTATTCAATACCATTGGTCGATATAATCAGTATTACATTACAATCTTCAATTAAATCTAAAAAAGTCGAATTTACCTATAGAAAAATAATAGAAAAAATAGGTTTTGAGAGTAATTTCTATATGTTGGATAAAAACAATTTGGTACATTTATTAGATGAAATGGATATTGAAAAAGAAGTTAAAAATTCATTGATAAAGGTAAAGAGCAATAATTTTAGTTTTAATCCTCCGGGTTATGATGGAGAATATGGAAAACTTGTTATAGGTTAAAATTTATTGTCTTACTATTTCTAATATTTTCTCTATATTTTCTGTAAATATTTCAATATAAGCTTTACTTAATGTAAAAGCTCTGGAGTCTAACATAGAATTAGCTTCTTCACCTTCAAAAGATTTCGATGTTTCTAAATCTATCTGATCTGTCTTAATTGAATCAAAGATAAGATTTAAATAGATTCCAGTCCTGTATTTACCATTGGAATAGTTAATTGAATTAACTTTGCCAGTCATTTCTGCGAGTGAACTTAAATTAAATTTTTTAACCAGTTCCATGGATAGATTTCTTGTCGAAAAACCATTATCTATTATCTGGATATTGTATTTACTTTTTAGAAATAACACTAAGTTATTAAGGGCATAATTTGTTTCATATGAAGTAAACTCACCATATATATTATTAAAGTATAGTAAAAAAGTCGATTTAATATCAGATTCGCTTGAGAATACTGGATAAACAATAGATAGGACAAAGAAAATAATAATAAAATTTATAAATATTATTTTTTTCATAAACCTGATTCCTTAAGTATAATTAAATCAATTCAAACAATATAATAATACAATTTTTTTATATGTCAATATTTGAAAAATTGATTTTTAATGTATAAATAATGAAATGAAAAAATTAAAGTTTAATCATAGAAGTTTAATTTCCTATAAGGAAAAGTTATTGATTTCAAGAGAAAACCTATATAATAACATTAAAAGCTATATGGATGAAAACAAGAAAGGTAATTGCGATACATTTGTATTAATAAGTTTCAATTATCCAGGAGTACCAAAATATAACAGATATTTTAACGATGCTATTAGATATTTAATAATATTTTTTGAAAATTTCTTTACAACGCAATCTATTTTGAATTACAAATTATTTATTTCTTTTGCTGGCTCTGTCCTTTTGATTAATATTAAACAATTTCCTATAATTTTGAAAAATATATGCTATAATATTGAGAAAAATTGTAGATTTTTCGATATAGATATAGTAGCAAATAAAAGGATGATAACTTCTATGCTGGTTGGCTTAAATCAAAAAAATTGTATTATTTGTGGGAGGAATACAAATATTTGTAGAATTAAGAAAAAACATACGACAAGAATTTTAAGAAAAAGGATGAATTATCTATTAAAAAATTTTTGTTTTAATTTTAATTCAAATCTTTAAAAAAAGAATTTTTCGAGCTTTAATATAGATAAATAAAATAGATAATGATAATATTAAACCAATTAATGGATGACTATTAGCCAGAGTAAATATAAATAAAAGCAAAAAAAGAAAGATCGAAAAAAAAGTAATAGATTTAATATATCTTAAAAACAAAAAATAAAAGAAAATTAAGGATAAACCTATTGCAACAATATTAAAAATAGAAATTTTTATCTTTGAAAGAAAATATAACGAAAGTGTAAAAATCAGTATCACAGCAGATGATAAAATAATTATAAAAAGACAAAAAAGATAATCTTTTTTCATCTATTCGACCGTGACTGATTTAGCGAGATTTCTTGGTTTATCGACATCTAAACCTCTTCTAACAGCCACATAGTATGCAAAAAGTTGGAGTGGAATTATATTCAATATCGGAGACAAAATCGGAAGGGTTTCCGGGACAAAAATAGCATGATCAACATGTTTCAATATATTTTTATCAATTTCAGATGCAATAGCGATGACAATTCCTTTTCTCGCTTTAACTTCCTTAATATTATTAATTACTTTATCATAAAGAAAATCTTTTGTTGCTATTACGAATACCGGCATGTTTTCATCTATTAGAGCGATTGGTCCATGTTTCATCTCTGCCGCAGGATAACCTTCTGCGTGGATGTAAGAGATTTCTTTAAGCTTTAATGCTCCTTCTAATGCAACAGGATAGTTAATCCCTCTACCAAGGAATAGGGCATTATTCGAAGTATAAAAATGTTCGGCAATATTTTGAATATAAGAAGAGTTATGTAAAATTTTCTCTATCTTTTCAGGTAAAATTGATAATTCTTTTAAATTTATATAAGCCTCTTCAAAAGAAATCCTACCTAAAAGACGACCTATAAAAATAGATATTAACGCCAAAACACTAACTTGAGAGGTAAAAGCCTTTGTTGATGCAACTCCAATTTCTGGACCAGCATGTAAATAAACTCCTGAAGCTGTTTCGCGAGCAATTGTAGAATTAACAACATTACATATTCCAAGACATGTCGCTTCTCTTCTTTTTGCTTCTTTTAAAGCCGCAATTGTGTCGGCAGTTTCACCCGATTGGGAGATAAAAATACTTATGGTGTTTTTATCGATATAAGTATTTTTATATCTCATTTCGGATGCATATTCAACTTTAACATTTGTTTTTACCAGGTTGTTGAACATATATTCACCAATAAGAGCAGAATGCCACGATGTACCACATCCACATAATATATAATTGTTTGCCTTTTTAATATTATCTATTACAGCATAAAGACCATCTAATCTCACAGTAGCTTCTTCAAAATTTAATCTTCCCCTTACAGCATTAGATATAGAATATGGTTGTTCAAAAATTTCTTTTAACATATAATGAGGATAATTGCTAATCTCAATATTTTGTAGGTCTGAATTAACTTTGACCATCTGTTTTTCAATTTTTTTATTTTCGAATGAGACAAATTTGTATGAATTCTCTTTTAATATTACAACTTCTTCTTCATTAACATAGATAAAATTGCTTGTGTATTTAGATATAGCATTAACATCAGAAGCTAAAAAATATTCTTTATTACCTATTCCAACAACTAAAGGGGAACCCTTTTTTGCAGCTATAATGGTATCGGGATGATCTTTGTGTAAAATAGCGAAGGCATAAGATCCAACGCATTCTTTTAAGGAAATCAACACTGCTTCCAATAGATCGTCTTTATAATTAGATTCGATAAGATGAGCAAATACCTCGGTGTCAGTATCTGAAATAAATTTATGTCCCTTTTCTATAAGATATTTTTTTAAAGTATCATAATTTTCAATAATTCCATTGTGAACGACGGCAATTTTTTTACTACAATCGATTTGAGGATGGGCATTTATCTCTGTAGGCTCGCCATGAGTAGCCCAACGAGTATGGGCAATACCGGTATTAAAAGTATCTTCAATATTTCCAACTTTATTTTTTAAATTTTGAACCTTTCCAACAGATTTTTGAATTATAAGATTCTCTTTATTCAATAAGGCAATACCGGCAGAATCATATCCTCTATATTCAAGATTTTTTAAGCCATTTATTAAAATTTCTTTTGCATCATTAAAACCAACATAACCAACAATACCACACATTATAGCTCCTTTTAAAGATTAAAAATTTTCATCTTTTCTAGTAAAAAACTCTGTTAGATATTTATCCAGATCATTTTTATGAATTGGTTTTGTTAAAAATCCCTTTGCACCAAGATTTAAACAGGTATCTTTGGTAAATTTGTCCGATAAGGCACTCAAAACAATAATATCTATCTCTTTACCAGCTCTATTAATGACTTCTTGTCCTGAAATACCACTCATCATAAGATCTAAAAGCATAAGATCAAAATATTTATTTTCGACCATCTTCAAAGCATCATATCCATTAAAAACAGATTCGACATCATATCCTAAAATATAAAGTTCTAGTTTATGCATTTCATTGATATCGGGATCATCTTCGACAAGTAGAATAAATTTACCTTTTCTTTTGATATTTGATGAGTTGATATTATTCTTACTCTTTATTACATATTCTTTTACCAGTTTTCTGTAAGTAGGGATACCTTCTTTTTCAAATTCTGATTCAATTTTGAATTTCAAAAAAGAGGTATATTCTTTTATTTCGAGTTCTTTCTGGAAGTCTGGGGAGCTTGAATCGACAGCAATATATTCTGAATGTCTATCTATGTAAAAACCATAAGAATTTTCAAATGCTGCTTTTTCATATACTAATTTTAAAAATGGATATTTTGCTGAGCCAAGCTGAAGTTTTAATGATTGTGATCCATTAAAAATTTCGTTTTTAAAAAAACTTAAGGCTTCCTGGGAAGAGCTACAGCTTAATATAGAATCAACTTTACTTTTTATATTATCTGGCATGGAAGAATTTTCATAGGCAAATTTCAAATATATTTGTATCGCTTTAGTTAGTGTTTGAAATCCGGGATCGACAAAATTTTTATCCATTTTTTAAATAAGTTTTCCTCTTGTCAAATTTAACTAAATAATTCCAAAATAATTATACCAAAATAATAATACATAAAAAAATAGACTGCAAATATATAAAAAAAGCAGGGAATAATCCCTGCCAATGCCGAGAGGTGGAATCGAACCGCCGACACAAGGATTTTCAGTCCTTTGCTCTACCGACTGAGCTATCTCGGCTCACGTGAAATAAATTAGCAGTAGATTATATTTTGTCAATAAAATTTTTTAATTGCTCAATTTTATCATTAATTTCATACCATAAAGCCTGAATTTCTGTAATTTTCTGATAGTGTTTATTGTTAAATTTTAATAGAAAATAGTCATTTATTCCCTTAATAGAAAGTTTATCTATATATACTAATTTTTTAATAATTTTTATTTTTTTTATATCTTGAAAGGTATAAATTCGATGACCAAATTTATTTTTTTTGGGTTTTAGTGCGATAATGCCATCTTCCCATTTTCTTAATATATAAGGTTTAAGTTCACAAATCTTGCAGACTTCGGAGATAGAATAATATATTTTATTTTCATCCATAAAAATTACTTAAAAGATTAATTTTTATTCTTTCTTTTTTAAAGAAAATCTATTTTCAGATCTGTTAATAAGTCTTTTGATGTTTTCTTTATGTCTTATAATTACAAAAGTACCAATTAAAAAAATTGATATAAGAATATAAGGGGATTTAATTTTGAAAAAAGAAAATGCAACAATACTTATTACAGCGAAAATAGAGCCTAAAGAAATATACTTAAATAAAATAAAAACAATAATAAAAACAAAAAATACTATTATAACTCCTATGGGATTTAAGTACAACATTATCCCCAAACCTGTCGCAACACCCTTGCCACCTTTGAAATTTAAAAAAGGATTAAAAATATTACCGAAAAGGACAAAAACACTTGCAAGAGCCAACCAAAAATCAAATGTCAAAATAGGAACCTCAAGTTTAAAATAATTCATAATAGTTTTAAATAAAAATAGTGGTAAAAATGCTTTCAATGAATCAACAGATAAGGTTATAAGTCCAAAAACAGGTCCTAATGTCCTTGTTACATTTGTCGCACCAATATTTTTCGACCCTTTATCCCTAATGTCTATATTTTTTAATTTCCCTATGATAAAACCTGTAGGAATGGCTCCAATAAAAAAGCAAAAGAAAATATAGGTAATATAAAAAATATAATTAATCATAGACATCCTTTAATATTTTAATTTTTATTTTTTCTTTTTTCAAATTTTATTCTTATTGGTATAGATTCTAATTCTAATTGGTTTCTTAATTCATTTATAATATATTGTGTATAATAAGCAGGAATTTCATCAGGATTTTTATTTGTGAATATCTTGAATATTCGAGGGACATTTTTCACCTGAACCATATATAAAAGATTCAAAAAAGATGAACCAACCAATATTGGTTTAATATCAACTATCTTTTCGATCACTTTATTTAATTGAGATGTTTTTAATTCTTTTATTACCCTTGAATAAAGGTTTATAGAATATCTTAAAAGAATATCTATATTTATATTATCCATTGCAGAAATAAAGATTTTCTTTATATATAAGATATGTGGAAACTTATAGTTTATTTCATTTTCAATCTCCTGCTCAATCAAATTTAAGTTTTTATTGTAAGAGCTTGTGCTTAAAATTAAATCTATTTTATTTATCGCTAAAATATATCCTTTCCCTTTGTTTATGATGTAATCCGAAATTTTTTTATCTTGTGAAGTAATTAAATCAGTGGATTCTATAACATGAATTACAATATCGGCATTATCTATTGCATCAAAACTTCTTTTTATGCAGTAATATTCTAAATCATCATCAATTTTACGTTTTTTTCTTATCCCGGCAGTATCGACAAGTATAATATTGTGGTCATCATATTTTATCGATGCTTCTATTGCATCCCTTGTTGTTCCTGGAATATCAGAAACTATAGCCTTGTTTTCATTCAAAATACAGTTGAGTAATGTAGATTTTCCGGTATTTGGGCGACCAACTATAGCGAGTTTCATTGTATTAGTTAATTCTTTTTCAACTGTAGAATCACTATTTAGCTTAGGATTATCATTAAAAATTGCTAAAATTTCATCTTCTATAGCATCGATATTATCACGATGAATAGCAGAAATTGGTATCATTTTCTTGACACCAAGTCTATAAACCTCTTTGGGTAAAAGATCTTTAAATTTCCCCTCGCATTTATTGATTATTAAAATATAATTTTTTGCATTTTTCTTTATAAATCTAAGAAATGCAAGATCTTCATCTATAATGTTTTCTTTTTCTATAACAAATAAAACTAGATCGCTATTTTGAATATATTGTTTCGCTTTTTCCCCTATAAGAGTATATAATGGGTCTTTACTTCCAAACTCAAAACCACCTGTATCGACTAAAAGGACTTTCTTATTACCAATTTCAACTATTTTTTCTACAGGATCTCTAGTTGTGCCTGGCTTACTAAATTCGATTGAAATCCTTTTCCCCGCAAAAATATTGAATATAGTAGATTTACCCACATTTGGTCTTCCGGCTAAAACAATTTTAATTAAATCATCTTTATTATTCATAAAACATCCCAGGAAAATTAAACAATATGGAAATATTAAATCAAATCAAATTTATTTTAAGAAAAATTACTGTTATTTTAATCTTATTTGAAAAGATGAAAAAACTCATAAACATCGTATGCCCTATCTTTGACCCATTGACTAATTTTGTTTTCTATAACTTCGGAAGATAGATATTTAAGTGTTTCATTGGCAAGTTCTTCACACTCTTTAATATTAATTGAATGTAATAGTCTATTTACCATCATGTATGCAGATGGTGGTATTGAGAATCTTCTTAAACCCATACCCAATAAGATAGGGATAGAATATATATCTGATGCCATCTCACCACACATGGATATTTCAAGATTTAAGCTTTTTGCCTTTTTTATGGTCTCGTTTAAAAATCTTAATACAGAAGGGTTAGAGTACTTGAATAGATATGCAATTTTTTCATTACCTCTATCAACAGCAAGAAGATATTGAATTAAATCATTTGTACCTATAGAAATAAAATCTATCTCTTTAGAGAGATCTTCGAGGATATATAATATTGAAGGGATTTCGAACATGATACCAATTTTATAATCTTTACAATAATGTACATTTTCTTTTTCCAATTGGTTAGTAGCCTGTTTAAAAAGTTTTTTTGTTTCTATTATTTCTTCATAATTAGATACCATTGGAATCATTATTTTAAGATTTTTAAAACCATGACCAGCTCTTAAAATTGCCCTTATCTGTTCCAAAAATAGTTGAGGTCTTGAAAGGCAAAATCGGATTGCCCTGTAACCCAAAAAAGGATTTTTTTCATTAGCCGAGGCATAACCAGGAATTATCTTGTCTCCTCCCAGATCAAGTGTTCTTATGGTTATTTCTTTATCCAATCTATAACTTGAAAAGATCTTTTTTAAAATTTTATATTGGGTTTCTTCAGATGGGAATGAATTGAATTGAAGAACAATGAATTCGGATCGATAAAGGCCTATCCCTTTTAATGAAGTTTTCAAAAGCGAAGGAATTTCTTCTGCGAATGCTATGTTCGCAAGAATATCAATATCTGTCCCATCGCCTGTTTTTGGTTCATAATTATTATAAGGATAAAATTTGGTAAGTAATTTTTTTTGTTTTCCTTGAAGTATTTTTGCTTTTTCTATATCATTTTTTGATGGTTTTAATATGACTTCACCAGTAAGAGGGTTAATTATTACCTCATCATCATTTTGAGCGACCGAAGTAATAAATTCGCAACCAAGTACAGATGGTATAGACAAGCTTTTAGCCATAATTGCCGTATGAGATGCATATCCACCAAGCTCAGTTACTAATCCTGCTATGTTTTTATGTTCTAAAATTATAGGATCGGTAGGGGATATCGATCTTGCTACAATTATTGAGTCTTTTGGTATATTTAAATCATCATTAACCTGCTGTTTAGCAAGTAAATTTATCATTATTTTTTCGCCAATAGAAGAAATATCCTCTGATCTTTGAGCGAATGAAACATTAGAAAGATCTTTAAATTTAGATATTAACTCTTCTAAAACAATATATAATGCCCATTCGGCATTTTTCTGACCTTTTTCAATTTCATTTTTTACCATATTAGTAAAACTCGGGTCAGTTAAAAAAAGAATAAATGAAGTATAGAGATAAAGTTCATCGTCAGAAACAGATTTTTCAAGGGATTGCTGTATTTTCTTGATATCTTCAGCAGTTTTATCTAAGGCTTTACTGAATCTTTCTATTTCAGAGTATGTATCAAGAACATTATATTTTGGTATAGTGTATGATTCATGGTTGTAAAGATAAACTTTACCCCAGGAAATCATACCGGTGATACCAATACCTTTAAATTTCATCTAATTCCTTTTTTATTAACTATAAAAAAAATTATTAATAATGCAAGCTAATACAAGATTTTAAATATTGAAAAAATTCTAGCAATTGATATACTAAAAAGGTGAAAAGTTACAAAAGAAAAATAAAAATATCTACGATAATCTGCTCATTTGTCACATATTTTATAGCACTTCCAATACAAACCATTATATTTTTTATCGGTTTTTTATTTAAATTACTAAAAAAAGATAGGGTATTTTTGTTAATTTCAAAGGCTTGGTGTAAATTCTTTTTTACTATTATTGGAATAAAACTTGAATCGGAAGGTTTTGAATTTATAGATAAAAACAAACCTTACCTGATTGTCGCAAATCATGCAAGTTATTATGATGTGGCAGCAATAATGTATTTTATACCAAATACAATCTGGGTGGTAAATCAAAGATTTTTCAAGGTGCTATTTTTCGGTAGTCTATTAAGATTAATGGATTCTATTCCAATAGATTATAAGAGAATAAAGGAAACAATAAAAAAAGTTCATGAAAAGACAAAAATTATAAAAAATCATAAATTAAGTTCTATCGCAATCTTCCCAGAGGGAACAAGAACATTAGATGGCAACATTCATAAGTTTAAAAGAGGTTTTATATCTATCTGGGAAAACACTAAATATGATTTATTACCTGTTACATTAAATGGAACATATATCGTAAAACCAAAATGGAGTTTTATGATATATCATATAAAGTCTGTAAAAGTTATATTCCATAAACCAATTTCTTACGATGAAATCGGCAAATTCAAGGATAAAGATCTTAGCGAAGTAATCAAAGATATAATAGAAAAAGATTATGAAAATAAGAACATTTCCTGAAGATTTCATAGTTAAAGAACATTTAAACTTCGAGATAAATCCAGATGGAAATTATTCTCTTTTTAGATTCGAAAAAAGAGGGTGGGGAACTTTTGATATAATATCTTCGTTAAGCACAAGGTTTAACTTGCCAACAAATGAAATCAATATTGCTGGAATTAAAGATAGGCATGCTGTTACAACCTCTTATTTAACGATTAAAAAAAGGTTCGCATCAAGAATTATTAATGCATTAGATGAAGATAAATCTTTAATTCCCAATGCCATTTTTGAATATATAGGGAATATAGATAAACCAATTCGAAGTGATGATATAAGCTATAATAACTTTTCTTTAACAATAAGATCAATAGATAATAAAGAAATACCATTAATTCTCGATAGATTTGAAATAGTTAAAAATCAAGGAGTTCCAAATTATTTTGATGACCAGCGTTTTGGAAGTGCAAGGCATGGTCTTGGCTTTGTGGCAAAAAGTCTAATATTAGGTGATTACGAAAGTGCAACAAGGCTACTTTTTTCAACATCAAAATATGACAATAAAAAAGCTAAAGAAGCTAAACTTTCTGTTTTAAATTATATTTTTAATGATAAGAAAATTGATAACATTGAATCAATATTTAAAAATATACCATCAGAACTAAAGGGTTTTTTTAAAAGGATATATCAAAATAAAAATGACTATTTATCAGCATTTTTAAATATTGATAGAAGATATCTAATTTTATTAATGCACGCTTACCAATCTTACCTATTTAATATC
Organism: Brachyspira murdochii; assembly: GCA_020722965.1. Taxonomy (GTDB): domain Bacteria; phylum Spirochaetota; class JAAYUW01; order JAAYUW01; family JAAYUW01; genus Exilispira. The sequence goes on along the minus strand of DYJT01000008.1, from coordinate 47,233 downwards.
TTTTTATCTATGTTAATATTAAATTTTAATGATAATGCATCAAATTTCATAATTAAAGGTGAAACAAACAATTATATCTTTTGTGAGAGGTTTTCAAAAAATTTACTGGATTTACTTAAAAAAATCGATCTACCAATTCCTTCAAGCCAATTTTATAATGAGATTGAAAGATTATCGAAAAAATTTAATTTTATAAATCAATCTAATATATTCAAAATAATAGATGACATTGAGAAAATAGAGAATTTAAAATTTGAAAAACTTGATGGCAAGAACTTAAAGATAAGGCTAAATAATAAGCATAGAAAAGGTTTGTTAATCCCTGAAAATCTGTTAATCTCAGATTTTCAGGATGATGAATTTTTTAAAGGCAAGAAGAAAGTAAGACTTGAATTTAATCTTCCAAAAGGTAGTTATGCGACAATGATAATCAAAGGGATATTTTTACAGGGAAAATTTGGTAAAGCCTTTAAGGTTTAGTCATTATCTATTTTATAAGCGCCAAACTTATTATTATAAAATGAAGTTACTCTGTTTTTCCCGGCTTTTTTGGAATAATATAAAGCCTTATCGCAAAGCTTTATAAAATTTTCTGGACTGTTTATACCAGTAACTATAGTTGAAACACCTATAGAAACGGTGAATTTCACCTCTTTCCCTTCGAAATAAAAGATAGATTGATTAACCTTTTTTCTGATCCTTTCTGCTATTTGAAATGCAACAAAATTAGATGTTCTTGGGAAAAGAACGGCAAATTCATCACCTCCAAATCTCGCTGGAATATCTATATTTAACCTTATGTTATTTTTAATAATCTTTGAAAGCTCATTTAGGGCTAGATCACCAATTAAATGTCCATAAGTATCATTAATTTCCTTAAAATAATCTATATCAAGCATTAAAGCAGAAAAAACATCATTATATCTTTTAAATATTTCTATCTCTTCGCTCATTCTCTGGATAAAATAGGTATAAATATAAAGACCGGTTTTCAAATCTGTTATAGCCTTTAAGTAATTTTTTTTATTTTGAATGGCTACAGAAGCGAATGAAGTTACATTTGATATATACTCTATATCATCCTGGGTGTATTGTCCATTTTGATTTTCTGAAAGCATCAAAAAACCCAATACATTTTCAGTCGTTTTTATAGGGAAAAGGATTTCTGGTTTATATTTTAAAAATTGAGTAACAATATCAACAGAGATCAAAAATGAAAAAGTTGAAAAATCGACCTGATTGGGATGAGAAAGAAAAAAAGTCCTAATAGGGTTAAAATCACTGATACTCAAAGAATCTTGATTTTCCTGGAAATTATGAAAAGAAAAAAGTTTCATCTCTTTTTGTACTTCATCGGGAAAAAGAAGAATAATAACATATTCTATTTGATATTTAGCCATAAGACCATAACAGATTTCTTTAGATATTGAATTAATATCTCCCTCTGAAGATATTATAAGACCGATTTCTATTAAAGATTTATAATCACTTAACTTTTGGTTAAGCTTTTCTATGTCATCCATTTTTCCCTCAAAATAAAACTCCCATATTTACAAATATTATCGTAAATAAGTTTATATATTTTTAATATTTCGGATTTTGTCCTTGAATTTTTAATTTATTTAGTGATATATTTTAAGTGGGAAAAGAGGAAAAAAATGGATAAAGAGCTTTTAAAAAATATTTCACATATAAAAAAAATTGTAAAAATAGGATTAAAAGAGGATTTCAAAAGAGAAAAAGATATTACTTCAAAAGCGATTTTTTCAAAGCAGAAGGGAAGATGTCAGATCATATCGAAGCAAGATGGGATCTTATGTGGTGTCGATATGGCAAAAATTGTATTTAAAATGGTAGATAAAAATAGTAAATTCAATCTAGAAAAAAAGGATGCAGAAAAGATAAAATATAAAGATATAATCTTAGAAATCGAAGGAAATATTAAGTCTTTACTCGAGGCAGAAAGAACTGCTTTAAATCTTTTAGGTTATTTAAGCGGAATAGCTACAAAAACATATAAATTTGTGCAATTAACAGGTAAAAACACCAAGATACTTGATACAAGGAAAATACTTCCTGGTTATAGAATTCTTGCCAAATACGCTGTCAGATGTGGAGGAGGGATAAACCATAGATTTGGACTTTATGATATGATTTTAATTAAGGATAATCATATAGATGCAGCTGGAGGGATAAAAAATGCAGTAGAAAAAGTTAGAAAAAAATATAAAGATAAGTATAAGATTGAAGTTGAAACAAGAACTATAGAAGAAGTAAAAGAAGCTATAAATTTAAATGTGGATAGGATCATGCTTGATAATATGGACATAGATTCTATGACAAAGGCTATTAGCATTATAGACAATAAGGTCGAAACCGAAATATCTGGTAATGTAAAGGAAGAAAATATACAGATTCTGGCGAGTTTGAAACCGACCTATATCTCTATCGGAGCATTGACCCATTCTGTAAATGTTTTTGATTTTTCTATGAATTTTATAAAATAAAAGAGGTTTAAAAAATGGAATTTATTAAAGAAAAAATAATAGATATCAAAAATATACTTAAAGATGAATTAATAATTGCCGCTCATCATTATCAAAACAAAGATATCGTAGATTTAGCAGATATTGTAGGTGATTCCTATCTTTTGGCTAAGAAAACGTCGACTACGATGAAGAAAAATATAATTTTATGTGGTGTAAAATTCATGGCTGAAACCGTTAAGATTTTATCGCAGGATTTTCAAAATGTTTTTATTCCAAATATGAATGCTATGTGTCCTTTAGCAGAAAGAGTATCCTTAAAAAACTTAAACGATGTTTTCAATATTTTAAAATTTGAACAAAATTTGGATGTCGTTCCTGTTACATATGTTAACTCCTATGCAGATATTAAAGCGTTTACAGGTAAAAACGATGGAAGTTGCTGCACTTCATCCAATGCTGAAAAGATTGTTAGATATTATTTAAGCAAGAATAAAAAAATAGTCTTTCTTCCAGATTTCTATCTTGGTTCTAATACGGCTATTAAAATAGGTGATGTTAAGACAAAAAATATCTTTATAAGAGATGAGATTGTATTAAATTCTAATGAAAACTATAAGGATGTTGATATATTTTTATACAATAGCTTTTGTCCGGTCCATCAGGTTTATCAGGAAAGTGATATTATAAGATTACGAAATCAATTTCCAGAAATCAAGATTGTTGCTCATCCGGAATCAAAGGTTGAGGTAGTGAAATTAGCCGATTATTCTGGCTCGACTGAGTTTATTTATAATCTTATAAATAATTCTGCAGAAGGCTCTATCTGGGCTGTTGGTACAGAATCGACTTTTGTAAATAGATTGCAAATGGAAAATCCTGGTAAAAAAATCTTTTCAATAAAAGAATCATATTGTGCTAATATGCAAAAGATAAATCTTGAAAATTTATATCAGCTTTTACTATATATTAAAGATAATAAAGCAGAAAAATTCGCTATAGATTTAAACGAAGAAGATAAGAAATGGGGGAAAATTTCCCTTCAAAATATGATAAATATCGTAGAAGATAAAATTTAAAAAATTATTTTTTTTCGGTATTTGTCTTTAACTCTTGGTTTAATAGTTTTAACTCATTTGTAATAGAAGTAATTTCATCGGATATGCTGTTAAATATATTCAATGTCGTCACAGATTCATCAATTGAGTTTTCAATTTTAAAAATATTTGAGTTTATATTTTCATAACTAGAAATTAATTTGTTTAAATTATCTTTAATAGATTTAATCTGATTTTGATAATTTAAAAATAATAATGACAGTTCATCAAAAACCTTTTTTAATCTATCTACAATTTTATAATTTGCCGTAATGACAGAATAGATTTTTTCTGTAGATTCGGTTGTTTTTTCGGCTAGCTTTCTTATTTCTCCTGCTACAACCGCAAAACCTTTTCCACTTTCTTTGGCTCTAGCAGCCTCAATCGAAGCATTCAAGGCTAATAAGTTTGTCTGTTCGGATATTTCGGTTATTAAGGTAAGTGATTCGTCTACAACTTCGGTTGAATCTCTGAAATCTTTAAGCATTTTTGATGAATCAACAATAATCCCTTTTGATTGCTCAAGTTTTATGTATGCTTCCTCTGTTTTGTCGTTAATCGCTTTAAATCCATTTGTTATATCAGATAAAGATGAGATAAGATTTTCAAGTTTGTCTTTTACATTTAAAAATTGTTGACCTACATTCTCTGCATGAATGCTTATTACTCTGGTTATATCAAGACTGTCTTTTGATTTTGATTGAAGTACTTCTGTTGTCTTGGTTAATTCATTATTTAACTTTGATAATTCCGCCTTTTCTTGTTCAATTTCCTTCTTTTGATCTTCAACAATTTTTGTGTAATTGGATAATCTAATGAAAGCGATAAGTATTCCGTAAAAAATTAAGGAAAACATCCCAAATCCATAATAACCAAATGTTTTTGTTAAAATGTAATAAAGATAGCCATTTAATAATATTAGGGTATCTAAACCAATACCGATTAAAAGACTCAAATTGACAACATGTCCAATATATGTTCCATCAGCAGCTATTCCTAGTATTGTAACAAAATCATGTATTATTGGAGCGAGAATAAATATTGCCAAAATCAAGATCAATAAAGAAGGATTAAACTCTATAACTGAAATACTGAATATTGATGCGCCAAGTGAAATTGCCAATATTTCCGCACCTTTAGAAGCTGCATTTGATGAAAAATAGGACAAAGATTGTAAAAAGTTCTCGAATCTATATTTTTTACCTCTAGCGATATAACCTCTTCGGGAGTCTCTTATTGTTCTAACTAAATAAACTAATAAAAACATTAAAAGAGAATATACTGGACCATAAATAAAAGTAACAGGAATTAAAAGAGAATAATCCAAAGAAAAGATTTCATATGAAGATACTCTAATTTGAGAAAGATTGAAGATTATAGCATTTATTAAAAATAGAATATAAACAACATCTATAGGCTGGTTTTCGAAGTTAAAAAATAAACCTTTAAAAGTTTCATTATTTTTGAATATAAGAAAATAAACAGAATAAATTCCAATTGAAATAATAATATTTACAAAATAGGAAAAATAATCTGATCTTTTTGCCAATTTATATGCTTGATTTAATAGAAGTAGTTCAAAGTCAGCAAAAGAACTTTCTTCTGCTTTTAAATCTTTTCCCTCTAAAATTTCGTTAATTTTTTTCCAGAAAGTCCTTTTAAGATTTCTACGATCTAATGCGTATTTAACTCTTTTAAGTTTATCTGAAAAAGAAAGATTAGTTTTTTTAAGCTTTTTTATTTTCTTCTCAGATTTTTTTTTGATCTCTTTTTTAATATCAGAAGAAGGTAATTTAGTTGACATTTATCTTTCCTACTTCTTTAAGAATTTTAATAACTCCTCTACTTTATCGGTTTTTTCCCACGAAAATTTATTTCTTCCGAAGTGACCAAAAGTTGCAGTTTCAAGATAAATAGGTTTTTGAAGATCAAGATAATCAATAATATCTTTGGGCTTTAATGGGAAAATATTTTCTACTATCTTTTCTACCTTCTCTTCTGGGTATTTCCCTGTTCCAAAAAAATTCAATGTAACAGATACCGGGTGAGCAATACCTATGGCATATGCAAGTTCGATTTCACATTTATCTGCAATATCTGCCTTAACAATATTTTTGCAAATATACCTTGCCATATATGCAGCAGAACGATCTACCTTCGTTGGATCTTTTCCTGAAAAAGCACCACCACCAACCTTACCGGCACCACCATATGTATCCACGACTATTTTTCTTCCTGTAAGACCAGTATCACCCATAGGACCACCAATTACAAATCTTCCCGTTGGATTAATAAGGTAAATTGTTTTAGAATCTAGCATATTTAAGGGCAATGCCTTTTTTATTATTTTTTCAATAAGCTCTTCTTTTAAGTGATCATAAGCTATATCTGGGTCATGTTGATGAGATAGGACAACAGCATGGATCCGTAGAGGAACTCCATCTTTATATTCAACTGTAACCTGGCATTTGCCATCAGGTCTTAAACAGGGTAATTCACCATTTTTCCTAGCTTCAGAAGCTCTTAACATTATTTTGTGAGCAAATACAATTGGTGCTGGCATTAAATCTTCTGTCTCTTTACAAGCATAGCCGAACATCATCCCCTGATCACCGGCTCCCATTTCATGATTTTGTTTTTCATCAACACCTAAAGCTATATCTGTAGATTGTCTATTAATATTTGTTAAAATCCCGCAGGATTTATAATCCAAACCATAATCAGGATTATCATAACCGACTTTTTTGATTATCCCTCTTGCAACTTCTTGAATATCAATGTATCCATTGTTTAATGTCATTTCTCCACCAATGACAATAACACCATTTGATGCAAAAGTTTCTATAGCTACTCTAGAATCTGGTTGTAAAGAAATAGCTTTATCTAATATCGCATCCGAAATTTGATCGCATAATTTATCGGGATGTCCTTCCCCAACTGATTCCGAAGTAAATAAATAGGTATTTGCCATTTTTTTCCCTTTTAAGTTCTTATTTTTAATCAAAAAAACATCATCGGTTAAATATGTCAAGTAATATATAAAATCAATTATTTACATTATTAAAAAAAAAAATAAAATATCAAAAAGAAATCTATTATAGATTATTAGGGGTAAAAATGAATTTTGTTTTTAAATCAGCAAAACAGGTTATGTTTGAATCCTTTTTATTAGGTAAAAAACTTTATAATTTAAATATTAGGCCAAATCACGCGATTTCATTGTGGCGCGGAGGAACTATCGTTGGTATCGGAATAAATGAATATTTCAGATTACAGGGTATATTTATAAACCATACTGCCATCACAACATCTACATATGGTGATGACTTCACGCAAAAAGAGATAATTGTAAAAGGGCTAGAACATGTAATTAAAGTAGTTGTGCCAGAAGATATTCTCTTAATTATAGATGATATTTATGATACAGGTGAGACCATATCTCATTTAATTTCTTTACTTAAAAAACAGACAAGGAAAAATATGCCACATCAAATTTATGTGGCAACTCTCGATAGAAAACCCGAAAAAAATATATACCAGACTAATTTAATATATTTAAATGACTATGAGAAAGATTGCTGGGTAAATTATCCTCACGAAATTTCTGATCTCTTAATTGATAAAAGAGATTCTTTGCTGAAAGAAAATAAAATAAATATCTTCAAAATTTTGACCAGTAAATCATTCCCAGAGGAAGAAATTAATATAGACAATGACTACCTTTGGTTAACACCTGAAAAAATACAAGAAGATTCAATTAAATTAGGTGTTAATATTTTTTATTCGGATTTTGAACCAGATTTTTTAATAGCTCTATGGCCAGGTGGTGTTATTTCCGGTATTTATATCCATGAAACATATAAATACTTGAACAAATTAAATGGTAATCCCAAAAAGAACCCCGACCATGTAGCAATAAATACATCCTCATCTCATCTTTCATATAAGAGCAACATAATAGGTCTACCATATCTTCTTGAGAGAATAGATGATACTAGTAAGATATTGATTATCGACACTACTTTTAAAGCCGGGATTTATGTTAATCCTGTCGTAGATAAGTTAAAAGAAGGGTTAAGAAGAAACTTAAATCATAAAAATATTAAAGTTGCTTCTGTTTACTTTGATATTAATTCAAAATATACATGGACAACGAAACCAAATTTTAAGGAACCACATTTCTACCTTTCGACTGTTAATAAAGAAATAATTTATCCCCATTCTATTCATAGATTATACAAACCTAAAACCGAAGTCAAAGAAAGATATCCCGAAATATATGATCTTTTATATAAAAACGATTAATCTCTAACTTTGAATAAATAAGAGATACATTCATCTATTGTATACAAAAATCTATTTTTTTGATTATAAAGTTTATATAAAAACTTTTTGGGACAATTATCCAGACATTTATTAGCATTAAAGATGTTTTTTTGAAGACAACCTCTACTTAAAAATAGTGGAGGGTTAAAACCTGTGATGTTAAAAAGAGGTAAATTGTTTTGTTTAGTGTTTATATTTAAGCTGGAATTATTTTCTATATAATGAAAGCCAAAAACCGATTTATTAAATCTAGAATAATATGAATATGAAAATCTATTAGAAATATATATATAGAAATCGAAAAAAAAGAAAACATTATTATTTTTATTATATTTTTTATATAAATAAAAATGCCATGTTGAATTAATTCCTAATAGAAAAATATGTTTTTCATTTTTTAAAATAAGTTTGTCTAACATTTCGATGTAATTTTTTTCATTTTCAATTATTGGATGTAAGGGTAAAATAGCAATATTGCCCTTTTTATAAATTAGTTCATTTTGAAGCAAATCGGAATCTACTAGGTGTTCAAAGGATGTAAAAGGGACAATCTTATCATCTTCATTATTTGGTATATAGGTTTTTGGCGAAATATTTTTTCTATTGAATTTATTATCTATTATAACCTTATCTTCTTTTAATCTTAGTAAAATATCATCTTTAATCTTCTGTTGATCAAAATCAAAGATTACATCAAATTCTTTCAAGTTTTCCCCAATTAAAAATTCCGATGGATTTGAGTTTAAATAAGATTGAGGATCTACAAATTTATTAAATTCATCTAAGATGTTGTTCTTTATTTCATTTATAAATTTTTTATTTAAAGATGGAGGGATAAAAATCTTATCTAATAAAATTGAACTATTTTCATCTATCTTTAAGAAAATTTTAAAATTATCTTCTTTACTGGAATTGGAAAAACTATTTTTAAAAATATTAAAATATGATTTCTCACCTGTTTTAAAAAAAGCTTTTGTTAAAATTGTTTTAATAAAAATTTTATCAAGAATATTGAATTTATATTCAAATAAAAGGTTAAATGGGTAATTTGATTTTGAACTCAATTGATTTTCTTCTTCATCAACTTTAGCATTTATTTCCATGGTAATATTATATTTTATCTTTTCATAAAGGTTTTCATTTATTTTTTTCAGATCTTTGTCTCTATTTGATATTTTCCTTATAAATATAAAATTGTTATTGTTTATTTTGTTTATATCGAAATAATCTGGATCAAATAGATCGATATTAGAAACATTGATCAATTTTTTCAACTGAACATCATCAAAATCTTTAATTTTAAATATTTTGTCCCAGAACTCATTTAATGAATTAGATAAAATTATGGCTTTTTTACCTTTTTCTGCCTTTATTTCGTTCTTATTGTTGACTTTTAAAAAATCTACCGAAAATGGGAAAGTAAAAAAATTACTGTTAAATTTGAATATAAGAAGCAATCCATCCTTTATCGCTATCTTTTCCTTCAGGATTATCTTTATTTGATCCTTATTTATATCGAGGATTTCTCCTGCAATTATACCTAGATGTGATGGCAAAAAAGGATTTACCAAATTTTCCGCGTGACTTTCATTGAAATAAGCAAGAGTTGGCATTCTGGAAAATGATGTTTTTGAATCTTTTAAAAATTCTGAACTTTCTATAGGATTAAGTTTTTTATCAATAATATTTCTATAATATTTTACTGTATAAAAAGTATATTCTGGACTTTTCATCCTCCCTTCAATTTTAAAAGAATCTATACCAATCTCAGAAAGCTCTAATATTTTTGTTTGTAAATTTAAATCATTGCATGAAAATGGAGTTAATTTAACATCATTTAAATTCTTAAACTTTTCAAAATTAAAATAATTCCTGCAAATTTGTGCACATTCACCCCTGTTACCGCTTCTATTTGTAAGTATTCCGGAAGCCAGACAATAACCGGAAAAAGAATAACATAATGCACCGTGAATAAAGACCTCGATTTCAATATTCTTAAAATGATCTTTTAATTTTTTAATTGTTGAAAAAGTAGATTCCCTTGCAACAACAACTCTTTTTACTTTTAACAAACTTAATAGATCATATGAAAATTTTGAATAGGTTCCTGCCTGTGTAGATAGATGAATAGGAATATCATACAGGTACTCTCTTATCAAATCAATAATACCAATATCTTGAACTATTATGGCATCAGGGGTAAAAAGTTTAAGAAATCTAAGAGTTCTAATTAGATTTTGTAGTTCATCATCAAATATTAGTGTATTAATCGTTAAATAAACCTTTTTATTGTTTTTCCTTGAATATTCAAGAAGTTTTCTGTACTGATCTTCATTGAAATTTACGGCGAATTTTCTTGCTGAAAATGAAGTAAGACCAAAATATACTGCATCCGCTCCTGCCATAAAAGCATAAATTGCTGATTCAAAGCTGCCGGCTGGAGCTAAAATTTCTGGTTTTTTTATCTTGTTTTTCATATAATTAAATTTTTCTCATATTGCTCATATTGCTTTTAACATATAGCTGATTTATTGAAAAAAATAAAATTTGTCAACAACTATAATTAATTTTTGATTTTTTTAAATTATATTATAAATTATAATTATGATTGTGATAATAGGTCATTCAAATACTGATAATGATTGCCTTGCTTCAATGGTTCTTATGCGCTATATTTACCCCGAAGCAGTTTTAATAAGAAGTAGCTTGATTCACCCTATCGCAAAGAGCATCTATTCATTATATTCAGACTTTTTGCAGTTAAAATCTATAAATGAGGTAGCCCTGGATTCGATAACCAAAATTGTCATAGTTGATACAAGAACTAAAGCTAGATTAAAAGAGTATAATTCAATTTTGAATTTACCAGTAGAGATTGAAGTATGGGATCATCATATTGAGGATAGTTTTGATATAGATAATGCTAAATTAATCTCTAAAGAATGTGGTGCAAATGCATCCTTGATAGCTTCGGTTTTAATTGAAAATTCTATAAGATTAAATCCTATTGATGCGACGATAGCTCTTACAGGCATATATGCCGATACGGGTAATTTTACACATGTTAATACTAAAGATATTGATTTTGCCGCTGCTAATTATCTTATTAAAAATGGTGCGGACATCAAGATTGCAACAAGAAAAATTAATATTTTAAATGGGCAGGGGCAGATTTCGTTATTCCATAATTTACTTAACAATTTGATATACAAGACGATAAAGGGTCATTTCATAATACTTTCTTACATGGAAATGGATCAACAATTTGCTGGACTTTCAGGTATTGTTGAAAAGATTTTTGAGATTGAAAACCCAGATGGATATTTTGCTTTTTTTCAGTTTGCAGATAGCGAAAAAGGATTATTAATTGGTAGAAGTAGGAAAGAGGAAATAGATATAAATTTAATAATGCATAGATTTAATGGAGGTGGGCATATTTTTGCTGGTTCTGCAAGACTGGAAAATAGTGAGCTTAGAAAAGTTTTCTTATCATTTAAAGAACATTTGAATGAGACAATTAAACTTCCAAAAAAAGTTGAAGATATAATGACAAAAAATGTCAAAGCAATTAATGAAAATTGGACCATTAAGGATGCTTCAATATTTTTAGAATCTTTTAACCACACAGGAGCACCGGTAATAGATTCAGAAAATAATATTGTAGGCTTTATTTCGCTTCGAGATATTATGAAAGCAAGAAAAATAAATCAGATTAACTCTCCGGTTAGTGCTTATATGCATAAAAAAGTTATAACTGCTACAAAAGATATGAATATCGAGCAAGCAGAAAGCTTGCTTCAAAAATATAATATAGGACATCTTCCAGTTTTAGAAGATAAGAAAATTATAGGGATATTAACAAGAAAAGATATAATTAGATCTTTTGGATTAAGTATAGAAGAACAGCAGATTGTTTTACAAAATATTAAAAGTATTTAATTGAAACTTAATTTATTTATTTTATAATCAATTTGTATTATCAATAAACAAAAAAGGGGTTTGATTGTGGACAGAAGAAAATACACAAGAAGACATCTTATATTTTATCTAAGAATTTTCGATGAAAATGATGTTCTAATTGGCTATCTTTTAGATATTTCCGAGGGTGGTATATTGATGATGTCTGAAACAGAGATACCTGAGGGTAAACAATTAAAATTAAAATTAAAATTACCAAAAGAATTAAATGAAGGGGATAACCTGAGATTTACAGGTATTGTCAAGAGAATATCTAAAGATTTAAACGAAAATTTCTACGATATAGGTCTGCAGATTTTAGAAAAAGATAAAGAATACGGGCAGATACTTCAAAAATTGATCGAATTCTGCGGTTTTTTTAGATAGTTTGAAATTTCTTCAATTGAGTGGAATAAAAATTCTTCACCAGTCTTTATATTTTTGAGTTTTAAAATCCCTTTATTTTTTTCTTCTTCTCCGGTAATTAATAAATAAGGAATATTTTTATCCTCTGCATATTTAAATTGTTTTTTAAGCTTTGTACTTGTAAGGTAAATTTCCGAAGAAATTTTATGATCATGTAAATCTTTTAATATATCAAGATAAAATAGATAATCTTCTTCATTAAGATTGGCAATTAAAACCAAACAATATGATATTTTATCTATCATCTTTTTTTCTATAAGGTAGTACAATAATCTATCTAAACCAATTGAGCCACCTATTGCTGAATATTTGTTTTTACAAAATGTGGATGTAAGATTTTCGTATCTACCTCCGGAACAGACCGAGCCAAGTTCAATAGCATCTTTTATAAATGATTCAAAAACAATTCCAGTGTAATAATCTAAACCTCTAGTTATTGCACAATCTAAGATAATATTTTTATTCAGGTTAATTTTATCAATTATCTTAAAAATTTTTTCTAATCTCGTATTTTCAATACCATATTCTGTTTTCAGAATGTTAAAAAAATTCCCATTATTCGCATTTTGTATTAATTTTATTATCTCAATATTTTTGTTGCCGATCAATTCTTTTAAATTTTCAATTATCTGGTCTTGTGAAACCTTATAATATTTATCTAAGATCAAGAGAATTTCTTTCTCATAATTTTCAACATTGAGTTTTTCAAATATTTGGTGCATCAATTCTCTATCGTTTATCTTTATTATTATATCTTTGATTCCGAGGTCGGTCAAAAGAGAATAGATAAGCAAAATTATCTCTATATCTGATTCAACGCTATTTACACCTATTATATCGAAATCTGCTTGATAAAATTCTCTAAACCTTCCTTTTTGTGGCTTTTCTCCTCTCCAGACTTTTGCAATATGGTATCTTTTAAATGGGAATGTTAATTCGTTTTCATGCATTGCGACAAAACGTGCAAGAGGTACTGTCAAATCATATCTTAAACCGACATCTCTTTCACCTTTATCTTTAAATAAAAACACCTGTTTATCTGTTTCTCCACCACCTTTACCTAACAATATATCTTGATATTCTATTGCAGGAGTATCTATCGGAAGATAGCCGAAAAGGTTTAAAATCTTTTCTATTTTATTTATAAGATTTTTTTTATAAAATTCTTCGTTAGGTAATGAATCTTTAAAACCTTTTAAAATTCTGGGCTCAATCATAATCTTTCTCCAGATTAATCTTATTTTTAATAAAGATTTTTTTTATCCTATAAATAAGTGAGTAAAATATTATTATAAAACCAAATAATGATAAAGGAAAAATCAGGAAGAATTTTCCTGGAATAAATAAAATTCTATAAAGCCACTCAATGTTATTATTTATGAAAAATTTAGGGGCTCTTTTCCTTTTACCTGAAAATACATCAAATGAACCACCTACACCCATTCCAATCTTAATTTTATCGATATTAGAAAAGATCCAATTCTCTTGCTTGGGAGATCCCAATGCGACAAAAATAAAATCTGGGGCAGCCTTTTGTATTGCGATATTGATTTTTTTTTCTTCTTCTTTTTTAAAAAAACCATAATATCTTCCGACAATTCTAATCTTTGGGTATGCAAGTTTAATGTTTTTTTCGGTTTTCATCAATGTATTAAAACTACCGCCTAATAGATAAACAGTCTTGTCATATTGATCAATATAATAGAGTAAATCCCTGAAAAAGTCTATACCAGCAATTCTTTTGTTTATTTTAATCCCAAGAAGTTTGCATGCAAGTTCTACACCATAACTTTCGATAAATACTAATTCTGCTTTCTGAAGGATATTTTTAAATTTTTTTGAAAACAAAGATTTTAAAAGCATAAGAGAATTTAGTGTAACAATATGTGTCTTTTTACCATTTTCAAGATTCTTAAAAACAAGTTCAATGTATTCTTCTTGTGTACCATCTGTTATTTTAATATTAAAAAGAGAAAAACGATTCATAAAAAAAATATCTCCTGAAGATTAATTTTCAAAATTTATATTTTGATAAGATTTAATTAAAAAAGATGAGACTATTGCAGCAGTTTCAGTCCGTAATATATTCTTACCTAAACTTATAGGATAAAAATCATTTTGCATCAGTAATCTCTTTTCTTGGCTGGATAGTCCTCCTTCTGGTCCAATTAAATTAACAACATTTTTAAATCTTTCAACTTTATTTTTATTAATTAAATTAAAAAAATTATTATTAAAATCTACTTCTTCATCAAGAAAAATTTTAATGCAATTTAGTAAAGATAGATCTTTGAATATAGATTCGAGTGATTCAAAATAAACAATTTTCAGGATATTTGGATTTCCCGACTGCTTGCATCCCTCTATAGCTATTTTTTTTAGTCTTAAAAGTTGGTTTTCATTTAAACTTTTTCTATCTGAATGATTTAAAGGAATAAGATAAATCTGATTTACTCCAATCTCTGAGGATTTCTCTACAATTGGAATCAACGCTCTATCTTTTGGTAACCCTATTATCAAAAATAGTTTAGAATTAAAAGATTTAATCAAAGATATATGATGAAATTCACCATAGACGATTTTTTTTATGATCGTTTTTATGGTAAATTTACCAAATTTATCATCAATAACAGCATCTATAGTATTTCCTATAGAAAATCTATTTGCAATTAAATGTTTACTATCTTCTAAAGATAGATAATAAAGGTTATCTTTTTTGAATTTTTCGTTCAAAAAAAGTAATCGCAACTTAAACCTCTTTTTTTTTCAAAGATAATTCTTTAATCTATTATTTCAATATTTTTGCAAAAAACCGAAATTAAAAAAAACAATAATAAAATTATGAGGGATATGATGCCAATTAAAATAAAAAATATTGTCATTCTATTAATATTCATTTTCTCAATTTTTATTCTTTTTAGTTTTAGTTCTGAAGATATAAACAATATGATTGATCTATATTTGAGATTTGAGAATGAAGAGATATATTTTGTAGGTTCTCCGATTTTGGTAAGAATTGAAATAACAAATAAATCCCCAAACAATTATTTTTTGGAAATAGCAGAAAATCTTATGTTTTCAATAGATTTCAAGGTTTTCACTTCATATGCCGAACAGGTTCCATATTCAAAATATTATATCCTAGCTAAAGCGACCAAGGAAAAGGTATTTACAAGATCAATTTTGCTTTCACCTTTTCAAAGCATGTCATATACGGTGGATATAAGTCAATGGTTTGATTTTAAGCAAAGTGGTATATATTTTATTCAAGGGTTGTTCTATACTTCAATAGAAAGAGATCAGGTAATTTTAACTAAAAACATATTAAAACTCGAATTAAACCCAGCAAAAAGTTTTTTCCCTTCTGAAAAACAGGCAAGTGAATATGTTGAAGCCAAAAAAATTCAAAAAAACTTGAAGGATCTTCCTCCATATAAAATTGTGGAAATGGCTTTGAATGCAAGAATAGAACATAATTGGGAACTTTATTTTTCTTTATTTGATTTTGATTCATATATAATTCAATTCTCAAAGTATAGAGATATTTATACATACGCATCAGAAAAAGAAAGATTAAAGATAATCGAGGATTTTAAAAAGGAAAGAATAGAAGAATTTTATAATGAATTGATTCATTATGAAATTAAAAAATCAATAATTGAAAAAGATAAAGCGGTAATTAATGTTTATCTTGAATTCAACTATAAAAATATAATCGAAAAATTCGAAGGCGAATTTTACTTAGTATTAAAAAATCAGATCTGGCTGATTTCGGGATATATTTTAGTTCCTATTCATTGATAATATTGTTATTAATAAATATTCTTGTATCAAGTTTTTTAATTATAGGTTAAAAATATATCTTTATTTTAAATTGCTGAAAGTTAAATTGTTGAAAGATCAACAATTATATCTCCAATCGAAAATATTTCTGGTTCGATTAAACCTTCACTGGAATATTGATCTCTAATTCTTAGTACTTCTGGTAATAGATCTATAAAAATAGCTACTAAATTGGGATCAAAGTGGTTCCCCTTTTGTTCAAGCAAAAACTTTTTACACTCATCAATATTCAAAGCTTCTTTATATACTCTTTTAGATGATAGAGCATCAAAAACATCTGCCAGGGCGACAATGCGACCTTCCAACGGTATCCCTTCTCCTTTTAATCCAAGAGGATAACCCGAACCATCCCATTTTTCATGATGAGTTAAGGCTATCCTTGCCGCAAGCTGAAGTACATAAGCTTCCGAATCTTTTAAAATCATTGCTCCATATATAGTATGTTTTTGCATTATTTTCCTTTCGTCTGCATTTAAATTACCAGGCTTTAATAAGATATTGTCAGGGATACCAATTTTGCCAATATCATGCATCATAGAGGCAAGTCTAATATTTTCTGCATAAGATTTAGACTTTTTTATTTTATATGCCAAAAGTTTACTATATTCACTCATTCTTTTAAGATGGCTATATGTATCCTTATCTTTATATTCAGATGCAATACCGAGTTTTAATATAGTCTCAACCTGCGATATATAGAGTTTGTTAGTCAATTGAAAATTATCAATAGCAATAGCCGATTGCTGGGCAATAGTTTCTATTATATATTCAATCCTTTTTGAAAAAGGTATTATTTGCTGATCTTTTGGATTTTTCGCATTTATAAGTTGAAGAACTCCAATAAGATCGTTTTGATTGTTTTCCAATGGAAGTGTGAGCATGGAAATGGTTGTATATCCATATTTTTTGTCCCAATAGTCATTATATTTGAATGTGACAATATCTCCAAGTTTTTTGATATCACTGATGTTAATTATTTTCCTTGATGATGCACAATAACCAGCAATAGAATTTTCATCGATTTTAAGTTGAAATGGCTTAAAAATTTCCTGAACTAATTCTTCTGAATATTTCGAAGAAAGATAAAGTGATTTAGAAAATGCAAAATCAAGCATATCTTCATCGTTTTTTAAATAAATAGTTCCTGCATCACAATTCGCTAAGATTATTGATGAATCAATTATATATTCTAAAAGTTGATTTATGTTTTGAGTCTTTGAAAAAGAGTTAAACAATTTGATAATAATTTCCAATTCTTTTTTTTTGATATAAAATTTCATATAAAACCTGATCAAAAATTTTTTCTTTATATATATTTTCTTACAAATTATACTACAACTTAAATAAAATTAAACAAAATACTTGATTTACATTTATTTATATGTAAACTTTGCCTAAGTCAGCGAAAAAAGGAGTTATACTTTATGATTAATTATATTATCAGAAAGCTACTCAATTTAATACCAACTTTACTTGGTTGTATGTTAATATTCTTTTTGCTTTTCAATGTTATTGGTGGGCAGGAAAGGGTATTGTACAACATGTTATCTCCTAAATCTAGAACTGCTGAACAGGTTAAAATTTTAAAACATCAGTTGGGGCTTGATAAACCATTGATACTACAATATTTAGATTACATAAAACAAGCTGCAACGATGGATTTTGGAAAATCATATTCTAAAAAACAAAGAATTTCCAGTTTAATTGCAAGATGTGTCCCTGTCTCTCTTAGTGTAACATTCCCCCCATTTGTTTTTGATTTTATTATCTCGATTTCTCTAGCACTTGTTTGTGCTTTTTTCAGAGGAAAATTTCTAGACAAAACAATTACGGTTTTAGCGACTATATTTATGGCCTTTCCTTATTTAGCTCTCATCATTCTTGGTCAAACTTTACTTGCTGGGATATTAAAGATATTTCCAATATCAGGCTGGGGTTTCGGGCTAGAAAGAATAAAATATCTTGCCCTTCCATGGATATTATTAACTTTTGCTAGCGTTGGCGGAAGTGTTAGATATTATAGAACTGTATTTGTTGAAGAAGTTAACAAAGATTATGTTAGGACGGCAAAAGCAAAAGGCCTTTCGACAAGGAAAATAATGTATACCCATGTATTTAAAAATGCATTAATCCCGATATTAACTTCTGTTATAATGTCTATTCCTGGTTTGCTTTTAGGAGCTTTGTTAACAGAAAGGTTTTTCTCTATACCTGGTATTGGTGATTTGACAGTTACCGCAGTAGCTAGCTATGATTTACCTGTGTTAAAAGGCATGGTTGTCGTTTATACTTTGTTTTTTATACTTTTTTCTCTTATCACAGATATTTCGTATAGCATTGTAGATCCAAGGGTTAAATTAACATAAATCTATTAAGGAGAAAAATTATGGAACCAATAAAAGGAAGAAGTTTACTTTTTGATGCAGCAAGAAGAATTTATAGAAACAAACTTGCGATGGTCATGGTTATAATAATATTTATTTACATAATGATGGCAATTTTGTCTGCTTTAAATTTTGGACATATTTACGATTTATCAACTCAACACATAGAAGATGTCAATAGATCTTTTGTTCAACCTTTTCAGGATAAAACCGCACCTTTTGGAACAGATATATTTGGTAGAAATGTCTTATATAGAGCTGTTTATGGTTCAAAAATCTCCATCTGGTTAGGTTTTTTAACTATAATTATAATGATTCCTATTGCGATAATAATGGGTTCACTTTCTGGGTATTATGGTGGATTAATTGACGATGCAATACAATATTTGATGTCGATCATTTATTCTATACCTGGACTTATAATAATAATGGCTTTTATCTTATTAGTTGGAAGAAGTTTTCTTACTATAGCTCTTGCTTTTGCTTTAACGGGTTGGGTAGGACTGGCCAGAGTCATTAGAGGAGCTTTTATGCAGGCAAGAGAATTTGAATATGTTCTTGCAGCCAGAACATTAGGGGCTAAAGATGGAAGAATTATATTCAAACATATCCTCCCAAATGTATTTCATTATGTTATTATCTCTGCGATTTTAACTTTCGCAGGTGTAATAATGTCAGAAGTTTTACTCGCATATCTTGGTCTTTCAATTGTTGGTGTTCCAACATGGGGGACGATGATTGCAGATGCTTCACAGGAAGTAAGTGCTGGTAGATGGCAGAATTTTATTGGGGCAGTACCGTTTATCTGGTTATTTATTCTTTCATTGAACCTATTAGGTGATGCTCTTAGAGATGCACTTGATCCAAGATTAAGAAATTTATAATCTTTTATATTTTATTTAGGAGAAAAAAATGTCTAGTAATAATAAATCAGGTAATCTTCTTGAAGTAAGAAATTTAAAAACATTTTTCTTCACCGAAGAAGGTGTTGTTAAAGCAGTTAACGATGTTTCGTTCGAAGTAGCGCAAGGACAAACTCTTGGTCTTGTTGGGGAATCAGGTTGTGGAAAATCTGTTACATCACTATCAATTATGAAACTTATCCCAAATCCACCAGGAAAAATAATTTCAGGGCAAATTCTTTTTGATGGTGAAGATATAGTCAATGTATCAGAAAAAGATATGCACCATATAAGAGGAAACAAAATTTCAATGATCTTTCAGGAACCGATGACCGCCTTAAATCCAGTATTTACAATAGGGCATCAGATTTCTGAAGCCTTTACATTACATCAAAATATTAGCAAAAATGAAGCAAAAGAAAAAACAATTGAACTGTTGATAACCGTAGGTATTCCTGAACCTGCAAAAAGATTTAATCAATATCCTTTTGAACTATCAGGAGGAATGAGGCAAAGAGTAATGATTGCAATGGCTTTAACATGTAATCCAAAATTATTAATTGCAGATGAACCAACTACGGCCTTGGATGTTACTATTCAAGCACAAATTCTTGAACTGATAAAAGAAATGCAACAAAAATATAATTCTGCAGTTATTTTAATAACTCATGATCTTGCAGTAATAGCCGAAACAGTTGATTATGTTGCAGTAATGTATGCGGGTGTAATAGTGGAAAAAGCAGAAGTTAAGCAATTATTTAAAAACCCTATGCATCCATATACCATAGGTCTATTGAATTCTATTCCTATTCTTGGGCAAAGAGGTAAAGAACTTCAAGAAATACCTGGTAGAGTACCTAATTTAATCGATTTACCAAAAGGTTGTTATTTTGCAGATAGATGTAACCGAAGAATGCCAATATGTTCACAACAGGAATGCGAGCTTAAAGAAGTAGAACCCGGTCATTTTGTCAGATGCTTTCTATACAATTAAATTTGATTTATAATAAAGGAGAATTTAAATGGAAAATACTAATCCATACCTTGTAGAATTATATAATTTAAAAACATATTTCCCCATTAAAGCAGGGGTTATTAAGAGAACAGTTGGCCATGTTAAAGCTGTAGATGGTGTATCATTTAAAATTAAAAAAGGGAAAACATTAGGATTGGTAGGTGAATCAGGTTGTGGAAAAACCACTATAGGAAGGACAATTGTTGGATTATATAAACCTTTTGATGGCGAAATGTTTTTTGATGTCCCAACAGAAATTACATCTCAAATCCTTGGATTACAAAAGAAAGTAGAGCAGATGAGAGAAATGAAAAAATTTGATAGTGAATTCAAGGAAATTTCTGCTGAGTTAAAAAATTTAAGAAAAAAATATGATATATATTGCTATAGTAAGAGTAGATTAAGAAAAGAAAGGGTAAATTTCCAGATGGTCTTTCAGGACCCATATGGATCATTAAGTCCAAGAATGACTGTCGGAGATATTATAGCAGAAGGGCTAGATATCCACAAGAAATATTCTTCAAAAAAAGAAAGGAAATTGATGTTACAGGATTTAATGGAAAGAGTTGGGTTAGATCCTCAATATATAAATAGATATCCTCATGAATTTTCTGGAGGACAAAGACAAAGAATAGGTATCGCAAGAGCCATAGCATTAAAACCAAAATTGCTTGTTCTTGATGAACCAGTTTCTGCTCTTGATGTTTCGATACAAACTCAGATATTAAAGCTTTTAAATAAATTAAAAGATGAATTTAATTTAACATACCTTTTTATTGCTCATAATCTATCAGTAGTAGAATACTTTTCAGATGAAATTGCGGTAATGTATTTAGGAAAAATTGTAGAAATTGCATCTAAAAACGAATTGTATGATAATAAATTGCATCCCTATTCTCAAGCTCTTATTTCTGCTGTTCCTATACCTGATCCAGAAAGAAAAAGAGATCAGAGAATAATTCTTACAGGAGATGTCCCATCTCCAATCAATCCTCCTACTGGATGTAATTTCCATCCTAGATGTAAACATAGGATGGATATATGTTCTGTGAAAGAACCTGAGCTTAAGGAAGTATCAAAAGGTCATTTTGTCGCTTGCTGGTTGTATGATAAATAAAAATATTTCTTTATTTAAGACCCCACGATATTGTGGGGTCTTTTATAAAATAAATTTTACTTTAATCGAAATTGTTTTATTGTTAAATTGATTAAGATAAAAGAGGGATAATGTTTTTTGAGATTGCTATAAATTTAAAAAAAGAGTTTATAAAATTTAGGATGAAATCGATAAATAGAATTTTATCTTCAATATTCTTTTTATCGTTTTTTGCCGTGATAATATTTAACCTTTCAAAAGATGAATTTAAAGAATATTATCTTTTTCAAAAAATCTATTTCTTTTTCATTTTTATTATATCTTTTATAGGTACTTTTTACATCGAAGAAATTAAATTTAATAAAAAAAATTCTAAGATTATTTTTAAAAAAGGATTACTATTTGTTTATAGGCAAAGAATCTATAATTTTGAAGATTTAGAATCGATAATTGTAAAAAAAATTATTAAAAAACCAGCAATTATAACTTTTGATTATAGCGCTAAATTCATCTATATGTTTGGAATTAAAGTAAAAGGGAAAGAATATATAATTGAAAATAGATTAGAAGAAGCTAAATTAAAAGAATTTATTAATATTGTAAAAAGTTTTTTCCCAAAAGATATTGATGTTGTATATATTTAACAATAAAATTATGTAATTTTATTAGCAAATTTATAAATATTTAACGAGATTTTATCGATAACCAAATATATAGCAAAAACAAAAATAAAGAAGTAAGTTATGAAATTAAGAAATCGACTTCTTATATTTTTAATTCCTCTTATAATTATTCTTATGACTTTAGCTGCGGTACTTATCTATCAGATGGTAAAAACTTATGCGCTAAGTCTAATTGAATTATCGCTAAGAACCAAGATTGAGGATATTGATTCTTTTGTCATAAGGATCAAGGAGTTAGGTACACAATTTGATATTTCAGAAGATCAAGTCAAAGCCATGATAAGCACCTATGTTATAAATAATCAGATTGGTCAACAAGGATATAATGCTATTTACGACTTTGATGGGAATAGGATTTATAACAATATCTCTTCGAGAGTAAAAGAAGAAGATAAAAATGGTAAAGATAACCCTGTATTTACGGTGATTGAAAAATACTCAAAACAATTTGGGAAAACTATTGTTTTTAATTACAATTTAGACAAGTATCATGCCAAATTTATTAAGCTATTTGATTATAGTTGGTATATATTAATCGGAGCCTCTGATCAAGAATATTTAGCCCCAATTCAACAATTAATCGATTATATTATTATTATAGTAAGCTCATTGGTAGTAATAGCCAGTATAGTTATTTTTATTCTTTCTGCTCAGGTATCAAAGCCAGTATCTCAGCTTCAGAAAGGAATGAAAAATATAATAGAAACAAATACATTCGAAAGAATTAAAATCAAGCATACTAAAATAGAGGAAGTAAATGTATTAGAGAAATCTTTAAATACTCTAATTGAGAATTTTTCATTGATTATCTTTGATGTAAAAAAGGAGTTTTCTGATCTAGAAAAACTCATTGATGATAATATTAAAATATCATCTAAGATAGAAACAAGTATTTCTTTCTTTTCTGATTTAATTAAAGAGATAATGGTTTCAATCGAAGAAGTTGTTTCTCACAATACCGAGATAGTTGAAAAAATAAACGAAGTAGCTAATGAATCTAGAGTAAGTTTGATTACAGTTGAAAATAGTTCAGAAGTATTAAATGATTTCAAATTAAAAACTCAAAATCTTATCAAACAGATAGAAAGTATGACTGCAGCAGTTACATCGATATCTGAAATATCTGATCAAACTAATCTTCTTTCTCTTAATGCAGCTATTGAATCAGCTAAAGCCGGTGAAGTTGGGAAGGGATTTGAGGTAGTCTCTTCAGAAATTCGTAAATTGGCAGATGAATCTGATAAAATCACAAGAAATATCTCTAAAACAATTAAGCAGCTTAAAAATGAGTTAAGAGATTTCCTTGAAAAATATCAAGAATTATTTCAATCTTTTGTTAAGATACAAAATGATATCACAAGAATTTCAGATATTAATACCTTTGTTAACAATGCTTCAGAAAGTCAGAAGGCAAACCTAGACAGGATTGCAGATTCTATATCCGAAATAAATATGAAATTTGAAGATTTTAAAGTAATTGGAGATCAGTTACTTGTAGATTCAAAAAAAACAAGAGTTACGATAGATACTCTATTGAATCTAGTCGATAAATATAAAACAGAAATTGAAGAGTTCGGCTAAACGAATTAATTTTACAAGATTTAATGTTCATAAGGTCATATATGCACAAAATTCTAGTATTAGATGATGAAGAATTTATTTGCAAATTAATAGTTAAAATTGCTTCAAAAAAAGGATATCAAGTAGATACTTCAAATAATTATAACCAGGCTAAAAAATATATAGAAGAAGGTAATTATTATGATTTTGTGTTTATTGATTATAATGTAGACAAAAATAAATTAAGAGATTTTTATCAAAAAATTAGAGAAAAAAAGGATAATGCAAAGATAATATTAATGTCGGGATTAGAAGAAAATGATTTGGAAACAAATTTACATTATGATAATTATATTTATAAACCACAATTAATTGATTTAATAAATAAAATTATATAGATGTTAATTTCAATTAAAATATTGTTGAAAATTTGTTTATGATGTTTATAATAAGATTGTAGTAGATATAATTATTTAAGGGGTCGTTAGATGAAGACTATCAAGGCAGAATATGTTAATCCATTTATAAGTAATGCTATAGAAGTTTTCGAACAATTAGCAGGAGTTGAGCTTACAAAATCTGACATGAAATTAAAGTCTGATCCTACGCCAGATAATGATATTTCTATAATAGTTGGTGTCGCTGGCTTTATCGAGGGTCAGGTAATATATTCTTTTAAAGAACACACTGCTCAAAGAATAGCGCAATGTATGATTTCAGATGAGAATAAAAGAAATGATAACGAGATGCTTAGAAGTGCAATTGCAGAAATGGCAAATATCATAACAGGAAGAGCTACCATTAATCTTTCTGGACAAAATAAAATGCTAAGCATAACTCCTCCTACTATTGTTATCGGGAAAGATTATAATATACAATTTATAAAAATTCATACTATTGCGGTATATTTTTCTTCTCGATTTGGGACAATTGAAATTAATATAGCACTAAGAGAAAGAGAAGAAAGCAAATAAAAATGATACAATCCGGTGAATTTGTCATATTATATCATTCTTCACAAACAAAATTTCTTATAGAATTTGTACCAGATACAGAGTTTAATTGTCATAAAGGGCAAATTAAACTTACCGAGGGTCTAAATTACGGAGATAAATTGATTTCAAATAAAGGTTATATATTCTATATCCTCCCATCTATCTTAAAAGATAGGGCAATGAAGGTAAAAAGATCACATACCATAGTTTATCCAAAAGAAGCACCAAGAATTCTTTATGAACTGGGAATTGTTCCTGGTAAAAAAGTAGCAGAGATAGGGACAGGATCTGGTGCTTTTACAATGATTCTAGCGGAAATGCTAGGTAAGGAAGGTGAACTTGTTACAATGGATATCAGTGAAATATCTCATAGCACTGCAAAGAAGAACATTGAAAGACTTGGGGGGATTGATCTATTAAACAGGATTAAATTTATTCTTTTTGAAAATGAAGAGCAATTGAAAATGATAAATAACGAAAAAATTCCTTACGATAATTATTTCGATGCTGTTTTTGTAGATATACCTACTCCATGGGAGGTTATCCCCTTAGTAAACAAAATATTAAAAAAAGGTTTTAGGGCTGGGTTTTTATCACCTACAGTTGAACAAGTTGCAAAAGCTTATGAACAGCTAGAACTAAATAATTTTGTAAATTTAAATTGTTTTGAAATTCTTGAAAGAGAAATGAAAATAAAGACGGGTCAATCAAGACCTGTAGATAGAATGGTAGCTCATACCGCATATATATATTTTGCATCTTCATCTAATTAAATAAATCAAAAAAATTTTACTCAAGAAAATTATAATTTCACGATATTAATAATGATTATATCTAATGATATAACCACCCTCCTAAACCCTGCCATAGAACCACGGCAGGGCTTTTTTTAAAATTAAAATTTTTGTATGAAAATTTCCCGATAAAAAATATTAGATAAAAAACATTATTTATGAAATGTTTTTGAAAGTAATTATACAAATTAATTGGATTAAAAAAAGCGGCATAAAAGCCGCTTGATTAGCCCATGGGAGAATCGAACTCCCGCTGCTAGATTGAAAATCTAGTGTCCTAACCACTAGACGAATGGGCCATGACAAAAAAAAATTAGCAAATTGCTTAATTTTGTCAAGAGCCTATTTTTGAATTAGAGTAAATAAATCCTTTTCGATTTTATAAATTGCTTTAATTGCCCCATCATATAAGGCGTATGCGAAAGCAATATCAGAAGATAATGCATTTTCTGAAATTCCGGTATCTATAGAATTAAATTTTGCATCTGGATTATCTATTTCGTATCCTGATACAATAGTTTCAATTTTAACAGAATATCCCGAAGAAGTTCTAGTATAATTTATAAGGTTGCCTTTAATTTCAAGCAAAAATTTTAAATCTCTTTCTTTAGCTAACTTAAAAGCAGCATCTAGAGATAGAGGATATTCTGTGTAAACTTTAACATTTTTTATATTGAAATATTCTGTTAAGGATTTAGCGGTATAATTTAAAGCAAGATTTGGCATGGAATGAATAGGATCATTAAAAAATATTAGAAGATCATGATATTGAATATTATTCTGAAAAGATAAGATAAAAAAACAACTAAATAAAAAAATAAAGATTAAAAAATTATAAAATATCTTAATCTTACTATTTTTTTTCATTGCTTTCGCACCTTTAATAAAAAATAAAAAAACAAAAAAATAAAACAATATAAATATGTTAAAAGAAAAAATTAAACTACTAAACCACCATCTACACCAAGAACCTGCCCTGTGATAAAAGAAGCATCATCAGAAGCCAGGAATAAGAATGCTTTAGCAACATCAATGGGTTCGCCAAATTTTTTCAGTGGTGTTTTTTCAATCATCATATCTATTACATTTTGTGGTAATTTTTCTGTCATCGGAGTTCTAATAAAACCAGGGGCTACAGCATTAAATCTAATCCCCTTTTTCCCAAATTCTTTTGCCCAACCATAAGTCATTCCAATAACACCGGCTTTTGTTGCAACATAGTTTGTTTGTCCGACATTACCATATCTTCCTACTACCGAAGATGTAGTAAGAACAACTCCACTGCCCTGACCAAGCATTACCTGAACAACAGCTTGAGTCATATTAAAAACGCCTTTTAAATTTATATTGATAACTTTATCCCAACTTTCTTCTGACATCCTTATCAATAAAGCATCGGAAGTGATGCCTGCATTGTTTATTAAAATATCGATTCTACCATATTTATTTTTAATCTCTTCTACAAAACTTGAAATAGCTGGTCTATCGGTAACATTTAATAGATATCCATGAATATTCGAATGTTCTTTTTCCAATGATTTTAAAAGATCTTGTTGAATATCTGTTCCAATTACGATAGCACCTTCATTCGCAAATAGTATAGCAGTTTCTTTTCCAATTCCCGAAGCCGCTCCAGTGATTATTGCTACTTTGTTAGCAAGTCTCATAAAACCTCCTATAAAAAAAATTAATTTAATCTATCTCAATAAAACATAATAAAATTAAAAGACAAGTCAAAACTATTATTAATAAAATAAACTTTTATTTAAACTACCGAAAATAAAAAAAAAGAAGAATTTTATGGAAGATAAAGCCTATAAATTAATAAATCTGCTCGAGAAGGAATTAACTTTATATGAAGAGCTTTTTTTTAATGAGATGGATAAGGGTTGTCTTTTATATCAACATGAAATCGATTCTTTCAATAAAAAAAACGAATATTCTAGTGTGATTTTGAGTGAGATAGGTTTATTAATAGAAGATAAGAAAGAGATATTAGAAAACTACAAAAATATACTAAACATAGATGATGTTTATATTGAGCTTATTATCCAAAAATTTATTCCGGAAAAATTAGATTATTATAAAGAACTTAAGCCAAAATTGCAAAAAATGTTAAAACATCTATCTGAGTTGAACTTAAAAAATAAGATTATTTTAGATACGACATATTCAGTTTCTAAAATAATGCTCGAGGGATTAAAAAGAGAAAATATATATAATGATAAAGGTTCATTATGTGATTCCTATTTTTCAACGGTGAAATATAGCGTTTAAAGAAGATCATGGAGGATTAAATGTTATCAACATTTATGGGAATAGAACTAGCAAAAAGAGCTATTCAGAACAATCAACAATCAATATATATAATACAAAATAATATTACAAATGCTGAAAATCCTGATTATAACAGGCAAACTGTCACACTTCAGGAAGTTCCACCGCTATGGATACCTGGAATTTCAACTATGGCTCAAGCAGCAGGTCAGGTAGGACAGGGAAGCGTTGTCGCTTTAATAGATAGGATAAAAGATATATTTCTGGATGGTAAAATAAATAATGAAACTTCTTTTGTAAGTTATTTTAATACTCTGGAAAACTATATTAACCAGATAGAAGGTATATTACAAGAACCAGCAGGGGAATCTTTAGATAAAATTTTAAGAGATTTTTTTAATTCATTTAATTCCCTCGCGTTAGATCCTTCGAGTGTGGAGAAAAAAATAATAGTTACCCAAAAAGCGCAAACTCTGGTAAATAGATTTCATGATATTTTTAACTCTGTAAAACAGATGCAGAAAGAGATTAATAACAAACTCGAGCTACAGGTAGGAAATTTAAATGGGTTACTAAAAGATCTTGCAAATTTGAATAATCAGATAAAGAAAATTGAGGCAACAGGGCAAAAAGCAAACGATTTGAAAGACAAAAGAGATAAATTAGTAAATGAAATATCAAAATTTATCCCAGTAACTTTTAAGGAAACCGATTCTTTCTATCTCTATTTAAATGGTAAAATTTTGGTTCAGAATGATATCTATCATCAGATAGATCTGGTTAGAGAGGGTTCAGAAGGGATGTTTAACCTCTATTTTCAAAACGAGAAAATAAATGTTAATTCTGGTAGTTTAGTTGGATTGATAACAAGTAGAGATAAGGTTTTTGGAAATTTTCTTGAGAAACTCAACCAATTGGCATTATCAACAATGGAAAGTGTAAATGCCCTTCATCAACAGGGAATGAATATAAAGGGGCAAACAGGTGTCTTGTTCTTTAAAGAATTACCTTTGACTATTTATAAAAATGGTGAATATGATAAAAATCAGGATGGTATAAATGATTCGGTAGCTATTTATAAGATTACTGGCACAAAAGATGTAGATCCTTACGAAAAAGTAATGACCTCTGGGACATTGGTCATAAATGGTATTGAAATTCAATATGGACCCAGTGATACCATTTTAGATATTATTACAAAAGTTAATATGGCTAATGCTAATGTTACCTTTTACATTCAAAATGGCAAATTAGAAATTAAAGGAAATGGTTCGGTAGATGGTATCTATGCTATTAAAAATCTATCTGATAGTGGACAATTCTTATCTAATATTACAGGCATATTGAAATATAATGCAACTTATTCTGATCAAAATATTAATTCAATAGATTCACTATTTGTTACAGATCAAATATATGTATTATCACCAGAGAAAAATATAGCATACTGGATAGATTTAAGTGATGATATAAAAAATGATCCTTTAAATATAGCAACAGCTAAAATAGCAAAAGAGATGAAAGAAGGTGATGGTTCGATAGCACAAAAGATTAGCAAGCTTATGGACAATAAATTTTTAGTAAGAAACTCTATGGGTTTTACTGACTTTTATTCATCTATGGTCATGGAAGTCGCAACATTCGGTAGTGAAGTAAGTAAGGAATTAGGACTTCACGAAATTACTTTAAGTAGTTTTAAAAATATAAAGATGGCATATTCAGGTGTAAACATGGATGAGGAGCTTGCGAATATGCTTAAATTTCAGAAAGCCTATCAAGCTGCTGCAAAATACATGGCTCAACAAAATGAACTATATGATATTCTTATGGGTATAATAAGATAATTAAAAGGGTAAATTTTTTGAACAAGAATTTAAATGAATATTAAAACTATATGGCGTTTAATGCAAGCAGAATCGAGTTAAATTTTGTATCTGCATCATCTGCTCTAGATAACAGTATGATGGGTGTAGTTGACCCAATAACAACACCACCATTTTGGGGTTTTGATGTGTAGATAATCCCTTTTGCACACATGTTGGCAGCTTCTATATCTGGAGCTACAATTATATCAGCACAGCCTGCAACATCAGATTCAACTTTTTTGATTTTAGCAGCGTTTAAATCTATGGCATTATCAAAACCAAATGGTCCATCAACAATTCCACCCTTTATATCTCCTCGCTGTGCCATCTTTGAAATAATTGCAGCATCGATTGTTGCAGGCATTTTTGGATTAGGAACTTCCAGTGCACAGGTTATAGCAACTTTGGGCTTTTCATAACCAAGTTTCTTATAAAAATCTATTGAATTTTGAACTATCTTTACTTTCTCTTCGAGATTAGGATTTATGTTTAAACCACCATCGGTTATCCCCAAAAGCCTATCATTATATTCAATACACGCGATATGTGATAAGAATCCGCTACCTCTTATACCCCATTGTTCTTTAAGAACTTCCTTTAGCAATGTACCTGTACTTACAGAGCCTTTCATGATCAGATCGGCTTTATTTTCACTAAAAAGTTGGCAACATATTGTTGATTTTTTTGAGTCATTTGTTTCATCTATGATCTCAAATGACAAGTGGTCATAATTAAGTAAAGAAAGGGTATCTTTAATCTTTTTAATATCACCAACAAGAATGAATTCTGCGATTTTTAATTCTTTTGCCTTGATGCATGCCTCTAAAATATGGTCATTTTCGGCTCCAGCAACCGTAATTGTCCTTATTTTATCATTTTTTTTAATAATCTTATTATATAAATTTTGAAAATTCATATCAACCTCTTTTAAATTTTATTTAGCTTATAAAAACAAAATATAAAGTTTTTTCAATAAAATTTGATTGATTGAGAATTTTAAAATATTTTGATTGATAAAAGATTTAAAACCAAGTTTTTACTATTGAAAAATATAAAAAATAAAGATATAATAGTATTCGGTAAGAATAAATATGGGTGATATATAATGAATATAGCTGTATTATCGGCTGGAGGCGATTCTCCAGGGATAAATGCCTTTATAAGAAGTCTCTATTATATCTGTGCAAAAAAAGGGCATACTCTATATGGTATATATCGTGGATGGGAAGGTTTAATTCATAGTGAATATACATTAATTTCAGAATCGGATGTTAAAAACATAGCATTTACGGGTGGATCTATATTAAAAAATTCTAAGTTTAATCCTTTAAAAAATGAGGAAAATATTGCTAAAATAAAGTTATGGGTCTCTCAGCTTTCTATAGATCAGATTATTGTTGTTGGATCATTCGATACTCATAGAGTAGCTTATGAACTATCAAATGCTGGAATACCGATAATTACAATTCCGCAAACAATTGATAATGATATCAATGGTACAGATTTTTCTTTAGGTTTCTATTCATCTGTTAAAAATATTGTAAGTGCAGTGGAAACAATCAGAACTACGAATGAGTCACATGAGAGAGACATATTAATAGAAACTATGGGTAGAAAAGCAGGATGGTTGACTGTTTTTGCTGCTTTAACAACAAAAGTAGAGGGTTTTTATATCCCGGAAATCCGTCCTATCAATATTGATATGATGATAGATCAATTAAAGACAAGAAGAGATAAAGGATATTCTGATAATATTTTGCTGATTTCTGAAGGTATAGATTGCATAGGTATTAAAAGGAATATAGATAATGACGATATTTATAGTGAAGTTGAACTTACTGGTATAACATTTATAATATCAGATTTAATAGCTCAAAAAGGATATAAAAAGCCAAAGGTAGTTATACTCTCTTATATACAAAGAGGTGGAACACCAGATGTATATGATGTTGTATTAGCCGATAGATTTGCATTTGAGGCAATTAAACTTACCGAGAAAGATAAGCATGGCATAACCATAGGATGCGAGAATGGTAAAGTATATTCTTATCCAATTTTTAATTCTATCAATGGAAGAAGAGTTGTTAATAAGTATTATATTGAATTAGCCTCAATGTTAATTGATTAAGGAGACATTAGTGAAAGATAGAGAAAGAAGAAGACATGAGAGAGTGACTCTTCCATATAAAATAATATTGACTATACAAAATGACTCAATAGAAGGGAATTTAAAAGATATCTCTGCTTGTGGTGCTTCCTGTTATATAAAAAGTAATGAACTAAAAAGAGAAATTCAAATAGGATCTTTTGTTAGCTTTGTGCTTGCTTCAGATACTTCATATTTGAAGTTTGAAGGAACAATTGTTAGAATTGAAGATGAAAAAGATGATAAATTAATAGGAATAACATTTTATTAAAATATTATGTTAAATAAAATATGTAATAAAATAAAATTCTAATATAGATAACTTAATATAAAAAATTTAAAAGAAATTTTATGATTTTATAAATAATAAATTAAAAACCTAACTCTTCATTTATAAATAATAGTTTAATTCTATCTTTAGGATGACACCAGTCAATAATAGATAAAGTAGCACAAATTCTGTCTTGTGAAGTACAATCCGAACATTTACCTTCTTTAACACAAGGTGTATTTATATTAAATCTGATAGCATTCATTGGAGCTGCAACATTTTTTGCTCTATAAATCGCACTATTTAAATCTGGTGTAATTTTATTGTAGCCTATAAATAAATAAACTTGTTTTGGTCCAAAGCTAATCGCACCAACTCTATTCCCATTAAGATCAATATTGATTATCTGACCTTTTAAAGATACTGCGTTTGCCGAGGAAATAAAAATATCACAGGAAAAGATATCTCTTTCAATTTTATTTCTTATTTCCAAAGAATTGTTTTCATTATTTCTATCAAGAAGATTATATCCATCTTTTCTTAATTTTTCGATAATAGAAAGTTGAGATAAAGTTCTTGAACCACCATATCCAATAGAGTTTTCTTTATTAATTTTATCAAAGAAAAATTTTAAAGCTTGCTCCCTATTTTCAAAGAAGAAGGGGTCGAAATTTCTTTTTTTAAAATTTTCAATTGCACTATTGACATTTATTCTTAAATAATTTAATTGTTCTTGTTCCATTTTCCCTCCATAATTTTGTTAAAAACCATAAAAAAAATAGATTAAAACAAAAAAGGTTCAATTAATATTTTTCTTGTAAAATTAATAATAAATGTTAAATTAAGTTATGTAAATATTACAATTATTATTAAATGTGAATAAAATTAAGTAGTAACCAATTAATACAAAATTAAATAAGGAGATTATTATGATACTTTCATCATGGATTGGATCGATAGTTGCACTTATTTTTGTTGGCTATCTTGTTTTTTATTTAAATAAAAAATCAGATGGCACTCAGGAAATGGTAGAAATTTCTAAAGCCATCCAGGATGGTGCAAAAGCATATTTAAAAAGACAATATATGGTGGTCGGATTTGTGTTTCTGGGTATTTTTCTAATACTGGCAATTTTATCTTTTGGATTTAAATTATTATCTGTTTTTGTTCCATTCGCATTTATTACCGGTGGTTTTTTCTCTGCATTATCAGGCTTTATAGGAATGACAATTGCGACAAGATCAAATACCAAAACTACTGAAGCTGCAAAGAAAAGTTTAAACTCCGCTTTGAGAATTGCATTTTCAGCAGGTTCGGTAATGGGTTTAACGGTAGTTGGATTGGGTCTTCTTGATCTTTCGATCTGGTTTACAATTATGAAATATATTTTTCATGTTGCTGATATTGAAATTCCGCCAATAATGATAACTTTCGGTATGGGAGCATCTACAATGGCTCTTTTTGCAAGGGTTGGAGGAGGAATTTTTACTAAAGCTGCGGATGTAGGAGCCGATTTAGTCGGGAAGGTAGAATCTGAAATTCCAGAGGATGATCCTAGAAATCCTGCTGTTATCGCAGATAATGTAGGAGATAATGTTGGAGATGTTGCAGGAATGGGAGCTGATTTGTATGAAAGCTATGTCGGCTCAATAGTTGCAACAATGGCTCTGGGATCTGCCGCATCTTTTTCCGCAATTAAAAATGGCATTAATTTAAATGCTTTGAAATTAATTGAACTTCCGCTTTTTATAGCTATGATTGGGATTGTCTTTTCTATTTTAGGTTCTTTTTTTGTTAGGGCAAAAGAAAATGCATCCACAAAGACATTGCTTTTCGCAATAAGAAGAGGGATCTACTTTTCTACAGCGTGTATAGCAATTTTTTCAGGATTGCTTATTTATCTTTTTTTTGGTAAGATATATATAAATCTATGGATTTCTATGTTAATTGGATTGATCTCGGGGATCATTATTGGTTTTTTCACGGAATACTATACATCAGATACCTATATGCCGACTACGAATCTTGCAAAATCATCTGAAACTGGTACAGCTACATTAATTATTTCTGGTCTTGGCTTAGGAATGAAATCTACACTAATTCCTGTATTAACAATTTCCTCAGCTATTGTCATTTCGTATATTTCTGCAGGAGGTTTAAAAATACTTGATCTAGGTTTATATGGTATCGGTCTTTCTGCAGTAGGAATGCTATCTACCTTAGGAATAACATTGGCTACAGATGCATATGGACCTGTTGCCGATAATGCAGGAGGCATAGCTCAGATGACAAACTTAGCCCCAAGGGTTAGAATGAGAACCGATAATTTAGATTCACTGGGGAATACAACAGCTGCTACCGGCAAAGGATTTGCCATTGGATCTGCTGCATTGACAGCCTTGGCCTTAATTGCAGAATTTAGAAATAAATTATTCGAAGGTGTAAATTTAATATTAAATAGCCCAGCCAATTTTAAATTTCAAAATTATCTAATGACCATGAAAGAATCAATTACAACAACTGGACTTGTTAACCCACATACTATTGCAGGTCTATTGATCGGAGCGGTTTTACCGTTT
The DNA here is from genome assembly GCA_020722965.1 of Brachyspira murdochii. Lineage (GTDB taxonomy): Bacteria > Spirochaetota > JAAYUW01 > JAAYUW01 > JAAYUW01 > Exilispira. Next base: position 12,531 of record DYJT01000008.1, on the reverse strand, counting down.
TTTTTCAGTGCTCTTTTAATGGAAGCTGTTGGAAAGGCAGCTGGTAAAATGGTTATTGAGGTTAGAAGACAATTTAAGGAGATACCTGGAATAATGGATCATAGTTCAAAACCAGATTATGCTAAATGCGTTTTAATATCTACTAAAGGTGCACAGCATGAAATGATTTTACCTGCACTTATTGCCATTATTGCTCCAATATTAACAGGTATAATATTTGGTCCTGTTTCGGTTATTGCTTTACTTGCCAGCTCTACCGCTTCGGGATTTGTCCTCGCTATCACGATGGCAAATAGTGGTGGTGCTTGGGATAACGCTAAAAAATTTATTGAAAAGGGTAAACATGGTGGTAAAAATTCTTTTCAACATAAGGCAGCAGTTGTAGGAGATACAGTTGGTGATCCTTTAAAAGATACGGCTGGTCCTTCAATAAATATTTTAATAAAGCTAATGAGTATGGTAGCAATTGTTTTTTCTACCTTTTTAATAATCATAAATGCAATAATCTTTGGATAAATTGGATAAAAAAGATTAACTTAAAGATTTATCTATAAACTCTGCTATCTTATATGCTCCATCTGATATTGAGAAGTATTTTATGTTTTTAAGTATATTGGTGTAAAACTGTTCGTTTAATAATTTTTTTACATATCTTAAGAATAAGTATTCATTATCCATTGCATAGAAACCCACTTTCTTTTTAACAACAAAATTTACATTAGTTAGCTCTGAAAATGTTGCAGAAAGATAGAAAATGACAGGTTTCCCAAGGCTCAAACATTCCATCGTGGTAGCAGGCCCAGGTTTTATAAAACAAAAATCTGAGGCATATATTATTTCATTCATATTTGTAACAAAACCTAAAACAATAATATTAGGGAAAAGATCCCCTTTATTTCTATAGTCTTTTTTTAATTTTTGAAAAAGCTTTTTATTTTTACCTGTAACTATAATGATATTCATCTTTAATTTGTTCTTTACAAGGATATCAACGAATTTTCCAATATTTCCGATTCCTTGCGCTCCAAAAGAGATAAGTAGAGTAGGAAGTAAATTATTGATTCCTATAGATTTTTTAATTTCGTTTCTACTATGTTTTATTTCGGTAAAATGAGGTTTAATTGGGTATGGAAAAACATGAATTAAATCTTTATTTATTCTCCTTTTTATAAGGAGTTTTTTTGCCTTTTCTGAGCAGATTACATATGGAAATGTATTGCCGAAAACCCATATTGCAGATACATCATAAATTTCAGCAATAAATTGAAATACAGGGAAATTTACTAGGTTTGGTTTTTCTTTTTTTAATTTTATAAGTGCATAAGAGTTGAAAAAATGAGTAGAGAAAATGCAGTCGATTTTATTTTCTTCAATATATTTTTCCAGTAGAGGGAAAAAGGGTTTTAAATATAGATCATAGTATAATTTAATAAAAAAAGGAAAAATTTCTAATAATAAGATACCAATTTTATTGATTAGTGGGGCAGATAGCATTTTATCCCATGTATTTTTGGAATTTTCGGCGAGTTTTTTACATCCAACAGCTTCTATGAAGTCTAATACAGCCGTATCATATTTACCAGGATATCGCTCATTTAACGCAATTTTAATGGCTTCAGCGGGAGCTCTATGTCCTCCACCAGCATCGTGAGAGGCAAAAACAATTTTTTTCATAATTGTTCTCTTTTATAAATAAAAAAAAATTATTAAAATAGAATAAAATAATTAGGATTTTTCCCCTTATTAAAATTATATTTTTAACTAAAAAATTTGCAATATGGTTTTGATTTGTTAAATTATTTTTATGGGAAAAATGTGTGAAGAGAATTTAAAAGACTTCTTTGAAATTTTTAATGCAAAACTTGGTGAAAAAGATTTCAAAATAAAAGAATTGGCTTATCATGACTATCATCTAGTCGCAGATCTTTTATATAATTTAAATGCCACAAATTTTAAAATAACGATTAAAGTTTATTATAAGCCATCAAATAATATATTTAAATTGTTGATAGTTGATAATACAGAATATAATAATCTTATAATAGAATGTTTCGATAAAGCATTAAGTGAATTTGATTCAAATAATTTTAAAAATATTAAGGTTGGAGAAGATATCAATATTGATATTTATGTCGATGGATCATATAACGAAAAAAATGCAAAGGTTGGATGGGGATTCTGTGTTGTCAAAAATTATGATATAATTCATAAAGAAAATGGCATTTACCCTATTAAAGATAATAAAACAAGACAGGTAATAGGCGAGATATATTCTTTTTATAAAGCCATTCTTTTTGCTAAAGAAAATGGTTTTAAGAATATTAGAATAAATTACGATTATATCGGTATTGAAGCATGGGTTAGTGGAAGATGGAAATTAAAGGATCCAGATTTAATAGAAATAATAACTAAAGCAAAAGAGATAATTGAAAATTCAAAAATTGAAATAATCTTTAATAAGATTAATTCACATCAAGGAAATTATTTTAATGAATTTGTAGATAAATTAGCTAAAGAAGCTGCAAAATAAAACATGCATAATCAATAAACTTAAATAGTTTTGTTTTATTTGGTTAAAATTTTCCTGCAAATAATGCAAAGGGCTATTTTTTAATATTCAAATAGTTTTGTTTTATTTGATTAAAATCCAGGTAACAAAAGTAGCAGTTAGGGTTGATATTAAAGTAAATGGAAGCCCTATTTTTACGAAATCCCAGAATTTAGTTTTATAACCTTCTTTTTTAAGTAAACCTATACTTACAATATTAGCCGATGCACCGAAAGGGGTAATATTCCCACCAAGGCAGGAACCGATTAAAAGACCATAAAATAATAAAAACTCATTAATACCAAAAGAATTCGCAAGAATTTTCACGACAGGAAGCATAATAATTATATATGGTACATTATCTATAAAACCTGATAAAAGCATTGAAAACAAAATAACTACAATAAAACTAATAATAATATTATTTCCAAATGTCTTTACAAGCCATTTAGAAAGGTCATCAAGAAGACCCACTTTTGAAATTGAACCTATAACAATAAAAATTCCTATTAGAAAAAGAATGGTTTCCCAATCCAATCTTTTTAATATTTCAATTGTTTCATTCTTTTGCTTTCGATAAAATAGAAAGTGCCAGATTAATCCAATAATACCGAAGATAAAACAGAGAATTCCACTTTTTATCGTGAAGCCTTTCTCAAAAAAAGAAATCAAAGCCAATCCTAAAATCATCCCAATTAGTAGGATAGTTGGAACATAACTATTAGGTTTTACAATCCGCTCTGTTACTTCTTTTTTATTGTATTTTTTGAATAAAAAATAAAGATAGATAAGTGATGTGATTGCTCCAGACTGGACTATGAAAAAAATAGATGGTTTACCATTGTAAATAAAAAAATCATTAAAATTGAAACCCGCGAATCCTGCGAAAATCATAGAAGGAGGATCACCTACGAGTGTTGCTGTTCCCTGTAAATTAGAAGAGATGGCTATTGAAAAGAGTATTGGAACTGGCGAAATCTTTAATTTTTTCGCTATATCGAAAGCTAGTGGTGCCATAACAAGAACTGTGGCAACATTTTCAACAAACATTGAAATTAGACCTGTTATGGCAGAAAGAAAAACGATTGCAAGACCAGTATTCGGGGCCTTATCAATGATAATATCGGCTATCATTGCCGGGACGTTAGATAAGAGGAAAAGATCTGCTAAGATTAATGTTCCTATATAGATTAATAAGACATTCCAATTAATAAGTTCAAAAATAGCTTCCTTTAAACTTATTGCCCCTAAAAAAATAAAGATAATCCCAATACCTAAAGAGATAAAGACTTTTTTATTGGAAAAGATTATAATTCCAAGGTACATAAGTATCGAAAGTATTAAAACAAATAACTTAATTGACATTGTGTATCCTTTTAGCTATATAAAATAATCTCTTCATAAATCATCAGAAAAATATTAAATTATTGGAAAATGTAAAGAATAATTGAAATTATGCCTTACTATTCCTTCTTAATAGAGAAATAAACAAAAACATTATTAAAAGATATGCAATTAAAATTCCAATAGTTATAAAATATAAATTTGGATTATTTGTAGTATACCCAATTATAGGGGCGGTTAAAAGTAAAAGAAGAGGGAAACCAATAGGGAGTGCAATCCCCGAAGATAGTACAAGATTTTCGGCAACTGGACTTGTAAAATTCCTATCAACTTCTCTTAACAAGGCAAGACCTGTTGACAATGTCCCTGTTAACATACCATACAAAGCTATAAAATACTCTAATTGATAATGTTTATAGGTATATTTGGCAAGATAATAGCAGAAAAAGTAGGTTACTATTCCGCCTAAGGTTGTTATAATAAGGATTGGAATATAATTTGCGACAAATACCCTTATTGAGATGGCACAAATAGCTGCTGTAACCATAAAATCGAACGAAACGCCTGATATCCTTGATAAAAGATAATTGTTAGGATAGTTGTAGATCATTATCTTAGATTTTTTGAAAAAATTAAATATAAATCTTAAGCCTATCGCATAAATTGTTCCAAAAATAAATTGAAAACCCCATAGAGTTTCGGCTAATGTTTCTCCGAATTTTCCAAGAGGATACAAAAGCGAATTTAGTCCTTTTATTGTAAGGTAGGTAACAAGATAGATAATGCCTATCATAAAAAATTGTATCGTAATCTTATCTATAGATGCGGATATTGGAGCATCACCGGCTTCATCCTTTTCAACTATATATTCAGGCTCTTTTTCAGCTAAACTTTTTTCCGTACTCATCTTATTTTTTCTAACTAAATAATTTAAGATCAATATCCCAGGTATAAGTGCCCATAAATATCCAAATGTCGCTATTGTTAAGCCGATGTTTCCACCAAAGGCAAATCCTTTTGCTTCCCATGAAGAACCGATAGAATATGCTTGACCAGGCCCCTGTCCATAACCAAGCGGAAGAAGAAGACCTAAAGGAGGAAAAATATCCGGGAAAATTGTATAAAAAAGAATTAATGAAATTCCAAAACCTAAAATTCCCTGAATTAAATATGTAGATACAATATAAAAAGAAGTTTGTAAAAGATCATTTCCTTTTCTTATAGGTCTATCTTTTAAAGCAAGGGAGATAAAACCTATTGCCATTAGATGATATACAAGATTTTCTAAATCTTTCAGATTAAATTGAATGATATTTAATACTTCAGGTCCTAATATTAAACCTAAGAAACCTGCGATAATGGATACCGGTATTAAATATTTTTTAAAAAGAGGGATCATTCTTTTTAAAAATGTTCCTATTCCCAAGAGAATAGAAAGAATAGAAAAAAGAATTATTAAAGACCAATTGTGAAGCATTGTTTATTCCTATTATTAAATTGTTAAAACCTATATTTATATTAAAATAAAATTTAAAAAATACAAAAATTTAATTACTTGCCTTTTATAAAGATTAATATAGTAATTTGTTATGCTACTATTGGTTATCTTTATAATTTTAGGATTAATAACTGGTATTCTATTTAAAAACATAACCTTTGCCATAAAATTTGCATTCAAAGCACTTCAAATATCGGTCTATATTCTTCTTTTTGTCATGGGTTATAAATTAGCTATTAAAAAAGATATCTTTATACAACAGAAAAGTTTGTTTTTCGAAGCGATTTTTTCTTCAATTATTCTCTTCGTTATCTTTTTGGTTTACTCTTTTGCAAAAAGTTTAATAAAAAAAATTTATTATTATAAAATTAAATTTATTAAATTAAAAAAAATTTCTATAGAATCAAATAAATTTTCATTGGAAGCAACTTCACACAAAAGCGAAATTATCGTAGTTTTAGTAAATTTAGGATTTATCATTCTTGGATTTTTAAGTTATTTCTTGATAAATTTACATAATAAAGTTAGTGCATATTTAAATTCAAATATAGATAAAATTTCTCAAATAATTCTATTAATTTTACTTTTCTTTGTTGGTTTTGACCTTGGAAGAAATATTGTTCTATTAAAAAAACAGAAGATAAGATTTAGATATTTATTTCTACCATTAGAATCTATTGCTATTACATTTTTTTCTTCATTAATCTTTGGTATGATTTTTTCAAAGAAGATGATTGAGGCTATGATCATTTATGGAGGGCTTGGCTGGTATTCTTTATCTTCGGTTATTTTATCTATAAATGGTTTTACACTTTTAGCAGTTTATTCTTTTATTCATAATGTATCTAGAGAGTTAATAGGAATTTTAAGTTCTCCTATAGTTAGTAAATTTGATCCCTATTTACCTATTTTAATTGGAGGAGCCACCTCAATGGATGTAATGCTTCCATTTATACAAAGATATAGTGGTCAAATATATACAATGGCTTCTTTTTTTAGTGGAGCGTTTTGTTCATTATCTGTATCATTTATAATTAAAGGTTTAATTAATATTATAAGGTAATGGTAAAAAATGATTAAAAAGTTATCAAAAGAGGTATGGTCAAAGATTCAAGCAGGAGAGGTAATAGATGGTCCTGCTGCAATTATTAGAGAATTGATAGATAATTCTTTAGACGCCAAGAGTCAGAATATTAATCTATTTGTTGATGAATCTGATTCATTCAGCATAGTTTTAGATGATGATGGTGAAGGGATTTTATATGATGACAGCTTTTTGCTTTTTACCAATCATACGACATCAAAAATAGATAATTTTGAAGATCTTGAAAGATTAGATAGTATGGGTTTTAGAGGGGAAGCTCTTTTTTCAATAGGGAATATAAGTTATGTCAATTTAAAATCTAGAAATTTGAAAGATCAGACTGGTTTTGAAATAATTATTCATGGTGGGAAAAAAATCTTGCATCAGAAAATACAATTTTCAAAAGGAACAAAAATCAGCGTAAATCAGATATTTTTTAATGTTCCTGTAAGAGAAAAATTTATGAAAGAATATTCTAAGGAATTGCAGAATATTAAACAAGTTTTTATAGATAAATCTTTAGCAAATTACGATATTACTTTTAATTTTAATTCAGGGAAAAAAGAGATCTATCGCTTTTTTGAGCAAAACAATTTACTTGAAAGAGTGAAGCAGGTTTATCCTAATTTAAATATAGAGCAATCTAGCATTTTAAATATTGATGATTTTAAAAAAATAAAAAATAGCTTTATCGAGAAATATCAGGTAGAAAAAATTAATCTGATCTGTTCAAATCGAAATTCATATTTAAAAAATAGATCAATCTTACACTTTTCCTTCAATAGAAGGAGTACTATAGTTGAAAATTTGCTAAAGAGAATAAGAGTTTTTTATTCAAATTATTTACCAAGAGGTTTTTATCCATTCTTTTTTCTAGAAATTAAACTTTTACCATCTCTTTTAGATTTTAATATTCATCCTGCCAAGAAAAATATTAAAATATATGATGAAGACAATTTTATTAATGATTTAATTTTTGTATTAAATAAAAAGTTAAGTGAAAGTCAATTTATCATAAGAGATGAAAACTTTATTTCTAGTTCGCAAGATTATAATAAAGAAATGTTTGAAACTAACTTGGTAAAAGATAATAAGGATAATAATCTATTCTTCGAAAAGCAGATAATTGATGAATTAAATTTTGAAGAAAATTTTGAAGAAAGAAATTTAATAAGTTTTTTAAATGGTAAATTTTTAGGTTTATTATTCAATACCTACCTTTTATTCGAAAATCAAGAAAGACTTTTAATAGTTGATCAGCATGCGGCAGATGAAAGGATAACATATAATCTATTGATTAAAAATGTGATGAAAAAGAAAAGGGTCTTGCTTTTTCCAAAAATATTTGAGGTAAATAATAACTCATCTGATGTTGAAATTAATAGGATTATTGAAAATTTTGGAAAAGCAGGAATCGAAATCTCTTTTTTAAACAGGCATCAGTTTCAGATCTTTTCTATACCAGACATAGTACCCACTTTGGATGAAGAAAATTTTTTAAAAGAGGTGATTAATTTTATAGATGAAGTTAATTACGATAAATTTAATGATATTGACAGTATTGATAGTTTTGTATCTTTATTCTATAACCATATTATAGAAAAATCAGCCTGCCATCTTGCCATAAAACAAAATGATATTTTAACAGAAAGGGAGGCTAGAAATTTATGTAAGGATCTATTTAAGCAAAAAGATTATTTAAAGTGTCCACATGGAAGACCTACTTTGTTTATAATAGATAAAGAGAATTTTGAAAAGACATTTTTGCGAAAAAAATAATAATTACTTAAAATATTTAAAGTTTTTATTTTGAAGAGGAAATATGAAACTTGAAAATTATGTTAAAGGTAAAAAAATACTTTTTGGAATAACCGCAGGTATAGCAGCATATAAAGCAGCTAATTGTGTATCTGCTTTAAGAAGAGCAGGGGCAGATGTTCATGTCATTATGACAAAGAATGCTACAGAATTTATCTCCCCTCTTACAATGAAAACATTATCTGAATACAATGTAATTACCCAAATGTTTAATGATGAAGGGTATGTTACACATATATCTTTGACAGAAGTTGCAGATCTTTTTGTTGTTGCACCTGCAACTGCAAATTGCATAGCAAAACTAAAATCTGGTATTGCAGATGACATGCTTTCTACAATGCTTTTGGCATTTAATAAAGATATATTGATGGTTCCATCAATGAATGATAATATGTTCAATAATCCTGCAACAGTTGAGAATATTGAGGTTTTAAAAAGTAGAAATATAAATTTTGTAATGCCAGATTATGGAAAACTCGCAACAGGTAAAGTAGGTAAAGGTAGATTCCCTGAAATTGATAAAATTCTTTTGAAAATTGTTGAACTTATTTATGTAAAACCCTTAATAAATTCTATTTCGGATGGAAATTTTGATAAATTTAAAAAAGTAATTAGTCTTAAGTCATTTTGCATAACAAGCGGCGCAACAAGGGAATATATAGATCCTGTTAGATATATTTCCAATGGTTCTTCAGGCAAAATGGGATTTGCTTTTGCCAATGCTATTTCTTCATTGGGGGGTAATGTAAAAATAATTACAGCTAGTTATACGGATAAGAGAATCGAATGGTTCGATTTTAAGAAGGTTGATAGTACTATAGAGATGAGAGATGAGCTAATAAATAATTTAAGTGATGTGGATTGCCTTATTATGGCCGCTGCTCCATCTGATTATAGAATAAATGAGGAATTTAAATTTAAAATTAAAAAAAATAGTGATGAATTATCCCTTACATTAGTTAAAAATCCAGATATTCTTATTGATGTCAGGCGTAATTATCCTGAACTAAAAATACTCGGTTTCGCTGCAGAAACAGACAATTTAATAGAAAATGCTATCGAAAAATTGAAGAGAAAAGATTTAAATGCAATTTGTTTAAATAAAGTTTATAAAGATAAAATTGGATTTGATCAGGATGAAAATAACATAATTTTTATAGATAAAGATGAAAAGAGCATAAAAATAGAGAAAAAAGAAAAGGAAGTTGCAGCCTACATTATATTAACTTATCTTTTTAAAGATGAAATTTTTTAAATTAAACTACCTTCTTAAAGGATTGGTCTCCCTTTGGAAAGTTCCGGTCGTGATTATTTCGGCAATCTTATGAGTTCCAAATTTCCTGGCTTTTAGAAAACCATCCCATGCGGATTCCGCAAATCTTCCATATTTAAGAAGGTCAAATAACCATTGATTTGTGTATTTTGGATCTTCTTGAGGAATTCCAGCTTGAATCTCGAGTAACCATTTCTTATTGTAAACTTCTTGAGCGCCAAGTGGCTCACACATAATTACAGGAATTCCAAGACCTGCATAGAAAGAAAGTTCGGATGGCTTTGTCCACAAAATATCCGTTATTCTCATTAATTTAGCAAATTTATCGAAATATCTTTTTGGATCTTTGGAATAAAGAATATAAACTAAATCTTCAGAAATACTTAAATCTTTTAAAGCTTGCTTGAAATAGTTATAAACTTCTTCTCTAAGACCAGCAACAAGATTTAATTTGATTTCTTTGTTAACAATTTTTTCTCTTAAACTTTTTGCTATTTCATAACCAACTTCTTTTAAGGCTCCAGCACCACCAACCGCATAGGTAATGGATAAAACTCTATCATTTTTAAATTGAATATTTTCGTTTCCTAAAAAATGTTCTACATTTACTTTATGTAAAGGCCAGAATCTGTTTTCAGGATCTAGATAAAAAAGTCTTTGACCTAAATCATATCTGAGAATGTCAAGAGATTCATCTCCAAGGCATTCTTTAGGTAAAGGGAAACCGGTTAAAAAGATTCTTTCGTCAGGTACTCCATATTGTTTTAATCTTTGTACAGATCTTCCTGTTGGTGCAAGATAATGTATTCTGCTCTTTTTAGGGTCCATTGCTACATACACTCTACTTATTTCAGCATCGCAAACTATGCTATATATTACAGGATAATTGTAATAGTCAAAAATAAGAGCAGCTATTGGATAAGAGGAAATTACAGGTAATGGATGTGAATTGACTTTTTCATATAGTTTTTTCCCCAATCCCTTTTTTATATATGAATAAATAAGATTGGTCTGATAGCTTGGATTTGAAAGATCTCTAAAAGGGTATAAAGGAGGAATATTTTGAAGATTATCTACAACTGAAAAAAGAGTATTACCAATTATTGGAATATTTTTAAGTCTTGATAATATTTCATAAGAATTTCTCATGGTAGACCATAATTTCAATTCCTCAGGCGAGCTTGTCGATGAATCACCGATCATTTGAATATCATCATATGCATAATCTCTTAAAGCATATGCGGCTCTCATATGACCAAGACCCATGCTAATGGATACGATCCATGCCATTGTACTACTTTTTGCATTCATAATAGTCAAATCTTCAAATGTCATATTCTTGTCCTTCAAAATGAAATATTGATAATTATATTTTCGTATGATTGAAAAAAAAATTATTTATATAAAATTTTATAATCTATTAATTTAATATTTCTCGTGTTATAATATGCTCTAGTTCTAATATGAGGGAACTGAGCTCTTAGATGTATCTGTGCTTTATTTCCGAACATTATTGCAATAAATTGCAGAAATGGATTATTAATTTCTACTCTATATACTTCTTCCGATATGTCTTCTTGATTTAATTTAAATAGGTCCTGCTTAATATACCTAAAGATAAAAGGAGCCTTATAGGCATTTGGTACAATTAAGCCCTTAGTAGTAAAATTTTTTAAACTATCTGTTCTTATAAAAATTATCAATTCGCCTAAAGTAACAGAATCCCCTAAGACTTCGGATATATTAAATGTTTTAGTTTCAGAATTTTTTAAATTCATGTATATAATGGTATTGTTTTCATAATTATAAATATATCTTTCAAAACAATCTGCTTTTTCTGTTTCAGAAACCCACTGTGTTTCCATAGTCAATGGTCTAAAATATTTATCTGTGGTTATAATATAATACCCATTTCCGAATTCACCTACACATTCTTCTTGGATATACAAAGTATCATCAATAAAGTATTTAATAGTTTCGATTGAATTTTTTTCTTTTCCTATCATATCATATACAGTTTCAATATATTTTAACTCCTTAATTTTATCTACCTGAATAAAATTAGAGAAGTTGGAGTAAATTGATTGGAAAGAAAAAAATAAGGTAAAAATTATTATTAAAGGTATAATTTTTGTATTCATAAAAGATTCCTTTTTTTTAAATTGGATTGAACCTTGTATTGGTATCGTAAAAATCACAGTTTTCTATTCTTTTTAAATTCTTGACTACAAGATAAGTTATTGGAGTAAAAAGAATTTCTATTCCAACTTTAAAGATATAGTTTGATATAATTACATTTCTTAAGGTTTCAAATGGCAAAGTAAAGGTAAATGCTATTAAAACGAAAAGAATAGTGTCTATAAATTCTCCGATAATTGTAGAGCCGATGGTTCTAGTCCAGAGGTATTTTCCTTTTGTCTTGACTTTCATTATAGCCAGGGTAACCGAGTTTGAATATTCCCCACTGAAATAAGCAATTAAGCTGGCAATGACGATTCGAGGTGTTTGTCCTAAAATAGTGACATAGGCTTGTTGATTCTCCCAGCCAGGAGCAGGTTTCAAAAATCCAACAATACCAAAAATTAAAGACATCAAACCAGCAGAGAAAAAACCAAGCCATATGATTTTTCTTGATCTTTTGAATCCATAAATTTCTGTTAAGATATCTCCAAAAATATATGAGAGCGGGAAAAGCAATGTTCCCCCATCGAATTCAAACAACCAAATTTTAACAATCTTACTTGATGCAACATTTGAAATCAATAAAACTGCTACAAATAAACCAGCTATAGTATCTAAATGCTTGAAACTCCTGTTTTCATCCATAATATTTCCTTTTTTAAATTTTTACTAAGATAAATTTATTAAATTAGTTTAAAATTAAATCAATTTTTTTGAATAAAAAATTTTAAAAATTTGATATAATTAAGAGATTAAAGGAATTGTAAACCAAAAATTAGAACCCT